>CAZSZE010000104.1:0-13802 GCA_964610645.1 uncultured Enterobacterales bacterium | reverse complement strand
GGGAAGTGCTGCGGAACTGTGCGCGGTGTTGGACCTGGTGCAGTCGGGAGAGGCCGCGTACTTCCAAAAGAAACTCCGCCGAATCGGAGCCATGCTCGCTCGAATGTCGAAGTAGGTGGAGCCTCGATCCAAGCGCGAGGCCCATGGGATCCTACAGCCGGGGGGGGACATCGCTCGGTGGTTTCCTGCGTTGGCGGTGGGCGGAAACAAGTAGGCCGGTTCCAGGGGCGGTATTTCTTGGTCGTCATGAGGCAATCTGATCACGCCAAGGAGAATCCGTCGAGCGATGATCTACATCTGATCGAAATCGCTCTGCTTTTCCGAGTCCCACACGCTCCTGGCGCAATCGACTCCAAGGCCGCTCGGAACGGAACCACATCATCGCCAAAATCGGGGGGAGTCACTTTATACCCCCCCGGATTTGGCGAACCATCTCCGCCAATTGTCGCCAATTCAAGGGGGGGATAGCGCATCCCCCCCCGGATTTGGCGAACTCCAAGGCCACATCATCGCCAAAATCGGGGGGAGTCACTTTATACCCCCCGGGATCTGGCGAACCCCCCTTTGTGGCGAGGGCTACAAACGCAGCTTCAATGCTCGATGGTCGACGGACTCGAATCTCGACAGACTCGTGTGCAACCCGGGACTGTGCAACCCGGGACTGTGCAACCCGGGACATGGGTGACGTTTTAGACCGGAGACATGGGTGACACCTACCGGCAAAGGGGACGAGATTCGAGCTTGTCGAGCGTCGAGCCTGTCGAGCCTGTCGAGCTTGTCGAGCGTCGAGCCTGTCGAGCATCGAGTTGCCGAAACCCACGAGCGGCTCCGCCCTCTCTCCTACTGCCAGCGAACTTGTGACTCACGGGACTAGACTAGGGCATCTCATCCGGCGGAGGTTGTTTCTCCAACCCGGTTTTTCGACCGTCCAACGTAAGCGCGGGAAGTTCGGGCATGGACCATTGTGAGGGGGGCAGGCCCAGCGCTCCTTCCAAGACGGGACCGACCACGGCGGCCAGAGCCACGTGGCCCTCTTTGCGCAGGTGGTTGGGGTCCCAGAACCAGCCTGGTGGTTCGATGCCACCACCGGCCTGTCGGAACTCCGCTGCCACGTCCGCCAACAAGGCTCCTTCCTCCCGTGCGATCGCGCGGATCAACTCTATCGTTCTTCGGTCAGCGGAGACCGGGAGGGGGTTTTCATCCCGCAGCGCATCGAGTTGTTCGATGCCAGAAACCGGCTGTCCTGTAGTGATCGCCAGCCGAGCCTGGAAGATCTGGATCTCTCGACAGGTCGGGGACCGGGAAATTGCTGCATGGAGGGCTTCCGGGTCCAGGTCTGACAGGTCGAAGGCTCCATGACTCTCGTGGGAAGTGGGAAGGCCCAGGGCACGGATCTCCTCGGGGCACTGGTAGGCAAAGGGATGGGCCAGGGGATTGGAGACGGGAGTGGACAGGATCACCTTCACACCCGCGGCCCGAGCGCTTCTCACCAGGCTGCGCAGGTTTGATTCGAACTGCCCGCGGATCTCCGCGGCCCGGGCTTCTGAGATGTGGGCGGCCTTCAAGGCGTCTCCCGACATTGGAATGAGGCCGTCTACGGACAGAAGAGCATGTTGTGCCAGCTGGAACAGCCGGCTCTTCGATAGGAGCGCAATGGCTCGAAGCATGAGTCCACCGCCCGTCCCTTGCCCCAGAGCTTCAAAGACGGCATTCCCTCGATCGTTGTGGCCGGCGTAGACGATGAGGACGGTGGGGTTCAAGGCCAACACCTCGGGCAGCATGGCCACAAAGTGACGGGATTCCAGGCCGGGGGCAGCGAGATTCAGGTTTTCTGTTCGGTTGGTTCGCTCCATGACCGATGGGGCTTCGAGGTCCGGCAGGCTGCCTCCGCGGAGAGAGCTTCCGCCCAGCCAGGCGACCCGGGCGCGGGTACCGGGGGGCCGGGGAGAGAAGTCGTGAAGCTGGAACTCACCCTGGTAGGTGGTCTGGATGTGACCGTTCTTTTCCACGAACCATTCGTCGTGTTGAGGCACGTGGGCGACCAGGCTCGGTCGGGGGTTGGGGGCAAGGAGTCGGCTGCAGACCTCGGCAGTCACCACGGTGATGACCCCTAGCGCGGCAGCGGCCAGGGCCCATCGATTGCGCGGCAGTGACTTCAACAAGAAGGCCTCCCGCCGAATCATCCCACGAAGCGCGAGGGCTGTAGAAAGGCGGGCAGATCTGGATCCCGCCCATGGAGAAGGCCCAGGGCAACCGAGTGGGCGGCCCGGAGGGCAAAGGCCAGCTCGTGCCCATTGAATCCTGTGCACAGGATGTGTCGGGAGCGGCCCGGCAAGGGGCCGATCATCGGGAGGCCGTCGCAGGTGTGATCCATGATTCCGGCCCAGGCGCTTTGGGTGGCTTCTCCCTCTGTGCCTGGAATGTGCCGGTGGATTGCCTCCCGCAGGCGCTCGTCAATGATGGGCACGCGCGCCGAATCATCCTGCTCTCCGACCTCCATGTGGGGGGTGGCCCACCGACACCCGGAGGCCGCCACGGATCCATCCGGTAGAGATCGCAGGAGCAGGTGCCCGTGTTGGGCGCGAATGGGAATCCGGGGTGCCCCCTCGCCCCCCTGGAGACGGAGGGTCTGGCGCCGGACCGGGGAGAGTAGATGGTCCAGGGTGGGGTCCAGGTCCGGCAGGGAGGGGCCTGCTGCATAGACCACGGTGTCGGCGTGGAGCGAGTGTGTTCCGACGCGGGCCACGAGCCCCCCCGCCGTGTCGTCGATGGCCTGGACTTCGCACCCGGTGTGAAGGCTCGCGCCTGCCTCTGTGGCTTCCTTCGCGATGGAGGCTACCAGCTTCACGGGGTCGCAGATCGCCTCCTCGGGATGGTGCCGCGCCACATCAAACCCAAGGGCTCCCGTCTCCTGGGTGATCTGCTCCTCCTCCCATGTCTCTACATCGATGCCCCACCGCTCCAACAACGAAACGGAGGCACGGATGTCCTCGGCCTCCCCTGGCACCCCGGCTGCATGGAGCCCCCCCGTCAGGGTGACACCTTCCTCCCTGCCTGCCAGGACCCCGTTCTCCTTGGAGTACTGGAAGAGCCGCTGGGCTTTGTCCTCTCCCAGGGCTGCTGCCAGTCGGTTTGGGTGCTCCAGGGGGGGCAGTGAGATCAAACCCAGGGACCGGGCACTCCAACTTTGCCCCACGGCCCCTCGTCTTTCGCACAAGCAAACGGTGGCACCGGCGACTGCAAGTTCTCGGGCCAGGGCCACCCCGGCGAGGCTGCCTCCTACCACCAGCACCTGGGTGCGGGAAGGGAGGGATTCCGGCCCTGGAAGGGCCAGGGGGACAGCGTTGTCGATCCAAAAAGAGGACATGGGAAATCAAGGCTCTCTGGCATCCTACCGCCGCGGCATGGAGGCTCCCCTGGGGTCCTGCCTGCGGAAGCACGTATAATTCCCCGGATGAAGCTGTCGCCGCGCCACGCCCTCGTTCTGGGGGCGATGCTGGCCTTCTCGCTGATGGCATTGTTCACCAGGGGGGCCGACGCCCCCATCGTGGGCATCGCTGCTTGGCGGGCCGTGATTGTTGCCGGGGTCTTCGGGGGTTGGGCCCTGTGGGCTGAGGGCTCCGCTGTGGTCCTGAACCCCGATGCGGCCACCCGGCGCCTGGGCACGATCTACGGCCTCTGCCTGGCTGTGGCCTCCGCCACCTTTGTGGGGGGCTACGCCTTCACGACTGTCGCCAACACCATCTTTTTCCACAACCTGGCCCCCCTCGCGGCCTTCCCCCTTGCCTGGTGGGCTTTTCAAGAGCGTCCCAGCGCAGCGGTGATGACAGGAGGCGGCATTGCCATGTTGGGCGTGGCGCTTCTGTCCGGCGTCTCCCTGTTCCACTTGAGCCACTTCACCAACCCCCGGTTCCTGTTGGGGGATGCCCTCTCTGTCCTTTCGGCCCTGGGCTATGCCGGGGTGCTGGTGATGACCCGGGCTACCCGCCGGGAGGGAACCCCCATCCTGACCACCCTGTTCGTTGCCTGGACCGTGGCGGCGGTGGTGTTGGTGGCCGTGGCCCTGGGGACGGGGGACCTGGGAATCCCGTCGCGATCCATCTTGTGGGTGGTGGGGCTGGCGTTGATCTGTACGAACCTTCCCTTCTACCTGTTGAACCTGGGCATGCGAGATGTCTCCGCAGGCATGGCGTCGGTGTTGTCCCTGTCGGAGGTGGTGTTCGCGACGCTTTTGGGGTTGCTGGTGTACGGCGAGCGACTTGCTCCCTTGGGGTGGATTGGTGGTCTGCTGGTTGTCTCTGGCGTGCTCTATCCCCTGGTGGTTTCGGAAGACGCGGAAGAAGCGCCACACGGATCGCAGCAGCTGGCACCGGAGACGTTGCGCATTCGGGCGGGCCGGCTTGTTGTGGGTTTGGTGCTCCTCAATGGGGGAGCCGTGTTGGCCCTGGCTGGCGGGGCAGCAGTGGGTGCGCTCCTGGCCTGGGCGGGTGTGTTGAACTTGTTGCGCCTGGGTGCCCAGCCGGTGGAGGATGCGCTGGGTTGGAAACGCCCTCTTCAGGCCGTCCTGGCCGTTGGCGGGCTGGCGGCCTTGGCTGGCATTCTTTCGCGAGGGGCCCCCCTGGGCTTGGAGGGCAGCCTTGTGGGAGGTGCCCTGGCCCTGGGAGCCTGGTACCTGGATCATCTTCTCGTTGCCGCTGAGCCGGATCGGGACCGGCTGGTGTGTCCCGGGGCGTCTCGTGCGCTGCTGGCCATTGGCCTGGGGCAGGGCGTGGCCTTTTTGGGCCACCCGGCGGGAGGTTGGCTGGTTCTCGGCGGAGCAGCGTTTCTGGCGTTGGAGGCGTTGGCCCTCCTGGAAATGGCTGGTTCTGGCCGGTTCTTGGGGACCACGCGGCTGGATTCCATCGGGTCCTGGTTCTCCGGACGAGGACGGCTCTTGGGGCTGGCGCTCGCCCTCTTTGTCCTGGGAGGCGCTGTGGTGGTGCCCCCTGGGCACCGCGGCGTGGTCGAACGACTTGGCTTTCCCCTGGAGAAGGCCCGGGCGCCGGGTCTCGCTCTCACCCTTCCGCCTCCCATCGAGCAGGTGGTGCTGGTGGACGTGGAGCGCGTGCGGCGGGTGCGCGTTGCTGAGTCCGATGCACCTCTTCTCACCGGAGACCAGTCCATGGTCTCCATTGGTGCAGTGCTGCACTACCGGGTGGAGGAAGCGCATGCCTTCGCCTATGGCGCCCAGGACCCGGAGCAGGTCCTGGCTGGGCTTGCCAGGGCGGCGCTGGTGCGTGCGGTGGGAACCCTGACTCAGGACGAGGTGCTCACCTCCGGGCGTCGACAGTTGGAGGAGCGGGTGACTGTGGCGGCGCAGGCCCTGGCGACCCAGGCGGAGCTGGGGATTGAGGTGCTGGACGCCAGGCTCTCCCTGGCGGTCCCGCCGCCGCCTGTGGTCAGCGCATTCATGGATGTCATCTCTGCCGACGAGGAGAAGCGCTCCAGCATCCACCTGGCAGAGGCCTACGCAGCCCGCACCGTGCCCATTGCCCGGGGAACCTCCCTGGCCTTGCTGGAGGAGGCGGTAGGCCAGGCCGCTGAGCTGTCCAGCCGGGCGGATGTGGAGTACAGCCAGCTGCAAGCCCTGGTGGTCGGCGGTGCTCGCTCCCCTGCGCTGACCCGCTACCGGGTGGGACGCGAGATGCTTGAACAGACCCTTTCCGATGCGCGGCTTGTCATTGCCCCGCATTCCATTCGCCTTTGGCTGGGAGACTCCATCGCACAGCCGGTGGATCCCAGCAAGTTTGGGAGCAACCAATGAACCAGAGAACCCTTGGGTGGGGCCTCGTTGCCCTCTTCCTTCTTGGAGGCTCCGTTTACACGGTGGATGCCCGGGAGACCGGCGTGGTGACCGCGTTTGGTGACCCGGTGCGTACGTTGACGGAGCCCGGCCTCTACTTCCGGGCGCCCTGGCCCATTCACCAGGTGGTCCTGTTCGACTCCCGGGCCCGCATGCTCCAGGTGGAACCCACGGAGATGTTCACCCAGGACAAGAAGAATCTCGTGGTGGAGCCCTTCGTGGTGTGGCGGGTGGAGGATCCGGAGCGCTTTCTGGAAACGGTGGGCAGCCTGTCCGAGGTGGAGGTGCAGCTTTCGGACCTGGTGATCAGCCGGGTCGCAGCGGGGCTGGCGGATCGGGATCTTCGGTCCCTCTTCAGCGTGGAAGGGGCGGATGAGTCCCTGCTGCCGGAGGGAGTGGCCGACGATGTGGCCCGGTGGGCCAGCGAACGCCTGGGGGTGGCGGTATTGGATGTGCGCCTGCGCCACGTGGGGTTGCCCCTTCAAAACGAGCAGTCCATCTACGAACGCATGCGGGCGGAGCGAAAGAGGATTGCCAACCAGTACCGCTCTGAAGGGGAGGAGAAGGCCACAGGCATTCGGGCCAAGGCGGACCGCCAGGCCGCGGAAATGCAGGCAGGGGCCGAGCGGGAAGCCGCGCAGATTCTTGCCAAGGCAGAGGAGGCTGCTGCCAGGCGGACCGCCGAGACCTATTCTCTCGACCCGGGGTTCTACCGGTACCTTCGGGACGTGGAAGCTCTCGATTCATTGCTGGGGGAAGACACGACCCTGGTGTTGGACAGTGAGAGCCCCCTGTTTGAGGTCCTGGGCGGCCGATGAAGAAATCCACCGCCCTTCTCCTGGCTTCTCTCGCCTACCTCGCCACGGGTCTGCTCATGGTGGAGACCGGCGAGAAAGCGGTGATCTATCGCTTGGGAGCGGTGGACCGGGCCCAGGGATCCGGGTTGGGACTGCGAGCCCCGTGGCCCCTGGAGTGGGATCAGCGGGTGGATGTGGAGGAGGTCCGTCGTGTGGAGCCCGGGCAGCGGCGGCTGCTGACTGGAGACACGAACCTGGTGGAGTTGGCCCTGGCGGTGCAGTTCAGCGTGTCGGATCCCGTGGCCTGGCTCACGGGCATTGAGCATCCCGATGCAATTGTGGCGGCAGAGGTTGCGGGCGCTGCAGCGGAGGTGGTCTCGGGCATGGAGGTAGACAGCCTGCTCACGGAGGGACGGGTCGTCCTCCAGCGACGGGTCAAGGAGAGTGCGCAGTCTCTTCTGGATGACCTGGGAGCCGGAGTGCGGCTGGCGTCCATCGAGGTGCGAAATCTCGTGCCACCGTCGGCCGTGGTGGATGCCTTCAACGATGTGTCCAGTGCCCAGGGAGACCAGGAGACCCTTGCCCTGGCAGCAGATGCCTATGCATCGGAGCTGGGGCCGCAGTCCAGGGGGGCAAAGACAGCCCTGTTGGAGGAGGCCCGGGCGGGCTCCACCGAGCGCATCGCAAGATCCGAGGCGGAGATTTCCCGGTTCTTGGCCCTACAGAAAGAGGCCCGCACCTCTCCCGAGGCCACGCGGATCTCCTTGCGAAACGACCTGTTGAAGGCCATCGGGTCTCGGGTGAACGTCCTGGCGGCAGGCGAGGGAAGTGAGATCCGGCTACCGGACTCTCAATGAAACGCACCGCTCCGTTGATTGTGTTGGTTGTGTTGGCCAATGTCCTGGCCATTGGTTGGCTCCTCCTGCGCCAGCCCGGGAAGGAGGCTGACCCCACCGGTGAGCTGTCCACCACCCTGTTCGCGGACAACACCATGGAGGCTGCCCGGTACGACCTGTCGGATCGCGAGAACCTGAACGTGGTGCTCGTGAGCATGGATGCCCTGCGCTATGACGCGACCGGTTTCGGGGGCAATGCTGCGGGTCTCACCCCCAACATGGATGCCTTCGCCGAGGAGGCGGTGGTCTTCCACAACGCGGTCACCGCAGCGCCGTGGACCCTTCCCTCCCACATGAGCGTGTGGACTGCCCGGTGGCCCTCGGTGCATGGGGTCACCAACAAGCTCAAGCTGCTCGCCCAGGACCAGATGGTGGAAACCAGCCTCTCGCCGGGCATCCAGACCTACCCGGATGCCTTGATCCAGGAAGGTTTTGTGGCCGGGGGTTTCACCGGGGGCGCGGGGGTTCAGGGGCGGTACGGCTTTGGACGCGGCTTTGATACCTACCTGGATGATCGCTACTTCGGCGGCACGGACTACTCCCTTCCGGTGGCCCTGGAGTGGCTGGGCAACCACCGGGGCGAGCGGTTCTTCCTCTTCCTGCATGGATACGATTCCCACGGCCAGTTCGAGCTGGCGGAGGGCGCGCGGGGTTCCCTGGAGGGGTACGACGGGTCCCTGGATGGCGGCATCGATGAGCAGGCTCGCCTGCGAGAACAAGGCCTGGATGCCATTGAGAACCCGGGGGATCTCGCGAGTCTGGAGGGGGTGCTGGATGCAGCGGATGCGGCCTTCCTCAAGCAGGTCTACGAGCAGAAGGTACGCCAGGCTGATGAGCGCCTGGGGCAGTTCATGGGACAGCTTCGGGCCATGGGGCTGCTGGACAATACGGTGGTGGCCCTGATCTCGGACCATGGGGATGAGTTCATGGAGCACGGGGGGGTGGACCATGGCGCCACCCTCTACGAGGAGCAGCTCCACGTGGTCATGGCCATTCGCTTTCCCGGCTACGCCCGGCGCCACGATGTGCAGCAGGTCGTGCGCACCGTGGACCTGTTTCCCACGATCTTTGATTCCATGGGCCTCACCGGTCCCACGGGCGTAGATGGAGTCAGCCTCTTGCCGCTGCTGCGGGGCCAGAAGCTGGAGGTCGATGCCTTTGCGGAGACCGACTACCGGCTCTTTGTGCACCACCGCATGATTCGCCAGGGGAACCACAAGCTCATCCTGGACCTGCTGGACGGTGGCCGGGAGCTCTACGACTTGTCCGCCGATCCGGGAGAGAAGAAAGACCTGTCTTCTTCGGACCCCCGACGCACTTACGAGATGGAGCAGGCCCTGCGCAGGTGGATGGAAGCCACCCGGACCAATCCCCAGGACTACCTGGGGGTCAAGCAGAAGCCGATCGAGATCTTCTAGCCCGGACGTTTCGGGCTACTGCCGATAGAAGGCAAACTCCCCCTCGTAGCTGTAGTTGTATTCACCAGCGAGCGTTGATTCACCGCTGAACGAGGACTGGATTCGCTGGGAGCTGGTGGTTCCCTGCCACTGGGTGGAGAACTCGATTGCGGGTGCATCCATCGTGCCGCCTTCACCCAGGCTCCCTGCCAGGATGAAGGTCAGTTCTGGCCCCAGGGCACTTGCCATTGCTCCCTCCCAGGCGCAGACAAGAGACGTGCTGAAATCGCCGCCATCTACATTGGGGCTCGCGTTGATGGTGCCCGTGGCATTGCAGGTATCGTTCAATCCCTCCAGCTCGTTCTGGAACTGGATCAGGAAGGTGAATCCTCCCTCGTAGCTGCGAGTGGAGGAATTGCCCGTGTCGTAACCATCGGTGTCCGGGTTCCAGTCTCCAGTGTCTTCGACATTGGTGTCCACGTCCGCGTCCGCATCCCCGTCCGCATCCCCGTCCGCATCTGCATCGGACTCGCTGTTCCGACAACTGGACATGCTGGCGCAGAGCGCCTCGTCGCAGTCCATGAGCCCGTTGCTGTCGTTGTCCAGGTGGTCGTGGCACTGGGACGGATCCAGGCCTTCTTTCGCCTTCAGGCAACCGGTGAGCAGAACAATGAGCAGGGTGATTCGCATGATCCTCACCGGGTGGCTGTGAAGGCGATTGTGTAGTTTACCTGGAGTGGGCCTTCCGTGGTGGAGGCGGCAAACGTTCCCTCGGCGGTGCCCTGGAGTTGGTCCAGGTCGCCCCATTGGCCGTTCCAGACCGCTGGGAGGTTGGTGCCGATCATCATCGAGCCGGTCAGGGTGCCGTCGCCATTGCTTCGCCCGTAGACATCCCCGTTTCCATCGATGGAGTTGGCCATGACGCCTCCTCAGGTGCAACTCACAGTCCCACTGACCTCGTTGCCCGCCTGTGTGGAATCGTAGACGAGGTTGCTGCTTCCGGTGCAGACGTCTGTGATGGCTGCATTCTGGGGCGCCACGACATCGAGGGAGAAGCTGCCGGTGTAGGTGCCGTCTCGCGGGTCGGCATCGGCGTCGCTGTCTGCATCTGCATCGGCGTCTGCATCTGCCTCGGGGCCCGTGTCCGAGGTGTCTTTCGGGGCGGGGCAGGCGGTCAGGAGGAACAACAGGGGCAGAAGTCGCATCAGAACACCATGTAGATGAAGGGCGCCACGTATTGGACGCTCTGGAGCAGCACCAGGATCAGTCCGAGCAACAGAAAGATGAGCAACAGGGGCAGCATCCACCAGCGCCCCCCCCGCACAAACATGGACAGGAGCTCTCCCGCGGTGCCCAGTCGCAGGAGAAAGCTCTCCATGCGGCCGGGGGCGTGGCTCTCTTTCACAAGCTCTTGCTGTTCCATTTCGTCGCTCATTTCGGTTGCTCCACGCGAAAGCCCTCGAAGTAGAGGGCATCCAGGTCACAGCGCAAGAGGGTTGCCATGGCGTCGATGGGGGATGCCACGATGGGTTCTCCCTTGAGGTTGAAGGAGGTGTTGAGCACCACGGGCACTCCCGTGAGGTCGCCGAACCGGCGAATAAGACGATGGTAGATCGGGTTGTCCTGGGATCGCACTACCTGGACCCGTGCGCTTCCATCCACATGGGTCGTGGCGGGGATGTTCGCGGCCTTCTCCGGGCGCACCGGGCAGGCCGTCAACATGAACCTGGCTGACACCAGGGCAGCGGGGGCGAGGTCGAAGTAGTCCTCCACGGACTCCTCGAGCACAGAGGGCGCAAACGGGCGGAAAGCCTCTCGAAACTTCACCCGGGCGTTCACCACGTCCTTCATTTCCTCGCGGCGCGGATCCGCAAGAATCGAGCGTCGGCCCAGGGCGCGGGGTCCCCACTCAAACCGGCCCTCGCACCAGGCGACCACCTTTCCGTCTGCCAGGGCCTGGGCAGCGTGGTCCGCAGCTGCCTCGACACTTCCCAGGTCTTCAAGATTGGCGCCGATGTCGGTCAGGATCTGGGCCACATCCTCCCGGGACCAGGCCTTGCCGTGGTCCGAGCGCTCCAGGGCGCCGGCTTGGCGTGGATTTCCCTGGACGCAGTGCCACGCCCAGAGCGCGGCCCCCAGGGCCCCCCCGGCATCCCCTGCCGCGGGCTGAATCCAGAGGGAGTCAAAGGGGCCTTCACGAGCGATCACGTGGTTGGCCACAGAGTTCAACGCCACACCGCCGGCCAGGCACAGGTTGGGTCCTCCGATGTCCTTGTGGGCCTGCTCGACCAGGCGAAGCACAAGCTTCTCCAGGAGCTTCTGCGTGCTGGCTGCAATGTCCGCGAACCGCTGGCTGTTCTCCACATCCTCGGGGCTTGCACCCTCGGCATCGGGGCCCAGGAGCAGCTTGCTTCCCGGAACCCGTGGGGGCCCCAGGAGCGTTTCGAGTTTCTTCGAGAACGACCGGGTCGGGTGGTAGTGGAACGAGAAATACGACAGGTCCATGGTGAACCCGCCGCCTTCTTCCAGGTGCACCAGGCGCTCCAGGTCCCCGAGAAACCGCGGGGTTCCATAGGGCGCCATGCCCATCACCTTGTACTCGCCGTTGTTGACTGCGAATCCCAGGTAGGCCGTGAGGGAGGAGTAGAGCATTCCCAGGGAATGGGGAAACCGAAGCTCGGCGATGCACTCCAGGGAAGGCGGATCCGAGGTGCCCCGCCACAGGGCGGTCGTGGCTGCTTCTCCGACGCCGTCCAAGGTCAGGACAGCAGCCTCTGAAAAGGGCGAACACAGAAAGGCGCTGGCTGCATGGGACAGGTGGTGCTCGGAGAAGAGAATGCGATCCGCGGGATAGGAAAAGACCCGGGACAGGTTGTTGCGGGTCCAGAGCTTGTCCCCCAACCAGGCGCGCATGTGTCGCGGAAACGCCCGCCAGGACCGCGGGAAGGTGGCCATGTCCGTGGAAAGGATGCGGTCGAACTTCCGGAGGGGTTTTTCGTAGAACACCAGGTGATCCACGTCGCCCATTTGGATGCCCGCCTCTTCCAGGCACCACTGCACAGCCCGCACGGGAAAGGACGGGTCGTGCTTGACCCGGGTGAAGCGCTCCTCCTGGGCCATGGCCACGATCTCCCCGTCACGAAGCAGGGCAGCGGCGGCATCGTGGTAAAGGGCTGAGATGCCCAGGATGTGGGTTGGCATCAGCCCTGGGAGCGAGCCAGTTGGGCGAGGGGGCGGGGGTCTCTCACCGGCGCCTGCAGGCCCCCCTTGGACAAGCGGGTCAACAGCCGCCCAGGTGCCAGACCCACCAGGTACAGCAGGGTCAACATGATTCCCGTGACCACGTCACCGATGGAGTTCGCGAAGATCAGCCACCGTTCTCCAAGACGCCGTCGCCACACCCGGCGCAGGGCCTTCTTGACCTCGTCCGCGCGGCCTTCCTTTCGATAGCGGTCCAGCTCGGCGCGGCTGTAGGAGACATGGAATGCCTCGTCCTTGAGAATGCGCTTCATCATGGCGGCGGTCGTGTCATCCATGAGCCCCAGCTTCTGGTAGATATGGAACTGCTCCACCGCCTCCTCCTCGGCGATGTAGACAAAGGAAAGGAACTCCAGCTCCCCCAGGCGCTCAAAGAGGGTTTCCCCCTCCACCACGTCGAGCATGGAAGTGGAGCCGCCGACCTCCAGGGAGCGCAAGCGCTGAGACAAACCTCCCATCTGCTCCACGCGCTCCCGAAAGAGATCGGAGTGCCGGGCCTCGTCGAGGGCATGGTGAAAGTACTTCCTGCGGAGATCAGGACGGTCCGTGGCCGCACAGGCAGCCAGCATGTCGTAGGCGCTCCCCTTCTCTGTGAAGTGGAAGGAGTGCATGAGCCGCTTGGGCCAGCCTGGAATCTTCCAGGCCAACCAGCTGATCGGCGCAAGCCAGAGCTGTCGAACGGCACCCATGTGGGGGCATTGTAACCGCTACGGAGCGGCAGAATCGGCGTTTGCGCTGGGGGGCAGCGGGAGGAGCGCGGTGATGGGTGCCAGGAGGACCTCCGCAAGCCACCCGTGTGCGTCCCGTGTCATGTGGTTGGAATCCAGGAGCAGCGCCTCCGGCGGGTGGATCGCCAACGAGGGGCGGGGGTCGAACAGGTGGAAGGTCTCGAACTCCTCCACCAGCGTGGCCTCGATTTCCCAGTAGGGAGCAAACCTGGGCGCGGTTGTGCTGGCAACCACTTGTGGCACCAGCAGAAGGGGAATGGGGCCCAGGGCCTCTTGGAGAAGCCGCAGGTTCTCCTCGAAGTCAGCTGGGGGAACCTCGCTGACCCGGTTGCCACCGGTGGATTCCGCGGGGCGTGCCACCAGGGAGGCGCCGACCAACACGCGGGACCGTCGGGCCCAGCGACCCAGCTCACGGCGCGCGGACGAGCTGTCGTGTGTCTCCAGCTCCTTGCGGGTCAAAGGCTGATTCTGCGTGTACTCATTGACGCCCAGGTAGGCCACGACGAGGTCTGGGGGATCCGTACCGAGAATTGTCCGGGTGTGGCGCGAAAACGAAAAGGAATTTCTACCGCCCTGGGCAAGGTTGGTGGTTTCAAAGGCCTGCCCGGGAAAGCGTTCGCACAGGGCCTGGTGCAGGACAGCGGGGAAGAAGGCGGTGGGCTCCTTGGAGAATTGGTAGGCCCCACCTGCGGAGGAACCTCCCAGGAACGCCAGGCGAATGGGAGAGGCGTCCTTTGATCCGCAGCGATCGCTCCAGTAGGGGGTCAGCTGGGCATCGACGCTGCTCCGGCCCAGTCGCTCCGGGTCCCAGGCCTCCTCCAAGGCCCCACTCCGGGCGATTCCCTCCAAGCCGAGGGGGAGGGCAAGCACCCAGACAAAGAGCG
>CAZSZE010000103.1:0-14070 GCA_964610645.1 uncultured Enterobacterales bacterium | reverse complement strand
CACGAGGGTGTTGGTCAAGCCCTTCAGGTCGGTCTCGCCCAGGTCTGGGGAGTAGAGGAACTGCGCGCTTGCCGCGAACTGCTCGTTGAAGTGGTAGGCCATGTTGGCCCCGCCCAGCACCCGACGCACCATGGGGTTGTTCGGGATGTACCCGGCAGAAGGGGTGATCTCGAACCGTTCGGCCTTCAGGATGAAACGGTTCTGCACCACGTTCTTCAGGGGGGCCCCGTCACGCAAGTGCACCAGTGCCTCAGGTCCAGGATCGGGGGCCTGGGCCAGTGCAGGCGCCGCTGCAAGCAGGGCTCCCGTCAAGAGGACGGCTTTGGACAGGGATGTGGAGGGCGTCATGGCGACTCCGTGTCGGGCAGCGAGCGCACGGCCCCCTGCCCCGGGCAAAATTGGCAGGGGAAGATAGCACGCTGGCGCACCTTGGGTCGGGCTGGGAGTCGTCAGGGTCCTGTCAGGCAGGTTCGGGGGCCTGGAAAGCCCTGGAAGGAAGTGGGGATCACTGGGATTTCAGTTGAAGAACCTGCTCCTGCCAATGCATTCCCCCGCGGCGGTCCCGGACCACCACCCAGAGGCGAATGGTCTCCTCCTGAGGCTCATCCGGGACATGGAAGGCGGTTTCGGGAAATGCATGCAGGGAGTAGGGGATGTCGAAGAGGCCATCTGTGGTGAAGAACGAGAACCAGGGGTCCTCCAGCCGCTCCTCTGCTTCGCCGTCCCGGTTGACGAAGATGTACTCCTCCACGGAGTCGGTGGTGAGAACGGGCTCCAGGGTGAGTTCTTCGCCGGGTGTGACCTCTCGGATGGCTCCCGAGTCGTGCTGCTCCCCGTTGATCAGCAGGTAGAGAATGCGGGGGTTGTGGTTGGGCGTCCACGGCTGCCCCTCCACGCCCTGGGAGACCACGACCTGCTTGGTGGCGATCTCCGTGTCGGATTCCGCCAGGTCCGATTCATCCAGATCCCCGGCTCCCTCCTCCAGCATGCCCGCCGCATCGGGGGAGGCCACCAGGGAGAGGAGGTAGCTCGTGCCTTCCAGCTGCTTCTCGGGCGAAAGGTCGGCCAACAGGTCCTCGGGCACGTGGATCTGAGGGGGGAGGTAGGGCTCGACGCCGAGAAATCCCTGGGCCTCCAGAGCGGCCGTCCAGGCGGCCAACTCCTCGGGCGTCATGGATTCCACATCCTCGGAGAACAGCGCCTCCATTGCCTCCATGTCCACGACGCAGCCGAACTCGTCCGCGGCCTCGGACACGCAGCCCGTCCACAAGACGCTCAGATCTTTTTCCGGATGCACGGCCAGGGAGGAGAGCCGCACCGTGTCCCCCGGGCTGGCCTCTGCTTGTCCAGTAGAAGCGCCGTCCTCATCGAGTACATCCGAAATCACCCCGAGAATACGGGTCCGGTCGATCTGCCACGGCTGGGACAGGGGGTCCTTGGGGGTGTAGCAGGCCCCGAGGAAGCAGAACGCTGTGATGGGAAGAGCAATGCGTCTCACAGCCACACCTCTACATCAAAGCCGATTGAGGGAATGAAAGGCAGCCCCCGCACCCAGTCCTGCTCCGTGTAGTCGTAATTGTAGTTGCTGTACTCGGCGTTCACCCCGTGTACGACATTGAGCAGGTCCGTGTACAGGTCCAACCTCCAGGCCTTGAAGGTGAGCCGCCGCTCGACTCGGAGATCCAGGCTGTAGAAGTCTGGCACCCGCTCGGTGTTGCGCTCGCCGGAGGGAATCCCCAGGTAGAAGTCGCTGTCGATGTCATAGACCCCGAGGGAGTAGGGGGTGTAGGGGTTTCCTGTGATGTACCGGTAGCGGCCAGACGCCCGCCAGGAACGGGGCAGCTCGATCCCGGCCAGGGCCACGAAGATGTGAGTCTGGTCGATGTCGTAGGGATACCAGACCTCTTCCTCCTTCCAGGGGTAGTCCATGCGCTCGCTCCTGGAGAGGGTGTAGGAGATCCAGCCGAAGAACTCGTCCACAGGTTCTCTTCGAAGCATGGCCTCCATGCCGTAGATTCGCCCGATGCCTCCGTTGATGAAGCTCTGCTGTGTGCGCAGGTCCGTGATGTCCGGGTTGGAGACAATGAGGTCTGAGAGCTTCTTGTAGAAGCCTTCTACATCCAGGGTCACCGCCTGGCCGATGGCCTGCTCCGCCCCCAGAGACGCCGAGAGGGCTCTCTCCATGTCCATTTCCACGTCGCCCTGGGGGTGCCAGCCCTCGAAAGGCAGGGGGGGCTGGGTGTAGACGCCCGCACCGCCCTTGAGAGTGGTGTGCTCCAGGAGCTTGGAGCGGAACGAAAAGCGGGGGTCAAAACCGCGGGTGTCGTATTGCTCCGGCACGGTGATGAGGCTGGCGCGAAGGCCTGCGGTCAAGAGCAGTTGGTCCGGATCAGCCAGGGGGCGGATGTGGGTCTTCAGGTAAAAGTCTGGCCCCCAGCCAGACCCTTCATCGGCCAGGGTCGTCGACTGCCGCTCACCCAGGGCCCCATTTTCCATGGCATCGGCCGGCGAGAAGGGCAGGTCCAGCTTGAAGCTCCACCAGCCCCCCATGAAGTCCACGCCGGGCACCACCTCCACGCGGGGACTTGGCGCCCACCGGGCCTCGGTGCGCATCTCCAACACCCACTGGTCGTTGGTGACGTCAAAGGACTGTCCCAAGCCCAGTTGGGCGATATCGACCCCGAAGGAGGGCACGAATCGAAAGGAGAAGCTGTCCGAGAACTCCCGCTCCAGAATGACCAGCCCCCGGTGGGTGCCGTACATGATCTCGGCGTCTCCCTGCGTGTCCGGATCGGTGCCCTGGGGGATGTCCTCGGCCGTGCTGAGGAAGAGGTTGTCCTCAAAGCCAAACACAAATGCGGTGGTGTCCCAGGTACCGCTGTGGTGGTAGCGCAGCTGGTAGTCGTACCAGCGGGGAAGGGCAGTCACGCCGGTGTTTTTCAGGGCGTAGGGCAGGATGGCATCGATGTAGGACCGGCGGGCCGCCACGGCCACGTGGTGCTGTCCCTCGTCTCCCAGGCGGGCCTCGTAGAGTCCTCCGGAGTCCAAGACATCCGTGGACCAGGTCAGGCGGGGTTGCTCCGGAGACTTCTTCTTGGTGGTCACATCCACCACACCCCCCATGGAGCGACCGTACTGCACGCCAAAGCCGCCGGGGAGGTAGTCGATGGACTCCAGCAAGTCTGCGTTGATGACCGAGACATAGCCGCCCAGGTGGTAGATCAGCGGAATCCGGATCCCATCCACGTAGACCCCGGAATCTTCCGGGTTGGAGCCGCGGATCACCAGCATGCCGGTGCCAAAGGGGGCCCGGGCAGCGCCCGGCAGGTTCTGGATGACCCGGAGGGGGTCCCCAAAGGTGCCGGGAATGCGCCGGATTTCCTGCACGCTCAAGGTGCGGCGGGTCACCTCTTCCCGGGCCTTGCGGTAGACCCCGATCGCTTCACCCTCGGACCAGGAGTCGTTCTTGACCCAGAACTCGCCGGTGGAGATCTCACCGTCCACGACCTCGACGGATCGCTCCAGGGTGCGCCATCCGGGGCGGGCGATGCGAAGGGTGTGGGTGCCGCTCGGTACGCCGTGAAAGGCAAAGTACCCGGCGTCATCGGTGGTGGCGGAGAGCTCCAGTTCCACCAACAGGAGGCCCATGTCCCCCAGAGGCTGGCGGGTCGCCATCTCCAACACGGTGCCGTCCAGGTTGATGGGCAGCAGGTCCGCCGGGTCGGTCTCCGGCACGGCCCCCTCCTTCTTGGAGGCATCCAACACAAACCCGTAGTCAAACTCGATCAGGACCGGCACCGGGCCGGTTTCGTCCTCGGCCGGGGAGAAGAGAAGCTGCGGAGCTACCTCGAGGGCGGCTGCATCCAGCTCTGGGGAGAGGGGCCGAATCACCTCGGCATGGGTCACCGTCCCCGTGGCATCGATTTCAATCACCAGCCCCACCGATCCCTCGATGCCTGCTTCAAGCGCGGCCTCCGGGTAGGGGGCCTGCACGAACTCCACCAGCTCCGGCAGGCGGACGAGGGGCGGAGGCTCCTCGGCCGCAGGGGCTTCCTGCACGGGAGGATCGTCTTCCTCCTGGGCCTGGGCTTCGAGCATCAGCAGCAGGAAAATCAGCACAAAATCAGTCGATGGCGGTGAGGGTACACTTCTTGGGAACGTTTAGAACAGCGACAGGATTGCCATTCTTCCGGGCCGGCCGCCACCGGGTCTGGGTCCAGGCGGCGACGCAGGCTTCATCTATTCCATACCCTACTCGGGACTTCATCCGTGCGCGGACCACGACCCCCTCTGCGCTGATGTCCAGGCGGATCGTCCATGATCCCTCGATCTCCGCATCGATTGCTTCCTGGGGGACCACGACCTGGGGCGGTGCGCCGCGCAGGCGAGGCTGAAAGGTCACCGCGGGCAAAGGCACCGCATCCTCAAGGCCCAACAGCTCTTCTGTGGGGCGCGTGCGCAGGCTATTGCCTGCCCGGGCCATTCCGCCTTCCCCTCCGGCCGCGAAGGAGCTGGCCGACAACCCGTGCACTACCCGGCGCGGTGGAGGCTCGTCCACGGGAGGTGGGGCAACCGTTTCTTCGAACTCCACCGCTTCCGGTTCTGGTTCCGGGGCAGGCGCCTCTGCATCGGGGCTTTCAGGTGGGGGTTCCGGCTCGGGCTCGGGCGGGGGCGGCTCGGGCGGGGGCGGCTCGTTGACCACCATTTCCATCCAGACGCTTTCTATCTTTTCCGGGACTTGCACCCCGATCATCCACCACGCGAACAACAGGTGCAGCACCACGCTGGTGGCGATGGACCCCCCCAGCAAGGCCGGACTGGCCGAGGGTCGCGGCGCTTCCAGAGGGGAATGCATGAACTACCCCCCGCCTTCCACTTCAGCGACCACCTCCGGGTCGATGTTGATGTGGAACTTGGTGACCCCTTCCTGGCGGACCAGGTCGATCAGCCAGACGACCTTGCCATGGGAGACATCCTTGTCCGCGGCGATCAGGCAGACCAGGTCCGTGTCCCGGGTCAGCTCCCCTTGAATCATCGCTCGCAGGGCTGGCTCCGTGGTGGGCTCCCCGTTGAGGAACAGGTCACCGTCCACATTCAGGTGGATGCCAAGGGAGGTGTTCTCCGTGGGCTCCCCGGTGGCCGCCTCGGGGAGGGCCACCTTGATCGAGGGCTTCACAATGTAGGTGGCGGTGACCATGAAGATGATCAGGACCACCAGGATGATGTCCACGAGCGGCGTGATGTTGATGTCGACGATGGGTTCGTCGTCACCGCCGCCGAGGGCGCCCGCCATGGCTCAAGCTTCCCGGAGTTCGGAGAGGTTTTTCGGGGTATCCCGGGACTTCATCCGGGCCAGGACCAGGTGGGACAGGCTCTCGGTGTGGGTGAGAATGCCCTTGTTTCGCCGCTGAAAGTAGTTGTAGAGCACCACTGCCGGGATGGCGACCATGAGGCCGATGGCGGTGGCCACCAGGGCTTCTGAGATGCCGGCCATGACGGCGCTGGCCGCCTCTGCCTCGTTCTCGGCCAGGTCGTGGAAGGCCTTGATAATGCCCAAGACCGTGCCGAACAGTCCGACAAAAGGGGCGTTGGAACCCACGGTGCCCAGCACGATCAAGCGCTTTTCCAGGGCAGCCTTCTCGAAAATCAAGGTGCCCATGACGGCCTCTTCCGCGGAATCGGCCCCCTTCTTGCCTGCATCAAGGCCGGCAGCGAGCACCCGGGATTCCAGGCCGCCCAGCTCGTTCAACTCCGTGTACCAGGTGTCGGCATCTCCCGACTCCAGGTAGCGGGCGAGGCCGGCCTGGACCTTGTCGGTCGGGGTGTTGTTGAGTCGCAGATAGAGCCAGCGATCAATGGCGACTCCCACACAGGCGACAGAAAGGAACACCAGCAGCCAGAGCACCCAGCCGGCGCCGAGTAGAGAAAAGGAGAGCAGTGACTGTTCTAGACTCATGGGTTCTGCCTGCGAAGGTTGGGGAGTATAACCGCGGAAAAGCCGTCCGTAGACCCCCATCGGGCCGCAAGATCTTCCCAATTGGGAGAACCCGTTGGAACAACGCCCAGAAATAGAAACGGGGTTCGCTATGGAACCCCGTTTGAAGGTGGAGGCGACGACCGGAGTCGAACCGGTGAATGGAGGTTTTGCAAACCTCTGCCTTGGACCACTTGGCTACGTCGCCAGCGGGCCGGTTTCTAACGCCACGCCTCCGGCTGTCAAGCCGAGTGGGGCTCGGCTCCGCTGTCCTCAAAGGCCAGGGCGGCAGCCTGCATGGCCAACTCCTGGCCTCGCTCCAGCACTGTGTCTCGCCACCCCTCCTTGTCCGGCCGGAAGGCCTCCAAGATGTTCTTCTTGGTGGGATGGTTCAGGGGCGTTTCGATCCCCCACTGGACCTGGCGGTTCTCCAGCGCCAGTGCCTTGAGTACCTTCAGGGGCGGGTGTGTGCCGAATTCCTGGGTGACGAAGTCCACTGTGGCGTTCGGGAAGCGCCGCTCGATCGCAGAAGGCAGCCCGCCACGAATCTGGTAGGCCACGCCCTCCTCCGGATCCCAGGGGGCCACCCGATCCCCGAAGATGCCGTGGAGTCTCGAATGCAGCGGGTCGCCGATCTCTGCCTCCACCAGCAAGGTGTCATGGCCCTGCTTGCCCAGGCCTGTGTGGACATCGATCGCCACCACGTGTTGGGCACCACCCAGGTGTTCCCCAAGCCAGTCCAGGTAGAGGGCGGGGCCCTGCTCCAGCTTGGTGCCGCCGAAGAAGAGGCCCTGTGGAAAGTCGTATTGGCCACCCACCACCGCCTGCTTGAGGTTGTTGAAACCATGGCGTGCGATGAGCAGGAGCGTGCGGAGCAGAAAGAAGTCCATGGCGCTGGGGGCGGTCTCCCGGTTCATCAGGGGGCCCACAGATCGGTAGCCGTCGGGGGTGCCGCTGTAGTCCTCCCCCGGGGCGAGGAAGTTGCGGTTCAGGTCCACGTTGGACTCGTTGACCCGGCGGCGCCAGGCCATGCCAAAGGGATTGAGGGGGTGGACCAGGACCAGCGCGCAACCGGCAGGGAGATCCGGGAGAGAGGCCAGCAATTGGAGCTGGATGGCGGAGCCCGCGAACCCCTCCACGCCGTGAAGGCCGCAGGTGTGGAGCACCACCGTGTCCGGTTGTTCGGCGCCGAGATGGGCGATGTCGATGGTGAGCTCAAGCCCGTCGGGTCCGGTCGCCTCCAGGGGGAGGGAGTGCATTCGGGCCCCTGCAGCGGAGGCCGCTGCGCGGAACCGGTCACGGGCGGTGGCGTAGTCAGGAGAAAAGTGGGTTTTCATGGGCGCGGGGTAACCCGGATGGGAACTGAATAGGAGGGGGGGGTGCTTGTGTTGACCCTGGCGATTGTGGCGCGTGACGAGGCGGACCGGATCGGCCGGGCCATTGCCTCTGTGCCCGGTGCAGCCGAGGTGCTGGTCCTGGACTCGGGGTCCACCGATGCCACGGTGGCGGTGGCCGAGGCGGCGGGGGCGCGGGTCGTGCACACGGACTGGCCCGGGTATGGCGCGCAGAAGAACCGGGCCATGGAAATGGCGGGACAGCCCTGGGTGCTGTTTCTGGATGCGGATGAGTGGTTGGATGCAGACCTGTTGGCGGCGGTGGGCCGGATCCTGGAGGATCCCGCAGAAGGGGCGGTGGGGTTCTCGGTGCGCCGTCGCAACCGGTACCTGGGACGCATTGTGCGAGGGGGGTGCTTTGGGCCGTCGTGGAAGGTGCGCCTGGTGCGAAAGGGGGCCGGGCGCTGGCAGGGGGGCATTCTGCACGAGACCCTGGTTTGTACGGGGCCCACCCGCCGACTGGAAGGACTCCTGGAGCATGACCCCTTCCGGAACGAGCTGGACCCCGAGCAGGCCGGTCGGCAGTATGCGGATCTGTTCGCCCGACAGGGCCTGGAGACCGGTCGAGTCGCCCATTTCTGGGATCTCTTCCTGCGGCCGCCTCTACATTTCGTGAAGTCGATTCTGTTGAGAGCAGGTTTCCGCGATGGAATGTTGGGGGTTCGGCTGGCCCTCTGGGGGGCCCGGGATGTGGCCTGGAAGTGGCAGGCGCTGCGCAATGCGCAGAGGATTGGGCTGGGCGCTCCAGTAGGCACGATCCCTGCAACGATGCTCCCTGCAACGACGCTCCTGGAAGCAGAACCGCAGCGGGACACAGAAGAGGGGTCCGGATGAGGAAGCTCGTGCTCCGGGGAATGGTGGTCATCCTGCTTTGCGGGGTGATCGGCGTTTTGTCGGGGGCGCTCTGGTACCGCAAGCACGTGGTGCAGGAGCCAGGCGAGCACCTGTCCCGGGCAGCGATCGAGTCGGTGATCGCCCAGGAGTCGCCTGTGCTGTATGCGGATGGACGCACGCGGATCGGGGTCTTCTTTTCCCGGGAGCACCGGGACCATGTGCCCTTTGCGGAGATTCCGGAGGCGTGGGTTCAGGCAATCACCGCCACGGAGGACAAGCGCTTCTGGGACCACGTGGGCATCGATGTCTTTGGAATCGCCCGGGCCATGGTGACCAATGTGCTGGCGGGACGGGTGGTGGCCGGGGGGTCGACCCTGACCCAGCAGACCGCCAAGAACCTCTACTACCGGCCGGATCGCTCCCTGCGCTCCAAGCTGGAGGAGCTGGTGAACGCCCTGCGCCTGGAGGCGCACTACAGCAAGGAGGAGATTCTCGAGTTCTACGCCAACCAGTTCCATGTCTCGGCCAACGGGCGGGGCCTCGGGATTGCAGCCCGGTACTTCTTTGATCGGGATGTGGCGGAGCTGGGGGTCCAGGAGTGTGCCTTTCTGGCGGGACTGGTCAAGGCGCCGGCCCGGTACAATCCCTTTGTGGGGGGCAGCGAGGAGACCCGAGCCGCCGCCGTGAAGAAGGGCCAGGATCGAACGGCCTATGTGCTCTCGCGCATGGTGGATGAGGGGTTCCTCACAGCCGAGAAGCAGAAGGAGCTTGCCACTCGGCCACTTCCCTTCAAGAAGGGCGTCTTCCGCTACTCCTCGTCGGTGATGCTGGACGAGGTGGAGAGGCGCCTCGCGCTTCCGCCCTTTCCGGACCTGTTCGAGCAGGCGGGCATCGGGAATCCCTCGACGGCGGGCATTCAGGTGGTGACCACCCTGGATGAGCGGGTCCAGCGGGCTGCTCGGTATGGGCTGGTGCATCACTTGAGTGAGGTGGGGCCCCTGGTGGAGGGGCTGGCGGTGGAGGACCTGCTCCTGAACGAGAACTGGGCGCCGAAGCCGGACCCGAACAACCCGCCGCAGCTTCGGGAGATCCGACTGGCGACGGTGGTGGGTCCCTGGGAGGAAGGAGGGGTCTCACTGGACCTGGGAGGGTTCTCGGGGCGGCTGGATCGGGCCGGTGCGATGCGGATGGCCAAGGTGCTGGCCCAGGGGGAAAAGGGCAATCGCTGGGCCAAGCCTTCCGGGGGGGAGCTGGCCGAGCTGGAGCGGGTGTTGGTTCCCGGGTCGGTGGTGCGTACGAGCGTCCGAGCACTGGCGGAAGAGGACACCCCGATTCTCCTGGACCTGGAGTTCTACCCGGAGCTGCAGGGGGCGGTGCTGGTACTGGAGTCCGGGCAGATCCGGGGCATGGTCGGAGGCAGCAGCAACCAGGACTTCAACCGGGCCCTGGCAGCCAAGCGGCAGCTGGGTTCGACCTGGAAACCCCTGGTGGTCCACGCAGCCCTGCAGCTGGGTTGGACCCCCACGGACGCCCTGGACAACCGGCGGAATGTCTATCCCTTCGAGGGCATGTTCTACGCCCCCAACCCGGACCACGAGCCGGAGCCCGTGGTCTCGCTTGCGTGGGCCAGTGTGCGCTCGGAGAACCTCGCCAGCATCTGGTTGTTGCACCACCTCACGGATCGCCTGGAGGATGGCCATCTCCTGGAAGTGGCCCGGCTGACCGGGTTGGCGCCGGGGCCGGAGGAGGGCCGCCAGGACTACATCCGGCGCATCCGGGATGACCTGGGGGTCATCGCCACCCAGGATCGTCTTGAAGCGGGGCACTTCTCCCGGGTGCGGCGGGAGGTGGCGGCCGACGTGGTCTTCTCCGGGGTGGAGAACGTGGAGCAGGAAATCCGCGAGCTGGCCAGCCTGCACTATGGTCTGGGCTTCACCCGGGAGCGAAAGCGGTTGGATGCGCTGCCGGACGGGCCTGAGAAGACGCGGCGTCTTTCGGGGCTCGAGCTGGAGTTCCTCTTTCTCGAGGCCAAGGCGGAGGCGTGCCGCGACGACTACTACCGCCTGAGGCGCGTGCCGGGAGGAGGCGACACCCTCTACTGTGGAAAGGCCCCCCAGGGAGCACTGCCCTACATCCCGGACCCGGAGCTCCCGCCTGGGGACTTCCTGGTGGAGGGTCGGCTCCATCTTTCGACCTTGCTGGCCTTGCGCGAGGCCATGGATCGACAGGAGGACGCGGAGGATGCCTATGCCCTGGAGGCCTTGATCCACCACCCGGACTTTCGGGTGCTGCTGGGGGTGCGGTACGTGGCAGCCCTGGCCAAGAGCCTCGGCGTGCAGTCGGAGATTCCTCCGGTGCTTTCCTTGCCCCTGGGGGCGGTGGATGTGTCGCTGGTGGAGATGGTGGGGGTCTACGAGGGCTTTCTGACAGGGGAGCGATGGATGTTCCCGGGGCAGGCCTTCGATGCCGGCAGCGTGTCAGGGCTGCGAACGAGCCGCCCGGTGGAGGCCGGGGCGGATGGGCGCCTGCTCATCCAGGAGGTGCGGGATCGCCATGGAAACGTGCTCTACCGGGCAGCCCCTCTTGCCCAGGAGGCGTTCTCTCCGCGAGAGGGCGCCCTGGTGGCGGACATGCTCTCCAACGTGGTGACCCACGGAACCGCTCGGCGCGTGGCCCGCTCCCTGGAAGCCCTGTCGGTGGGGGGAAAGACAGGCACCACCAACGGCTATCGAAATGCAGCCTTCCTGGGCTTTGCCGAGGGATCGAAGCGCTACCACCTGGGGGCCTACGTGGGGTACGACGACAACCGCAAGATGGTGCGGGGGAACACGCGCCTGGCCGGTTCCAGCGGTGCGCTTCCTGCGTGGGGCAGCACCGTGGAGGGCCTGGTGGAATTGGGGGCGCTCTCGCCGCAGAAACCAAAGGAGCCGGTGCAGCTTCTGGCGCTACCGGTGAATGTCTATTCGGGGATGCCCATGGCCGAGGGGGCGGCGACCGTGCGCATTCATGCGCCGACGGGGCAGGCCAGTCGTCGGTTTGCTCCCTTCGAAGGAGAGGAGGCCGAGTCGGTCCGGGCGCCTGCCACCGGTCTTCTTGAAGGGTCGGTTTGGGATGAAATTGCACCGGTGGAGCAATAGAGAGGGGCCCATGATGTTGTTTGTGCTCTTGTCCGGCTGTGTTCTTCGCTACGGGGATGTGCCCCCCGAAGCGGGAGCCTACACTTCTGCGTGGCCCGAGGAGGAGCTTGCCGAGGATGCAAGTGATCTCTACGGATTGGAGCGGCGCTTTGCCGACCTGTTGGGGGAAGGGGATGTGACGGCGGACCAGCAGGCCCGCCTGGAGCTGGCAGCCGAGCTGGCCCGAAAGGCACGGGTGCTCGATGCCGGCGGGCAGCAGGTGGTGGGGAACTACCTGGCCCAGTTGGCAGAGGCGGAAGAGTATGCGGTGCCGGCGGCTGTGGAGTTCCCGGAGGAGCCGGTCTTGTTGGATGCGCCTGTCTCCGAGACCCTGGCCGAGGGGGATCCGGTGGAGACAGACCTTGCAGCAGAGGTGGGGGTCCCGGTGGAGCCGGATGTGCCGGCGGACGAGACACCCTCCCGGGAGGAGCTTCTTGCCCAGGCCGAGAGCCGCCTGAACAATTGGGACCACGCCGCGGCGATTGAGCTGCTTGCGCCTTTGCGCGGGGGGGCGGACTCAGAGTCTGTCGAGAGCATGTGGCAGCAGGCGGTCGATGGCCTGGTACACGGGGCCCGGGAACGGGCAGGGGAGCGCTTCATCCGGGCCCGGCGCCTGGAGAACGGGCCGGAGAAGGTGCTGGAGATCCAGGCGGTGCTCGACCAGCTGGAGGGACTGCTTCGGGACTACCCGGAATCCAGCTACACGGATGCCATCGAGCGCAACATCCGGGTGGTGAAGCGGGACCTGGGCGACGCCGGCTGACGGCCCTACCCGGGGAAGAGGTCAGCTGCCGATCTCGATGTGTAGGAGCCAGCCAATGATTGGCTAGGAAGCAGCTTCTTGGGCGGGCCTGGCCCGAAATGCAGCCACGCCTTCCAGGACGATCCAGAGCTCCAGGGCGACCAGGATGCCGCTCAAGGTCAGCAGCAGCCAGTTCTCGTCAGCGTGGAAGGTCTTCAGGTTGTGGACCATGGCGATGGAGGTCATGGCCCCCAGGAACAGGGCGGGGGCCAGGGTCACCCAGTAGTTCTTTCCCTCGCGGGCGAGCCAGAGCGAAACCACCACGAGGGTGAGGCCGGCCAGCAGCTGGTTTCCGGCGCCGAACAGGGGCCAGAGCATGAGGCCGCCGTTGCCGACGATGACCAGGAGTCCAGCGGTGCCCACGGCCACAAGGCCGGCGGCGTACCGGTTCTTGAGGGGCGTGATGTTGTAGACGTCGGCGAGCTCCTGGACCACGAAGCGCTGAATGCGGGTGGCGGTGTCCAGGCTGGTGGCAGCAAAGGAAATCACCAGGACGGCGACCACCACCGACCCGATGGCTGTGGGAATGCCGACGCCTTCGAGGAAGACGCTGGAGCCGTCCACGAAAGCGCCGATCTTGGCGCCGAGGCCGTTGGCGGCGCCCCAGGAGGCGTAGTGGCTGTGCCAGTCCTCGCGGGTGGCAAATCCAGCGGTGACGGCGAGGGTGGCGACCAGGGCGAGGCAGCCTTCTCCGACCATGCCGCCGTAGCCAATGACGCGGGCCTCGGACTCGCGCTGGATCTGCTTGGAGGTGGTGCCGCTGGAGACCAGGCCGTGGAAGCCGGAGACGGCACCGCAGGCGATGGTGACGAACAGCATCGGGAACCAGGGGGGAGAGTCGAGGGGGGAGTGGAAGGCCGGGGCCACGATGGGGGGGTGAACGATGGCGATGCCCAGGAAGAGTGCGCCCAGGCCGACGATGAGCTGGTGGGAGTTGATGAAGTCGCGGGGCTGGAGCAGGAGCCAGACGGGCAGCACGCTGGCGACGTAGGCATAGCCCAAGAGCAGGAACGACCAGATCAGCTTCTGGCGCTTGGGATCCTCGCCGAGAAGGGTCGCCTGGAAGGCATCCATGGAGCCGGCGGTCTCGGCGCCCACCCAGATCAACAGGTAGAGCCCGACCAACACCACGAGGGAGGGCACAAGCAGCTTGATGCCCTTCTTGTAGACCATCCAGCCCACGACGCAGGCCACGGGGATCTCGACGGTGACCGGGAGGACGGCGCCGTCGAATTGGACGAACAGGTAGGCGATGACCGTGGCGAAGACCGCGAGGACCATCATGGTGAGAAAGAAGATGATCAGCAGAAAGAGCACCCGGGAGCGGGGACCGATGATGCTGGCGGTGACATCGCCGATGCTGCGGCCCTTGTGGCGCATGGAAATGACCAATGCGCTCATGTCGTGGACGGCGCCAGCAAACACCACGCCCAAGGCAATCCAGATCATGGCCGGCACCCAGCCCCAGATGACCGCGACGGCCGGCCCCACAATCGGGGCGGCGCCGGCGATGGAGGAGAAGTGGTGGCCAAACAAGACGTGCTTGTTTGTGGGCACGTAGTCGATGCCGTCCTCAAGCACGTGGGCCGGGGTGGCGGTGGCATCGTCCAGGTCGAAGACATGGGTGGCAAGCCAGCGGGAGTAGAAGCGATAGCCCAGCGCAAAGATGACGAGGACAGCAGCAGCGACAACGGCGGAATTCACGGGTTGCATCTCCCTCGACTTCCTATCACCGGGAGTGCGCGGTGGTGCCAGGGCGCAGCTTCAACTCCGGGCGGACATTTGGTGGGGGAGATAGGCCATCCCCCCCCTGGAATGTCCGTTTTTAGCCGCTGGGGCGGACATTTGGTGGGGGAGATAGGCCATCCCCCCCCTGGAATGTCCCCTTGG
>CAZSZE010000102.1:0-14258 GCA_964610645.1 uncultured Enterobacterales bacterium | reverse complement strand
CCGTGAACCCGTACGAGGCTGTGACCCCGTCGTCCGCACCGGTGGCGCCGACAAACAACGGGTTTCCGGCGGAAACGATGCCGTTGCTTTGCCCAGATTCATGCACCGGTAGACCGTCCAGGTAGACCCACATGGCCTGGCTGTCCCAGGTGATTGCCAGGTGGTGCCATTGGGTTGGGTCCAGGGTGCCGGAGGTAAATTCGACCCCCGAGTCCCGGAAAAAGCTCAACTGGCAGGACGTGTCCAACCAGGCAAAGCCGTCCGAGTGGGGCCCGCTATGGTTCTTGGAGATGAGAAATTCATTGCCGCTTGGACAGCCGGCCGGGCGGCGGAACCACAGCTCCCAGGTCCCCGCCTGGGGCAACTGAATGGCCGCGCTGTCCTCGAGCTGCAGGTGGCTGGAGCCGCCAGCAAAGGTCATCGAACCAGCCTCTTGGCCGTACAGGCCTGCCCCTGGGGACAGTCCGTCACCCAGGCCCGCGCCTGTGCCGGAGATCACCTCCACCCCGTCCCCCTGGAGCGGCCACCAAGCCTCCACGCCGCACAGGTCGTCCCGGTGGGCCCAGGTTCCGTCGTCGCTGGCCATGGAACAGGGGGTGTCCGAGTGGAGCCGGGCCCCCACGATCTCGTGGGCCGCATCGGTCCCATTCACCACCACCCGCACATCGTCGAAATCCGGCTGGGCGCCCGGGGTGTTCCACTCGCTCACGCCTTCCACCACCAGGACAATTTCGGTGGGCTCATCGGTTCGCCGCCAGGTGGATCCCAGGTCCGCATAGGCTGGTCCGCCGGGTGTGCACCCGTCGTCCACCCCCGGAGACAGCTCCTCGCAGGGCTCGTAGAGGTTGATCTCGCGGGACGTGGGGTCGAGGGTCCCGCTGTCATCGGAGTCGCTGTCATCGGAATCGCTGTCATCGGAGTCGCCATCGACAGTACTGTCATCCGCACCGCTGGAGTCGGTAAACCCGGGGCGAGGCGGGGCATCGGGGAGGCAGCCGGTGCTGGCTCCAAGTCCTGCGCACGCTACGAGCCAGAGCCTAGAAACCCGCATGCCGACTCTCCCAGTCAAGGCTGGTTCTACCACGGGTTGCCCTCCCGAACCGGTCTCGCTACGATTCGCCCAAGGATTCGCTTTGAAGTCGATTCGCAGTTTTGCGCTGGTGCTTGGGCCCCTTCTGGGCGTCTGTGTGCTGGCCATGCCGACGCCGGAGGGGCTGACCCTGGAGGGCCAACGGGGCCTTGCGATTCTGGTCCTGTGTGTCACCTGGTGGCTCCTGACGCCCGTCGCGCTGCCGGTGACCTCCCTGCTGGGCATGGCTCTCCTGCCGATTTTGGGCGTCTTCTCCCCGGGAGCGACCCTGGCCCTGTTCGGGAACCAGGCGGTCTTCTTTGTCATCGGGGTCTTCGTGGTGGCGGCCGCCATGCTCCAGTCGGGGCTGTCGCTGCGCCTTGCGTTGTGGGCCATGCGGTCCATGGCAAGATCTGAGAACACCCTCGCCGGGGCGGTGCTGGTGCTCTCGGCGCTGCTCTGCTTGTTTGTCGTGTCCCATGCGGTGGCAGCCCTCATGCTGCCGATTGTCATTGGACTTATCCGCGCCCTGGATCTCGGCCCGAGCAGCCGGACGGCCCGTCGCCTGGTGGTTTCCATGGCCTGGGGCACGATCATCGGCTCCAACCTGACCCTGCTGGCCTCCGCACGCGCCTCTCTGGCGCTCGAGGTGTACGGCACCCACATGGCGGGCCTGGGCGAGACCCCGCAACCGATCGGGTTTCTGGAGTTCACTGCGGCCACCGTGGGCATCTGCTTTCTGCTCCTTGGATTGGCATGGGTGGTGCTGCGGGTCGCGATGCCGCCGGAGGGGCTGGAAATGGGCCCGGCCGTTCAGCGACTGGATGCACGGGTCCAGGAAATTGGAGCAGTCACCCAAGCGGAATGGAAGACCCTGGGCGTTCTGGTCGTGATGGTGCCGGCGTTTGTGATCTGGGGTCCCAAGTTCGGCCTGGGCACCGTGGCGCTGGTGTTTGCTTGTTCTCTCTTTGCCCTGGGGGTTCTGCAATGGGAGCGGGCGAGGAGCTACGTCAACTGGGGGATTGTGCTGCTCTATGGTGGCGCCATTGCCATCGGGGGCGGCCTGGCACAGAGCGGTGCCATGGAGTGGGTGGCCCAGGGGCTGCTGCCCCCCCCGGGGACCCACCCCTTGTACTCTCTGGTGATGGTGGTGGTGCTGGGCATCCTGTGCACGGCCTTTGTGGCCAATGCAGCGGTGATCGCCCTGGTTCTTCCCGCCCTGCTCATCGCGGCGCCGACCCTCGGCCTGGAGCCCCGCGCGGTCACGGTCTTGCTGTCCGTAAGCACGGGCATGGCCTTCTCCCTTCCGGTGTCCACCCCTGCTTTGGCCATGGCCTGGGGCACCGGCTACGTCCGCAACCGGGACGGGTTCGTCTACGGGAGTGCCTTGAGCCTCCTGTCGATTCCCGTGGTGGTCGTTGTGGTTGTCTTCCTTTGGCCCCAGCTGGGCCTTGAGCCCTTTCTACACTAGCGAGTCCATCGTGCGCACCATTCTCATTGCTCTGTCTACCTCCCGGTACTCCAAGACCATGGTGGAGCGTGCGTTCTCTGAGGCCGAGACCGCGCAGGAGGGGGGCGAGTCCGTGGGAATCGACGTGGTCTACGTGCTGGAGAGCGGCGAATTGAAGTCGGTCTATCGGTCCGTGGGGGAGGTGGGTTTTCTGGGCTCCCGAACCCAGAAGCACGTAATCGACACCCTGGCCGAGGAGTTGCACCGGACAGCACGTCGGCGCATGGGGCAGATCGCGGATCGGGCGCGTGCCCTGGAGATCGAGGTGAAGACCACCGAGCAGGAAGGGGACTTTGTGCAGGTGATTCACGAAATGGCAGGGAGCCAGCGATACCATGTGATCTACTTGACCCGGGCGGATCGACCGTTCATTTCGCGCTTTCTCTTTGGGAGCAAGTGCGAGGAGGTGGCTCGGCTGGTGCGAGGAGAGGGGCTGGGTGAGGTCATTATCGGAGACTAAGTGGGTGCTGCTTCCCGCCATGCTGGCGGGGGCTGGGGCTGTGGCTGCACGGCTGATCCCGGCGGGTGTGGACGGATCTGCCCTGGAGGCGGTGCTGTTGGGCGGGGGCAGATGGTTGCTCCTGGTGACCGTGGCCCTGGCCCTGGTGCAGGGCCGGAAGAAGAGTCGCAGACTCCAGGCTGGCGTCTGCGCGGTCGGGGCAGCGCTCCTCGCTGGTGTGCCCGCCTGCCCCACCTCCCAACCGGGATGGAAGCTTGTGTCCGCCAATGTACAGGCGTACTCCCCCGAAGGCGCCGCGCCAATGGAAGCCGCCCTGGCAGCCATGAAGGCCGATGTGTTGATCACCCTGGAAAAGCGGGGAGAGCACATTGCCGGGATGCGCCGCGTGGCGGACAACTTTGACGAGGACCTTCCCCGGCCCTCCCATGGCACCGGGGTGTTCTGCAGGGAGGGGATGGCCTGCGAGGGGCAGATCACAGAGGAGTTTGGCGTGCCCGCGTGTGGCATGCCCATCGGTCTTGTGCGGGTGGATGAAGGGGTGTGCGTCGTGGGGCTCCACCTGCCGCCTCCGGTGGGTCGGTGCAAGGACGGGCGGGGCCCGTACATTTCCGAGGTGTCGAAGCACCTGCAGGACGGAGGGTTGGCAGCGGACTGGGGCCCTTGCCGGATGACGGACGCCGTGCTCTTGATCGGCGATCTCAACACCGTTCCCGGCGGGCGTGTCCACAGGCGCCTGGTGGGCATGGGCTTTGCCGACCCCCAGCGCTGGCGGGGGATCCACGCGGTCAGTTGGCCGGCAGGAGGGGGCTGGCCGAACCTGCCCCTGCTGCGGCTGGATCACCTGCTGGCAGGGGAAGGCGTGACTGTCGGCAAAGTGGGATATGAAGCCCTTCCGGATTCAGACCACAAGGCTCTCGTCGCCACGGTCCACTAGGAACACCCATGCTGGCAGTGCTCATGATCCTTGCCTGTGGAGGCTTCGGGCAGTCCCAGGAGGCAGCCCAGGCGGATCCCGGGTGGACCGAGGGCCTTTGGATGGGGCGGGCGCTGACGGTGCGTGCGGGATTGGAGGAGTCCCTGGGATTGGTGGGTCAGGGGGACCCCACAGGCGCTGCAGAACTCGCCTTGCAGGTCTATGAAGGATCGTTCGAGCCGGAGCTGGAGCCGGCCATTCGGGCGGTCCTGGGGCGCAGGGCAGCAGCGGGGTTGGAATTCCGCTTCGGGATCACGGTGGATGGACTTGGAGGGGGGGCCAGTGGCGATGCAGGCGTGGCCGAGCTGTTGGAGTCCCTGGATGAGGCGGCTGCCCGCCTGGACGAGCAGAAGGTGGGGCTTCGGTAGGCCAAAACGGGGCACAATGGGGGCAGGTGGGGCATGGCTGCCGGCCCTCTGGCGTCCGAAACCCCTCTATGGGGTCGGGAAGCGACGGTTTTGTTGCGGTATGGTTCTTGCTGTCCTATCCTGGCAACCCTCATGCTTTTGCTTCTCCTCACCTCGCTTGCCCTTGCGGATGATTGTGATCCCATCCCTGCTCCTGGGGTTGTGGACGAGTTGGTGGACGTGGTGGACTCCCTGGAGGGGGACGGGGTGGCTGACATGGCCCCTGTGGAGGAAGAGGCCGATCCAGAAGACACCGCGTGGACCCTCCCGGAGGGGGCGCTGTCCCAGCAGGACATCCTGGATGCAATCGCGCATCTGCGAAAAGAGGGTGGCTCCCTGGCAACGGTCTTCGGAATGCTGGGCGATGGCAAATCACGCTCCTTGGATGGAGAGGTTGTGCGGGCCCTCATCCTGCAGTCCGGTGCAGCCTTGGGAATCCTGCCGCTGGATGCGCTGCGGGCCGTGGTGATCGAAGACAACGTCATGGAGTTTCAGTTCGACTTTGGGCGAGCTGATTCCAAGGAGATTCGCACGCCGAAGAGTTCGGTGTTGGTGTTGAGGAATGGACAGCTGAGGAAGAAGAGCACCGGGGGGGTTCGAATCGAGGTCAACCAGCGCGTGCGGTTCAACCTGGATGAAACCGGGGTCACAGGCGTGCAGGTAGGGGGAATGACAGGACGTTGGGGGTTCTTTTCCGCGGACCTGGATGTCAGGACCGTGCGAGACGAGGGACGCGTCGCCACATTGGATGGGTACCCGGTGGTGGGTACGGATGAAACCGGGGCACCGCTCATGGAGGACGGTGAGTACAAGACCACCCTCTACGATGACTGGCTGGTGATCTCCAGCAGTGATGACCCGGCCGACGACACCTGGATGGGAATCCCGCCGCTCTTCTGATGACCGGGGTCGTCTACCAGTCGCTGGACAGCACCACAAAGACTCGGCCGTTGCCCCCATCGTAGTCACTCTGGAGCAGCAGCAGGTCATTCAGGCCATCGCCGTCAATGTCGCCGGCATCCTGCGTGACCAACAGCCCATCGGACTGTGCTTCTCCGTACCAGGCAAGGAGGGCCGCCTGTTCGGGGGTGGGGACGCTCCACAGGTTGGCTCCATCCAACATCCATGCCATGCCCACGCCGCCTGAACCGCCGGCCTCTGTCACGAAGAGGTCGTCGACGCCATCTCCGTTGGCATCTCCCAGGTTGGCGAGGGAAGTGCCGAAATAGCCGAATTGGTATCCCCCGTAGAGGGCGCCATCGGCCAGGGTGGTGGCGTCAGTGACCGTGCCGGCCAGCTCGGCGTTGATCCCGGAGAAAGCGTAGAGGCCACCCGCATCGACGAGGCCGTTGTCCTCGTTCAGCACGGCGCTGACCACCAGGTCATTCAGGCCGTCTCCATCAAAATCCCCGGTAATGGAATCGAACCCAAACCCCTCGCCGGTATTGTCTCCCTGGAACCGGGCGGTGCGGGCATCCGCAGGCGTTACGGCACCGACCAGGTCCACCATGGGGTCCAGCAGGAAGTCCATGGCGCCCCGGGACCAGGCATCTTCATAGGCAGTGTCATCAGCGGAAAAGGGGGGGGACGTGTCCTGGCAGTCCGGGTCGTTTGTGTCTGGAACGCCTGGGGCCGCCGTGTCACAATCATCATCGGGATCCCCCTCCTCCTGCCAGTCCCACTTGCGCAGGATCAGCTCGTCGGAGCCATCTGCATCGAGCCCAGCCCGGGCATCCCAACTGCCGAATTCCGTCTCATCTCCGTCGGGTTCCAGGGTGAAGTCCACCTCGTAGTAGAACCGGAGGGCCCCGCCGAACCGGGACCCCACCAGAATGTGGATCCGCTCCTCCCCATTGTGGACATCCAGGCGCGGCCCCCCGGTGGAAATCACCATTTCCGGCGTGCCATCGCCATCAAAGTCCCCATGTCCCAGGCCGATTCCGTAGACAAACGCCCCGTCCTGAGCGTCCATGGGCGCGTCGATGCGTGTGTCGGCATCCGTGGTGTTCAGGGTGGCGGAAAGAGGGAACCCCGTGCCGTAGAAGACCAGAAGCGAGGCCGCCTCGTCCAAGCCCATGGAGCCGTAGTTGATCTCGCCGGTTCCGATGACCAGGTCATCGTGGCCGTCGTTGTCGATGTCGGTGCAGATGGTGCCGAATCCGCTGAACTCGTACCGGTTGCCGGTGATGAGCGTGTTCGCTCCGGCGAGGGTCATGTCCCGTCCCCAGGTGGACCAGCTCGATCCGTAGAAGATGCCGGTCTGGCCGGAGTAGTCGCGGCTGAAGGGGGCGGAGATGACCACGTCCTGGAGTCCATCGCTGTCCAGATCGCACAAGGCGGTGCCGCGGCCCAGCAGCGCCTCCTGGCTGCTGGTGGTGCCCACGATGGACACGGAGAGATCGCCGGTCAGGGACTGGTAGGAATCCGCCAGTCCGTCGCAGTCGTTGTTGATGCCGTCGTTCATCCAGTCCGGGGCACCCGGGTGCGTGGAGGCGTCTGTGTCGTCGCAGTCGTCGCCCCCATGGGCATCGGAGTCGTGGCCGTCGCCGTCGGCGTCCAGCAGGTCCGCACCGGTACAGTCCTGGTCGATCCCGTCGTATGGCACGTCGGTGGCCCCTGGGTGAATTTCGGAGTCATCGTCGTCGCAGTCCTCGCCGGTGCCTCCTTCGTACCCGTCTCCATCCATGTCCGTCAGGTCAGCACCGTCGCAGTCCTGGTCGATTCCGTCGTAGGGCACCTCTGTTGCGCCTGGGTAGATGGTGGCGTCGTCGTCGTTGCAGTCGTCGCCATCGGGACAGAACTGGGGCACGAGGCTTCCGTCGCCGTCGGCATCAAAACCCTCGTCCACCGCGCCGTCGCAGTTGTCATCGACGCCGTTGCAGATCTCCGTGCGCCCGGGGTTCACCATTCCGTCGGTGTCATCGCAGTCCGTGTCTTCTGGAAAGCCGTCGCCGTCTTCGTCCAGGGGGATGACCTCGGTGTCCTCGGGTTCGGAGGTGTCGATGGGCGTCTTGCCGCCATCGGTGCAGCTGATGAGCAGAGGCAGGAGAATCAACGTCTTCACTTGGGCTCCATGGTTTCCTTGTCCAGTACGCCGACGGTCTTTCGATAGAGAAATGTACACTGCTGCGGGTTGTCCCCGATGCAGACCACACCGAGTTTTCCGAACTCCGACAAGGCGCCCATCAGGTGGAAGACCACGCCTCGTTCCGCAGCCGCGTGGAAGTGGAGGCCGTGGTAGACGGCGATGTCGATCAGGTCATCCGGGGTGAGGCCCCGGTACCGTTCCCGCTCGAGGGTGTCCGAGGCGTAGTAGTACTTGGGGGTTCCCGCGGGGGTGTGGAACAGCCCGGTGTCTGTGTCGTACCGCCCATCGGTCAAGAAGCGAAGGGTCAGGAATGGGTGGGTGGTGCCCCCCTTTCGCACGTTCACCTCGATGGCGTAGTGCTTCCAGCCGCCGGCTTCCCGGACGGACACAAAGTCTGTGGCGAATCTTCCCAGTACGCCCTTCTTGGCGAGAACGCGGGCCACCTTGAGCCCAGCCTCCTGTACCTCCAACCGGTAGGAGTCGTCGGCAGGGAAAGTGCATCCCTGGAAGATCTGGCCATCCTCTCCGCCGAGAACCTGGTCATGGGTGGAGATCACCATGGCCTCGCCGATGGCGTTGACCCGGCACTGGGCGGAAGGAGACCGCTTGTCCTCTCCATCCACAAAGGCCTCGACGACCCCCCCCATTTTCTTGAACTTCTCCTGGAAGGCCTCCCAGGTCTCCATGGCTGCCGTGAAGCGCAGGTTGGGGAGCGTCTGTTCGACCCAGGACTGCAGGCCGCCGTTCTCGGGGCACCCTTCGTAGGAGAAGATGGCGTTCCCCTCGCCGGAGAAGCCCTCGTTGAGCTTGACGACGGCCTTGCGCAGGGAGGCGTTGCGCCCTTTCAACTCAGAGAGGGACTCGATGATCTCCTGGGTGTCGTGGAGGCGCTCGAATCCATCGGGAAGAAGAATGCCCGCCTCCCGGAACACCTCGCGGCAGCCGCTCTTGGTGCCCAGGTCGGAGAGCGCCGGGTCGTTTCCATAGAGCGGGACGCCCAGGCGCACTGCCACAGACCGCTCCAGGGGCGTGGAGTTGAAGCACACCATGTGGGAGGCATCGGGATCGCCGATTGCGTCCCGGATCCGCTGCATCAACCGGGGACGCCGGAGCAATTTCAACGACAGGGGCACATTGGATGCGTCGTAGCAGGCGAAAAGCATGAGCCGGCGTCGGGCGTGGGCACTGGGCACGCCGGAGAGCAGGTGGAGGTAGTAGTCCACGATGGGGCTGGAGACGGGTTGGCTGGTCAGGAAGATCAGCCGGGTGTTGGGCCGGCGCAGGAGCATCAGGTTGTAGAGCAGGCGCTCCTCGTAGTGGTGGGCACCGCTGACCTTGGCCAGCTCGTCTGGATCCAGGCTCAAGCTGGGCACGACCACCACTGTGTGCCGACGGCGGTCATCTTCGGCGACCTGGCGGTAGAGGCCTGGAAGTTTGGCCTGGAACACCTGGAAAGCGTCCAGCTCCTCTTGGGACCCGAATTCGGGGAATTCCATGGGGCGATGCTAACCCGGGGGGGTGCGTTACAAGTGCCGATGGGTTGGCCTGCCAGGCAATTTTCTGTGGGGAATGTGCCGGTGGGGGCGGGGTGCCCCCTGGTCGTGGTGGGGGGGATGTGCGTGCTTGAGTCGGAGGACCTGCTGCTGGAGGTAGGCGCGACCCTCGGAGAAACCTGTGCCCGGCTTGGGCTGGGATTTGTGCTCAAGGCGAGCTTTGACAAGGCAAACCGGACGGCGCTGGATGCCTACCGGGGTCCGGGGCTCCAGGAGGGGCTCGCCACCCTGGCCCGGGTGAGGGAGCGCCTGGGGGTCCCGGTGCTGACGGATGTGCACACCCCGGAGCAGGTCGCCCCCGTGGCCCAGGTGGTGGACATGATCCAGGTGCCGGCTTTTCTTTGCCGGCAGACGGATCTGTTGGTGGCTTGCGGTCGATCGGGGCGCCCGGTGAACGTCAAGAAGGGGCAGTTCATGGCGCCCGGCGACATGGGACCCGTGGTGGACAAGTTGACCGGGTCCGGGGCCACGGAGGTGATGCTCACCGAGCGGGGGGTCAGCTTTGGCTACAACGAGCTGGTGGTGGACATGCGGGGTTTTTCGGTCCTGGCCTCCCACGGGACCCCGGTCTGCTTTGATGCCACCCACGCGGTGCAGCGGCCCGGCGGAGGGGGCACCCACACCACCGGAGATCGGCACCATGTGCCGGCCTTGGCGCGGGCTGCGGTGGCGGCCGGTGTGAATGCGGTGTTCATGGAGGTCCATCCGAACCCGGACCAGGCGCTTTCCGATGGGCCAAACAGCCTTTGCCTGGACGATGTGCGCGCTTTGCTGGCCCAGTTGCAGGCACTGGATTCCGCCTTGCAGCAGGGATAGGGGCTTGGCCATGAACCATCCCACCCTTGTCCATCGCCTCGACCACCAGGCCGAGACCCTTGGCAGCCAGGCTGCTCTACGTTTCCGCGAGGACGGTGGATGGCGTGAAATCTCCTGGGAGCAGTACCGCATGCGGGTCCTGGACCTGGCTGCGGGGCTTGTGGAGTTGGAGGTCTCCGCCCAGGATCGCGTGGCCATGATCTCCCACAACCAGCCGAACTGGGTCATTGGCGACCTGGCGATTCTGGCGGCGGGGGCAGCCTCGGTGCCCGCCTATCCGAACTCCATCCCCAGCCAGGTGGAGTACCTTCTGCAACACTCCGAGGCCCAGGTGATCTTTGTGGCGGATGGGGCGCAGCTGCGAAAGGTGCAGCAGGTGCGCGGCGCCTGCCCGGCCCTGCGGCACGCCATTCTCATGGATGACGATGAACAGCTCGCGGATGGGGAGTTTGTGCTGACGCTTTCGTCTGTGGAAGCGCGCGGTATCAAGGCGGGAAGGGACAAGGTCGAGGCGCGTACCCAAGGGCTGGATCCGAGCGCATTGGCCACTATCATCTACACATCCGGGACCACCGGCCCGCCCAAGGGGGCGATGCTGTCCCACCAGAACCTGACCTTCATGGCCGATGCCATCTCGCAGGTCATCGGATTTGAGGATGGGGACTCGACCCTGTCCTTTCTGCCTCTTTCCCACGTGGCCGAGCGGCTGCAGGGGCAGGTGTGCGCCGTCAGTGAAGGCCTGACCGTGAACTACGGTGAGAGCATGGAGACCATCGTGCGTGACCTGGGAGAGGTGAACGCCACCACCCTGCTCTGCGTGCCCAGGCTCTGGGAGAAGATCTACGCGTCCATCCAGTCGGGGCTCGAGGATGCCTCCCCCCTCAAGAAGCGCTTGTTTGACTGGGCGATCAGCCAGGGGACGGAGGCCTTCGAGCTGCGGAACAGCGGAACGGAGCCCGGGCCTCTTCTGGAGGCAAAGCTGGCGGTGGCTGATCGGCTGATCTTCTCCAAGGTGCGGGCCAAGCTGGGCATGACCCACACCCGCAAGTTCCTCTCCGGCGCTGCACCACTTTCCGCACAGGTAGGGACGTTTTTCGCCAGTGTGGGGCTGGTCATCCAGGAGGCCTACGGCCAGACCGAGTGCACGGGGGTGAGCAATGTCAACCCGCGGGCCCATGTGAAGTTCGGCACGGTGGGGCCCCAGCTTCCAGGGGTGGATGTGCGGATCGCCGAGGACGGGGAGATTCTTGTGCGCGGCCCGCACGTGTTCCTTGGCTACTTCAACGATGATGCAGCCACGGCGGCGGCTCTGGATGGGGAGTGGCTGGCGACAGGCGATGTCGGTGAAATCGACGACGACGGCCACCTGCGCATCACGGATCGGAAGAAGGACATTCTGGTGACCGCCGGGGGGAAGAATGTGGCCCCCCAGAACATCGAAAACCTGTTGAAGCCCGCCCGGGGCATCTCCCAGGTGGTGGTGGTGGGGGACAAGCGGAAGTTCTTGTCGGCCTTGATCACCCTCGACTACCCGGAGATGGCCCTGGCCTTGGACGAGGTTCTTCCGGAGGAGGAGGCCTGCGTGGACCATCCCCGGATCCTGGCCCATGTCCAGGGCTGCATCGATTCGGTCAATGCCACGCTTCCGTCCTACGAGACAATCAAGCAATTCCGGGTGCTGCCGAGGGATCTCACCATGGAAGATGGGGAGGTCACGCCGACGCTGAAGGTGAAGCGCCGGGTGGTGCAGCGCAGCTATGAGTCGGTGATCGATTCCATGTACAGCGAGAAATTCAACTAGGCCTGCGTTCGACCCGCCAGGGGCCTGGAGGTAGACATCGGGGTGTTGGAGACGTTTCTGCAGCCCCTGGAGGTTTCCAACTCGGAAGTGACGGCCATTCGCGTCGAGGCTATGTCCGGGGATGTGTCTGAGAATTCCAAGGTGGTGGGCAACGGACTCTATGAGTCCTGCATGGACATGGCGGCCCTGGCTTTGACCTGGCGGTTCGGCATTGGCGCGGGTGGCTGATACCATCTCGGGGATGTCTCCCGAAGTTACCCGGCGTGCGGTTGCTCCAAGCCAGAAGCCTGGCGAGTATGGGCCGCCGCCCCAGTCTGTCTTTGACGAGCTGTCTCTGCTCTGGGGTCACCGCTCCTTGCTGTACACCCTGGTGATGACCGATCTGCGGCACCGGTACGTGGGGAGCTCCATCGGGTTCTTCTGGACGGTGGTGAACCCGATCCTGGAATTGGTGACCTACACGTTTGTCTTCCACGTGCTGATGGGGGTCAAGTTCCACCCGAGCGGGGGAACGGTTCACTACGGCCTGTTCCTGTTCTGCGGCATGGTGGCGTGGTTTGCCCTGGCCTCCAGCCTGTCCAAGGCCACCACGTCCATTCGGGACAACGCCCACCTGATCAAGAAGTTGAATTTCCCCGCTGCGGTCCTGCCGGCACAGCATGTGTTCTCGGCGGTCTTCAACCAGGTGATTCGCACCGGGGTGTTGGCCGTTGGCGCCATGCTCCTTGGAGATGGGCTCTCGGGACACATTCTGCTGGTGCCGGTGATCATCCTGCTGCAGTCGTGCTTTGTCCTGGGGCTGGCGTTCTTCCTGGCCACGGCCAGCGTGTTCTTTCGGGACACGGGGGACTGGGTGCGGGCGCTGATGCTGATCTGGATGTTCATCACGCCGATCTTCTACCCGCCGGCCGCCTATCCGCGGAAGTTCCAGATTCTCCTGCAGCTCAACCCCATGGCCCACATTGTGGGGGTGTACCAGGAGCTGATCCTGAACCAGCGCATGCCCGACGTGCGGCAGATGTTGTTCAGCCTGGTCTTCAGCGTGGGTTCGCTGATCGTGGGGTACTCGGTCTTCGTGCACCACCGGCGGAAGTTCGCGGACCTGGTCTAAGGGGGGGGCCGCGTTTGGGGGGTCCGCGTTTGGGGGGTCCGCCTCTATAAATGGCAGGGGCAGAGGGACTCGAACCCCCGACCTGCTGATTTGGAATCAGCTGCTCTGCCAACTGAGCTATACCCCTGCGTGCCGACTTTGTAGCCCTGGGAACCTCCCCGGTCAAGCAGCGAGAGCCAGCCCCACGGCAAAGGCTGCCATGCCCCAGCAGTACCAGCAGAACCGGGAGAAATCCCCGCTTTGCACCAGCTTCAACAGCCAGGTGAGGGCCAGGTAGCCGGAGATGGCGGCCGCCAGACCTCCGAGAACAAGAGGAGTCATGTCGATCTGGGACCAGTTGGCGTCTGCAGCCTTCAGCACGAAGGCGCCGAGAATGGCAGGAATGGACATGAGAAAGGAGAAACGGGCTGCAAAGGGGCGGGAGAGGCCGAGAAACAGGGCCACGGCAATGGTGCTGCCGGATCGGGAGATGCCCGGCGCAATCGCCAGCCCCTGGACACAGCCAATGATCAGGGCCTGTTGAAACCCGATGCCAAGGGTCTCCCGGTGTCCTGCGGGCGCCTTCTTGGTGGCAAAGAGCAGGGCGCCGGTGATGGCAAACGTGATTCCCAGCGTGGCGGGGGTCGAAAAGAGCTGCTCGAAGAAGTCCTCAAAGGTGAGGCCGATGGCGGCGGTGGGAACGGAAGCAACGATGATCAGCACCAGCAGGCGTGTGTGGGGTCTCCGTTCCAAGGGGCCACGCTCGGAAAACGGGGCCAGGGTCATGCCGATTAGATCTTTCCGGAACAGCCAGAACACCGGCAGCAGCGTGCCCAGGTGGAGGACGAGGTCGAAGAGGATCTCCGACTCAGGAGCGGGAAGGAACTGCTGGTAAAGCACGAGATGCCCGGAACTCGACACCGGGAGAAACTCGGTCACCCCTTGGACAATGCCCAGCAGAATCGCGGAAAACATCTCCTACTCGGCTCCTTCCGCCGAGCGGTTCTCATCTTCCGTGGCTGGGGCCTCGGGAGTCTCCGGCTCCTCTTCTCTTTCCAGGCGCCGCAGGTAGACCAGGATCTTTCGCACATCGGTGCGGTTCAATTCCTCGGAGAAGGCGGGCATCATGCCCTTGCCAGAGAGGATGAGGTCTACCAGCTCCTGTTGTCGGTCCGGACCGACCCGGCCGCGCAGGTCCGGCACGTCGCTGGTGAGGGCGGCTGCAGCGGGCCCATCTCCCCGGGCCTCCGCGCCGTGGCACTGCCAGCACGATCTCTCCCAGAGTTCCTGTCCCCGCACGTGCTCCGCAGCGCGTTTTCGGGGCACTCCAGCGCTGGCGACCAAGGGGGTGAGCAGCGCTAAGGGAAGGAGGCGGATCAAGGAACTTCCAAGATGGCACAACGCCCGCGAAACGGGTTGCTTCGCGGGCGTTGCAAATGGCGGGGTGGACGGGACTCGAACCCGCGGCCTCCGGCGTGACAGGCCGGCGTT
>CAZSZE010000101.1:0-14306 GCA_964610645.1 uncultured Enterobacterales bacterium | reverse complement strand
CACCACGTACACGGCCACTCAACTCACCGCTCTGAGATCCGTGGTCAGTGAGCTCTCGTCCACCACCCGCATGGTGACCGTCACCTCAGATGACGACGGCGTTAGCTACCAGGATGGAGGCGGCGGGGGCATGGAGGTCTGGATTCGCACCGAAACCGGCAGCTTCACGGTCATCACCCCTGGAACCGCACCGAATTGCGGAGGTGGGGCAGGCTCCTACAACCAGGGGCCCTCCGCCTACTACCTGTGGTCCACCACCGCCAGCGACTGTGCTGTGAGCGGAGACACCGGTGGCTACTCCGCCTCCTCCATGGGGGGCCTCTCCTCCGACCTGGTGATTCCCTACGCCCTGCGGCTTTCGATCTGGACCGGCGGAGGGGTCTCCTTTGGCTGGGAGGAGCAGGTCTTCCTGGTGCGGTGATCCGCGGGCGGGTTCAGTTGCAGACCGGGCTGGACCAGGCCTCACCGTTGTTGTCTTCCTGGCACTCGTAGACCATTCCCACCTCCAACAGGTTCTCGTCCGCCACCACCACGGGCTTCCTTCCCGACAGTTCAGATGCGACGGCTGCAAACCGAATCAGTCCGCTGGTTGTCCCCGCCGGAATCGGGTCGGTGGTGGCCTCGATGCCCACAATGTTGCCCCCAGGACCCGCCCGAAGGCTCACAGGAATGCCGGCCGGCGCCTCGATATTGCCCGCGTTGAGCAACCGGGCTGCCACGTAGATGTACCCCTGGTCACACTCGTCTTCGCACACGTCCAGAATCTGTGCCCGCAAGTCGATGTACTCGTCGGGAGGCAGGCCGATGTCCCCGGACCGGAAGCTGTTGTAGTCAGGCCAGTTGTTTCCCGCGCTGGGGATGTCCCCCAGCTCCCCTACATTCGTGATGGTGTAGGCGTGCTGGTTCCAGATCTTCCGCCCCGGCGGCCAGGACTGGTCGGCGTCTCCATAAATGGTGACGGCTCCATGTTCGGAGCTGAACCCGTTTCCGCAGTGCCCCAGGACGATCTCCACCTGGTCGTCCCCATCCACATCCGCCACAATCGGGGTCTCCAGAATCGTGTAGCTGCTGTGGGCCTGGGAGGTGAACTTCTCGGACCCGTCCAGCCCTGAGAAAAACCGGATCGACACCTCGTCGGCGTAGAGCACCTCCGGGTACCCATCCATCTCAAAATCGAAGAGCACAGGCCCCGCCGCGCCCGTCTGATCGGAGATCGAGGCCCGCCACAACTCCGCGCCCCCCCACTCCATGGCGATCAGCTGATTCTGTGCAGCGAAGACAAACTCCGGAACACCATCGCCATCCATGTCATCAATGGCCGGTGCCCCCAGGTTCGTGTTGCTTCCCCCACCAAAATTGACCGGGCCCCAAACCTCGGTGCCATCGCTCTCCATGCCGGTGAGGTAGATGCCGCTGGTCTTGACGATTTCTCCCTGTCCATCCCCATCAAAGTCAGCCACCGCCACCAGCCCATCCAGTCCACCATTGGTCCAGACGGTGTTGCCCATCTTGTCGTAGGCGGCGTTGCCTGTGACAAGTTCCAGCCGCCCGTCCCCGTCCAGGTCCACCGGAACGCTAAGGGTTCCGTAAGATCCCGAAGCTCCAGTGCCCTGGTAGGGAGCCGTTCCCTTGCCGTAGCTGCCCTTCCCCAGAAGCGAACCATTGGTCCCCGCAAGAATCGCGTTGCCGATGGTCACCTCCGGCAGCCCGTCTCCATCCATGTCTGCAATGGAGGGGTAGTTGTACCCATAGGGATCCATGCTTGTTCCGAGCCCCTGGGTACACCACTTCTGTGTTCCATCCTGGCCGCTCAAGGCGCACACCTTGGCCGTGTCGGCTGTCACCACTTCCGGCCAGCCATCCAGGTCCAGGTCTCCCACGGCAAATCCGCCGTCCTGGCCGTACCCGGTCCCAGAGGACCACGCGATGGGTCCGCTGTTGTCCCCATACAGGGCAACCACCCGACCGCCGCCAGCGTTTGGGTTCCCCCCCTGGTACACAAAGATGATGGGTGTGTCCTGGCCGTCAATGGCCCCGGACCCGTTGGTGTCGATGGTCTGGGCCACTGCCGCTGGACCGCAAAACGCCCCGGTGCCCCAGCCCCACTCGATCACGGGGGAAAACGTCCCCGTGGACAGGCCCACTTCGCACTCGGTGTTCAAGGCGACAGAACCGGGGTCCGGCTCGTCACCCTCATCACAGGCATCCACATCCGGAATTCCCATGGCCGTGTCGTCCATTCCCCCGGAGTCCTCTCCGATCATGTCCTTTCCCGATCCGAGACCGTACTCGGTACAGGCGAGCAAAGAGGTACAACAGGCAGCAGCGAGAAATGGGGTTGGGTTCATCATTGTCGCGCAGTCTACCCCGCAAACCAGGGGGGGACCCGTCGAATTGCGCTGGAATTCACGAATTCGTCTCTCCTCGTGGTAGAAGCCAGGAAGGAGATCCCACGCGGATGCTGGAGTCCAACATGTTTCCCCAAGTCTCGAGGTCACTGTCTTTCACGCTGCTCCTGCTACTTGTGGCCTGCCCTGAAAACAAGGACGACACGGACTCGGGCTGGGATCCTTTTGGCGATGCCGACGCCGATGCAGATGCGGACGCGGACGCGGATGCCGACGGGGATTCGGATGCCGACGGGGATTCGGATGCCGATGCGGATGCGGATGCCGATGCCGATGCCGATGCCGACAACCAACCTCCCACCCAGCCAGGGGTTTTCATCTCACCCCAGGACCCCACCACGGAAGACGACCTCGTCTGCGCGATCGAAACCGACTCGACGGACCCGGATGGGGACACGGTGAACTACACGCTGGACTGGCTCAAGGACAGAGTCTCCCTGGGCGTGACAGATGCAACGATTGATGCCGTGAACACCGGCGAGGGAGAGATGTGGACCTGCGTGGTGACCCCCAACGATGGAGAGGTGAACGGCCCTCCCGGCGAGGACAGCGTCACCGTGGAGGAACCCGAGGCCACTTGCGACGACACCGGTGTCGGAGAGCCCAACGACGCGCTTGTTGCCTCCCATGACCTGGGCACAATCAGCGACTGCGATGGCTCCGGAAGCAGCATCTCCGGGGTGTTGGACGGGTTGTCAGACGATGACTGGTACTTTTACGAGGGGGACGACGGCTGGACCTGCATGGTGAACCCCACGGTCTCCACGGCCGACGACATCCAGATCTGCACCTACTATCTGTGCACCGACCATGAAACGCCCAGCGTCACTTGCAACGACGGCTCGACCGACGCTGTGAGCATGGAAGGCGACCCGGGATGTTGCAGTGCGGGAGTGGGACACAGCGCCGAGATCGCCTGCAGCGGCATCGATGACAGCGCGTTTGTGTTTCTCCAGGTCACTGCCACGACCACCAGCAGCGTGTGTGAGCCCTACACGGTGGAATACAACTATTAAGCCGTTCTCCACCCTCGACTTGATCGAGCCCTTGCAGCGAGCCGTTGCAGCGCAGAACTACGAGTCAATGACCCCCATCCAGGCGGCAGCGATCCCGCCCCTGCTCGAAGGGAGGGACGTGCTCGGCTGCGCCCAGACCGGCACGGGCAAGACAGCTGCTTTTCTGCTGCCGATCTTGCAGCACCTGGGGACACATCCCGTGCGGGGGAAACCTCCCATCCGCACCCTGGTCCTCACTCCCACCCGGGAGCTGGCCGCGCAGATCGGCGAGAGTTTCACCGCCTACAGCCGGTTCCTGGACCTCACGCACGTCGTGATTTTCGGGGGTGTGAAGCAACGAGCCCAGGTGGCAGCGCTTCGCCGTGGAGTCGACGTGCTGGTGGCCACCCCCGGACGTCTGCTGGACCTGCACCAGCAGGGATTCATCCGCTTCGACCAGGTGGAGTTTTTTGTCCTGGACGAGGCGGACCGAATGCTTGACATGGGCTTCATCCGGGACATTCGCAAGATCATCGCCATGCTGCCAAGGGAGCGCCAGAACCTGCTGTTTTCCGCCACGATGCCGTCCTCCATCGTGAAGTTGGCAAGCGCGTTTCTGACCGACCCGGTGCAGGTGTCGGTGGACCGCGAGTCGACAACCGTGGAGGCCATCACCCAGCAGGTCATGTTTGTGGACCGCCAGGACAAGAAGCGCCTGCTCTTCGAGCTGGTGAGTGCGCCCGAGGTGGAGAGCGCCATTGTCTTCACCCGCACCAAGCACCGAGCCAACAGGGTGGTCCGGGACCTGGTTCGCGGAGGCATCAATGCTGTGGCCATCCACGGGAACAAGAGCCAGAGCTCCAGGACGCGGGCCCTGGCGGGATTCAAGGCCGGGAAAGTCCGGATCCTGGTGGCCACCGACATCGCCTCTCGGGGCATCGACATCGAGGGTGTGAGCCACATCTTCAACTTTGACCTGCCGACCATCACCGAGAGCTATGTGCACAGGATCGGCCGCACGGGGCGGGCGGGGCGCGACGGAATCGCGATTGCCTTCTGCGACGAGACCGAGACCGAGTTCCTGGTGGACATTGAGCAGTTGATTGGAAAGTCCCTGGAAGTGGTGGACGACCACCCCTGGCACCTGCCCGCCGCCGTACCGGTTCCGGGTCGACGCCGGAAGTCAGCCCCAGGGAAAGCCCGGGGCGGACAGCAAGGCCGAGCCAACAGGCCAAGCACAAGTGGCCCGTCTCGCAGTGGCGATCGGCCGCGGCCCCCTCGACGGCGACGGAAACCGCGCCCCCGCTGATCCGCGGCGGGAGAGGGCCTACAACCGGAAGGCTTCCACGGTCCGCGCAAGCCCCTCGGCGGGATCCACGACCGGGCGGTAACCAAAATCGTTTCGAGCAGCGGTCAGGTCATACCAGTGGGAGGCTGCCAGCTCGGCAGCCACAAACCGGGTCATGGGAGGTTCGCCCGAGAGGCCGAGCCCCTTCCAGGTCCACTCCAAGACCGCCCCCACCGAGCGGGCCACCCCGAGGGAGGCCTGCCGCCCCACCGGTTCCAGGCCGACGCTCACCAGCAGCTCGTCGATCCAGTCCCAGAGCACCACCGGCTCCCCGTCGGTCACGAAATAGGCCTTGCCCGCGTTCCGGCTGCCCGGAGAGAGCACATCGGCGGCCTGGAGGTGCGCAGCAGCGGCGTTGTCGATGTAGGTGATGGCCACCCGGTTGGTGCCTGTGCCCACCCGGGCCAGACGCCCCTCCTGCCGGCGCTGGATCAGGCGGGGAATGATGTGCGGATCCCCCGGGCCCCAGATCAGGTGGGGCCGCAGCACCGTGGTGGCGAGGCCTGTGCCGTTTGCATCCAGGACCAACTGCTCGGCAAGGGCCTTGCTCTCCGGATAGGGCGCCTCGAAATGATCCGGGTAGCTGCAGTCGGCTTCCGTGGCGTTCTCCGCATCGCTGCCATCAAAGGTGGCCGAGGGGGAGCTTGTGTACACAAACCGTTCGATCCCGGCCTTGCGGCAGGCCTCCAGCAAGTGCCTGGTTCCCTCCACGTTGGTGCGCATGAAGTCGCATCGGTCCCCCCAGATGCCGGTCTTCGAGGCGACATGAAAGACGATGTCCTTTCCGGTCAATGCCTCTCCAAGACCCTCCGGCTCGGAAAGGTCCACCTGCACGGCTGTGGCCCCGAGGGCCTCCACCTCCGGGTAGTGACCCCGGGAGAGAATCGTGACCGCATCGCCCCTTGCAAGGAGCTGCTCGGTGATGGCACGGCCCAGAAAGCCGCCCCCCCCCGTGACCAGCGCATGCATGGTCAGGCCTGTCCCTTGGCCCAATCGGCCAGCTCGCCCCGGTGGATCTTGGCGTTGTGTCGCACATCGACGGGAAAGGCCGGGTGAAAGAGCACCCGCTGGATGCGACGGGTCAGGGGGTTGGCTGCGCCCAGCGCCAGAAGCTCGTCTGCCACCACCGTGCGATCCACTTCTCCCCCCGGTTCCAACTCCACCACAATGACCGGCTCACCCTCCACCCCCACCAGGGCGGTTCGGTAGACCGCTGGGTGCTCGTTGAAGATCGCCTCGCAGGGGACGGTGTACATCTCGGAACCATCCGCAACCCGCACCCGGTGTGACTTTCGCCCACAAAACCAGAGGCGCCCAGCCTCGTCCAGAAACCCCAGGTCTCCCATTCGATGGAAGGGCTCGCCCTCCCGCCAGATCTTGGCAGCCGCGGTGTGCTCCGGTTCTTCCTTGTACTCCCAGGTGACCACTGGACCGGACACGCAGATCTCCCCGATCTCCCCCCGGGGAATCTCCAGGTCATCGGACCACGTCGGGATGGGCGCGTCGGTGATGCGGATGATGCGCACCTCGATGCCCGGCGCGGGCTGCCCCACACAGAACCCGCCCCCCTCTCGCGTGCGGTGCTGTGTCTCGGCGAGAACCTCGGCGCTGCCAATGCTCGACACCGGCAGGGACTCGGTGGCCCCATAGGGCGTGTGCAACTCCGCTCCACTGGAAAGGACCTCCCGAAACGCTTCGTGCATCCACGTGGGAACCGGAGCGCCCGCCATGAGAATGCGGCGCAGGCTGGGGAGCCTTGTGCCCTGCTCCCGACAGACCAGGGCCACGTTCTTCCAGATCGCCGGGCTTCCAAAGGCCGACGTGCAGCCCTGGGTCTGGATCGCCTCCACGAGCTTCTTGGGATCCGCCTTGGCAGGCTTGGTGGGATCCATGTCCGGAATCACCACCGTCATCCCCATGGCCATGCTGAACAGGCCGAACAGGGGGAAACAGGCCAGGTCGATTTCTCCGGGCTGGATGTCGTACATCTGCTGGATCGACCGTCTCTGGGCATCGAACACGCCGTGGGTGTAGGTGACGCCCTTGGCGGGGCCGGTGCTCCCGGAGGTGAACAGGATGGCGGCCTCGTCGTGCCGCTGGGATGGAACCGTCGCAAAGGGCTCCGGCGCAGCCTGCCGAATGTGCTCCAGGGAGCTGGCACCCCGCCGGCCGGTCTTGATGGCAACCTCCACGGACCGGAAGCTGCCTGAAAAAAAGACCTTGAGCAGGTGCACCACAGGCTCGGCGATGAGCACCCTGGGCTGGATCCGCTCCATGCACGAAAGGAACTGCTTCCGGCCCATTCCGGGATCGATCAGGACCGGCAGGGCGCCGAGCTTGAACAGGGCAAAGACGAGGGGGATGAACTCCAGGCAAGGCTTGACCAGGAGGCTCACCCGATCTCCCTGCGACACCCCCCGGGCGAGAAGCCCCCGGGCGTATTCATCCGCCAGTCCGTTCAGCTCCCCGAAGGTCAGGTGGTTCCATAGAACCCGGCCCGCTGCATCCCTCCCCCCGGGGAAGACCACGCCGCGCTGGAACGGACGTTCCGCCGCCTGGTGCTCCATCGCGGAGGCGATGTTGAAGCTGCGGGTGTCCACACTGTGGGCGGGCTCTTCCATGATCAGACCGTCTCCAGGAAAGACTCCATGGCCGCCAGGACCCGGTCGGGGGCATCCTCCATGACGTAGTGGCCCACATCGTCCCAGTGCTGGATCTGTGCCGCGGGAAAGCGGCGCTGCCACTCCAGGCGAAAGGCCGGCGTGAAACAGAAGTCGTCATCCCCCCAGCAAATGAGCATCGGGTGCTGGGCGAGCTTCTCCAGTCCCGCATCGATGGCAGCAAGGTCCGTGTAGCTCGGGTGGGAAGCGCCCAGGGGAATGTCCTGGACAAAGCGCAGGGTGGCGATGCGATCCGCCCAGGAGCCATAGGGAAAGAGCAGGCCGGCCTTTGCGGTGGAGGACAGGGGGCGGCTGACCGCCCGAAAGGTGGCAGCCCGGGCAAACGCATTGCCGCCGCGCACCGCCAGGGCGCCCAGGCCCGGGATCTTCACGGCCGCGATGGACGGGGGAATGGCCTTGGACAGAAAGGCCGCCGTGTTGGTGACCACGAACCGGGAAAAGCGCGTGGGGTCCTGCGTAGCAACGCCCATGCCGATGGCCCCGCCCCAGTCGTGCACGATGAGGGAGATCCCTTCGAGTTCGAGCGCATCAACCAGCAGCTTCAGGTTGTCCACGTGCTGTGACAAGCGGTAGCCCCAGTCCTGGGGCTTGTCCGACAGGCCGCAACCGATGTGGTCGGGCACGATGACCCGGTAGCGGCCGGAGAATCGGGCAATGAGTGCCCGCCAGTAGAACGACCAGGTGGGGTTCCCGTGCACACAGAGCAGCACCGGGGCATCCCGCGGTCCCTCGTCGATGTAGTGCATGCGCCCGCCATCCACCGGGAGCCAGTGTGAGTCCCAGGGATAGGCCGCCCGAACGTCGCCCGGCAGGGATGGCGCTGCCTGGGGCATCACCACTCCACCCGCATCATCTGGGTGTTGAGTCCACTGCCGATGCCCATGAGCACCACCGTGTCCCCATTGTCGAAACCTCCCTTGTCCCGTGCCACCGACATGGTCAGGGGCACCCCCGCAGCGCCCACGTTGCCCACCTTTGGATAGAGACGCAGTGCGCGGGACTCGGGGACCTTCAGGGTCTTGAGCACCGCATCGTGGTTGGCCCGGCCCACCTGGTGCATGGCGAACTGGCGAACTCGCGCGGGATCCAGCTCCAGGGCATCCTGGGCATGGGCCCATGCCTGCCGCGCCAGGGCGACTCCCTCACTCAGCAGCTTGGGTGCATCGGTCTGCATGCTGATCGGGGTGCCGATGCAGAGGCGGTTGTGCTCCGTGTTGGCCAGGGCGAGCCCCCCCAGGAGCCGGTGCCCCCGGGTTGCAAAACGCTCGTGGACCAGCAACATGGCGCTGCTCGCCGAGCCGAGTGTGAGCGTGGCGAGGTTGCTGCGAAACTGGGCAAAGGTGGTCTCCTCCCGCCGCAGCTTCCGGGCGGTTGAGAGGGTGACGTCGCGGCTGCCCTCCCCCACCACGACCAGGCCGGCCTCGATCTGGCCCAACTCAATCATGTTGGCCACCATGGCCATTCCGGTCATGAAGCCCAGGCAGGCACTGCCCACATCAAAGTTCACGCAGCCCGGCGAGAGCATCAGGTTTCCATGGACCAGGCTTGCAACCGAAGGCTCCAGGTAGTCCTTGCAGACGGAGGTGCTCACCAGGGCCCCGATCCGGTCCCGTGCAAAGCCCGACACCTCCAGGAGCTCTGAAGCCGCCACGGACGCCAGGTCCGAGGGCTGCACCCCTTCCCGCCAAAACCGACGTTCCGCCACCCCGGTCATGGCTTCCAGGGTCCCCGGGCTGATGTGCAGGCGCTCGTAGGTCGGCGCCAACATCCGCTCGATTGCAGACGTGGGGATCACCACGTCCGGGAGGTGGTGCACCACCCCCTCAATGAAAACACGCTCGTAGCGCATTGGGGCCTCTTCGGGGACCGAAAGGTCCGCGGTCCGGTAGAAGAGACGGCATTAACCCGAATCCTCCGCTCCGTTGCAAGTGCCCGAGCTACGCAGAGGTACGATGCGGTTCGAATGGAGGTGCAGTCTGTCCGCTTTCTGGTTGGCACTTCTCGTGGGGATCGCCTGTTCCAGATGAACTACGCCCTCTACGCCTACCAGGGCCGCCTGGCCCAGTTGCACGGCGATGTATGGGACGCTCTCGACTACGACAAGAGCATGCGCCTGCGGGGCCAATGGCGCCGGGCTGTCGCAGCCGCACAGAACCTCGGGGAGGACTCCCTGATCCTGCTCGAGGCCTACTCCGCCGGGGTAAATGAATGGATGGCGGCCCACCCGGAGGATCGCCATGCCCTTTTTGCTGAACTGGACATGGAGCCCATTACCTGGACCCCGGCCCACTGCCTGGCTTCCTGGCTTCGCCTGGGCCAGTTCTTCACGGGCAGCACCGGCCTGGACAAGGCGGGGGACTACCACGACTTCCTGGCCACGGAACAGGGCCAGGGCACCGAGGCGGCAATCGCCGCCTACTGGGAGGCAAAGGGGGGCCTGCCCCACCCCGGGGACTCCAATGCCGGCGTGGTCCAGGCCTCGGATGTGCCCCAGGATGTGCAGGATGCCATCGCCACCTACGCAGAGCAGCACGGGTACGGCGATGCTGCGGAGACCTCGGGGCAGCCCGCCTCCACCCACCCGTTCTACTACAACCACGTGGTTCCCAAGATGAGCCAGGCCTGGGCCGTGGGCGGGTCGCGGACCACGTCAGGAGAGGCGGTCCTGGTCAACAACGGCCAGGCCTCGGTCCAGTGGCCGCCGGTGTTGTATGAATTCCACCTGGAGGGGCAATCGATTCGCGCCCATGGCGCTGGAACGCCTGGCAGCCCGGGAGACCCCGTGAACCGCCAACGCGTGAGCCCCCACTACCAGGTGGTCCACAGCTTCTTCCCGAAACGCATCCAACAAGTCCAGAAAGTCCTCGTTCAGGACGGGAGAGGAGCTCATTGATCATCGATCAGTCGAAGGCGTCGAATTGGCCAGGCACTACGGTCGGAGGGCGGACCTGTTTGCCCTGAAAGGGCGGCGGCAGCCACCGACAACTCCTCTACTGAGCGCAGGCGTTCCAGGGGATCACCCGCCACCGGAGGACCGGAGGCCTCTTCCAAAGTGGAAAGAGTTGCGGTCCATGTCAGCCGTCGCTTCTCTGCGCGGGCGGCGCGGTCACTCATACGTCTATTGTACCGTGCCATCGCGTCAGAAGGCACAGATTGACGCGATCCCGTTTCCTCACATGATCGGGCCCCGCCTGAGACTCGGAGCCCTACAGACCAAGCTTGATGCTCGCCCCGATGCTCTTCTGATGCCCATAGGCGGTGATTCGATTCTGGTAGCTGAGGCTGAGTCTGACCACCTGGACATCCAGGAGCACACCGACCATTTGAGTGAACTCCTGGCCAAAGCCAAACGCCTGCTCGTCCTTCCAATTGACGGCTTCCCGTTCCGAGAAGTACCAGGCCGGACTGATGCCGCCGACCAGGTAGAGCACCTTCAGGTCGATGGGCACCATCACCGGCCAGGCCAACCCGAAAGTGGGGTCAAGAGTGACGGGGCCGTATTGGTACTGATTCCAGAAGACGTCCGGACCGGTCTGGATGCCGATGAACTTGTACCAGGGACCGATCAAGTTCCCGACCCGGATCTCCTTGCCACTGGCCTGCCCGAGGAGGTACTCACCCCGCACCCGCGCCCTTCCCCGCAGAACCGGCTGCTTCCCGGAAGTCTGGTTGTAGTGGAGACCGACCTCTCCGCCCAGGCCGAGCGCCGTGTAGACCCGGCCCGAAGGGTCTCCATACATGCTGTAGTTCGCGACCGGATCGAAGTAGGGCCTGGTCTCCCACCCCCCCCCCTGTGCCTCCGCCGGGGGGCTGACAACAAGGGCGCCCAGGGCGATGAGAAGAGCGAGAAGAGTGCGGGTCATAGGGTCCCTGTTTCTTATGCGCATGACGCCCCAACTCGCAAGTCGGCATCGATGGAATGGGAACGCTGGCTCAAGGCATGCAACGACGGATCTCTTCGACCGCCTCCGCGCTGACGCCCGCCTCGGTGGCGTAGCGGGGCCACCTCGAAACGACGACCTCGGCGACCTCTTCGATGATGGCCTTGGCGAGCCTCTTCTTGATCCCCACCTGCTTCGCAGCGCGCAGAAGATCGGCACGGCTGGGACGGCCCTCGCCCGCGACCGCCATGCTGTGTTCGCCCCCTGGACCCTCTGCGAAGGTGAGATCATAGGCGAATGCCAAGGTCCACTGGCCCGCACGGTCCATGCGCAGGCTCACCTGCTTGGTGTGGTCGTCGCGGTTGTGCGCCAGCACGTTGAACGCCATGCGCCGGAACATCTGCTCGAGCTGCTGCCAATCCCCCGTGAGCCGATGGACGGCGGCGAGCGCGCCGATGTAGTCGAGGGAGGGCAGACGGTGATCGGCGTGCAGCAGGCCGCAGAGGGTGTGGACGTGCCAGCGCTGTCCCCGGTGGAGGTCGAAGCGCTCCACTGCGAAGAAGCCGCCCATCCTTTCGCTTCGAGCGGGGATCAGCCAGGCCTCAGGCACCTCGAGTCCCGCCTCGCGGGCCATGCGGTGGTAGGCGAACTCGATGGGGCCGGCATCGGCAGTGTCCAGGGCGGCGCGGAACTTGATCAGAACCGATCGGTGCCCGGGCTCGGCCAGCGACGAAACGACATGGTGATCGCTGGGTCGCAGCGAGACGAGCACCTTGGGTCGGGCGCCGTGGGGAGAGCCGCCGAGCCTAAGCAGCTCCGGGAGGACATCGACCGCAGCGCCAGCCAGGACCTCGCGACTGTCCTTCGCCAACCGGTCCAGGTCCAAGGCACTGCGCTGCTCGTCTCCATCGAGCAAATGGGGGCGATAGCCGAGCGCTCCGATGCCGGTATCGCCAACCCATGCCAGGCGATCCAGTGGCGTGATCTGGGCGGGCGGGAGCCCGAGGGCGCTTGCACGGCGGTCCTGGAGCAGGCGACCCCAGCCATCGGGCAGGCTGTCGTCGAACACGCCGAAGAGCCCCTCGAAGGGCTCGAGGGGAGAGGGGATGAGGCCCGGCTGGACCTGGAGTCGGAAGGGGGAGATGGGGAGATGAGCCGCCAGGAAGGCTTCGTCTAGCTCGAGCCAGGCGCGGCGGTCCCTCCAGGCCAGGCGTCCCACGGCCAACTCTTCCTGCTCTGTCCAGCGCAACCGGACCTCGAGCGCTTGGTGTGGTGCAAGTCTCACGACCGCCGCCCTCGCTGCCGGGCCCGCGGGGCCAGCAGCTCGTCCAGGCTCGTTGGATGCTCGGGGAAGAGGGCCGCCAACTCCTCCACCGCCGCCAGAGCGACGGCGACGCGCACCAGGGACAGGAAGCCGATCTCACCGCTCCGCTCGAAGCGGCGCAGGCTGGACAGGCTCATCCCGGAGCGGTCGGCCAGCTCCTGCTGGGTCCAAGCCCGGCGCAGTCGAGCCGCACGCACACGGCCCGCGACGTGCTGGGCAAGCTGGGGGGCGGTCATGAGATCAATCGGTACTATTTTGGTAGTCATGCTGTATCCTGGCGACGATCGATAAAATATAGACGGTTATGATGGCCGGGGCAAGCGGCTGGCGCAGGTGATATCGAACAGACTGGACGCGAGTTCGAGGAGTCGACGAGGTGATCGGCATCGACGCCACTGACCGAGTGGTTCGAGCGCTGCGCTCCATCCAGCGCGACAAGGGCGGACTCGCCGACTACCTCATCCTTGAGCGGGCATTATCGGTGGTGGGCCAAACCCGAATTCTGTGAAACCACATCTCTCCGCAGCTCTTGAGTGTGGCCCGAATGCGACGATTCCTGGATCGAGGTAGATTGCCAACATGAAGTTCGCCTCGCCAAACGACACGGCTCCAGAGGTCGAGCGAATCCTGGTGGAAGGCTATCGCCGCATGAGCCCCGCGCAGAAGCTGCAACGGGTGGTCGAGTTGACCCACGGCGTGCAGCAGATGGCGCTCGCGCGTATTCGTGCTCAGCACCCTGCCGCTGACGACCGGGAACTCAAGCTCCGCCTCGCCTCGCTCTGGCTTCCCGCGGACGTGATGCGGGAGGTCTTTGGCTGGGATCTGGCAACCGAGGGAACCTGATCGGTGGTACTCGCCGAGCCGCTCACAGTCGCACTGTTGGTGGGGGAGACCCTTGACGCGCTCGGCATTCCCTGGCTCGTGGTCGGTTCGGTGGCCTCCTCCCTGCACGGCATTCCGCGAAGCACCCAGGATGTGGACCTGGTCGCTGACCTTCAAGCCAAGCACGTGACACTGCTTGTCTCTGCCCTCGAGGATCGCTTCTACGTCGACTCTGATGCTGTCATGGACGCTGTGAATCGGCGAACGTCATGCAATCTGATCCACTTGGAGACCATGACCAAGGTCGACATCTTTGCAATGAAGGGAGACGCATGGTCTCGAAGCGAGATGGAACGGCGCCAGCACTTCGAGATTCAACCCGGAGTCCGCCTTCCTGTGGCGAGTCCCGAGGACATCGTCTTGCAGAAGCTCGCCTGGTTCCGCAAGGGTGGAGGGGTTTCCGAGCGGCAGTGGCGGGACGTGGTGGGCGTACTGCGCGTTCGTGGCGACGACATCAACCTCGAGTATTTGCGGGAGACTGCCACCCGGGAGAGCCTCACAGAGCTACTCGATGAGGCGATTGGCGATGCGCAGGGGGACTGACTCACCGAGACCGAAGATCAACCTGGCCAGCAAAGAAAACGGTACGCAAGGTGTCTTGTGGGCGCTCTTGAGGAGTACTGGCTGTGAAGTGGTGGGCCAAACAGGAATTGTGTGGAACCACATCCACCCGTGGCTCCTGGAGGTGGAGCGGCTCCGTCAGCAGGTGGGGATGGCGGGTGCGAACGCCCTGAACAGCGGGGAATTCAGCCGGTTTGTAGCTGTGCCATGGGGGATGGGAACCGTG
>CAZSZE010000100.1:0-14362 GCA_964610645.1 uncultured Enterobacterales bacterium | reverse complement strand
ACGCCGATGCCGATGCCGATGCCGATGCCGATGCCGATGCCGATGCCGATGCGGATGCCGATGCGGACGCCGACGCCGATGCCGACACGGATCCAAACCTCTGCGGAAACGACTACGAACCCGTGGACCAGGCCGGCTGGACCAAGACGTACAGCGTGACCAAGAACGGAAACACGGGGCAGGAGACCCTCACCGGCGTCGGGGCAAGCTACGACTCGACCGGCAACGACGCTTTCAAGTACACGACCAGCCTCCAGATGTCCGACGGCGAGGCCTACGATGGCTCCGTCTACGTGGCCTGCGAATACAACGGCGACCCGGGCATGCACATGGTGGAGTGGACCGAGACCTACACCTCCGCCTCCATGTCGGACACCCTCTTCGCCCGGGACGTGCCCCCCCGGAAGTACCTGCCCGCCGACTACGAAGCGGGCCAGGTGGGCTCCTGGCAGATGACTCCGTACACCCTGACCGTCCAGGCGATGCAGTACGGCTACACCCTGGAAATGGCCGTGACCGGCACCTACGTGGAGCACCCAGACGGCGCTTTCACCACTGTCAACGTCACTGGAACCCAGGCAGATGCCTACTACCTGACCCTGACCTACACCGTCGCGTTCGCAGGCATCGACGTGGGGACCGGAAGCACCGAAGGCGGATTCAACCGCACGGGCTACATCGAGCAGAAGTGGGTCAAGGGCATTGGCCTGGTAGAGGAGGACCACACCTACTCACTGGATGGCGGCCCCGATTCCTCGATCACCAAGACCCTCAGCTCGTACAATGGGCTGACCATCCAGAACTGAAGTCTCCCGAACCAAGACTCCTGAACCAAGGCTCTGCATCGTGCGTTTCATGCTTGTTTTCCTTCCCCTGTTGGCCGCCACCGCATTCGCGGCAGACGAAAACGCCTTTGGACCGTTTGGTGTGAATCCCTCTCTGACTGTGGGAGACGTGACCGGGTTCCGACAGCTCTTCGTGGAGGCAGATGGCCTGGCGGACAAGCTCTCTCCCGAGAACGCCCGCACAGACGAGCCCAACGGTGAGCTGGTGATTGAAAACACCGCCACAGCGTTCGCAAAAGTCACCGTGGGAGATGTGCTTGTGGGAGTGCTCGGCCCATTGACCACGGGGCGCATCCAGGGAGCGAAGGCTGGAAGCTACAAGGTCCAGATGGAGCTTCCCAACGGCTACACCAAGACCGTGGTGGTGGGGACCCCAGCCGTGTTGGCACCCCCAGTGGAGGAGACTCCTTCTACGGAGGCAGCCCCCCCAGCGGATGCAGAAGCACCCTAGGGCCCTCGCCTGGCTGGCCATGGCCAGCGCCGTTGGCAACACTGGCTGCCCCGTGGAATGCGAGGGCGTGGGTTGCGCCGAGTTGTTCACAGCCACCCGGGTTGCGCTGTTCCACGGTTCCGCCCTGCCCGCAATTCCCCTGGCCATAGAGGACGCACACCTCAGGATGGAGGGTGATGCGGACCAGGGGCCTGACTTCTCCGCCGCACTTTCCACGGAGGGACTGTGGATCGGGGCAGCGAACTCCGGCGAGGTGCTGTTGATCGACTCTTCACCCTCGGAGAACCTCCAGAACCTGGAAGATCGGGTCATCTCACGCATCCCGGGTGAGACCTCGGGGGATGGCCATGGGCGTGCCCTGGTCCGGGTGCCGGACATGGACGGTGATGGCCTGCCGGAGCTGGCGGTGGGCGCACCGGATGCCCGCGGAGGTGGAACCTACCTGGAGGCGGGAGCCGCCTATCTCCACCTGGGCTCCTCCTTGAACAACGGCTCGGTCGCGGCTTCAGGTGCCCGCCTGAGAATCCTGGGAGAGGGTGCCGGCGATCACCTGGGCACCCACCTGTTGGCCTGTGCGGGTGTGGCCCAGGGCGACGAAACTGCCCTTCTGGTGGGCTCTCCTTCCAACAGCGAGGGTGCGCCCCTGGGGGGATCGGTGCATGTGCTGGCCGCGGCGGACCTCCCCTTGCTGGAGGACCAGGTGCTTGCGGGGGTGCTGGACCCCATCTACACGGGCGAGGAGCTGGGGGGCCAGCTGGGCCGGGCCATGACATGTCTCGATGGAACCGAAAAGAACGGGGGTGTGGCCCTGGCTGCCCCCCATGGAGCCGGTCCCCTGGGAGAAGCCAGCGCTGGCAGTATCTACCTGCTGCCGAGACCCCTGGCGCCAGGCGGCCCCGTCCAGGCAGCTGCCACCCTCATACTGCAAGGCGCATCCGCCGGCGCCTCGCTGGGCCATTCCCTCGCCGCGGGAGATGTGGACGGCGACGGACTCTCGGAGCTTCTTGCCGGAGCGCCCGGGACGGAAGACGGCGCCGGTGCAGCCTTCTTGTGGACCGGAGAAGACCTCGCAGCCGAGGTCACGCTCCCTGCCTACGGCTTCCTCCCCCTGGGCACAGAGGACCGACTGGGCCGGGCCGTGGCCATGGCTGACCACAACGGAGATGGACACGCCGATGTGATTCTGGGGGGCCCCCGGGCCAACCTCGCTGACGACACCCAGTCCTTCTATGGAGCGATCTGGATCTTCCTGGGGGCGTCTCCCCCGGTCTGGACCGAGCAAACCAGCGCCGTGGACGCAGACATCACGGTCTTTTCCCCCCTGGCGTTTGGGCGCACAGGAGAGGCCATTGTGACGGGAGATGCGAATGGAGACGAGGCAGCAGACCTGTTGCTGCTCCTGGGTCACCGTCCCTGACCCGGACGCGGATCAGCCCCGGACCTGCTGAGCCATGATCTCCAGGATGGCCCCATGCACCGGGCCGTTCGTTGCGCAGACTCCATCCTTGAGGGTCTTCGGCTGGTTGAACTCGTAGGGGTTGCCGTGGCGGTTGCTGCTCCGGCCACCCGCGGCTTTTACCACAGCCACGCCTGCTGCAATGTCCCACGCGTTGCGGGGACGCGGCGTGAACGTGGCCTCTGCCCGGCCCGCTGCGACAAGCCCGAACTTGTAGGCCACAGAACCGGTGGGGTGAAGCTCCAGCTGGTCCTTCCACGGGTCAAACCAACCTTTGCTGGCCTCCGTGCGTGAGCAGACGATCCGAGCGCCGTCCAAGCTCTCGTGGTTCGTGACCTCCATGGGTGCCCCGTTGAACCAGGCTCCCTCACCCACGATTCCCGTGAACAACTCTTCCTTGATGGGGTTGTAGAGCACGCCAACTCGCGCCTCGGTGCCCACCACGTAGGCAATGGACACCACGAACTCCGGAACCCCCAGGGTGAACTCCCGGGTGCCGTCCAGGGGATCCACAATCCAGCACGCTGGCTGGTCCAGCCGGGCCGGGTCATCCACCGATTCCTCCGAGAGCCATCCCGTGTTTGGTACCGCATGGCGAAGGCGATCCTCAATGGCCCGGTCCGCCGCCAGGTCCGCATCGGTCACCGGGTTGTCCTTGCTCTTGTATTGAACGGTGTACTCGTCCTCGTAGAAGCCGGCGATGGCTGCCCCCGCCTCCCTGGCTGCCTCCACCGCAAGATCGTGGATCGCTCTCATGTCCATCCGAATCACCTCCCGGGCGCCTTAACCCGCGGTGGACTCCGCCCTCTGCACAGGCTATTCGCGCAGCCCGTGAAGCCTCGCCTGGTCATCTTCCTGACGGTCCTGCTGGACCTCGTTGGATTCGGAATCGTCATCCCACTTCTGCCCTTCTACGCCCAGGATCCACGGTTTGCCGCAACCCCCATGGAGATCGGTCTGCTGATGGCCTGCTACTCCCTGGCACAGTTCCTCTTTGCCCCGTTCTGGGGAGCCATTTCGGACCGCCGCGGTCGGCGCCCGGTGCTGCTCCTGTCCATCGGTATGGGGGCCCTGATGCTAGTGGGGTTCGCCGCCGCGCAGACTCTCTGGCAGCTCTTTCTGTTTCGCACCCTGCATGGGCTCTTTGCAGCAAACATCTCCACGGCCCAGGCCTACATGGCCGACATCACCCCCCCCGAAGACCGGGCCAAGGCCATGGGCATGATCGGCGCCGCTTTCGGGCTTGGCTTCACCCTGGGCCCCTGGATGGGGGGAGAGCTGTCCGTGCACGGACTGGCAGCGCCCATCTGGCTGGCGGCAGGACTTGGGGCACTGAACTTCCTGCTGGCAAGCGCGATTCTGCCGGAATCACGGGATCCGGCCACCGTGTCTGCACGGTGCCCGCGGCCGATTCACCCGGGCACATTCCTACAGGTCTTGAAGCACCCGATCGTGGGTTCCCTTATGGGCCTGGTCTTCTGCATGACCTTTGCCTTTTCCATGATGGAGAGTACCTTCGCCCTCTTTGAACAGGCCCTCTACGGCCTGGATGCCCGAGATGTGGGGCGCCTCATGGGGCTGATCGGCGTGGTGATGGTCCTTGTGCAGGGCGGCATGATCGGTCCCTTGTCCACGCGCTTTGGTGAGGAGGCACTGGTGCGGGTCGGCCTGCCCGGACTTGCACTTGGGCTGTTGGCCCTGGTGGCGGCGCCACCGGTCTTGCCCCTGGCCCTCACATGCATGGCCCTGGCGCTGTTTCATGGACTGGCCCAGCCAAGTCTCTTCTCCCTGATCTCCCGGCGCACCCCCGAGTCGGATCAAGGCCTGGTCATGGGCACCAACCAGTCCCTTTCCGCCCTGGCCCGCGCCACCGCCCCCGCCCTGGCCCTGGCGCTCTTTTCGGGCGTGGACCCCGCTTCCGCCTTTGTGGCTGCAGCCGCCTTGATGGGAGTCGCATCTCTCGCGGGGTTCCGGATTACGCGGGCCCCAGCGGTGGAAATGGCGTCAGCATCGCCTGGATGAGCGGCATCGCCGGGGCAAGCCCCTGGGTAGCCCACTCGTTGGCCTCTTGTATCTGCTCGGGTTCCGGCACCAGGTTCAAGGGAGACAGGGTACGCCCCAGGGCCTCGTAGTGGTGGCAATAGGGCAGGTTCTTCAACACGTTCCCCCGAACCAACTGCTGAATCGGGTAGAACACCGCGGAGCTCATGCGGGGTGCAAAACAGTCCAGGGCCAGCACGAAGATGTTGCGGTGGCCGCCCAGGCGCCCTTCCATGGCGGATTTCCAGGCCACGTTGGCGGGGAGGTTGTTGACGATTCCGCCCTCCACGAGGCGCGTGATTCCGTACTCTGCGTACAGCCGCTCCAGCAGGTGGTGCATGTGGGCATCCTCCCGGTGGATGTCGTAGTGAATCAGTCCCGGAATGCCTGAGGAGAACCCGGCTGCATCCAGGCAGTCCGCCTCCTGGGTCAAAGGGTCCAGCCCAAAGACAATCTCCTCCAGGGCTTCCTGCTCCTGCATGATCTCCTTGAGCACGCTGGCGATGTTTCGCATCTTGAAGACGCGGTTGACCCGAAAGACCAAGCCGGGCTTCACCGCTGCATCCAGGTAGTGCTCGTAGTACTCCAACTCGTGCTTGAGGGCCTCCATCTTGAGTCCCGTGACCACAATGTGCATGGGAATCGGCAGGGTCTTGAACCGAAGCGGCTGCCCCTCGTCATCCAGGAGAAACTCTGACAGGGCCCGGCGAAGGTGCAGGCGCAATGTTGCGGGAAGCCCGTATCGAGAGGGCTCGCTGTGGACGGTGAAGACCCTCTTCCAGGAAAGGGACTTGCTGACCTCGATCAGGGCCCGCCCATCGTGGCGACGTCTGCGGGCCCGGAAGAGCCCCAGCAACGCCCCGATGGAGGTACCGCAAATGAGCTCCGGTTGGAGTTCTGCCCGGTCCAACTGGTCAAAAACTCCCGAGTACGCGAACCCAGCACCTCCGCCGCCCCCGAGAACCAGCACCAGCTTTCGCTCGCAGACCTCCCGTTGAATGGCACCGGCGGAGAGACCAAGGGTCAGCAGCTCGTCCTGCTTCTGGCGGGTGGCCTCCACCACTTCAGGCAGCACCTCCAGAGCTGGCACCAGGGTGGGTTCCGTGTCCACAAGCCGAGCCTCCAAGCGATCCCGCACCCACCAGGCATGGGTTCGCAGAGCCTCGGAAACGTCCGTGTCCTGTCCGTCGTCTGTGCGCACATGGGTCAGCTTGGCAAAACCCAGGACGTACCGCAGCGCGCAGATGTCCGGATGATCCAGCGCCTCTCCACGCTCCAGCACCCGGCGCACCACGGCCATTTCCAGGTCGTCAAAGGGGCGCCTGTGGTCACGGAGTGCCTCTGGATCCACAGGGATGGGTGCAGCCAAGTCGCGCTCCGGGGTCGGGTTCCCTAACCCGGCAGAACCTCTCGCCCGGCCCCGGGATGGGACGACCAGAAATCCCGCAAGGCTGCTGCGGGATCATCCGACCGGGTGGCCTCCCACTCCTCTGGGAGAAGCTCCTGGTACCCCCTCCAGCCAAAGCGCCGTCCCACCAGGACCACGGCACCCCGCTCCTCCGGCCCGCGCACCACCCGCCCCGCTGCCTGCACCACCCGGTTCATACCTGGCACCAGGAAGGCATACCGAAAGCCGTGCCCATATTGCTCCTCACACAAGGAGCGCATGCGGTCCCGCTCCAACCCGATGGGGGGCAGGGCGGGCCCCACCACCACCACGGTCTGCAGCACCTCCCCCGGTAGATCCACGCCTTCCGCGAAGAGCCCCCCCAACACCGCGTGCAATACCTTGGGCGCCCCGGGGGACACCAGGCTCTCCAGCAGCTCGGAGCGCCTTTCCTCGGAAAGGCCGCGTCCCTGGATCAGGGCCTCCCGCCCCTCCGCCTCGCAGAGGGGAGCCAGGGATCTCAACATGGCAAACGAGGGGTAGAAGACAGCCACCTGCCCCGGCGTTGCCTGGATCAAGTCGGTGATCAACGCGCCGGTGCGAGCCCGGTGGGCCTGGCGATCCTTGTAGGCAGTGGAAACCCGGGTGGCCAGAATCACCGCCCGGTTCTCCGGCGGCCAATCGGAACCATGGGCTGCAGACCCCACCCGTTCCGGCGCCATCCCCAGCAGGTCCCGGTGGTAGGCCTCGGGACGAAGGGTCGCCGAGAGCAGAACCGAGCCCGAAAACGCATCCAGTCGCTCCTGCATCCAACGAGAGGGATCCAGACAGGCCAGCCGAAGAGTCGGCTCCCTTCCCGGCCTGCGCTCAAAGCACACCAACGTCTCCTCTCCCGCCTCGCGCAACAGCCCGGAAAACCGCTGCACTTCCCGAATGAGGTCCCGAAAGGGGTCCGCAGGCAGCCGCCGGGAAGCCGTCGCGCCGAGCCAGGCCAGGAGCCTCCCCTCCCCCACCTCGGACAGCACCTTCCACCCCTCTGGATGCAGACTGACCTCCCATTCCCCGTGGGCACCCGCATCCTCCAGCTCGCGAGCATCCAGAATGGCGTCCGCGACGGCCCGGCACCAAAGAGCCGCCTCCGCCCCCCGATCTCCCGCCTCCGCCTCAATCCAATCTGCTACTTCCAGGCAGGTACCCCGGGACAGCTCGGCGGAGCCATAGGCACGCGCCCGCTCGACGAGGTTGTGGGCCTCGTCCACCACCAGGATCCACTCCTCCCAGCTCTCGCCAAACAACTGTCGAAGCGCCACCTGGGGGTGGAAGGCGTAGTTGTAGTCCCCCACCACCACGTCTGCGCGATCCGCCAGGGACATGGACAGGGCAAAGGGGCAGACCTTTGCCTGTCGGGCTGCATCATCCAGCATTGCTCCCGGCACGTGCCCCGCCTCCACGAGGTGGTCCAACACCCCCGCCGCCCGGTCGTAGTGCCCATGGGCATGGGTGCAGGCCTCGGGTCGACAGTCCACGACATCGTTCAGACAGACCCTCTCCCGCGCACGCACCATGGCTGTGCGCAAGGGCAAGCCCCGGTCTGCAAATCCCGCCAGGGTGCGCTCCAGGATCTCCCGCTGGGTTCCCTTGGCGGTGGCGATGAACACCCGCTTGCCGGTCTCGTAGCTGTGCCGTAGCACCCCGGTGAGGACAGCCGCGGTCTTGCCGGAGCCGGTGGGAGCGGACAGAAGAACGTGTTCCCCCCGCGCCAGTCCCCCTTCCACATCCGCCACCATGTCCCACTGGAGGTCGCGGGGGGCGTCGTGGGGAAAGGGCACCGTGGACTCTCGCCGGCGAGATCGCCAGGCAAGCCAGGCCTCCCGGGCCTGCACCAGGGCTTCCAGTCGGGCCACGGCCTCCTCCTGCAGAGACGGCAGATCCAGTGGCACCTCCAGGGTGCGCTCCTCTCCGCTCACCAGAGAGATCACCACCAGCCTTGCCGCCACGGGGCGCTTGCCACTGGCCTCCAGCAGCCAGGCATAGAGACCCGCCTGTTCCGCCCAGTCACCGAACGACGCCACATCCGCCTGGGCCAGCCAGGCCGGATCCGACAGGGTGCTCTTCACCTCCTCCACCACCCAGGTGTCCCCGTCTCGGGTCAGTCCATCCAGCCGCCCGCGGATGTGGCATTCCCAGTCCCGGACCACCACCCGCACTGAGACCGACACCTCCCGCTCAAACGCACTGTCCTCCTCTTCCCGCTGGTCCTGCCAGGTCGCGTGGACATCCCGGCCGGCTGCCATGCGTGCCGCGCTCCCGCCTGGCGACTCACGCAAGTGGCCGCGCAAGGGCCTCGCATGCACGAGATCCCGCACTGAAAGGGCCAGGCCGTGGCTTTCATCGTCAAACCGAATGGTCACAGATCAACGAGGCGCCTCCACCCGCTCATAGGTGATTGCCGCGCTGTCCAACAGCGGGCCGATGTGCTCCACGTCTCCCACCAGGACCAGCAGCCGCCGTTCGGGAGCCAACCACTCCAGTGCAACCTGCTCCATGTCCTGGGAGGAGACCTGCCCCATTCTGCCCAGGGCGGTGGAGAACGCCTCGGGGCCGAGCCCCTGGCGCACCAGGGCCGCATAGCGTGAGGCCAGCCCGGCCCGGGTCTCCCCGGTGTCGAGGGCATCTGCCAGCTCCTGGGCCCGGGCCTTGTGGGCCTCCTCCCCGGTGAAGGACAAGCGCTCGAGCTGGAGCTCCCCCAGCAAATCCACCAAGGCCTCCCCCGTACTCTCAGCCACCACAGAGGTCGTCGCGCGGAACACGCCCTGGGTGCCATGTGCCCCAAATGTTGCCCGGGCACCGTAGGTGTAGCCCTTCTCCTCTCGCAGGAGCTGGTTGAGTCGAGAGGTAAAGCTGCCCCCCAACACCACCCCCGCCATGACCGCAGCCACGTCGGTTTCCGCACCGGGTGCAGGCCCCGGAGCCATCACATTCAAAGCGGTCTGGGAGGCCCCAGGCAGGTCCACCAACAGAGTGCGCGGGACCGAGGCCGGCTCGGTCATGGCCGCCGGGAGCGACGGCAGCACCGCTGCACCACTCCAGTCCCCAAAGGCCTTTGCCATTGCAGCCTTCACCCGGTCTCCATCCACATCCCCCACCACAACCAGTGTGCTTCCCCCGGGCACCGCAAAAGCTGCCTGGGCGGCGGCCACCCGCTCCCGGTACACCCGGGCCACGGACTCCGGCGTGCCCCGAACCGGCCACCCAAGAGGGTTTTCAGCGCCATAGAAGTTCAGGTTGGCAACATCGTTGGCCAGGAGGCGGCCCTCCTCCCACCTGCGGGCCAGTCCCTCAACATGCAATCCCTTGACCCGGTCCCAGTCTTCCTCGAGAAAAGCAGGGTGAAGCACAGCATCCGCCAGGAGGTCCATCCCCTCTTCAAAGCGATCCGACAAGAGATCCATGCTGATCTCGACCGCCATGCGCTCCGCATCCACGGAGAACGACGCACCCAAGCGCTTCACCTCGTCCGCCACCTCGGCCGTGGACCGGGACGTCGTGGACTCCTCCATCATCTCGGCTGCGAGCCAGGTGAAGCCCCAGGCTTCGGGGGGATCCGCCACCGTGCCGCTCGGCAGCAGGAGACGCACACTGACCAGGGGCAGGGCCGTGTCCTGCAACAGGACCAGGCGCAAGCCATTCTCCAGGGTCGTTTCCGCAGGAACCGGCGGAGACCAGGACGGCAGCGGGCCGGGGGTGGGAAGGAAGACCGTTGGTTCGGCTTCTTCCAACGGGGGCTGTGGCGTGGTGGCACAAGCCAACAACAACAAGGCGATCATGGGGAGACCTCCTTGGGTTCGCCGTCCGTCGGCAACACCACGAGCGATGCCGCCTTTGCCGGGGCGAGCCACTGCTCCACAGCAGCCTTCACCCCCGCCGGATCCACTTCCCGGTACCGGGCGAGATCCTGCTCCACGTAGTCTGCTGCCCCGGTGAAGTGCTGGTAGCGCTGGAGCATCTCCGCCCGGGAAAGCAGGGACTCCATCTGGTGGTAGAACCCCACCTCGAATCCCGTGACGGCGCGTTGCAACTCCTCCTCCGTGACCGGCCGGTCCCCCGTCAGCCCCGCCAGCTCGTCCAACACCGCTGCTTCAATTGCAGCTGGATCCGCCCCCGGCCGCCCCACCACCCACACCAGGAACACCGACCCCCTGGACTGCGAGGCCTGGTACGCCCAGACCTCCTGGGCCAACCCTTCCGCATGGACCAGGCGCTGGGGAAGGCGCGAGCCCTCTCCATCGGACAGCACATCCGCGAGCACATCCATGGTGGCGTCCCCGTCTTGGAAAAAGCTTGGAGAATGCCAGGCGAGAATGACCGCCGGCGCGGGCACCTGGTCCCGAAGAATGCGCCGGTCGACCACCGGCTCCACCACCTCGGGTGCGTTTCTGTGGGCGGGAGCCACCGCGGGCTGCAAGGGGCCAAAGAACTCCGTGATCCGTGTCCGCACTTCCGCCGGATCAATGTCCCCCGCCACCACCAGGGTGGCGTTGTTGGGGGCATACCAGTCCCCGTAGAACCCCTCCACGTGGTCCAGGGTGGCAGCCAGCAGGTCCTCGTGGCTCCCAATTCCCTCCAGGTGGTAGGGATGGGTCTTGGGATAAAGCATCTCCGAAAGCGCCAGCCATGCCTCCGCGTAAGGGGGGTCCTCGTAGTTCTGGCGCCGCTCGTTTCGCACCACGTCCCGCTGCAGGTCCAGCTTCTCCTGGGTGATGTCCAGTCCCGTCATGCGGTCCGACTCCAGGAGGAGCAGCAGGTCCAGGGTGTTGGCGGTTCCCCAGCTGTAGTAGTTGGTGTAGTCCGCCGCAGTGGAAGCGTTGTTCCGCGCCCCGGCTGCCTCCATCTGGGCATCAAACTGCCCCTGGGGGACCCCCTTTGTGCCCATGAACATCAGGTGTTCAAACAGGTGGGCAAACCCGGAGGCGCCGTCCGGGTCATCAAATGACCCCACGTCGTACCAGACATCCACCACCACCTGGGGACGGGCGGGATCCACCAGCAGCATCACATCCAGCCCGTTCTCCAGGGAAAAAGACTCAAACTGCAGATCCAGGGCCAGGGCCGGCGCTGCCAGCAGACCGAGAAACAACATGGTCAGCCCCCTCTCAACATGGTTGACGACAAGGCTCCTATATACGATTCTCGTGGCGTGGATCCCGTGCATCCCTCCCAGTCCAGCATTGGACGGAAATTCAAGATGCTTCGCTGCATTGGCAAGGGCGGCTTTGGAGAGGTCTACCTGGCGGAGATGAGCACCGCGACGGGTTTTACCAAGACCGTCGCCCTGAAGCTCATGCGAGAGGATGCCGACGGCAAGCCCGACGTGGAACAGCGCATGCGAGACGAAGCCCGGATGCTGGGCATGCTGCGCCACCGCACCATCGTGCAGGCGGATGACCTGATCACCCTCTCGGGACGTCCGGCGGTGGTGATGGAGTACATCCCGGGCATCAACCACAGCACCCTGATCAATCCCAAGATCAACCTGGGGAAAGTCCCCGCCCGGGTCATTCTCAGTGTCATCCGCCAAATCGCAGACGCCCTGGATGTGGCCTACAACCGGCCCTCCACCGTCACAAACAAGCCCCTCAACGTTCTGCACCGGGACATCAAGCCAGCGAATGTGCGCATCACTCCGGACGGAGAGGTGAAGGTGCTGGACTTTGGTATCGCCCGGTCTGACCACATGGAACGAGAGGCCGAGACTCAGGAGTACCAACTGGGCTCCCTGCCCTACATGGCCCCGGAGCTAATGGACGGGGGCATTGCCTCTCCTGGCAGCGACATCTACTCCCTGGGAGTCACCTTCTACGAAAGCATTGCCCGGAAGCGATTTGGCTGGGCGGGTGAAGCGGATGATCTTCACGGGGCCCAGGTCGAGACCCGCATGAGCCAGTTGGACTTGACCGACTTTGGAGACCAGGCCGAGACAACCCACACCCTGCTTGCAAGCATGCTGGCCTTTGACTCTTCCGACCGCCCCGCAGCAAAGGAGGTCGCGCGCCAGTGTCGGGACATCGAGCGAAAGGTGGAGGGCGTGGGGCTCGAGGAGTGGGCGCCCGATGCAGTGCGGGCTTTGCAGAGCGAAGAACAGGAGTCAGAAGAGGGAGCGCTCTCCGGGCGCATCCTTGTGGAGGACAGCAGCAGCGCTCGTTTGCCCAAGCGGCCCCGGGACTTTCTCAACGAAGACACCCTGAAGCTGGACATGGACACCGATACGTCCACCACAGCTTTTTCGAGCTTGGATGAGATGACGCTTGAAAAGGGAGTCACTGGGCCTGCAGTCCAGGTTCAGGTGCAGCCAAGTGCAGGATCCGGCCAAAAAGTCCGAGACATCGTGGTGCTGGTCCTGCTCCTGGTGGTGACCTGCGTGGTCGCAGGCACCTTCATTTTGGAGCCCTGGACAGAGGAAGAACTTCCAGCGGCAGCCCTGCCGCAGGTGCAGCCGCCCACCGTGGCTGAGACCAAGGCACTGGAGGCTGAAGAAGCCGCGGCCAAAGAGGCCGAGAAGGCTGCAGTCAAAGAGGCCGAAGAGGCCGAAGCCAAGAAGGCTGCAGCTCAAAAGGCCGAAGCCACGGCAAAGAAATCCAGAGCTGCTCGCGTCGCGAAGAAGGCCACGCCCCCTCCGGCCGCCTCCACCAAGCCCGTGGCCATCCGCATCAACACCAAACCCTTTGGAATCCCGGTCAGTGTCGACGGTGGCCCTCCACAGGACACCCCACTCACCGGCCTGGAATTGAAGCCCGGAAAACACTCCTTGAGGTTCCTCGATGGCGACTCACCGTTCGAGGCCACCATCACCGTGACATCAGAAGGCAAGAAGCTCTGGACCTACAAGAAGATGAATCGCTCGATTCAGTAGGGGCCCGGCACCCGAACCCCGGTTGCCACTGGTAAGATGCGGTCCTTCCTGGGGTCAGGCTGTTGCGTTTCTTGTGGATGGTTTCTCTGCTGTTCCTGGCGTTGCCATTGCGCAGCGCTCAGGCTCAAGATTGCCCGTCCATTGGGGCCTCAATTACCGCCATCAACGCAGCACTGGACGAGGCCTTGTTGGACGAAGCCCTCGCCGAAGCACAAGCAGGAGAAGAGGCGCTCCGTTGCCAGGCGCAGCCCGTCAGCACCCTCCTGCTCACCACGCTGCTCCAACTCAAGGGGACAGTGCACCTCTTCAGGGGAGAGAACCGGGAAGCCGAGCGAGCCTTTGAGTGGGCGGTCGCCGTCGCGCCCACTGGAAGCCTGGACAAGGAACTCGGAGTCAAGTCCTCCAACCTCTACGACGAGGTCCGTGAGCGTGTCCTCGCAACCCCCATGGGGCGCTTGGAAATCCAGGACGACGTGAAGATCTGGATCGATGGCCGCGAGGTGCCCAGCGGGTCACCGATCGAACTTCCCGCGGGACCCCATCTCGTGCAGTGGCAGCCCCACCTGGGGGAGCTGAAGACCCTGCAGCTCACCCTGACCCCCGGAGAGTCCCGGACCCTGACCCTGACCGCTGTGAAGGTGAGCGCCTCGGGCAAGGAAAAGGGGCAGACCACGCGGGCCCTCGCGGGCTGGTGGAGCGGCAACCGACGCACCGTGCTGCTCCGGGGGGGGAGCGCGGCGGCGGGTACCGGGGTGGCCTTTCTGGCCCTGTCCGTGGTGCGGTACAACGAATTCAATGGTGACAACACAAGTGGCAAAGACGACCTGACAGACATGGCAAACGGGGTGAATCGTGCCACGCAGATCGGCGCCACCCTGGGCATCGCTGGGGCCGCCGCCCTGGGACTTGCCCTGGTGCCCTCCACTGACGGCACCACTGTGGTGCTCCAGGGAGCGTTTTGATGCGCTTTCTGCCGCTGCTGTCCCTGTTCTCCCTTGGAGGCTGTGTCGTCAGCGAAGAAGCGCTCAATGAAAAGGTGAAAAGCAATCTGGACCGCGATGGGGACGGCGTCACCGGGCAAGCTCACGACGGACTCGACTGCGACGACGAAAACCCAGAAATCAATCCCGGCGCCGACGAACTTTGCGACGGGATCGACAACAACTGTGATGGCGAAATCGACGAGGACAGCGCCACCGACGCCTCCACCTGGTACGCGGATACAGATAGCGACGGGTACGGGGACAACGACACAGCAGTCAAGGCCTGCGAC
>CAZSZE010000099.1:0-14435 GCA_964610645.1 uncultured Enterobacterales bacterium | reverse complement strand
GGAGGTGTGTGCAGTGCTGGACCTGGTGCAGTCGGGAGAGGCTGCCTGTTTCCAGCAGAGACTTCGCCGAATCGGAGCCATGCTGTATCGAATGTCGAAGTAGCAGAGCCCTGGTGAAGTCCCAACCGTTGGTGTAGAAACAGCGGCCGCTTGATCGGCCCTCCCGCCGACTCCCGGCGCGGAAAAGTCAGGGAATCCAGACTTGACCCCCGAAGCGACAACAGCAATAGGTGAACGACATTCTGTGAGAGAACAGGCATGACTTTCTGTTTCGTCGTCTTCCTGTGGGCGTGTTCGTGCAGTGGGGGTGAAAAGGAAGGAGACACCGACACCGCTGCAGAAAGACCGGTGGCGAGTGAAATTGTCACCGACCTTGCCGATGTCGTGATTCGTGGTTCAACCATTCGTACGTCTTTGGGCAGGTCGGTTTCCATGTCTTCCGGTGCCGATTTTTCTCTGATTCTAGGTTCGCCAGGGAGAGATTCTCCTGCCGTTTATGCCGGAGGGGCCCACCTCTTTGGCTGGCCCCTTCCCAGTGGAGTTTTGGTTGCCGAGGATGGGCTCACGGTCGAAGGGCTCTCCATGGCGGATTGGTTCGGCTATTCGGTCGCACATCTTGACAACTGGAATGGAGGGGCGGCGATTGCTGTCTCTGCGCCGAGAATCAACATAGATGAAGGGGCTGGCTATGCAGCCGTCCTGGAGCCGGTCCACGGCGCGGACCTCCTTCCTTTGGATGGGTGGCTTGTGACATGGACTGGTGGTGCTGTCGGGGATCAGTTTGGCTATGCCTTGGCCTCCAACGAGGTGGGGCGCCTGGTCGTCGGAGCGCCCATTGAGTCCGAGAGCCACGAGCGAGGGGGCGGCGTGTATTTGTTCGGCGAAGACTCGTTGGGGGGCTTGGCCATTGACAATGCGCGGGCGCGACTCTCCCCGGCGAGCGAGGGAGACCACTTGGGTCATTCGCTTGCGTCAGCGGGTGATGTGGCTGGCGATGGGGTCCCCCGCTGGATCGCTGGTGCCCCCTTTGAGAACACCAACGGCTTTCTTAGCGGTGCAGCCTATCTTTGGCCCGATCAGGGGGGGGTTGGTCCAGTGTCGCGGACGTGGACACTTGGGTACTTGGGCATCCCGGGACCTTTACTCAAACAGGGGTCGCTGTGGCGGGCGGCTTGGATCTGAATGGGGATGGTCTGGATGACTTCGCGGTGACGGCGCAAGACGCGACCATCGACGGCCTCTCGGTGGGTGCTGTCGCAGTCTTCTTTGGCACGGGTCGTCTCGAAATGAGCGATGCAGACGCACTGTTTTACGGATGGGAGCGCTTCTCGTTTTTTGGGTGGGGCTTGGACCTCATGCCCGACACCAATGGGGATGGCAGTGCAGAGCTTGCAATTGGCGCACCGGACGAGTCCGGAGGAGGCGCTGCGTACGTCTTCCTGTCACCCCATACCGGGACGCACCGGGTGGATGATGCGGTGCTCGCGCTGGTCGGGGAGGAGGAGAGAGACTTCTTTGGATTTGGCATTGCGTCGGACGACATTGATGGGGATGGACTGGGCGACCTTTTGATTGGCGCACCATTTTCATACCGGGACGGCGATGAATTCAGCGGTGTCGCCTATGTCGTGCTCGGCACGAGTTGGTATTAGGCGCAAGGTACGCGGGGCCAGACCGGTTGGCAGTTTCAAGCGCGGTCCGCAGCACAGGCCAATCAAGTCGCGATGTCCTCGCCGCCATCCACCCGCAGCGTATTTCCGGTGAGCCAGGCGGTCTCCGGGCGGGCCAGGGCCAGGAGGCACTGGGCCACGTCTTCGGGGGTGGTCAGGCGGCCGGTGGGGTTCCGGGTGCGGGCCAACTCCAGCATGGTGTCGTTGCCGGGGATTTTGCGCAGGGCCGGGGTGTCGGTCACCCCAGCGAGAATCGCGTTGGCGGTGATGCCCCGGGGGGCCAGTTCCATGGCGAGGTAGCGGATGTGGCTCTCCAGGGCGGCCTTGGCGGCCCCGACTGCGCCGTAGCTGGGGTAGGCCCGGACACTGCCGGTGGAGGTCATGGCGAAGATGCGGCCGCCGGCACCCAGGAGCCCTTCCTGAATCAGGGCCCGGGACCACCACACGAGACTGTGGGCCATCACCTCGAGGGTCATGGTCATCTGGCGCTCGGACAGCTCAGGCTCTCCGGCCTCTTCCGGGACGAAAGGCAGCAAGCTGCCAAAGGCGATGGAGTGCAGCAGGACCCCGACGGAGCCGTCGCCGACGATCTCGGTGATCTCCTCCATCATCTCGCGCCGCGCCCCGGGGTTGGCGGCGTTGCGGTTGAACAGGTGGCAGGGCTGGCCTGCGGCCTGGACATCGGTCACCAACTGCTCGGCGCTGGCGATGGTGGAGTTCCGATCCAGGTGGACCCCCAGGATCGGGTGGCCGGCCTCGGCGAACGCCCGGCAGGCAGCAGCCCCGAATCCGGAGCTGGCGCCCAGGACCAGGATCCAGGGTGCGCTCATTGGGGGGCACTCTCCGGGGTGGCTGCCGGGGTGGCTGTCGGAGCAGTCGGCGCAGCGGGGGCCGCACCCGGGGCGGGAACGGTCAACGTGACCTCGGGGGTCTCGGCAGGGGTGTCCAGGGACTCGATGTAGGTCTGGACCAGGGACTTCTGGAAGGCCTGGCTGGTCGGAATCTTCTCCCGGGCCTCGTCAAAGGGAACCACGTCTCGGCGGGCCTGGAGCTTCATGAGGGACCAACCCCGGGGCGTCTCCAGGGGGCCGACCACCTCGCCATCCGCAGCCGCTGCCAGCTTCTCACCCAGCTCGCCTCCCACGGCACGCTTGTCGACCCAGCCCAACTCGCCCCCCTTCTCGGCGGAGGGGTCCTTGGAGTTTTCCTTGGCCACCGTTGCGAAGTCCGCCCCTCCTTGAAGGGAGGCAAGCAAGGTGTTGGCCTTGGCCTTGTCCGCCACCTCGATGACCGCCAACTGGACCTGGTCCGCACGGAACTGGACCAGGTGGCTGTCATACCAGCCCTTGATCGCTTCCTCCGTGGACATTTCCTTCACCACTGCCTGAAGCAGGGCCTGGAACAACACCTGGCGCTGGGCAATCAGCAGCTGGTTCTTCACCATCGGGTCCTCGTGCAGGGAGCGCTCGATGGCGGACTTGAAGAGCTTTTCCTCCCGGACAATCTCCGCCTGGAGGCGCTTCATCTGGTCCGGTCCTGCCATCTTCTCGCGGGCTTCCTCCGGCATGGCCCCCAGGTACACATCCATCATGGGCCGGGTGATCTGGATCTCGCCCTCGGCGGTCATCACCTCGCCTCCCGTGGGCAGGGCCCCGGGAATGGTGGACTCGGAGGCCTGCGGGGAGCAGGCCAGGAACGAGGACAGGGCAACGGCAAACAAGGGCGTCATGGGACCTCCAGCAAAGGCGCCGTGTATCGCGCGAGGGGATCCAGCGCCTCTCTGCGTGATACAGCCCCCCCGTGAAATCGCCCCCTTCCAACACCAGCGAGCGCCGCCTCGATTTCCGGGATCACCGCCGGGAATTGGGGGAAAACCGGTACGTCTACCCGGTGGTTTCCCGGCGCTCCGGGGGGCTCTCCATCGGGATCAACCTGAACCCGGACAAGGCCTGCAATTTCGATTGTCCGTACTGCCAGGTGGATCGGACGGTGCCGGGAGCCACCCGGAAGGTGGACCTGGCCCGGCTGGACCTGGAGTTGAACGACCTCTTGGAACGAGCCGCGGGTGACCTGTGGAGCCAAGCTCCCTTTGACACCGTGGCCCCGTCATTGCGTACAGTGCGGGACATCGCATTGTCCGGGGACGGGGAACCCACGTCCTGTCCCGGGTTTGGGGAGGCCATCGAGGTTCTCCAGGGGGCCCGCCTGGCCCATGGCCTGCCGGATCTCCCCCTGGTCCTGATCACCAACGCCACCCTCTTTCATCGTCCAGCCGTCTCGGCAGCCCTGCACCGGTTCACGGAGCTGGGGGGCTGCATCTGGGCCAAGCTGGATGCAGGGACCGAACCCTTCTTTCAAGCTGTCTGTGGCACCACCCTTTCCTTTGACCGGGTGCTGCAGAACATCGGCGAGGCCACCCGGCACCACCGGGTCACCCTCCAGTGCATGTTCCACCGGACCAGCGGCGAGGCCCCACCCCCGGCCGAGGTGCAGGCCTGGTCCGGGCGTATTTCCGGCTTTCTCGAGGACGGGGGCTGCATCGAGCAGGTCCAGGTCTACACCGTGGCCCGGGCCCCGGCGGATCCAGCGTGCACGCCGCTCACGAGAGAGGAGTTGGAGCAGATCGCGGCCTTGCCCCGGGACCTGGGTCTGTCCGTGGAGGTCTTTTGTTGAGCCTCGTGGAGTGCGTGCCGAACTTCTCCGAGGGGCGGGACCCTGCCCGGGTCGCGGCGGTTGCCGATGCAGCGCGGGGCCATGGCCGGGCCCAGGTGCTGCACGTGGATCCGGAGTGGGACACGAACCGGTTTGTGATGACGCTCATGGGCCCCGGGGAGGCCGTGGCTGAGGCTGCATTCCGATCTGTGGAGGCAGCTGTTCGGCACCTGGACATGCGCCAGCACCAGGGCTCCCATCCCCGCATGGGGGCTGCGGATGTGTGCCCCTTCATTCCCTGGAGTGGGGTGGACATGGCGACCTGTGTCGCCCTTGCCGAGGGGGTGGCCGAGCGCTGCGCCGAGGCGTTGGATCTGCCGGTGTGGCTGTATGGCGCTGCAGCCCGGCAGCCCGAAAACCGGTACCTCGCGGACATTCGCCGGGGGCAGTTTGAAGGGTTGGCGGGCATGCTTGAGCGCAACCCACCGGATTTCGGACCGGCGACCCCCCATCCCACCGCGGGGGCCCTTGCGGTGGGCGCGCGGGAGGTGCTGATCGCCTGGAATGTCACCCTGGACACAGACAATGTGGCCCTCGCCCGGGACATCGCGTCCAAGGTGCGAGAGTTTCAGCGCGTGGAGCGCGACGTCTCCGGACTGGCTGGCGTGCGGGCCCTCGGGTGGATGAGCCAGAGAGACGGGGCTGCACAGGTCACCATGAACCTCACCCGTTGGACGGAAGCGCCGCCCCACGTGGTGTTCGAGACTGTGGCGCAGCTCGCCCGGGACGCGGGGGCCAGCATCCGGGGTTCGGAGCTGGTGGGCATGGTGCCCATCGAGGCCCTGCTTCAAGCGGGCCGGCACTTTGGAGAAACGAGCTTAGACGATACAAAGCTGGTGTCCCGGGCGGTCAGCGCCCTGGGCCTTGGTGAAATCGTGGACTTCAACCCCCGCGAGCGCATCCTGGAATGGGTGCTGGAGGACAGGTCATGATCGGAAGTCTTCTCTTCTTCGGGGTGGCCTGGGCTGCCCAGCCCGCGCTGCCGGAAATGCGAGTGGGATGGCGAGGCGCCAATGCCCGGGTGCGAGTGGTGGAACCGGAAGGAGAGCACCTTGCCGCAGGGGGGCCGGTCTCCGGCTGGGTGGCTGTGAACGGGGTGTCCATGGAGCTTGAAACCTCCTCGGAGAGCCTGGCCCACGGCCTGGGGGTGGCCCTCCATGGAAGGGACGCCTCGGAAATCAACGGGGAGCTGTCCTTTTCCCTGTGCGTGGATGATGGGACGCTTTGTCGTCTCGTGGATGTGGGCTTCTGGGGCATGACCCAGGGACTCCGGGGCAACGCGTCCCTGTCGGTGTTCGTACCCAAGGCGCCGGCGGACAACCCGGTGAACGAAGAGGAAAAGCCCCTCGACCTGGAGGCAGCGATGGCGCGGGCCGTGGCTGAAGACAAGCCGCTGCTCCTGGATTTCTCGGCTGCGTGGTGCCCGCCTTGCAACCTGTTGGCCGCCGAGGTGCTGCATGCGCCCGTGGCCCAGTCCGTGTTGGACGGGTTCATCGTCGTGGTGTTTGACTCGGATCGAGAGGAGAGTTGGGAAGCCAAGTCCCGCTATGCGGTGGGCGGCTATCCCACAGTGGTGGTGGCCCGTCCCGATGGCTCGGTGCTGGACCGGCTGGAAGGCTACCCGGGCCAGCAGGAGACGCTGGACTGGCTGCAACAAGCCGCAGATTTTGAGATGAGCCTGGAGGAGCTGGCGGAAGCGGCCGGCTCTCTCCAGGGAGACGAGGCTGCCCGGGCGGCGCTGCGCCTGGCCAAGGCGGGCAAGGATGCGGCCGCGACAGCCGCACTGGAGAATGCAACCGACGGGGTGGATGCGCGAATGGCGAGCTTGGCGCTCACCTACGAGAACGACGACGGACTCTGGCTTGCGGAGCACGCCCCAGAACAGATGTACAACTGGGTGTGGTCCCTGCTGGATGGAGAGAAGATCTCCGCCGAACTCCAGCAGGCCATTCTCGAGGCGATGCCCGTGGCCATGGGCCAGGTGCGGGGGGCGGATGCAGCGGCCCTGGCCGAGTGGTCCGCCCAGTGGTCGTCGCCTCCGCAGCAGCAGATCCAATACGCCATGGTGGCGGCCATGCTGGAGGAAGCCCTCTCCGGCACGCCGCAGCTGGATCGCGGCCTCTACACGCTCCTGGCCCACATGCAGTCCAAGGCTGGCCGGAACGAGGAGGCCCTCAAGACCCTGCAGGGCGCTGTGCAGTCCTTCCCTCAAGAGTTCACCTACCACTTTGCATTGGCGGGTCACCTCAAGGAATTGGAGCGGTTCGAGGAGGCCCTTGCCTCGGCCCATGCGGCCTCCTCCTTTGCCTACGGGGACAACCTCTTGCGGGCCGTGTACCGGGAGGCCGAGCTGCTCGACGCCGTGGATCGCAATGCGCGAGCGCGCGAGCTGGTGTCCGAGGTCCTCGCCGGGGCTGCCGTTCCACCTGAGGGCATCGAGGTCCGGACCACCCGCTACATCGAGAAGCTCACGACCCTGCAGGCGGAGTTGACCGCGGCTCCCTGACACGACATGTGAGATGGATGCTCTTGGCAATTCTTCTCCTGGCCTGCTCGGACGGTGAGGTCGACAGCACAGACGCACCCGTGGGTGCCTGCGGGACTCCCTCCCAGCACAGCCTGTCGGTGCGCGTGGCGGTGCAGTCCGAGGACGGTGACCTGCTCGAGGACATCGAGGTGGTCCTGGAGGATCGCGCCTGGAATCCAGGGCCGTTGGGTTCCGCCATCACCAATGTGGAGGGCGAAGGGGAAATCGATGCAAGCGGGGTGACGGACCTCCCGGGCTGTTGGGGCACCATGTTGGACTACGTGCTTGTCGCCACGGACCCACGGGGGGAGTACGCCACCGGCGAAAAGGACGTGAACTCGAGCTTGTTCAACGCCATTTCCGACGGGTCCCTGGAAGCAGATGTGCGGGGCTTCCCGCTCCTGCTCCAAGCAGCGGTGGCCGAATGAGCGACCGGGCACTGCACGCAGCGCGGGATCGACTGGTGGCGCGGGGGGCGCGGTTGGGGGAGGTGCGCCTGGTGGGGCGGCAGGTTGAGTGGCTCCAGGTCCGCAATGGCCAGGTAGAGACCTGCAGCCGCACCGTGAGCCGTGGGCTTGGAATCCGGGCGCTGGCGGGGGGCTGGGGTTTTGCAGCCAGCGATGACCTGTCGGACCCGGTGGCGGTGGCGGACCGGGCTGTGGATCTCGCGGAGTCTGTGGGGCACCTCTCCTACGACAAGATCGATGTCGGGGAGTACCCGCCGCAGCAGGGCCAGTGGGTCGCCAAGGTGGAGGAAGACCCGTTTTTGGTCCCCTTGGACGAGAAGATCGACTGGTTGGTGTCCGCGACGGAGGCCATGAAGGGGGTCGAGGTGGCCCGGGCCAACGCCATGAGCCTGCGCCGGTCCACCCGGTTGGTCACCACGGAAGGCAGCGACCTGCACCAGGAGCAGACCGTCGTGGGGGTTTCGATTGGTGCCACAGCGGTGGGCGGTGGCCTGGTCCAGCAACGAAACTGGCCCAAGTCTGAAGAGGGCAACCTCGCCGGACGGGGCTGGGAGCACGCCCGGGCCCATGACCTCGTGGGAATGGCCCCGGAGGTGGCGGAGGAAGCCCGGTTGTTGGTGGAGGCGCCCAAGGTGCCCGAGGGACTGCACGACATCATCCTGGACGGTGCCCAGCTCTCCCTGCAGATTCACGAATCCTGCGGGCACCCGGTGGAGGGGGATCGCGTCCTGGGCGAGGAGATGAGCCTCGCGGGGGGGAGCTTCCTTCAGCCTGGATTCCAGGGAGAACGCTACGGCTCAGATCGGGTAAACCTCTATGCGGAGTCCTCCACGAAAGGGGCTGCAGGCTCCTTTGGCTGGGATGACGAGGGAAGTCCCAGTGCCCGGGTCGACCTGGTCCGGGAAGGACGATTTGCCGGTTGGTTGACCGGGCGGGAGTCCTCCCAACGCCTGGGGGCACCCCATGCAGCCGCCATGCGGGCAGAAAACTGGTCGAGTGTGCCCATTGTGCGCATGGTGAACGTCAACCTGGCCCCGGGGAATGCTGGCTCCCTGGACGACCTGGTGGCCTCCACCGAGCGGGGCCTGTTGCTGTCACGAAACCGCGCCTGGAGCATCGACCAGCTGCGATTGAACTTCCAGTTCGGGTGCGAGGCGGCCTACGAGATTGTCGATGGCGAGATCAAGCGCCTCTTGCGGGACCCCTTGTACACGGGAAGGACGCCGGCCTTCTGGCAGTCCTGTGATGCCATTTGCGGTCCGGAGGCCTGGAACCACTGGGGGTGGGCCTTCTGCGGCAAGGGCGATCCGCCCCAGCTGATTCACGTGAGCCACGGGTGCGCTCCAGCGCGTTTCCGGGGAGTGCAACTGCTGTGAGTGAGGTCAGTCGCGAGCGGGCGGTGGAACTTGCCCAGGCGGCCTGCCTGGATGCGGCAGGCGCCCTGTTGCAGGCAACCGTGGATGTCCACAGGTCGCGGTACACCCGATTGGGGGCCGGGGTGGTCCTGCACCGGGGGGAGATCCACCAGAGCCGGGTGATTCTTCGGGCGGTGGTCGGGGGGGGAGAAGGGGTCGCCTACACGAATGATCTGTCCACGGAGGGCCTGGTGGGAGCGAGGGAGCGAGCGCTTTCTTCGGCTCGGAGCGTGCCAGCAGACCCGGACCACCCGGGGCTTCCCTCTTCCGAGGAGGCCGGCGAACCGGCGGATGTGGACCCGTGGGATGAGTCCACGGCAGAAGGGGATTTCGGGGTGGAGACCCAGGAGTTGGAGGCGGCGCTGACGGCTTGTCGAGCCCATGGCGCGGAGCTGGCCGGCATTGTGGAGCACTGCGGTCGCGCCCGGGCCGTGGTGAACAGCCGGGGGCTTGTTCGAAGCAGCCGGGCCACCCACGCTCGGGCCCGCCTCATCGCGAGCTGTGGGGAAGGCAGTGGCCATGGAGGCGCCCTGGTGGGGAGAAGCGACGAGCTGCGCCTGGGTGTGCTCGGAGACAAAGCCGGTCGGGTGGCGGCTGCCTCCCGGGCGCCCGTGAACGTGAAGCCAGGTCGCCATGATGTGCTCCTGGAACCCGAGGCCGTCATCGAGCTCTTGAGCTGGTTCGGCATGATCGCCTTCGGCGCCCACTCGGTGGCTGAGGGCACGAGCTTTCTTGCTGGAACCCAGGGCCAGGACCTGACAGGCACCCAGGTCAACCTCTACGATCCGGGACCCGAGGCAGCACTCCTGCCGGTCTCTTTTGATGCGGAGGGCGTGGCGAGGCAGCGGGTGGATTTTGTGGTCCAGGGCCGGGGGGGCGATGTCGTGCATGACCGGTTGAGTGCCCGGCGGGCGGGTTGTTCATCGACCGGTCATTGGCGCACCTCCGACATCTTCCCGGTGCCGGGTCCGGGCACCGAGGCCATCGTGTTTGGCGCCGGGCAGGATGCGGGCTCCATGCTGGAGAAGCTGGGAGATGGACTGCATGTGCATCGCTTCCACTATGTGAACGGATTTCTCGATCCCAAAAAGGCCCGCATGACAGGCCTCACCCGGGACGGCTTGTTCCAGGTGCGCGGGGGGGAGCTGGGACCTGCGGTGCGGGACCTGCGCTTCACGGAGAACCTGTTGGAGGCATTTTCCCGCATCGATGGCCTGGGAGACACGCTGCACTCCGTGGCGGGATTCTGGGGCGACCAGGACGGGGCCTGCGCAGCGCCGCGAATCCTGATCCGCGACTTTCTCTTCTCCAGCGGCTGCGCCCCGGACTGACCGCCGGGTCAGGAACCGTCGATCCTGGCGCCAATGGCATCGGCTCGTCCCTGGTGCCCGAGGGCTGCCCACTGGTCCCGCGCGAGACACCAGGCATCCTGGGCCAGGGGCGCCTTTTCCTGAGACTGTGCTGTCTCTGCCGTGAATTGGGCCAGGTTGGCGATGTCCTCGGCCACCAGGCCCGTTTGTCCCAGCAGCACCTGGGACCACGTCATGTGAGCATCGCAGGCCTTCCAGTCGGACAGGGCCGCACAGCACCCCAGCAGGCTCACATGGGTCATGGCCTGGAGGGACTTTCTCCCCTGGTGGCGGTAGGTCTCGAGACACCCCTCCAAGTACAGGCGGGCGTGCTGGTGACGGCCACGCTCGAACATCACGAGCCCCCGGTTCAGGCGTGGGATGGCCAGGTCCGGATCCCCCAGGGAACGGAACAGCTCCACAGAGGACTTGTAGTGGGCATCGGCTTCGACCAGGTCTCCTTCGTGGCGAGCGGACTCTCCCAGGTCGTTGAGCACATCGGCCATGCCACGGCGCATGCCGAAGGCCTGGAAACACTCCAGGGCGCTTTTCAGGTGGCTGCGCTCCTCGTCGTACCGACTGCGATCGCGGAGGTACAGCGCAAGGCTTCGGTGGGCCTGGCCCGCCCCCTTCAGGTCGCCGACAGACTCAAAACCCTCCAGGGCCCGCCTGGAGTATTCCGCCGACGCTGCAAACTCCCCCCGGCGCACCAGCACCGTGGCCTTGGCCACCTGGAGGCCTGAACGTACGCGGGTGTCGACCCCTTCAATTCCCTCAGCATCCTCCAGAAGGCTGGACGCCTGCGCCAGGTCGCCCTTTGCTGTGGCTATCAACGCCCGCACGGTCAGGATTTCCGCCAGTGCATCCGGTTGTGACTGCTCCCGGGCTGTTTTCTCCACCTTGGTGGCCCACCCTTCGGAGGCATCGAATTCCTGCTGCATCAGGCAGATGCGCGCGCGTTGGAGCTGGTTTTGGACCCCTCTCGGGTCGGTTTCTGGAAGCCCGAGGGAGCGCATGGCCTCCGCGTGCTGGTCCAAGAGGCGCTCCGCGATGGCGATGTCGCTGCTTTCCCGGCGCTCCCGTGCTGCCTCCAGGAGAATGTCCATGGCCTGCTCCTGGTTGCCAGCAGCCAACAGGTGCCGCCCCCTTCGCTCGTCAAATCTCGTTCCCGTGCGGCCTTCCAGCATTTCGGCGCACGTGTGGTGATGGCCCTCCCATCGCTGCGCTTCTCGTGCAGAGCGCTCCAGGCACTCGCGCACCATGGCGTGGGCAAAGCTCCAGTTCGGATTCGAGGGATCGCGGCTTGGGCGCACCAACCCCTCGCGCACCAGGGATTCCGGCAGCCCCTCGGTCGGCTCGATCCCTTCCCGAGCGCAGGTGTTCCTCCACTCTTCGTCGTTCACCTCTTCTCCCAGCACGGCCGCCACCTCCAGGGTCTGCAGGTCCGAATCCGGACGCCCGCGAAGGCCCTGTTGAAGGCGCACCATCCACACCTCGTGCAGATCGTCAGGGAGCTCCAGGGTGGCGCCGTCGACCAGTCGGAATCCACGATCGCCTTGTTCCAACAGGCCGCGCCGCACCAGGTCCCCCACGAGCTGTTGGGCAAACTGCGGGTGCCCCCCCGTGCGTTCCTCGACTTGGGCCGCCAGGGCGCCTTCCAGACCGAGAATCTCTCGGACCAGCTCCCCGCGCTCCTCCTTGGGAAGCGGATGCACATCCACGGTCACCAGGCGGTCGTGGTCCATGAGCCCCTCCACCAGGCGCTTCACGATGCGCTCCCGCGCCACGTCGTCCTCTCGCACGGTCAGCACCAGCAGGATGGGGGCCGGGTTTGCCTCCTGGACGTCCAGGATGTGCCGCGCCAGGTCAATGCTCTCCAGCCCCCACTGGATATTGTCCAGGCAGACCACCACCGGCCGCTTGTTTCTGCGCTGTAGCTCCGGGGGGAGGTTGGGAGTGGGTGTGATCTGACAGAGACTCTCCAGGTACCGGCGCACCTGGGCATGTCTCTCGCTTGCGGTTGCGAGGCGATGACCGGACGGGTCCGGGCGGACGACCTCGGTGAGGTTTTCCCACTCCCGGGGATCCTCCACGCCCTTGAACCGGAGGAAGCGCTCCAGGCGGAGAAGGACCAGCTCTCGAGAGAGACCGCCCAGCTTCAGGTGGCGGGAGATCATGCCGCCGATGCCGTCTCGGGGGCCGGAAAGGGGCCCGTGCACGGCGGAAATGGTGTGGGCGCCGCTCTCCGAGTGGGCCTGCTCCATGATCCAGTTGGCCAGGGCGGTCTTGCCACATCCTGGGGGGCCCCGGAGGAGCACAGCCCGGGACGACTGTGCATCGTGGACGCGCGCAAGAACCTTCCAGAGCATGTCCCGTTCGCTCTTCCGTCCCACAATGGGGATGGCCCGCATGCCAAAGAGCCCGAGCCCGGCGCCCATCAGGCGGTTTGTCCGGGTGGAACGGGAGGCGTCCTCCGGGCGATCGGGCTCGGCCCAGGTCTCGGGGAGCGGGTTCGCTCCGTCATGGGACCAGCCTGCGGGGATCAGGGTCGAGTCCGGGGTTCCCAGGCCTTGCAGGGCAGTTGTCGCATCGAAGACCCACCGGTATCTGCGCCCGGGGTTCTTGGACAAGAGCCGCCGCAGCCAGCCTTCGAAATACCGTGGCACCTCGCAGCGGGGCTTGAATGCAGGCACATCCAACTCCATGTGCCCCTGTCGGATGTTCTCCGGGGTTTCCAGGTGGGCAAACGGCGCTGTACCCGTGGTCAGTGCCCACGCGAGGCATCCCAGACCGTACAGGTCGGTCCAGGGGCCCACGGGCTGGGTGCTGTCAAACTGCTCGGGCGCCATGAAGTTGGGGGTGCCAAGCCACCCATCATTGATCTCCTCGTCCAGGTCGTGGGTATCGGCCCGGGCCAGTCCGAAGTCCGTGAGAAGGACCCCGGAGGAGAGGTCCCCCGGCCGGCGAAGCAGCACGTTTCCGGGCTTGAGATCCCTGTGAATCACCCGGCGTGCGTGGGCATGGGCCAGGGCATCGAGCACCTGGAGCAGCACCACCTGGAGTCCGCCGTAGTCCAACTCGCCGCACCAGGGAAGAAGGGAGCCTCCCTCCGCGAGCTCCATGGCCAGCCACGGGCTTCCAGCGCGAAGCCGCCCTTCGCTTGCATCGGCTGCTTCGGCCCCGACGGATCCATGATCCAGCACGTAGACAATGCCCGGGTGGTCGAGGGAGGCAACGCTGCGGACCTCTCGGCGAAACACCTTCTGGAATTGCGGGTCTGCGGAGCGGCTGGCGGTGAGTACCTTGACTGCCACAGGGAGCTTCTGTTCCCGGTGCAGCGCACGCCAGACAATGCCCATTCCTCCTCGTCCCAGGGGGCCGAGAAGTTCAAAGGAACCGAGTCTGGGAGGTGCCGGCGCCACGGCTCCACTAGGGCCCGGGATCGCACCTGGGTCAAGCGCTCCAGGGGAGGAGTCACACCCCGTTGACATGGAGGAGGCGCCCGGCGCAGGGTACTATCCCCCCGCAATTTGCGGGAGGTGCGTGGTGCCCCGAGCCCTGGTGACCGGCGCCAACCGTGGGATTGGACTCGCGCTCTGTGCCGAGCTGTCGGGACAGGGGTGGGAGGTTCTTGGATGTGTGCGGGAACCCTGTGGGGATTTGGAGGAGAAGGGCGTGCAGCAGGAAGTGCTCGACCTGGATTCCGACGCCTCCATTGCGGAGCTTTCGCAGCGACTCGCGGGGGTTCCGTTGGATCTGTTGGTCCACAACGCCGGGATCAGCGTCAACGATGACCTGGCCCACCTGGACTCTGAGGCGCTGGCCCGCCAGTACCGTGTGAATGCCGTGGGACCCTTGTTGTTGACCAGTGCGCTCCTGGGAAACCTCTCCCGGGGATCGAAGGTCGCGATTGTGTCGAGCCGCATGGGCTCCCTCGGGGACAACCAGACGGGGCGCCAGTACGGCTACCGGGCCTCCAAGGCGGCGGTGAACATGATCGGGGTGAACCTCTCCCGGGATCTCGCCCCCCATGGAATCGCCGTGGGCATCCTGCACCCGGGCTTTGTACGGACGGACATGACCCGTGGCGGCGGGGAGAGAAGCCCCGAGGAGGCCGCCCGGGGGCTTGTGGCCAGGATTCGGGAATTGACTCTGGCGTCCTCCGGTTCCTTCTGGCACGCGGATGGCCGGACGCTCCCCTGGTAGCTTTCGTCCTGTGTCCCTTTTGGTGGGGTTGTGGGACATGGGGCCGGGGGGGATGGGGTATCCCCCCTGTGTCGGTGTCCCTTTTGGTG
>CAZSZE010000098.1:0-14740 GCA_964610645.1 uncultured Enterobacterales bacterium | reverse complement strand
GGTCGGAATCACCGCCCGGGCCAGGGCGGCTAGACGATCTTCAACTCCAACCCTTCCCGGGCCCCGAAAATCACCAACTCGGAACCCTGTGCCGCTGCCCGATCCCGGCAGGCGTTGACCTTTGCATCCATGTCCCGGTCCGACTGCATCGGGTCGTGGTGGAAGAGGGCCAGCTGCCGCACCCGCCCCTGCAGGGCCAGGTCCACGGCGGTGGAGGCCCGTGCATGCCCCCACCCGACGTGGGACGGGTATTCCTCGTCCGTGTACTGGGCATCGGCAATCAAAAGGTCTGCATCCGCCACAAAGTCCAGCAAGTCCTGGGGCAGCTGCCGCATGGCTGCTGGATTCGCGGCTGCGGCCTCAGCGTTGAGCAGGCGCTCATCCAGCTCGCTGTCTGTGGCATAGACCACCTTGGCTCCCTCGGCCTCGAAGCTGTAGGCGACACTGCCGCCCGGATGGGGTTGGGCCCAGGTCTTGACCCGAACCCCATCGATGTCGTTTTCCGCCTCGTTGAGGGTTCCCTTCAACAAGGTGGAGGCCAGCTGGTGGAAGTCCACGGGGAAGTACTCGGCGCGCATCTGGCCCGAGAGCAGGCGGTGCACCCGGTTGTCCTCCCCGGGTTCCCCGTAGATGGTGAAGGTGTTGGCCGGGTCGTAGATGGGGGAGAAGAAGGGAAACCCCTGGATGTGGTCCCAGTGGGTGTGGCTGAAAAAGAAATGCCCGCGGATGGGGGTGATTCCCCGGGCTTGGAGGTCCAACCCCAGCTCCCTGAGCCCAGTGCCTGCATCACAGATAAAGAGCCGGTCCCCCACGCGGATCTCCACGCAAGCGGTGTTGCCACCGTATTTGCGGGTGGCATGCCCCGGCGTCGGAATGGAGCCTCGTGCGCCCCAGAACTTGACGAAGTAGCTCAAGCTAGGAGCCCTCGGGGAAGCTCGGACCGACCAAGCGATGCCAAGCCTTGCCCAGGTTGAGTTCTCGACGAAAGAGCATGTTAGAACCTGTGATTGAGGAGAGGGCTCGGGCTGGGTGAGGATTGGCAAGCATGGGATGGGAGAGCTTTCCCGAGGGCTCCTAACGTCCCTCGTGGAACGTCAGGATGGCGCTTCCCAGTTGGAGGGTGTCCCCGTCTCGCAGAGTGGCCGAGTGGATGCGAACCCCATTGAGGTAGACGCCGTTTCGGCTCTCCAAATCTTCGCATCGGTATTCCTCGCCTCGTCGAGAGATCTTGACGTGGTGGCGCGACAACTCCGCTGAGGCAATTCGAATGGTGGCGTCGTTGGCCCGCCCGATGATGACCTCGTTCGTGGTCACCGCCAGCTCCGCGGGCGCACCCGGGCCGCTCACCAGTTTGAGAAGGCAGGATCCGGTCGTGACCGCCTCGTGCACCGGCTTGACGGGAGAGATGCGCGTGGTCGGCTCGGTCCAGACGTTTTCGTCGTCGCGCCCCGACATGTGTGTACCTCTATGAAGCACCGAGAATACCCTCCGTTATCGCCGGAAGTCAAAGGCGTTCGGCGGTGGTTTTCGGTGCCCCTACTTCAGCGCGTCAGGCCACTCCGCATCATTGGTGTAGAGCACCTCCTGCTTCCACCCTTCTCCGTCTTTCACGGGCTCCCGCGTGATCCGCTGGCGGGTCACCATGACGTGACCCCCATCGACGCGCACCCAGAAACCAAGCTCGTACAATTGGTCTGCATCCCCGCCGTCCACGCGAAAATCCGCATAGCCGAAATACCCGGTCCCCTCGACGTTGTTCACCGGGAGCTTCATTTCCACAAAGTTCAGCACCAGGTCCGATTCCGTCTCGGGGTCATGGAGCTTGAAGACCCCGCCCATGGCCTGGGTTTCCTGGCGGATGTGCTGCTGGATGGAGGCAGCCACCTGGGCCTCTGTGGCCTCTCCCTTGCCGCTTGGCAGAGGCTGGCCGGAGTTGGTCTGCCCCGCCTGCCTGGAGTCGGGAGGTGCCTCCCCGCCGGTGGGACCGCCTCCCTGTGCGCCGCCACCCGCCGGGGGACCCGAGCCAGGGGCCGGTCCGCCAGCATTCGGGTTGAACGCGGTGCCGCCGGGCCCGGGGGCTGGCTGCATGGGGCCGCTTCCCTGGGAGGGGGTCGGGGGACCGTCGGCGGAGGAGCTTTCCTCCCCACCGCACGCTCCAAGGAAAGCAAGTGCAACGGACATCAACATGGGTGCGTCTCCAGCCAAAGGGCGTATGGGGGGCGCCCAACCCCGTCAAGGCAGGGCGGTGGGGTTTTCAAGTGCCAGTGCATAGAGCTCCAAGGTCCCCGATTCGCCGGGTTCCTTGTGTATCAACACCTCCGTTACCTCCTGGTTGTCCGATTCGTCTCCCAGCCAGATGTCCAGATCCATCTGCCCCCCGCCGCCCACCACTTGAAAGGTCACACAGGCAAAGACCCCCGTGCGTCTCCACTGGACCGGCCGGCGCTTTCCAGCGTAGAAGCCCCGTCCCGCGACGCGCCAGGCTGGAGAAAGCACCTCGTTGAGTTCCAGGGAAACGACTTTCTGGGTCCGGTGGTCCTGGATGCGAAGGATCCCTTTGGAAGAATGCGCCTTCAACCAGTCCTGAACCCGCTGGTGAACGAGGGCCGTGGTCAGGGTTTCTGAGGGGCTGGGAGCATCCCCTCCCTGGCCTGTGGCGTCGTGCACCTCGTGCCGGTGTTTTCGCTCTCGCTCCACCTGGGAGTTGTGGGCACCGGGCGCAAGAGCGCGCTCCTTGGGAGAGGTGGGCACCGGGTCGGGCTGGGTGCAGGCCAGCAGAAGAATGAGAACAAGAGGTCGCATGTCTGACCGGGAGTGTAAATTCGCGGGAGTGATGTCTGCACCCTTCTTCATTGTGGGGACCGAGCGATCCGGTTCCAACCTGCTTCGGGTCATCCTCGATGCCCACCCGGCCCTGGCGGTTCCCCACCCCCCTCACATCCTCCGGTACTTCGCCCCGCTTGAGCCCCGGTATGGCGACCTGGAGGAAGAAGAGAACCTGCGGCGCCTGGTGCGGGACGTGTTGCGACTGCTGCGGGTGCACATCCATCCGTGGGCGGTTTCGCTGGATGCGGAGGCTTTGGTGACGGCTGCTGCTCCGCGAGACCTGTACGGGGTCTTCACCGCCATCTACGAGGCGTACCTGGCCCAGACAGGCGCGAACCGGTGGGGCTGCAAGTCCACGTTCATGCTCCACCACACGGACCGCATCTTCAGTACCCACCCCGGCGCGAAGCTCCTGTGGCTTGTGCGGGATCCCCGAGATGTGGCGGCCTCTTCTCGAAAGTCCGTTTTCTCGCCGTTCCATCCCCTCTTCACGGCGCGCTTGTGGGCGAAGCAGCAGCGTCTTGGGCTGGAGCTGGAGGCCGCCCTGGGAACCGAGGTGCTTCTCCGGGTGCGCTACGAGGACCTCCTGGCCGACCCGGACACGGTGCTGCGCGGCATCTGCCACTTTCTGGGAGAGCCGTTTGATGCGGGCGTGCTGAGCTTTTTCGAGACCGATGCGGCCCAGACCGGCGCTGCCTGGTCCCGGGACTGGGAGAACACCGCCCGCCCCATCCTGCCGGGCAACACCCACAAGTACCGAACCCAGCTGAGTGACGAGGAGATCCGCTGGGTGGAGCGCGCCGCTGCGGGTCCCATGGCCACCCTGGGCTACGAACGGGAGTACCCAGATCTCGATCAGCGCTCGCCGCGCCCCATGGAACAAGCGTGGTTCCGCGTGCGGAATGCCGGGTGGCACCTGGCTGTGGAGATGCGATCTCTGCGGACCGATCGCAACCACTGGCGTCGCTGGGGACGGGGTGCCACCATGGCGGCATTGGATGTTTCCACCCGGTGGAAGGGATGAGCGACTCGGCAACCTATGGCGGCAAGGGGTGGCACCTTCGGGAGGCCTCCCACAAGCAGGATCTCACCGAAGGGGTCGGTTGGATGTCCTGCGGGCTCTCCTCGGAGACGGCGCCTCTGACCGATGTGCTCCTGCACTTTCCAGGGGACGAGCTGGCCTTTCCCGAGGACCCGGACCACTGGCTGATGCTGGAGCGCCCGGACATCCAGAAACTCCAGGCCGAAACCCAGGGCCTGGCGGATGCCTACACAGCGGCAGGGGTTCGGGTGCACCGAACCCAACCCAGCTGCAGTCCCCCCCCCAATTTCCTCTTTCAACGAGACCTGTTCTTCATGACCCCGGAAGGGGCCATCCTGGCCCGTCCTGCCTCTCCCCGGCGGGCCCCAGAAGCCCCCCTGGCGGCGGAGGTCCTGGCCGGTCTTGGCGTGCCGATTCTGGCAACACCCAGAGGCAATGCCCTGCTGGAGGGCGCGGACGTGCTCTGGCTCAAAGAAGACCTGGTGGTCGTGGGGGTGGGGCACCGCACCAACAAGGGGGGCCATGACGTGGTGCAGTGGGTGCTGAAGGAGATGGGAGTGGAAACCCGGAGCATTCCCATGCCACGTCAAGGCGTGCAGCACCTGTTGGGCCTGGTGAACCTGGCCACGGATGCCCTGGCTGTGGTCCGGGAGACGCTGGCCCCAGACGCGCTGGTGGGCCTCCTCCAGGAGCTGGAGCGGGAGGTGCTTGCATTGCCCGATGACGCCGAAATGCTGAAAGGACTGGCCTTGAATTTCGTGAGTCTGGGCCACGGGCGGATCCTTATGCCTGGTGGATGCCCCCAAACCCGCGCCCACTATGAATCGGCGGGACTCACGGTGTTGGAGGCTGAAGTCTCCCAATACCGGAAGGCAGCGGGCGGAATCGGCTGTGCCACGGGGGTCCTTGCCCGGGGCTGAATGCGGTGACGGGGATGGCCCCAGCAGGCTAATATGGGCTGCACGAAGGAGGCTTCATGGCCTACAAGCCCTCTCTTGCGCCCTTTTTGTACACCGACTCGGACTCCGAGACGGACCGCATGCTCATGGAAACCATGCGCAACCAGGACGCAACCCCGATCTCCACCCACACCGCGAAACCGCGTTTCACGCTCGTGGTCGGACCCTCCCCCTTTTCCATGCCCCGGGGCTGGGAGTTCTTCCTGACGGCCCCCTACGAGGGCGCCACGTACATCGCCACGGTCATGCACAACGCTGGTTTCCCTACCCGCATCGTGGATGCCCGCTACCAGCCCGACCCCCTCAAGTTTGCCTACGACCAGATTCTCGAGGGCACGGATGTGCTGGGAATCTGCGCCTTTGAGGACAACTTCCCCTGGGTGCGGGAGCTGATTGCCGAGGTCAAGGCCGCCCGCCCGGACATGCCCATCATCGTGGGCGGCTCCCTGGTCACCAGTGTGCCCCACATCTTCATGAGCCAGACCGAGTGCGACATCGCCGTCATTTCCGAGGGGGAGTTGACCATCCTGGAAGTCATGGAGGCCTACACCGCAGGCCTTTGGGCGAAGAAGCTGCCGCAGATCCACGGGATCTGGTACCGGGATTCAGATGGATGGCCTCGCGCTACCGCCCCCCGCGGCCAGATGCTGAACCTGGATGCCCTGCCCCGGATGCGCCTTGACCTCTGGCCCCAGTTCCACAGCCCCATGGGCCTGCAGCCCCAGGTGATCTCCTCCTACTCCCGCGGCTGCAAGATGGACTGCTCCTTCTGCTACCGCACCACCCCCCAGGAGCGGGTGAAGTCCCCGGAGAAATTCGATGCGGACATGACCCATCTGCGGGAGAACTACGGCACGGAGTTTGTCTTTTTCGTGGACCTCACCTTCTCAGCCCACAAGCGGCAGACCCTGGAGTACATGGACGTGCTCAAGCCCCACGGACTCAAGTGGACCTGCCTGACGCGCTGCGGGGATGTGGATGCGGAGCGTCTCGGCGCCATGAAGGATGCAGGGGCAGACATCGTGCTCTACGGGGTGGAATCTCTGGGCAAGGACATTCTCAAGACCGCGCGAAAGGGCAACAACGAGAACACCACCAACAAGTCCATGTGGAACACCTGGGATGCAGGGCTTCGCTTCGGCGGCCTGCTTATCGTCGGCCTGCCGGGCGAGACCGAGGAGTCTCTCGACCACGCGTGCACATGGGCCGAGGAGCACGGGCACATCACCCGGGTGAAGTACCTGTCCGCCATGCCGGGCACGACGGTCTACAGCCAGGGCGTGGAGACGGGCCACATCAAGAGCGAGGTGGACCACCTGAACTGGCTGTCCATTGAGCAGGCCCTCGTCCAGGACGAGTACCTGAACTACAACGGCATGTCCGAGAGCTTTCTGCGTCGTTCCTACAAGCGCATCTACGACAGCTACCTGCCGGGTCCTGTCATGGACTTCAAGCACTGGCCGGAGCATTTCGACTACTTCCACCCCAACGATGTCGATGGGCTGGATCACACGACGGACTACCGGGACTACATGGGCGGTGGCGGTGACGGCTGGCGAGCGGAATTTAGCAGCGCCGCGCCTCCGCTGGTCCCCGGATCAGAGCGCTACACGTTGCAGCACGCTGGCGTGGAGGATCAGATCGCCGCCAACGTGTTGGTGGAGCGGGAGGACAACGGACTTCCGGCCCCCGTGAATCCGGACTGCGTCGGGTAGCTCTGAACTCCGGTAATTCTGAGTCACAGAGGCTTGAACGAACTGTAGATGCACCACCGCCACTGGTCGCGGATGGTGCCGTCGGCGGTGATCTCAAACGGGTGGATCGCCCGCACGTCCCGGGGGGCGTTGTAGTAGAGGTCGCGGATTTCGTGGCGGTGCAGGCTGGTGGTCTCGTGGGTGTCGATCCACAGGTCGATGTCCTCCCACACCTGCAGCTCCCGCACCTCGTCCAGGTCGAAGCCGACCCCGGCCAGCAGATCCCGGAACTCGGGCTCCAGGAAGTTGTTGAAGAACAGGGGCTGCTTCTTCTTGAAGATGCGGAACATCCACGCAGCATCCACCACGCCGTAGGGCATGATCTGCCCCACGATGAACTGGCCCCCGGGCTTGAGTACCCGGAAGATCTCCGAGAGGGGTTTTTCCGGCTGGGGAAGCAGGTGCAGGACCTCCCGGGTGACCACGATGTCGAACCGGTTGTCTTCAAAGGGAATCTTGTAGACGTTGCCTTCCACCACGTCGTCCAACCGGGTGGAGGCCAGGGCCCGCATTTCAGCGGTGAGGTCCAACCCCGTCTTGTGGGCCACCTTCTCTCCGAAGGAGCTGCTCACCACTCCGCTGCCGCAGCAGACATCCAACAGCTGGGCATCGGGCCCCACCTTGCATAGATCCGCGTGGGCGGAGAGCAGGTCGCTGTCTGTGAGCCAGGTACAGGAGGTGTGCCAGTTGGCGGATCGAATGCCGAACTGTTTCTGGTAGATCTCCTTGGACTTTGTGGGATCGATGGCCTGGTAGCGGGCCCGCTCGCTTGCACGGCGGGCGGCGGCCCGGGCTCTGGAGGCCTCAATGGCTTTGCCCACGACGTTGGCCGCCACATCCGGGTGCGCCGCCAGGAACTCAGCAAGCTCCCGGGTGACCACGTCCCGCACGAGGGCCAAGGCCCCCGGGTTGGAGAGCTTGGCCTTGGTCTGGCCCTCGAATTGCGCTCCGGGCATCTTCAGGGACAGCACACAGGTGAGCCCTTCCATGACATCCAGTGCGGAGAGGTGCTCACCGTTCTCGGCGTTCAGCAGGCCTTGGTTCGCAGCAAACTGGTTTGCGGTGTGTGTGATGGCTGCATGCAGGCCGGCCACGTGGGTTCCGCCCTGGTGGGTGTGGATGCTGTTGGCGTAGGAGGTGATTTCCTCGGCCCAGGAGGTGGTCCAATGAAGGGCAGCTTCCACCTCGACACCTTCTATGCTTCCCCGGATGTGGATCGGGTCCGGGTGCAGAGGCGTACGGTTCCGGTTCAGGTGCTCCACGAACCCCAGGATGCCGGACTCGTAGCACCAGGTCTCCTGGGTACTCGGGGCATCGATCGAAAGGGAGAGGCCCGGGTGGAGAAAGGCCAGCTCCTGCAGCCGGTTTGCAATGCGTTCGGTGGACAGGCCATCCGCTTCAGTGAAGATGCTGGCATCGGGAAGGAAGTGGAGGGAGGTTCCGGTGCTGCCCGTGTCGGTCTCGCTCTTCTCCAGGTCCCCTTGCACCTCTCCCTCGGCGAACTGTTGGCGAAAGGAGGCGCCATCCCGGCGAATCTCCAGGCGCAGCCAGGTGGACAAGGCGTTGACGCAGGACAGGCCCACGCCGTGGAGTCCCCCGGAGAGGCCATAGGAGTCTCCCTCGAACTTCCCTCCTGCATGCAGGGTGGTGAGCACGACCTCGCAGGCGGGCCGGCCGGTTTCCGGGTGGAGGTCCACTGGAATGCCCCGGCCGTTGTCGGTGACCGTGCAGGAGCCATCCCCGTGGAGCACCACGCCGATGTGGGTGCAGTGCCCGGCCAGGGATTCGTCGATGGCGTTTTCCACCAGCTCGAAGACCAGGTGGTGCAGGCCGTCGTCGCCCGTGGAGCCCACGTACATGGCGGGCTGGGCACGCACAGCCTGCATGCCGGGAAGGACGGTGATCGAGGAGGCGTCGTAGCTCACTCGGTTTCTCCGTCGAGACCTTCAGCATGGGCCTGTTTCACGTGGCCCAGGGTCTCCAGCCACGAGGCGATGGCAGGGAACCCCTCGCCGCGGGCCGTGCGGGCCATTTCGGTGCCCAGGCGCTCCACCAGGTCCTGCTCTGTGGCCAGGTGGGCCTGCCTGTTGGAGGCGGTCTCTCCCAGGGGAAGGTCGTTCAGTGGATCGCCCACCTCCCTCAAGAAATCCAGGTGGCCGTCCGCGTGAAGCCGCAGAGCCTCAGCAGCTTCCCGAAGGCGCCGCGCGGTCTCCGGGTGCCCCTCAAACTCCGCGATCTTGGCAAAGTACAGCGCACGCACGTGTGCCTGCGCCTCCAGTGCAAAGAGCTGCCGCAGGTTTTCGTGGGTCTGTGATCCCTTCAGGTCAGCCACAAGACGCCCCCAAGCGGAGCCATCCTATCCGGGTCGGGGCCGAGATCTACACCCAGTCGTCTGGATTGTCGTATCCGAGGGCCTCTGCAACAGCCTGCACGGCATCGGAATGCAGGACCGGTTCCAGGGCCTCGGCCCGCGCGAACCAGCGGCGCTGCCGGGGACGGCTGGTGGCCATGACCGGGGGGAGGCCGTTCTCCACCGACTCTTCCAGGAAGCGGTGGTAGGGGATTCGCAGCCACGCGCAGAGGACCTGGAAGGACTCGTGACGCTTGTCTCCCAGGACGTCCTCAAAGCGCAGGGAATAGGCGTCGACGTCGTATTCCTCCCGGAATTGCAGAATGGCCTTGTGGGCAGCGCACCATTGGAAGGCACAGACCGACTCCAGAGGGGAGCCGGTGTGCTCTTGCCATCCGGGCGGAAGGTCGTACTTCCACCAGTTTTGGTCGGCCCCGGTGTTGGCACCCTTCATCTCCAGGGGTGTCTCCAGGGGATGGGAGTGGAACCCCCGGTAGCGCCACCCGTCCATCAGTCCGTTGATCGAGGCGGCGGGGTTGCGGGTGAGGTGCAGAAGTCGGAATCGCGCGTTTGGAAAGAGGGCCCACAAGAAGGGCAGTCGATACGCGTTGCTGGGGGTCTTGATGACCAGCGTTTGCCCGGGCCAGCTCTCGGGAAGAACAGCCATGGTAGGACCCACCAGGACAAAAGGCGGTTCCTCCACAATTTCTTCGGAGGGTGGACCCGGTGCTGGGGGGGGCGCTCCGGTGGCTTCCCGCACCCGCTCGGCCTCGAGATCGTAGAAGTAGGGGTTCACCTCCGGATGGTCGCCTCGGGCCCGGGCCAGGAAGGCCAGGTGAAAGGCCTGTCGGTCCATGGGAGGCTCCAACTCCGCGAGGGCGGCATCGGTCCATTCCTGCACCCGGTCCAGGGAAAAGACCTCTTTTGGCCACTGGATGCTCAAGCGCCAGGCGAGGTCCAGGGCCAGGCGCCGGGTTTCCATGGGCCAGGTCACCGGCAGGGCGGCTTCCCAGGCAAACTCCGCATCCAGCAGCTTTCGAACGGCGGGTGTGCAGTGCTCCGCCCCCAGGGCATCCGAGCCGGTGCCTGAAAGGGGATGGGCCAGGCCCGCCATTTCCAGCAGGGGATTGATCTCCCCGTGTAGCTGCAGCAGGTGCGGACTGGACCGCAGCAGCTCCATGAACATGCTGGACCCCCCCCGGGAGCTGGAGGCCACCACCACCACCTGTCCGATGCGCTCACAGAAACCGGGGGAGAGCGGGCCGCGGGCCTCCCGCAGCACCTGGAGTCGCTCGGCGAGAAGTGCGTTCACGGCCTAGACGATCCCGGCGGTCAGCTGGAACCGCATGTGGTCCACGAGGCCAATTTCCGTGCTTTCCAGGGTGTGCAGATGTCGGAAGGCTTCGGAAGCGCTGGCATAGACCTGGCGAATGGCTTCCCGGCGGGATTCATCAATGGCGCGGTTGTCGGACCAAACGTCCACGATCTCGGGGGAGATGTGAGTCCCGCACTCCACCGTGTGGCATCCGGCGTTCATCAGGAGCATGGTCAGGTCAAGGGGCAGCCAGAAGTTTCGCCGGGCCGGGTTGCGCAGGCGGAGGATCTCAAACGTCTCCTCTCGATCCTCGGGTCCCCACGCGCACAGGTCTGCCAAAACAATGCGTCCTCCGGGCCGGGTGACCCGTACCATTTCGGCGACAGCAGCCGGCGCATCCATGAACTGGATCCCCTGGCGGCACACCACCCGGTCCACGCTGTTGTCGGCCAGGGGCAGGGACTCAGCCGGGGCGGCGTGGAGGGTGTCGATGCAGTCCTGGGCCTGGTCGAACATGGCCGGGGTGATGTCCACGCCGGTGATGGTGGCCACGTGGGGGCGCATGGCGCGGGAAACAAGTCCGGTGCCGCAGGCCACGTCGAGCAGGTGGTGGTCCGGTGCAAGGGCCAGCAGCTCCCGGATTCGATCCAGGAGCACCGTATCCGTGCACCAGTGGCTGGATGCATCGTAGTGGCCGGCGCGGGCGGTGAAGTGGGCGAGGACGTCCGCGTTTTCCGGGGGCGAATCAGGCATGGGCGACAAGGTATGAGGAGGTCACCGTGTCCGCCAGTCCTCCCAGTGGGGGCCGATGCCCACACCAGGATTGGCAATGCTCAAGTCCCGGCCCAGGGCTGCCCGGCCCGTGTCCCGGTTGTAGTGGTAGCGGGTCTGTACGTCCCCGTACCGGTGAGCCTCCCCCTCCGGACACGCCCGGCGGGCATCGCACTTCTCCGCACAGTCGGCGGTATCGAAGTGGTGGTTGGAACACGGCTTCACATGCCATCCCTCTCGGCTCACGGCGCTGGCTGGACAGGCGGTGATGCACGGGGCGGGGCAGCCTGGACAGGGGCCGTCGCCCGCAGCGGGTGGGGTCTGGGGCAGGGCCTCTGAGGTGAAGCAGGCAGCCCGCAGGCCCATCCAGGGGCCGAACTCGGGCGAGATCAGAAGCCCCAGCAAGGAGGGCCACCCCAGCCCCGCCTGGAGAGCGAGCGTGCGAAAGTCCACCACGGTTTCTTCCGTTGCCGAGCACTGCACCCAGCGTCGGCTTTCCGGGGGCGTGGGGTCCAGGCGATCCAACGATCGCGCCACAAAGGAATCCAGGGGATGAAGCTCTTCCTGCAGGTGTGCTGGATGGCCGCGGCAGTCGGTGCAGAAGGCCTCCCACAGGCCGGTGCCCCCCGAGCCCAGCACCAGCACAGACCTGCATCCGGGAAGCACCTCTTGCCAGGGACCTCCATCGGCAACGCCGACGGCATTGAGCCCAAGAGCGGCGAGGGCCTCAAGGGACGGGCCCGACCAGGTCATTTGGTCCATGGGGATTCCGGATCCGGGAGAGTTGCTGTTAGCTTGGAGGGGATGCAGCCGAGTCTGACCCATCTTGCGCTCCAGGTGAAGGACCTGGACGCATGCGTGGCGTTTTACCGCGAGTTTTGTTTCCTCCTGGCCCCGCACAGGAGCACTTTGGAGTTCAGCTTTGGGCAGCCAATGGGCCCGGGAGGCGCACCGTGATGATTGGATTGTGGCTCGGGCTGTTGGCCTGCACGGGCTCAAAAGACGACACCGGACCGGTGGACACGGGGCCTACCGCCGAGGAGCTTTGTGCCGGGGCAGGGGAGGAATCCCTGGAGATAGGGACCGGCGTGGGGAGCGAGTTCGTCCCCATGGAACCCAACAGCGCCATGTCGCTGGATGTGGCCCCCCAGGGGGGATTCGGGGTCACGGTGCGGGCGCGTACCACGGGCATCCGGTCCGCCGCCGACGACCTCCCTCACGCCCCGGTTTCAGTGGAGCTGACGACTTTCATTGACGGGGTGCAATCGGCCTCGTTTCTCAACGAAGACGTGGAGATCTACTGCCAGGATGACGGCGCCGGTTTGCTGTGGGGGGTGGTGGTTGGGTTCGATTCGGAAGAGTACTCCTCCACGGACGATCTCTTCCGCCTGGATGGGGTCACCACAGCCCTCAACGTGATCGCCTATGGCGAAGATGGGGGCGTCGCTGAGGGGTGGGTAGACGTGGTCATTTCCGTAGGGCGCTGACCATGGCTTTTCTTTCGGTCTGGATCCTGTTGGCCTGCCCGGGCAAGGAGCCTGCAGACAGCGGGTGGGACCCCGCAGACGGGGATGCGTGCCTGTCCTGCCACAGCGGCATCGAGCAGGTCCATGATCCCGTCCCTGAGACCCAGTGCGTGGTCTGCCACGGGGGAGACGGTTCCGCCTTGACGATTGAGGGAGCGCATGTGCCTGTGCCGGAGAACTACGCGGAAATTCGTGGAGAAGGTCTTCCGCCGGCCGCCCATGGGTTCATCAAGGACATGCCACCGGACATGCTGGACGCTCTGGATCCCGCCTATGTGCAGTTCATCAACCCGGGGGACATTCGGGCCGCGGCAGATGCCTGTGGCACCTGCCATCCAGAGCATGTGTCCTCCGTGCGCAACGCGATCATGACCACCGTCACCGGGCACTACATGCCGCCTCTCTATTACGGTGGCTTTCAGGACAAGGAGGCGATCTACGGGTCTTTTCCCGCAACAGACCCGCACTTTGATGGTTCCGTCGGGACGGTGGAGAGCCTGGTGACGCTGTCACCTCCCACGAGCCAGGAGTTTGCCGCCGCCGCCGCGGATCCAGACACCAAGGTTGTGGAGGAGCTCGCCTACGCCCACTACCTCTCGAAGAACTGCAACACCTGTCACGCGGCGGGCTACCCCAAGAACAACTCGCCCGCAGCCTACCGTTCCACGGGTTGTAGCTCCTGCCACGTGATCTACGGGAAACTGGGAGTCTATGAGGGAGGGGACGAGGCGGTTCCCAAGAACCACCCGGTCTACCCAAAGCGCCACGAGATCACCAGCGCGATTCCCACAGAACAGTGCGCCACCTGCCACTTCCAGGGGGGACGGATTGGTCTGCTTTTCCGAGGCATCCGGGAGGGCGGCTTCTCGAACCTCCCGGAGAACGCGGAGACGTGGGACGAGTCCGTCTACACCCACACGGCCGGGTACTACGTGCTGGATGAAGACACCACCAACAACTTTGATGAAACCCCGGCGGATGTGCACTACCAGCGGGGAATGCACTGCGTGGACTGTCACGTGGGTGTGGACGTGCACGGAGACGGTCGCATCTACACCACTGGAAAGTACCAGATGGACCTGAAGTGTGAGGATTGTCACGGCACCGTGCGAGAGCGGGCCACACCCAATGCGGAGGGCACCTACCTCACCAGCAACGGTCGAGCGCTGACGCAACTCTACACGGACAAGAGTGGAAACCCGGCCCTTGTGGGGCGGGTCGACAAGGCGGTCCACGTGGTGCCGCAGCCCTTTGATCTTCTCGCCGAGCGAGGGGAGACCTCCGCAATGCACGCGGCCATGGGGGTGCAGGCCGACGGGTTCACCCACACGGATTCCCTGACATGTGACACCTGCCACAACAGCTTTCAACAGCAGTGTCTCGGGTGTCACGTGACGCTCGACATGCGCCTCTCCCAGACGGACTACCAGACCGGGGTCAGGACCGCCGGGCTCACCAAGGGTTCTCGCACAAGCTATTCCCTGGATGACCTGATCCTATGCCAGGGAGTGGACGGCCGCGCCCAGGCCTGCAACGCCACGGCCCAGGTCCAGATGTCGGTCATCGACGAGAACGGTGACATGGTCATGGGAGTGCGCGAGGTAGGCGAGACCGGTGAGACCACCGGAAAACTCGTGGGTGATTTTCGCTCGAATGGCCAGTTCGACGCGATTCGCGGTTGGGCGCCCTTCTACCAGCACACGGCCACGGATCAACCTCGTGACTGCAACACCTGTCATCGAACCGCCGATACCCCCGAGGAGTGGGCGCGGGTCAAGGGCGTCTATGGGTACGGGACCGGTGAGTTCATGCTGGAAGCGCCCGACGGATCGGAGGTCGACGCGCTTCAATTCCTGGACGCCTCGGGGAACCCCAACACCCTGTTTGTCCACGAAGGCTCGGGGCCCTTGTCAGAAGAAGTCCGCACCCGCGCCCTGGGGGTAGACCTCTCGGAGTCAAGATGAGCACCCCCTGGATCTGGCTCTTGTGGGCGTGCGCAGGTCCGAAACCCGATGACACCGCCGCAGAAACCGGGGATTCGGGGCCGGTGGTTCCCGGGTATTCCATCCTGGCGGATGAGATTGGAGAGGGCGTCCTGCTCTCGGCATGGACCGCGGGGGACGACCCGTGGGCCGCGGGGGGAGCGCGGGGGGGAGACGGCCCCGGGGTGATGGCCCGGTGGAATGGGGAGACCCTC
>CAZSZE010000097.1:3830-14844 GCA_964610645.1 uncultured Enterobacterales bacterium | reverse complement strand
CCCGGCTACTACTACGCCACCCTCATGGGGAACCTGGAAGAGCAGGACCCGGGAGACTGGCTGTGGGTGCGGGACTCGGATGCAGGTAACTCACTGGACGGCAAGTACCTGAACGTGGAGCTGGCCACAGCGACCCACGGTTCGCTCCTGGATGCCGAGGTGACGGTCTACGCCTATGACCCGGTTGCAGGGACCACCGCCGAGCTGGCCACCGCCGAGCCGGCCGAGGAGGGTGCATCCCACGACCTCCAGGTGCGGGACCTGCTCCTGGGCGATGATGCCCAGCTGCTCATCGAGATCGGTGGATCCTCCTACGGCGTCGACGATGCAAACACCTGGGTCGCCCAGGTGACGGTCTACACCGAGCCCACCTACGAATAGTGGCGGACCTCGCGTCCATGACCTGCGGTGCCTTGCAGGGGGGGCGTTCCTCCCCTGCAGGGCGCGGAGATCCCCCCGCTGCTCGCGCAGTTGGAAGACGGGTGGGAGGTGGTCGATGAGCACCACCTCACCCGTCTGTTTCCGTTCCCGGACTTCGTGACGGCGCTGGCGTTCGTAAACCGCCTGGGCGCCATTGCCGAAGAACAAGGCCACCACCCGGACCTCCTGTTGCGCTGGGGATCCGTGCAGGTGGACATCTGGACCCACAAGATCGATGGCCTGACCGAGAGCGACTTCATCCTCGCCGCCAAGGCCAACGCAGCTACCGCCGGGTGAGTCACCCGGTGTAGGCTGCTCTTCATTCGAGCAGCGCTTCTGGGCCTGGCCGTCCTGGCCGGCTGTCTTCCGAGCTTTCCGGGCTCCGAGAAAGAGACCCCCTGTGAAGTGGGCTACGGCCTGGCTGCGGATGGTGACTGCTACGCGGTGGACACCGCTACGGATCCTGTGGGAGAGGTTGTGGATACGGGCCTGCCTGACTGGTGGCCAGATGAAGATGGCGACACCTACGGTGACGCCATCGCAGAACGCCAAGAGGCAGCGCCCGCACCTTCGAACCACGTGGGCAACAACGACGACTGCGACGACACCGACAGCCTCTTTGGGTTCCGGGTGCTTCTTTGACCAGCATGGCCCTTTCGAGGTGCAGATCGACCTGGACCGAAACTGAACCAGTCGTCCCAAAACCAGAAGCGGCAGCCCCGCAGGACTGCCGCCTGTCTAAACAGGTCGCCCGTTACCGGCCTTCCGCCAGCTTGAGCGCCTCGTAGGTCTGGTCGTAGTAGGTCACGTACACCCGGTCGTCGTCGCTGATGGCCATGCTGGGCTCCTTGCCCACCAGGCCGTCGGAATCCACCGTGATCACCGTCCAGTTCTCCCCGGTCTTGTGGGCGATCTTCAGGGCGGAGTTCGATCCGTCGTAGTAGGCGATGTAGGGATCGTCCTTGGAGTTGAAGCCCAGCTCCGCGTAGGCACCCACGGAACCAGTGCTGTCCACCACCTCCTGGCTCCAGACACCGTCCACATTGCAGCTGTACTGCAGGTCCCCATTGAAGTTGTCCTGGGAAGCAAAGCACGGGGTGTTGTCTGCCCGGATGGCCAGGGAGGTGTAGCTTCCGCCCTGGTAGATCTCCTCGGAGAAATGGAGCTTGTCCAGGTCAAAGCCGCCAAAGGCACTGTACTGGGCCTCGTCGTCAAAGCCCGGGGGGAGGTAGTTCCCGTCCCAGGCCGACGTGTCCCAGTAGACAACATGGTCCATGTCGCTTTGATCCACCGCCACGCTGGGCGTGTAGCCCGTGGGGCCGTCGGTCATGCCAAAGCCCGTCAGGATCTCGTTGCCCAAATCGTAGTAGGCATCCACCTGCACGTAAAGCGACGAGCCAAAGGAGGTGTAGTCACAGAGAACCGGCTCCTTGCGCCCAGCGTCGTAGTACGCGAAGGAGGGCAGATCGCTGCTGTCCAGGTCCATGGTGACGTCAAAGCCCACGTACTCGCTGTGCACCGGACCCACGACGTTCGGGAACAGCTCGATGATGGGCGTGTCCTTCTCGGCCACGACTTCCCAGCCACCCCAGGTGCCATCGGCTTGCCGGTACCCGTACTCCAGGCGCTGCGTGCCGTTCTGGCCATAGGTGAAGGCCAGCTGGAACTTGTCCTGGGCATCGATGGCACCGTCCATATAGGCGCCGGAGCCCTTGCTCGCGATGGGCACAGCCAACGAGTCCTCCCACACGCCGTTTGCCAGGCGGTGGCGGTACATCAACTGCTCGGCCGAAGCATCCTGGTAGGCCACATGAAGCTGGCCCGCCGAGTCCACGCCCACGGCCGAGTTCTCACCCACAAAGCTGTAGAAATCCACAAAGCTGGCTGAAAAGCGCTCATCGATGACGTCGTTGCAGTTGTTGTCGATGCCATCGGTGGTGTCCTCGAAGGTGCCCGGGTTGATGTCTGGATTGTTGTCATCGCAGTCATCGCCGCCCTTGCTCTCGGCATCAAAGCCGTCCCCGTCCTTGTCCAGGTCCGAGGTGTTCGGGTCGCAGTCATCGTCAATCCCGTTGTAGGCCGTCTCCGGCTCGCTGGGGTTGATGGCCGCATTGGTGTCGTCGCAGTCGTCCCCGCCCTGGACAAAGTCCGCTTCATGGCCATCGCCATCCGCGTCCAGATCACTGGTGGAGTCGTCGCAGTCGTCGTCGATGCCGTTGTAGGGCACTTCGGCCTCGTCCGGAGAGATCAGCGGGTCGCTGTCGTCGCAATCCCCCTGGTCCTCGGAGTACCCGTCACCGTCATCATCGTACGCGAGACTGCCGGGCCGACCGGTGTCATCCGGGCTTTCCGTACCGCCCTTGAAACTTTCGGAGCATCCTGCTCCCATCCATATGACCAGACACAAAGAGAGTGTGCGCGACATGGTTGCCTCCATGCAATTGTCGCGCCATATGCCTGTACCTGGGGCCAATGTCAAGCGGTATTTCACAATTCCCGCCGGAATTCCCACACCACTTCAACAGCAAAACCGCCCATTTTCAACAGCAAAACCGCCCATTTCAACCGGAGAATCACCCAAGGGGGACGTGCTCAAAGGTCCGCTCTCCCCTGCTGAACGGGGCCACGGTGTCTCCCTGGCCCACCAGTCGCCAGCGTGTGGTGAGCAGCCCATCGACCCCCACGGGACCCCGGGCATGGATGCGGGCGGTGCTGATGCCCACCTCGGCCCCCAACCCAAAGCGGAATCCATCCGCAAACCTCGTGCTTGCATTGTGGAACACACAAGCACTGTCCACAGCGTTCAAAAAACTGGCTGCTGCAGCGTCATCTTCCGTGACGATGCAGTCCGTGTGCCCACTGCCGTGGGTGTGGATGTGGTCCACCGCGGCTTCCAGGGAATCCACAATCTCCACGCAGGCCGTCAGGTCCCCGTACTCCACGGACAGTGAGTCCGCCGGCGGCAGCCCCCAAGCAGCAGCAGCCCTCGGTCCCCCGACCAGCTCCACCCCAGCCTCGGCAAGGGCCTCCAACAGCGCAGGCGTCCCTTCATACTCCGCGTGCACCAGCATCGTCTCCATGGCGTTGCAAGCCGCCGGGTAGTCCGTCTTGGAGTCCACCAGAATGGAGGCAGCCCGTTGCGGATCGGCTGCCCGATCCACAAACACGTGGCAGATGCCATCCGCATGCCCCAACACCGGAATGCGCGTCCCCTGCTGAATAGCCCGCACCATCTCCCCCGATCCCCGGGGTACCACGAGGTCAATGCAGTCATCCAGCGCCAACAGGTCGGCCACGGCCTCCCGGGTCTCCACGAGGCCCAACAGCCCACCGGGCAGCGCCGGCTCCAGCGCCTCCACAAGCACCCGGTGCAACACCCGGTTGCTGCGCACCGCCTCTCGCCCCCCCTTGAGCAGGAGCCCGTTGCCACTCTTGAGCGCCAACCCCGCCAGTTGCGGGAGCACATCGGGCCGGGACTCGAAAATCACCAGCACCACCCCCAGGGCCACGCTCTCCTGCGTCAACTCCAACCCCTCAGACAACCGCGTGTGCCGAAGCACGCGCCCCAGGGGATCCTCGGCATCCGCCAGGGCACGAAGCCCCTCGGCAAGCACAGCGAGCTTTCCATGGGTGAGCTGCAACCGCGCTGCCAGGGCCGCGGAAAGCGCTCCCGCCTCCACCTGCACCGCAGCCTCCTGCACATCCAACGCATTGGCAGCCAGGATTTCCTCTTCCCGATCCAGCAAGGCCTGGGCCATCCGCTGAAGGGCCTCGGAGCGATCCGCGCCGGACAAAGACTGCACGGAGCGACTTGCGGAGCGAGCACTGCGGGCCAGGGCCTCGGGTGTGACTTCCAGGGTCATGGGGCCACCTCCTGGAGAATGGCGAGGTTCTCGCTGTGCACCAGGCACCGGTCCCCCCGGGAAGACCCGATTTCCGTGCTGTGCCTGCCGAGTGACGCCCGGGCATCGGTGCTGGAACAATTCGCCATGCCCCTGGCAAAAGCCAGCCCTTCCTCGTCGGCAATGACCACCACCTCTCCCGCAGACCACTCCCCTTCCACCCCCACAACCCCCCGGGGCAGCAGACTGGCTTTGCGTTCTTCCAGCGCCTGGCGGGCCCCCTGGTTCACCACCAACGTGCCCCGGGCAGAGGTCGCAAACGCCAGCCAGCGCTTCCGGCTGTTGCCATGGCGATCCGCAGGCACCAGGGTCCCCACATCCTCGCCTTCCACCACCTGCCGGATGATTCCAGGCGTACCGCCATTCGCGATCACCACGGACACGCCAGCCAGGCTCGCCACCCGGGCAGCTTCCAGCTTGGATCCCATGCCACCACGGCCCAAAGGCGAGTCCGGCCCCAGCCGGATTTCCGCATCCCTGGACCAGACCGGGATCCGCTCCGAACCGGCCTCCCCAGGCGGAGCGCTGTAAACCCCATCCACATTGCTCAAGACGATCAACAGGTCCGCCTCCATCCTGGAGGCCAACAACGCCGAGAGCCTGTCGTTGTCTCCAAAGACCGCCCCGTCCGTGATCTCCAGCTCCGCGGTCGAGACCGTGTCGTTCTCATTGAGAATCGGCATCACCCCCAGGGCCAGCAAGCGCTCCAGGGTGCGCTGCAGGTTCACGTACCGGGCGCGATCCGAAAAGTCGTCTTCGGTCAATAGCACCTGGGCCCCTACCTGCCCGAGTCGCTCCAACAGGTCCGTATAGGTCGCCACAAGGCTCCCCTGTCCCACCGCCGCGCAGACCTGTCGGTCCACCAGCCGGGTCGGCGGGCCCTTCATGCCCAAGCGCTCCGCCCCAAGCCCCACCGCACCAGAACTCACCAGGAGCACCTGCTTGCCGCTGCGCAACAGGTCCACCAGCTGCTCCACCACATGGGCCATTCGGCCCAAGGCAGGGCGCCCGTCCTCCCGCGTCAGAACCGCAGTCCCCACCTTCACAACAATGCGGCGGGCATCTTTCAGGGTCGAGCGTTCCATGGCCCCGGGAACTAACCGATTCGCACGGGTTGCGCCCCGCCTGTATGCATTTTCATGCACTTTTCAGCTGGTTTGATACAGACTATCCGCCCGTATTCCCCAATAGTGCCCGCAATTCTCCCAGATAAGGCGCATATTTCCTGGAGCGTCCCACGGAGCGATCGTGGAGGGGGTCCCGCACCTGGTGGCTTGAGGCGGTGTGAACCACCCGCGGGTTCAGGTGGGGCTCGGTGCACGCCGGCTCCCAGGGAAGCCCGCAGAATTGCACCATGGAGCGAATCGTGGCCTCCGGGTGCAGCACCAGCTGCTCATAGGAGACGGAGTGGACTGCCAGGGGCAGCACGCGCTTCCAATGAGCCATGAGGCGCCGCTCGGCCAACAGGTACCGGGCTGCCCAATCCTGGCGGGTGGCCCAGGGCATGTCGTTCTGAAAGTTCTGGAAATAGCAGGAGAGGGCGGTGTCCATGGGGGAGCGCACGCAGTGAATCACGCGGGCCTTTGGAAACAGCAAGGCCAGCAGGCCAAGGTGGAGGAAGTTCTGGGGAAGCTTGTTGCTGACGCGCAGGGCATTGGGATCCACGGCGTCCAACCGCGCAAGGATTTCCGCTGCGCCGCGCTGGAGGTAGACCGGATCCAGGTCACCATCGGCCATCACCCGGGACAGGTCGTCGGCCTCCCCTGCCCCAGCAAACCGCGAGTGGCAGGACAGGATCTGTTCCACCAGGCTCGATCCTGATCGGGGCACCCCCACGATGAACACGGGCTTCTCAGATGCGTTTTCCGAGGTGGGGGCTCCGGCAAGCGCCTCCCGAGTGAAGACCCGTTCAATCCGCTCCAGGGCCCCATCCCATGCATCCGGGTCAAATTTCAGGCGCCGCATGTCATTGGCCCTCTGCACCGCGCCAAAGGCCTTGGCAGGTTCCCCCTGCTGGTCCAACAGGTGGGCGAGCACGTGCAACAACATGCCCGTGGCCTCCGTCCCCGGACTCGCCTGCAGCGCTTTCTGGACGGCCTGGAGTCCCTCTTGGGGACGGTTCAGCACGCGGCAGACCTGGCCCAACAGCAAAGCATGCTGGGGTGTCACGTCCCCGGAGAGGCGCAGCAACAGCTCAAACGCCGCCTCGGAATGGCCAAAACGATGCAGCACACCCGCCAGTCCCACCTGGGCCGGTTGAAATCCCGGCTTCAAGACGAGGGCTTGTTGAAAACAGTCCTGGGCATCCTCGAGCTGGCCCAGGGTCAGCAAATGGGAGGCAAGGCGACACCAGGTGTCCGCAGCGGGCGCCTTCTCCAGGGAGCGCGAAAACCACTCCAAGGGCTCTCCCGCTACGCCCGCCGCCGCGAGGGCCGAACCAAGCCGCGCCATGTTCTCCGCCGTCGGATGACGGGAAACCGCCTGTCGAAGCGCCTCCACCAGTCCAGACGGACCGGTTTGGGTGGCCCGTTGAATTCCCGCCGATGGGCGCTGCACCGCGCCTTACCCGACGCTCTGGATGTCCACAGCGTCCAAATATCCGAGCCAGGACAATATCTCGCCCGCCACAGACTCGATCTCCTGCACCTGCTCGCCGGTCAGCTCCCTGCGCCAGCGATCCACGGCATCCGTGTTCACCGCCCGCGAGACCGCCTCGCTGGAGGACTCCACCGGGGAGAGGCGCTGCTCGGCGTCCTGGTGGTGAACCACCTGGTCTTCCCAGGGCTGTCCCACAAAGGCCAGCACCTTGCGCATCACCTGCTCAGGTTGGGTGACCAGCTCCTCGTAGATGACTTCCATGTACCTGTCCTGGACGGTGAGCGCCTGCGTGCGTACCTCGGTGATCATCTCCCCCCAGTAGCGGGCAGCGGAGCCGTGGTCCTTGCAGTAGGGAACGAGCTCGCCCGTGCCGGGGTACACCCACTCTTGCTTCACCAGGGAGGCTGCAACAGCTCGCCCATCCCGCACAACGTGCAGAAAGCGGGCCCTGGGAAAGAGTCGTCCAAGCAATTCCATGCCCAACAGGTTGTGGGGCGTTTTCTCGGCGATGCAGCTTGCATCCCCCCCCACTTCCCGCAACACGGCATCCACAAAGCTGCGCACGCCTGCATCCAAAGGCGCAGTTCCAACGCCAGACGCGGCAAAGCTGTCCCCCATGGCCTCGGTCCAGACCTTGTGCATCTCGCAGATTTGGGTCACCAACTTGATCTCCGGACCACAGTAGATGCCCGAGTGCGCATCCAGCATGGCCCGCACCAGGGTCGTGCCACTTCTTCCGACACCGCCGATGAACAGGTAGGTGGGCTCGCCATCGTCCACCACGTTCACGCCCAGTTGGGACAGTGCATCCTGGAGAATGACAGAAACGCCCGGAAGCAGGTCCTCAGCGCGATCCTCGAACAGGGTGTCCAGCAGCTCCGAGTGGCCCCCAAGAATGCTGTTCAACGCCACGCGCGTCACCAGTTCCGGATCCGGCGCTTGCCCAGCCCAGGGATTGGCGCCTTCCGGCCGGCGGGACATGACGGCACCAAGGAGCCCGACAGGGCCATCCCCAGGGACCGGATTTCCACCGTAAATGCAGCAGGCCAGCTCCAGTTGTTCGAGACAACTGCGCCGATGCACTGCCATGAATCCACTTTCTGCGAGGTCCCGGCCCCGTCCTGCCAGAAGCACCAACTCCTCGATGCGCCCCAGCACGTCACAGGCTGCGGCTGCAATGACCCAGGCATCCGGCAGGGGCTCCTGCAAACAGGACTCCACGACTGCCAAGGCCTCTTCCGGTTGGGCACAGCCCAACAGAGCCTCGGCGCAGCCAAGGCGGGCTTCCACATGGTCTTCCTTGAGCACCAGGCTGGTTTCAAAGGCATCCAGCGCCTCGTCACACCGCCCCTGCAGGAGACGTACGGTTCCCAGGCGCGTGCTGGCGGCCCAACTGGTGGCACCCGGGAGGAGTTCCTCGGCAAAGATTTCGCCGTGGCGCTGCAGACAGGCCACATACGACTCAGCCGCTCGTTCCAACCAATCCACGCCCTCCGCACCCCCGGTCTCCAGGGCGATCATCTCGCAGGCAGCGCCCCCCATGAGATCCAGGTTCGGGTGGTCGTTTCCCCAGCCAAGCCCTGTTTCCACGGCTTCCAGGGCACACCGGTTCCGGCCTTGAGCCAGCAGGAGGTGGGCGCGAAGGGTTGCAAGACCCACCACAGCAGGGGGAACCTCGGCGGAGGCGTGGTCCCGCTCCAGGATGGACCAACAAATCTCGACCCGCTCCCAAGCATCCTCCAAGCGACCGCGGCGGATGTAGTCCCGGGCCAGGTGGGCTGCCATGACAGGGTTTCCGGACTCCACCGCGCAGCGCTCCTCCAGGAGCGCAAGGTTGCGGTCGTCCTTCTTCTTGGCCTCACGGATTTCCGGCACATCCCCGAAATGGAGGATGCGCACATCGGAACAGGCTGTGACCCGCATGCCGCCCAGAAGCTCCACGGCAATGGTCTCGTGCACCGCTCCATCCCAGCGGAGGTCTTCCGCGCGACGCACCAGGCGCGGCAGGAGAATGGGCTCGCCCATGCGGGCGCTTCCTTGGAGAATCTCGTCCTGGGAGGCGTCCAGACAGTTGCTGTTGTACAGCGCCAAGAGCACCAGGTCCGCATCACCGGCGGCCACGATCTTCTTGAGAATGTCGCCGTCCCCGTTCGCCAGGCGCTCATCTGCATCCAGCACCAGGACGTAGTCGCAGGTGGCATGGGAGAGGGCCTCGTTGCGGGCCGCAGCGAAGTCGTTGATCCACTCAAACGAAACAACGGTCGCGCCTTGGGCCCGGGCCAGCTCCACCGTGCGATCACTACTTCCCGTGTCGACAACGATGACCTCGTCCACGACCCCCTCGACCGACAACAGGAGTCCAGGAAGAAGTTGTTCCTCGTCACGGGCAATGACACACAACGAGATCGTGCTCATGGAAGCACCTCCGAACCCCAGGTCGGTCGGCGTATTGGGTGCTTTAGGGTCTTTTTTCAGTTGACCCGGAAAGGTCTCGCAGCACCCACCGGGGCGGCACCCCGGATTTCAAGGTCGCTGCAAGCCGCCGACCGTGCTGCACGGGGCTGGGTTCCAGGGTCAGGCCACACGCGCCGGTCGTCGGCACAACAAGCCGCACCGCGTACCCCACCAGGAGCAGGTCCACCTGTTGACGCAAGGGCGCATCCCATTCGCAGGCCTGGGCGCTCGCCGCCTCCAGCAGCTGGGAGGCCAGGGGCAACATGACCTCCAGCTCTCTTTTGCCTGCCGCTTCCTGGGCGCCAGCAAGAGCGACTTGTCTCTCCTCGTCCGTCACCCCACCCGGCACAAGGGAAAGAAGCCGATCCGCCGGGTGGGCCTCCTCCGCCAGGGGAACCCGGGCCTCCCGCACCGGTCGGTTTACCCGAAGCACCCCCCCCTCCCCTTGGAAGGAGGGGGACACATCAAACTCCAACAACAGGTCGGGCCCTGCATCCTGCACATCCGCAGCCACCAGGCCCAGGGTGGCCCAGAACGCATCGAAGACCTCGACAAGGGGCACAGGTTCCGCAGCGAATTGCAGGTGCCCCACCAGCTGGCCTCCCTCCTCCAGGCGAAAGCGTCCGTCCTCCCAGGCAGACGCCTCTCTCGCCAGACCCGCGGCGCTGCGGGCGATGGCCTCGGTGCGCTGCGCCCCCGAAAGGGGCCCAACCCGCATCTTCAACAGGACCTCCCACTCGCCTGCCCGCTCCCCCAGGGGCAGCCGCGCCCCGTCCTCCGACAGCTGCATCACCGCCATCCCGATCCCCGCCCCCATCTCCAGGGGAAGGTGCACCCAGACCCCGCCCGGGTCGTCTTCCAATCCGCAAGGCACCGACTCCCCAGCCCCTGCCCGAAACGTCGGCCCCCAGAGCCCCACGCGGCACGCCCCGTCCTCCACGGTGAGTTCCCCCACCACGCCCTCACCCTCCAGCGTCCATGCCCCCGGCGGCAGGGGCAAGGGGGGATCCGGAACGCCCGCGCAGGCCAGGAGGAGGAGAATCATGCCCGGGGATGATAAACCGGCCGCGGAGGTAGAAACCATGCTTTGGATTCGAGTCGGTGCAGCGCTTGCAGCCTTGGGGGTGGCAGCAGGGGCGTTTGGCGCCCATGGTCTGAAGGAGCGCGTCCCCCCTGAAATGCTGGTTGTGTGGCGAACCGGCGCGTTCTACCACTTGATCCACGCCCTGGCCCTGTTTGTCCTGGGGGCGTGGTCACTCCATGCCACCGCCCCCCCTCCCCGCGGTGCGGGCTGGCTCTTTGTCGCTGGAATTGCTCTCTTTTCCGGGTCCCTCTACGCCATGGTCCTGACAGGCCAACGGGCCCTGGGCGCCATTACCCCCCTGGGAGGCCTGTGCTTCATTGCAGCCTGGAGTTGGATCGCCATCGCAGCCAGCCGGTAGCCCCGGCCCCGCGAGCCAACCGCCTGTGCCAGAATCACGCCTGGCACACCCCCCATGCTGACGATCTACCTGGCCAGCGCTGGATTTGGACTTGCCCTCATCGCCGCCTCGGTGGTGTTGGGGGGAGATGACTTCGACGCGGACACCGATGTGGACATGGACGTCGACGTGGACGCAGACGTCGACGTCGATGTCGAC
>CAZSZE010000097.1:0-3730 GCA_964610645.1 uncultured Enterobacterales bacterium | reverse complement strand
GACGTCGATGTCGACGCACACGCCGGTGGCCACGAGCTGGTCGTCGGAGACAACGCCGTGGGCTCCGTCTCCTCGGGCATGCTCCTTCCCTTTCTCTCCATGCGGTTCTGGACCTACGGTCTGGGCTCCTTTGGCGTGACCGGAAGCGTCCTCCACTTCCTGGGCCAACCTCTGCTGATCCACCTTCCCGCCGCAGGAGGACTGGGGCTCGTGCTCGGCTACTCCGCAGCCTGGGGTTTTCGCAAGCTTCAAAACTCCTCGGTGGACTCCACCTCCCATGCCAGCAAGCTGGCGGGTCTGGAGGCGGAAGTCCTCCTTCCCCTGGGGCCGGATCGCACCGGCAAGATCCGGGTGCAGGCCCATGGCCAGATTCTGGATCTCCCCGCCATCACCCAGGAACACCGCACCCTTCCCCCCGGGGAACGGGTCCTGATCATCGCCGCGCGGGATGGAATCGCCACCGTAGAGTCCATCTCCCCCGGCCACTAGGAGCCCCTCATGACAATCCCGCTCTTGCTCGACTTCATGGCGCTCATGGCTCTGGCTCAGGGTGTCTTTGCCGGATTGTTCCTGCTGGCAATCCTGGTGGTGGTCGCCCGGTCCTTCCTTTTCATCTGCGAACCGAGCGAGGTGCTGATCTTTTCCGGACGCCGCCGCCAACTCACCGACGGCACCGCGGTGGGCTACCGGGTGATCTACGGGGGCCGGCGCTGGCGAACGCCCTTCTTCGAGCGCGTGGATCGCATGGACCTGCGCATTCTTCCCATCGAAATCCAGACCCGGAATGCCTACTCCAGGGGGGGCATTCCCCTGCAGGTCCACGCCATCGCCAACGTCAAGGTGTCCGACTCCCCGGACATTGTGAACAACGCCATCGAGCGCTTTCTCGGGCGGGACATCGACGAGATCCGCCGGGTGAGCAAGGAAACCCTGGAGGGCCACCTGCGCGGTGTGTTGGCCACCCTGACCCCCGAGGAGGTGAACGAGGACCGCCTGAAGTTCTCCAAGGCCCTCATGACCGAGGCCGGGGATGACTTTGCCAAGCTCGGGCTGCAGCTGGACACCCTCAAGGTCCAGAGCGTCTCGGATGACGTGAATTACCTGTCCTCCATCGGGCGGGAGCAGATCGCAAGGGTCATCAAGACCGCAGAGGTGGCCGAGTCCCGGGCCAAGTCCCAGGCGGAACAAGCCGAGGCCCAGGCGCAACAACAGGGGGAGGTGGCCACGCAGCAGGCCGAGGCCACAGTCCTGCAGAAGCAGAATGAGCTGCGGAAGGTCCAAGCGGAGTTGGAGGCGCAGGCGCGAGCGGTGGAGGAGACCACCGAACAGGCCGCGCTCCAGGCCCGGGCGGAGGCGGAGCAGGAACTCCAGGAGCTTCGGCGCCAGGTGGAGGAGGCCCGCCTCGTGGCCGAAGTGGTGCTGCCCGCCAAGGCAGACCAGTCAGCCGAGGCGTTTCGCGCCCGAGGCGCTGCTGCCGACATCGAGGAGAGCGGAAACGCCATGGCCCACGTGCTCAACCTCATGACCGAGGCCTGGCAGAAAGCCGGGGAGGATGCCCGGGACATTTTCCTGATCCAGAACCTGGAACCAGTGCTCCAGACGGTGATCGACCGGGTGAACTCCGTGGAGATTGGGGAGGTCAACCTGCTGGACGACGGCGATGGTGCCTCCCTCGCCCGGTACACCGCCGGCTTCCCGGCCATGGTCCAACAGGTCCTCCAGGAGCTGGCAGATACCACCGGCGTGAATGTGCTTGAAATCCTCGCACCCCGAAAGGAGGTGAAGTCATGATCTCCACCGCAATCGCGTTGTTGGGCGTGGCCATTCTCTTTTCGCTGGCCTTCTGGCTCACCATCAAGAACCTGCTCTACATCTGCGGCCCCAACGAGGTCCTGGTGTTCGCCGGAGGGCACTCCGTGGTGGACAACCGGCGTGTGGGCTACCGCATCGTCAAGGGGGGCATGTCCATCCGCAAACCGCTCGTGGAGCGGGTCTCCCGCATGGACCTGACCAACATGACCGTGGAGGTGGTGGTCACCGACGCCTACTCCCGCGGCGGCATTCCGTTGACCGTGCAGGGCGTGGCCAACCTGAAAGTGGCTGGACACCAGCCCCTGCTGCACAACGCCCTGGTCCGATTTCAGGACCGGCGCCGCTCGGAGATCATCCGTATCGCCAAGGACACCCTGGAGGGCAACCTGCGGGGGGTGTTGGCGCTGCTGACGCCGGAAGAGGTCAACGATGACAAGCTCGCCTTTGGGGAGAAACTCCTGGACGAGGCGGAAATCGACCTGGCCAAGCTCGGGCTCACCCTGGACCAGTTGAAAATCCAGAACGTCTCCGATGCGGTCGGGTACCTGGACTCCATCGGACGTCGCCAGACCGCGGAAATCCAGCGCCGGGCCCGCACCGCTGAGGCCACCAACAAAACTGAGTCCGTGATCGAGGATGCCACCAACCGCAAGGAGGCCCGGGTCATCGAAGCCCAGGCGCAAATAGAAATCACCCGGGCGGAGACCGCAAAGCGCATTGCGGATGCCACCTCCCGGGGGGAGGCCCTCGTGGCGGAACAGGTGGGCGAGGTCCACGCGGCCTTGGCCCGGGCCAAGGCCGAGCTAAAGGTCCAGAAGGCCCGGATCGAGCAGGAGCGCTTGCGCTTGGCTGCCGACATCCTGGAGCCTGCCAAGGCCCAGATGGAGGCCAAGCAATCCGAGGCGAAAGGAGAGGCCGCCAAGATCCTGGAGGACGGCAAGGCCACCGTCATTGTGCTGGAGGAGATGATCCGGACCTGGCAGGAGGGCGGCGAGAGCGCCCGGGACATCTTCCTGATGCAGAAGCTGCAGAACGTGATGTCCTCCCTGGTGGACACCATCAGCGGCATTCACGTGGACAAGCTGACCATTCTCCCTGGCCCGAACGGCACGGCTGCAAACTCCGTCAAGTTCGTGGAGGAGCTGAAGGCCGGCATCGGCGTGGACATCCCAGCCCTGGTCAACCGGGTTGCACCGGCCCCCGCAGCAAGTGAAGCTGTCCCGCCGCCTCCTCCCCCCGTCGTGGAGGCGCCCGAGCAGACCGATTCCTGATCTCCACGGAAACACCCAGGGCCTGAAGGCTTCCCAGACCAAGCCTCTGCTCGCGCTCTACAAGCGCCAGGTGCCGCGGGGGGACTTCATCCACCCGGAGTTAGCCCGGCGCCTGGCGGAGCTCTCCCGTTCCACCTCCCGCCAACTTGGCCTTCTGGTGGACCGCGCCGGCCGGGTGGACAAGGTCATCGTTGGGGATGCCCACCGCATCTTCATTCCAGACCTGGGGCGTTCCCGGGCGGGCAGCAGCCGCTTCCGTGGCTTGCGGCTGGTGGTCACCCACCTGCGGGGGGAAGGCGTCACCAAGGACAACCTGACCGACCTCGCCCTGCTGCAGCTCGACGCGGTCGTGGTGATCCAAGCGGGAATGGATGGACTGCCCGGGGCCGTCGAAATGGCCCATCTCCTTCCCCCGGATGGGGCCGAGGAGGAGATGTGGCGCACCGAGAACCACGGCTCTGTGCACGGGTGGGAGGAGGACTTCGATACCTTCATCCGCGAGCTGGAGACACAATTCGCCCGGGCCCAGAAAGCCCTGGCCACCGACAACAGGGAAAAGACCCTCCTGCTGGGCATGGCGGCAGGCAGCAAGGCCGAGGCCCTGGACTCCCTCGCCGAGTTGAAGCGCCTGGCCCACACCGCAGGCC
>CAZSZE010000096.1:0-14997 GCA_964610645.1 uncultured Enterobacterales bacterium | reverse complement strand
TCCAGGTTCTCCGACAAGAGGTACCAGGCCTCGGACTGGGCGAAGAGGCAGATCGAAACCGCTCCGCAGAAGAAACCAAACCCCAGGAACATCGGCCGCTGTGTCCGCATCGACGCCAGCAGGAGGTGGATCATGGAAGCGAATGCAAGAAGAACTGCCAAGCCCAGGTACAGGACCTCATGCCGATGACTGAGGCGCTTGAGGTTCTCCAAGTCTCCGAATTGCACTGCCCGGACAAGCCCACCATCACCAAAGGCCCCTCGAACAGTGATCCCCAGTCGGTGCGCTCCAGCGCCCGCCAATCGAGGAGGAATGGACGAGAGCAAGACCCGGTTGGCCCGGCCGGAATCAGCTCCCTGCCCAAAGTCCCCGATGCCACCAATCACCTCCCCATCCCAGTCCAACAAGGCCGAGTGGCGCGGCCGTTGAAGAAGGACACCCAGCTCAGACTCCGTTCCCGTCAGCGAGATCGGAATGTCCCAGCGGACAGTCGCCAGGCTGTCGATGCCCGCCAGGTCGAACACCACCGGAATGGAGAGGTGGCGGGTCTCTGTGGAGTCCCCCGCCTGAATGGACGCAGGCCAGACTCCCGCCAGACTCTGAGTGCCTCCGCCAGGAGGGGCCGTCCACCACCAAAGAAGAAAGCAGGCCAGTCCGGAGAGAAGGAGAAACCGCCACAGGGAAGACGGCACGCTGGAGGTCCCCAGCAGAGGGGTTCTCCGGGTCATCCAAACATCCTGGCCAGCTCCTTGGCGGCCTGAAGTCCCTCCTCCACGGCATTTGCCACCCGCGCCTTCGAGAGCCCATGCTCCTTGTGGGCGACCTCGACCAGCTCTTCAATCTCGAAGTCCCCTTCTGGTAGCAGAGCGATCAGTGCAACGGCCGCAGGAAGGGAGTCGGACCCCTCCCCCCCATGGTGACAGCGGATGGCCTGCTGCAGCTCCGATGGAAACTCCCACCGCTCGCACAGCCAACCAGCGACTTCAGCATGGTTCCAGCCAAACTTCTCCTCCTCCCGTTCCGCAAGGCTACCACCTTCCTCGTGCCAGGCCTCCAGCACGCTGCCATAGCCATCCGGTCCCCGGTGGACCAACAAGGGGATGGCCAAATCCTGCAACAAGCCCGCGCTGAAGACCAGACCGTTCTTGGCTGGATGCAGCAGGTCTGAAAGGCTGTGGCCGAGCGCAGCACGGCGGGCTGCCGAACCCCAGAACCGCTCCGAGTCAAACCCCTGCATGCTCTCGGCGGGCAGCACCCCCCGGACAGCAACCGCAAGAACCAGGGACTCCACAGCCCGCCTCCCGAGCAGGACCACCGCATGGCCGGGATCGTTCACCTTGGCGCGGTCCCGGTAGGCCGACGAGTTGGCCATTCGAAGCACCCGAACGGAAAGCCCGGGGTCCGATGCCACCAGGCGGCCGATCTCCGAGGGGCTGGATTCCGGGTCCCGCAGCAAGGCCAGGGCCTGCAGCACAAGGGCTGGAAAGACGGGAAGCTCTGCATCACCCAGCAATTGGACGAGGTTGTCCTTGGGGGACTTTCGCTTGAAAAGGCCCAGAATCTTCATGGGGTCTACTCGGAACGCCGTGCCATGCGGGTTGCAAAAATGGCCAGCAACCCACCCAGCATGATGTACCCCAGCAGGACCTCCACCATGGCAGCCACCTGGGCAGCCAACGAGGTGGGAAGCACATCCCCGTACCCCAGGGTGGTCAGGGTGACGAGCGAATAGTAGAGCGGCGACAGTGCTGTCTCGTGGGGCCCGAAGTCCACCTCCACCTGGGTGTAGACATAGGCAAATGCCATGGCGATCAGCAGGGTCCACAAACCCCATCGGAAGAAACTGCGCCCACAGTCCGACGTCACCCACCACAAGCGGTAGACCCACTCGCTGGCCCGGCTCTGGCGTCGGAACTCGTGCAGGTAGTTCTGGTCCATGATGTGGCGGCGAAGCAGGTGGGCACCCACAAAGTCCATCTGCTCAAACCGAACGGCAATCCAGCGCGAGGTATCAAAACTCCGAAGGTCCGCGAGGCGGGTCTGGCGAAGGTGGGCCTCGTCGAAGACCGCGTGATCGACATTGCTCCCCCCCAGGTCTGCGCCTGCAAGCTCGCACTGGTTCAACAGCGCGTGGCTTAGATCACACTCTCGCATCCGGGCATTGGAAAGATCCGCCAGGCGAAGGTCGGCGCTCTTGAGGTTTGCCCCGGTGAGGGTCGCGTCCTCCAGCTTTGCCCCCATCAGGTTGGCTTCCTTCAGGTTCGCATGGCCAAAGGAGGACCGGGCCGCCGAGCACTCCTGCAAATTGGCCCCAACGAGACTGACCCCCAGGAGCTCCGCTTCGTCCAGGCAAGCCCGATACAGGGTCGCCCCCGCAAGATTGGCCCCCGCCAGGCAGACTCCGTTCAAGCTGGCGCGGCTGAGGTCTGCGTTGGACAGATCGACACCGCTCAGGTCAACGCCCGTCAGATCCTGATCCACCAGGTGGGCACCCGCCAGTGAAAGTCCTGCTGCACCCTTTTCCTTGAGGTGGGCCACAAGGGAATCCGGTGTGTGGCCGGAGCTCTCTTCCGTTGGCGGTTCGCCCGGCCCTGGAAATGGAATGGTCATCGAGGAGAGACACCCCTTTTCTACAGGGTAGCAGGCAGGCGGAGATTGTACCTGCAACCCGGTGATTGGCTAGGGTGGCGTGGGAAGACCCGGCGCGTAGTGGAAAATGGTCTGGCCGCCCTCGATTTCGTGCACGATGGAGGCATCGGCCCTGGGAAGGCCGGTGGGTCCATGCATGGCAAAGTTCTGCCCGTCATCCGTGGACTCCCAGACATCCAGTCCGCCCACGCCTGCCTGGTAGAGGCGAATCGAGCCATCCTCAAAGCGGGACAACTCCGCAGTCCCCCCGGGGAATTCCTGCCCGGTCTCCCCGTAGGAAATCCCATCTGTACTGCGGGCCAGGCGAGCGAGTTCCTGATCCCAAATCACCATCAACCAGTCTCCGCTGCCGGTCTGGACCACAGAGGGATCCGTGGCCCCCTCGTCCGACTCCCACACCTTGTTCTGCACTTGGAAGTGCACCCCATCCTCGGACACCGCGCTGTAAATCGGGAACCCATCTTCCCCAGATGGCTCGACGAAGGACCCTTTGAAAAAGTGCAACAAGACCCGCCCATCCGGCAGCATCTGCACGTTCGGATCCACGGCGTTGCCCTCGAACTCCCCATCGATTCGCACGCAGTCCACGGTCTCGAAGGTGCCGTCCGCCCGGCGCTCGGCGATGAAGATCCCATGCTGCCCTGACTGGCCGTTGACGAAATAGATCCAGACCCGGCCATCGGGCCAGGCCAGGCCATCCGGCACCGAGGCATGTCTTAGCAGCGTCCCTTCCTGGGAAACGAACTCCCACCCATCCGTAGAGGATGCACCCACCACCTGGTGGTTGTAGATCTCGCTTGGCTCTCCCCCCTCCAGCTCGTCGGGGCACGGCACCTCTGGTGGGGATCCGGTGTCCGTATCCACGGGCTGAAAGTCCTTGTCCGTACATCCCGGGACCATCGCCAGGACCCACGCAGCGCCAGGGCCAATCAACCTCTGACGCGCGGTTCGCTGGATTGGCCCGGCCCGGTTCTTGGAAGGGTCGCCCACAGACCCGCGATGATGTCATCCACGCTCAGCATCCCCTCCGGCACCACATCTTCATAGACGGCCAGGAAGGAGGCATGCTCCAGCCCGCTCACAAGAAACGTCCAGAGCCACTCCTGGTGGAGTGCAGCCAACAGCTCCTGTCGTTGTGCCGGGGAAAAGGGCTCCCCGAGCGCCCGCTCAAAGCTGTCCAGGTCAAGCTCGTCCTGGTCTCGAAGAAGTCCCGCCATGACCTGGAGCAAACCATTGAATTCAACCACAGCGGCGGCAATTTCACCGGGGGCCATGGTGTCGGCCAGGATCCGGATCTGCACAGCATCGAGCCGTGCATGCTGGGCTTCCTCCGTCCAATGAAGGCGAAAGACCTTTACAAATCCATCATCCAGGTTGGCTTCCTCGTCGCGAAAACACTCCACATAGTGGCGCTGCGTCACCCCTTCCAAAGCCAGGATCAACATGAAGACGGCAAAGGGGGAATGGGAGCAGACCAGGCGAGCCACTTCCTCCTTGTTGGGCAGCTCTCCAGGGCGGAAGCCAAGTCCCTCCTCCATGAGGTCCTTCATCATGACAAACATGCGCTGGTGCTTGACCTCTTCATTTGAGAATCCAAGAAGGGCACCCAAGGCCTCTGAGTCCTGGTGCACGTACCCGGTGGCACTGGTGCAGGTCTGCTGGATGATGAACTGCTCTGCAAAGAGGAAGATGTGGGCATAGCTGAATCCGCGGACCTGGTTCAAGGTGCGGACCTGGTCCTTTGTCAGCCAGACCGGCAGCTTGTTCCCACAAACCCTGGCCGGCAGAAAGCGCCTCTCGAAGTTGAATGTCAGCCCATCCAGTTCTTCCGCAAAGGACCAGCAGGCCTTCTCGGATGCGATGCGGCAAAGTTCAAAGCTATCCATGACCTTGTCTTGATCCTCCGGAGAGATAGGATCGTATCAGGACAATCGATGGACGACCAGCAAAGCACAGGTTCGATGGGAATTGATGCCGCATCCTTCCTGGCTTGCGTCTTTGACCAGAACTCCCTCTTGATTCTGTCCTGCACTCCTCGACTTGCATCGCTTTCCGGGCACACTCCGGAGAGCCTGGTGGGCAAATTTGTGATCGATCTCTTTGTCGGCGAGTCCCTGGAAGCGCTGGGAACCCTCCTGCGAGGCAAAGACCACTCATTGCCTCTCACCTGCACAGTGGCCACCGAGGACGGAACGGGGTCCTGTGTCGCCGTGACCGTCTCCGAACCCGATGCCCACGGAGAGCAGACATTGATCTGCGTTCCAACGGTAGACGAGAGCCCGAACGTCGCTCGTCTTGAACGTTCCGTCCAGGAGCTGACCCGGCAGAACGAGCGGCTGAAGGACTTCACAAACCTCCTGGTCCACGACCTGAGAAACACCCTCCACACGGTCATCAACGGTATTGACTTGATCCAGGCCTGCCTGGCCGACAACCTGGAGGATCAGACCCAACGGCAAGTGGACCGAATCTCCCGTGCAACCTCTTCCATGACGGGCACTCTCCAGGGCGTCATGCAGTACCTGCGCTTTGAGGTCGGCGCATTCCCCCTGGAGCTGACAGACCTCAACGCTTTGGTCGATGCACTAGCACTGGACACCACCAGTTCCAATTCCAGGGAAATCCAGATTCACCGAACCAACGATCTGCCCTCCGTCGTCTGCCAGCGGCAGCTCATCAAGGAGGTCTTCCAGAACATTGTGGGCAACGCCATCAAGTACACCGACAAAGAGCCCGTGAAGATCGAGATCGGCCTGGGGAAGTCCCACAAGGACCTTCCGGTGATCTACGTCCGGGACAAAGGGGTGGGCATCGGCGAGGCGGACCTGGAGAATATCTTCACCCCGTTCAAGAGGGCTGATCACCAGGGCCTCAACCAACAAGGCACCGGCGTCGGCATGGCGCTGGTCAAGAAGATCATCGAAAGCCATGGGGGTGAGATCTGGCTGGAGTCCAAGCCAGATGAAGGCACGACCGTGCTGTTTAGCCTAAGCGAAAATCCGGTGCCCAAGGAGGGATAGCGGTCATGTCAAAGCGCATTCTGGTGGTGGACGACAACGCTTTCGCCCGGGAAACCACCGCTGACATGGTGGAGTTCTTCGGGTGGGAAGTTGCAGAGGCGGCCAATGGGCTGCAGGCCCTTGAAATCCTGAGATCCGGGTCCTTTGATCTCGTGCTCATGGACTGTGAGATGCCGGGTATGGACGGGATGGAAACAACGCGGCTTGCGTTGGAACAGGCGGGAGACAACCCACCGGTTGTGGTTGCGATCACCGCCCACCAGGGCAAGGACCATGTCCGGGCTTGTCGTGAAGCAGGCATGCAGGAGCACCTGGGAAAGCCGTTCAGCCTGAAGCTCCTCGGCGAGCTGCTCTCCCAGTTTGACGGGGAGAGTACACCCCTCAAAGGGGCGTGACGCCCGCCTGCACCTCCCCAGCTGCTCCCCCCGTACACCGGATCGTCTTGCTCCCGGCATCGTGTACACACTGCATCGAGGAATCCGTCACTGAAATCTGCACGTTGCTGGCTCCATAGAACTCCACAGCGGGCAGAAAGAAAACGGTCTCCCCCAGGGACGGATCATTTGTCCAACGGGTCTCCACCCCCCCGCTGGACACCTGGAAGGAAATGGGCTCGCCAGCAAAGCGCCTTGGTTGCGGGCGCACTCGAAAGTTGTCCCGAAGATTGCCTGAATCATCCAGGATGCTCAGATCCTCGCCGTTCCAACCATCCTTGTGGGCCTCCGACCAGCCCGGAGTGACATTCCACTGGGTACCCGAGGCAAGGTTGTCGTCCAGGCGCTCATACTGAAGGTCCACATAGGCCAGCCCGTTCCAGGTGCCAGCAGGCGCACCAAACTCCCCCACCAGGAGCGGCACGTTCCATTCGGAGGCCTTCTCGGTCATGGTCTGGAATCCCACGTCCGTGGCGTAGGAGAGCCCGGACCAGGCGTGGCTGGTGAGCACGAGGGTTTCATAGAAGTGGGGGGCGTAGACAAAGTTGTCGAAGGACGGCTCTGCCAGTCCCGTCTGGATGACACCGGAGTTGGTGTCGGCGTGCCCCTCTACAAACAGGATCGCATCCGGATGCTCGGCCCGAATCGCTGCTGCTGCATCCTCGTACAAGGGCGACAACTCGCTGCTCTCCCATCCCCAGGGTTCGTTGATCAGGTCATACCCAATCACGCCCTCCACCCTGGCAAATCGCTGGGCCAGCTCGGCCATTAGTGCCAGGTACCGGGTTCGCACGCCGTGGGTGTCAGCGTAGAAGGCAGAAAAGGCATCGTGGACATCCACGTCCGTGGCCACCAGCAGTCCCCAGGAGGCGCAGTCCTCGCCGTTGTCCGGCGTGTCAAGACTCGCCCCCGGTGGAATGGCCCAGGGCGGAAAGCCGTCGCCGCAGCCTCCCGCGAGATGACGGGAGAAGCCGTCCTGGTGAAAGTCGATCACCACGTACATGCCACGGGCCCATGCTGCCGTCGCGGCTGCCTCAATCGCATCCAGGTAGGCCGTGTCCCGGCTTCCATCGGTGGGCTCATAGGCTTCCCAGGTGAACAACAGGCGCACCGCGTTGAAGCCCAGTCCAGGAAGTGGATCCAGTGCGCTCTCCTCCTCATAGGGAAGGTATGGCGGCACCTTGGATGCACCCGAGAGGTTGATCCCGCGCAGAATCACCACGCCCCCTTCGGGATCCACAAACCAGGGGCCGTCTGTGGTCAAAACTGATCCCACAAGTGGAACGCCGCTGTCGACGCCGCTGTCGACGCCGCTGTCGACGCCGCTGTCGGTGTCCTGGCCGCTGTCGCTGTCCGTGAGGCCCGGCCCCGTGTCCTCGGCCTTGTCCCCCTTGTCACCTGTTCCACCGCAGCCTGACAGAAGAACCGACAATGCCCCGATAACCGGAATCACGTCTCCTCGGTTGCCTGGGGCGAGGCGGCCGTCGGGCCAGCGGCCACCGGGCTCCCACCATCCAAAACCACTTGTTGCTCCTCCAGAAGGTGCACGGGCCAGTCTGTGTTCGGCTTGGCCATGGTTCCCTCAGAGGCCTCGGTCAGGAAGCGGACATTGCTGAACCGGGACTCCGTGTAGTCACTGATCTTCCCGGCCCGCAGGACCTTCTCAATCTGCCGCACTCCATCCTCCACGGACCACTTGGCCTCGAAACCGATGGCGAGGTTGATCTTTCGAAAGTCCCCCCGGTAGTTGCGTTTGTCCGTGTCCCCGCCCATGTTCACGATCTCCGCATCCGGCACCACCGACTTCACCACCTCAGCGACCTGCTGAATCGTGAGATTGCCCGCCTCGGACCCCACGTTGAACACCTCCCCCCGCACGTTCTCCAGGGGCGCCTCCAACAGCATGAACACCGCCTGCGCCGCGTCATCCACATGGACGAAGGGACGCCACTGATCCCCGCCAAACACTGTGATCTTCCCCTCCTGCACTGCCTTCGCCGTGAGCAGGTTGACGACCAGGTCAAACCTTGTGCGCCCGGAGAATCCAAAGATCGTTCCAAAGCGGAAGATCACCGGAGCGAACTCATGGTCCTGCATCTCCAACAACACCTGTTCGGAGGCCAGCTTTGTCTTGGCGTAGAGCGACAAGGGGGTGGTGGCACTGGTCTCGGAGAGCAGATCGGACCCCGAACCGTAGACCGAACAGGTGGACGCAAAGAGCACACGCTGTACGCCTTCACCCCGAGCGATTTCCCCGATCAAGCGCGTCGCAGCCAGGTTGACATCGATGGTCAGATCCTCATCCAGGGAGCAGGCTGGATCGCCCACAATGCCACCCAGGTGGATCACAGCATCCATTCCCCGCATGGATTCCACGATCTTGTCGATCTGCCGGAGATCGGCCTTCACCACTTCCAGCCGAGGATGGTTGATCCACTCCCCAATGGGGTCTGTCCCCCACAGGAGCAGGTCGAGAATCCGAACGTTGTACCCCCCCTTCATCAGCCGCGGAATCAGAGCCGATCCGATGTAGCCGGCTCCGCCGATCACCAGCACCGAGTTCACCCTGTTGTCCTGCGCCTCTGGACGCCCCAGGAGCCGACCCTCCGCCTTCAATACAGAGGCCCAGGTCATGGACGCCACGCGCATTCCAGAAATGGAGACCAGCGTGAACAACCAACCAAGGGGAAAGACGCCGCGTGGAATCTGGAACCAGTTGTTGAGGAGGAATGCAAACCCCGCAAAGATGCCGTACCCGGCAGCCACCACGAGACCGATCCAGAACAATCGGAAGGACCGGTACATCCGGCCGCCGGTATAGAATCCGGCCACGGAAAAGGCAGCCAACATGACGCCGCCAACCAGCATGAAGCTCCTCACATAGGAGGACATGAAGTTGTAGGCGAGCGGCAGGAGCGGTTCATCCGGAAAGGTGAAGCTCAGGATCGCCAACCGCATCCCGTAGGCTGCCAAAAAGGCCAACTGGACCACCACACAGTCGGCTGCCAAGCGAAGCAACATCGACCGAGTCACCCGGATGTCGAAAATTCGCATCGTCGATGCCACTCGCAGCCCAGAAATGGATGCAAGCGTGAACAACCAACCGAGAGGAATGACACCGCGAGGAATCTGGAACCAGTTGTTGAGAATGAACGCAAACCCCGCAAAGATGCCGTACCCGACGGCCACCACGAGGCTGATCCAGAACAACCGGAAGGACCGAACCATTCGGCTGTTCGTATAGAACCCGGCGATCAGGAAAGCAGCCAGCAACACGCCGCCCACAAGCAGGGAACTCTTCAAGTAGGAAAAGATGAAGATGTCCAACAACGGCGCAATCGGCTCCTCCGGGTAGGAGAAGTTCAAGATCATCAGGCGCATGAAATAGGCAGCCATGAAGGACAGCTGCACCGCCACGCAGTCAACAACCGCCCGCTTCACCATGGACGGAGTCACTCGTACATGAAAAATACGCATCAGGCTGCTGCTCCGGCGGAGGCCTCGTTGAAGACCCGGGTGATCGCTGTACAGGTGTCATCGATCTCGGCATCTGTCAGCATGCTGTGCACGAGAAACATCAGGCTGGTCTCCCCCAGTTCATGGGCCACCGGCAAGGGCTCGGGCGGCCTGAGATTGTGGATCTCAAATGCCTTCTCCCGGTAGATCTCGCTGCAGCTCCCTGAAAAGGCGGGCACACCCAGAGCATTGAACTCCTGCATGACACGGGCCCGGTCCCAGCCCTGCTTGAGGCGTTCCGGCTCCAGATAGCAGTAAAAGCGGTAGTAGGAATGCACAATGCCATCTCGTGGCGTGGGGACCCGTACCCCGTCGAATTGCCGAAGATGGGAGACAAGGCGGGCACCGTGGCGTCGACGCGTCTCAAGCCAGGAACCGACCTCCTTCAACGCCTCTCGCCCGACCGCAGACTGCACCTCCGTCATGCGGAAGTTGGTCCCAAAGTCCTCGTGTTGCCAGCGGAACCCGGGGGGGTGCTTCTTGTGGTGGACCGTGTCGTAGCCCTTGCCGTGGTCCTTGAAGGACCAGAGCCGCTTGAACAGATCGGCGTCATCACAGGTCACCATGCCCCCCTCCCCCGCGGTGGTCATGATCTTGTCCTGGCAGAAGGAAAAAGCCGACAGATGCCCAAGGGAACCCACCATCTTGCCGTCCAGCATGGCCCCATGGGCCTGGGCAGCATCCTCGATGACCACCAGGTTGCGGTCTGCAGCAAGGGCCATCAAAGGCGCCATTTCCACCGGCCAACCCGCAAGGTGGACCGCAATGACTGCCCGCGTCCGATCCGTCAGGACCGGTTCCACAGTGGCTGCGCTGATGTTTCCGCTGTCCCGTTCCACATCGGCAAACACAGGGCGAGCCCCCATGCGCACAATTGCGCTGGCAGAGGCCACAAAAGTACGCGGAGTGACCACGACCTCATCCCCTGGACCGATGCCCATGGCATAGAGCGCCGCCTCGATGGCCACTGTGCCATTCGACATGGCAACCCCATGACGGGCACCCACCCAACCAGCGAACTCTCGTTCAAAGCTCTTTCCCTCGTTCCCTGTCCAGTAGTTGACCTTGCCCGAGCGAAGCACTCGGCTTGCAGCCTCCACCATTTCATCGGTGAAGGCAGGCCAGGACGGAAAGGGTGTGTCTCGTAGTTTCTCGATCAACGATGATCCCAGGGACGGATATTAATGAAGGCCAAAGGGGGTCGCAACACCGATTCCTCCCCAGAGTGCACCAGTGACAGCTTTCCCGCGACTCAGCCAACTCCTTGGCAGCACGCCGCAGAATCCCTGCTCCACAAGACGGTGGCGATTTCCGGTCCCTGGGAGTCCCTGCCCCGGTGAGGGTTACGGGCAGGGCCAGGAACCCAGGTTCACCAGGTTGTCCACCTCGTTGCACTCGTCCAGCACGTCGTCGGCATCCCCCCGGACCAGCAGGTGGCCACTCCCCCACTCCTGTCGGCTGACCGTGTAGGGTCCAAACCAGCGGGCGCCCCCGCTGCGCAAGCCGGGAATGGTCTCCCGGGCCACCTCCGCACCCCCCTGCAACACCAGGTCGAAATCCACCGCATCGATTCGCCCGGTGTTGGACAGGGGAACGTGAATCTCCACGGCCTCCTCCCTGCAGCGTGCGGTGCAGATCGCAGGGTCATCCACCCGGACATTGGCTTGCCAATGGGCGGGGCCCAGCTCCGTCCCTGCTGCGCGAAAGTTGTTCCAGGTCAGCCAATTCTCCACCTGGACAGCGGGGATGGAACCATCATTGTTCACGTTGGTGATGTGGTAGCTGTACTGGTTCCAGATGGGACGGGCCGGTGCCCACGAGCCATCCACGTCGCCAATGACCGTGACGCCGTTCCACCCTGTGAAGGTGTAGTCATTGCCTACCAGGATGATTTCCGAGCTGTCATCGTTGTCCACGTCCGCCACCAGGGGGTACTCCATGAGGGTGCCCGACGCGTGGCCATCGAGCTGCAAGCGCACCTGGCCGTCGGACCCGTTGTAGATCCACAGATTCAACTCATCTGCGTAGACCACCTCAGCGGCACCATCCCCCTCAAAATCAAACACGCTGCTTCCGGTCTGGGAGCTGGAGAGATCCTGGGTGCTGTTGGACCAGCGAACGGTGCCATCGGTCTCAAACAGGGAGTATTGGCCCGAGCCGGCTACACCGACCTCCGGCTCACCATCTCCATCAAAGTCCGCCACAGTGGGCGGACCGCCGTTTCCTCCCCCCGGAATGGCGGTGCTCCATCCTTCCGTTCCATCGTTGAACGTCAAGCGCACGACCCCATCCCCGGATCGCACGAGGTCCGGATCTCCATCTCCGTTGAAGTCTCCCACCGCCGCTGCATGATCATTGGCCGGGTCATTCCAGAGAATGCTCCCGTCCAGCTCGTAGACAGTGCGGCCCGCGACTACCTCTAGTTGGCCATCTCCATCCCAGTCCACTGCAAAGGACATCCGGTGGGGACCGCCAAATCCCTCCGTCCCTACAAAGAGCAGGTTTCCTGCCGCATCGAAAACCTGGCGCCCAAAGATGACTTCAGCGCTTCCGTCCCCGTCCAAATCCGCGATTGCGGGGCAACCGTAGGCCTTTGTCTCGCTGCCACCCGCCCATAGAAAGCTCCCATCACTGCCGTTGACACACACCACCGCAGCCGTGGTCCCCGCAGCGCATACCTCGATGGTGCCATCCCCCTCGAGATCCCCCAGGGCCACCCCCCCTGCGCCATAAAATCCATGACCCCCGGCTTCGAAAATGGACCACAGGGTGCCAGACCCATCTCCAATTACGGCGTTGAGAGCACCCGCACTGGAATAGGCCCCTCCGGAAAATGTGGTGAAGACCACCTCGGGGGTGTCGGCCCCGTTGACCAGTCCGTCCTGGTTGTCATCGTTCAGGTTGCCCACCGCGGGAGCCGCCATGATGTCGTCGTACGCCGGCAGAATCGGATTCGTGTTCCATTGCCACTCCACTTCCGGCTGAAATGTGCCCACGCCGGGCTCTCGGAGGCAGGATTCATCCACTGTGACCGAGGCCAGTTCTCCCGGGTCGAAGTCCGCACAGTCCGGCGGCGCGGTGTCTCCTGGCGGCGGTTCGTTTTTCGGGTGGACCAGGTAATCCGAACAGCCGGCAGCCATCACCGTGAGCAATGCAAGCGGTCCCATGGACATCCGGTGGTGCCTGCCCATCATAGGGTGAAACCTCGTGTCCCGGCAACGCACCGCCCGTTCTTTCGGTGCCATCCGTCGAATCGCAGCGCTACCAGTCGAATCGCAGCGCGGCGACAGGCCGCTCGTAGGCGAGGGTGGGTGGATCTGCCCAAGGCCAATTGTGGGAATCATGCAGCAGGGTATGCCCCACAAAGGCTGAAGCGGCCTGGGACGCGATCTTGAGGGTGTCTCTGAGCATGGGCCTCTCGTCGAGTTTGGCCTCGGCAATGAGTTGAACCGCCGCCATTGGAATGCCGAGGATCAGGCCGCTGACAATCATGTGGCCCAGCACAAGATCCGACTCGATATCCACCAGGTCATAGCGAACAACCAACGACGGTGTGATGGCCCGGTTCCAGCGGTCGGGGTTCGGCCCAATGCTCATGCCCAGACCGGTCTCGTACCCAAATTTCCAGCGGGCGTTCTGTGGCCCCAATTCCGGGTGGGTCTCTCCGCCCAACTTCCCCCCTTCCCCGTCGAAGCGGTAGCCTCCTGCAACACTCTGCACAAAGGGGCGAAAGGCAAGGGGTCCCAGAGTCACGGGAACCTCGTACCGGACGTGCTCGATGCCGCCGGTCACAGCAACCACCGTGGCCGCCCCCTCTATACCGTCGCCCCCTTCCTCCACCGTGGCGTATTGCCGGGGGACGAAGACGTCCTGGCTATAGCGCAAGGCAAGAACGTCGGTCTTTTCCGACATGAAGGGGGCCTGCATCGAAAATCCAAGCTCCGCTTGAATGGCCGGCAGCTGCCCTTCGTAGTTCAACTCGAAGCCAAATTTCGAAAGGGGCAGGCCCGAACCTCCCAGGAGGGAGAACTCAAAATCCCACTTGTCGACTTCAGGCGGTTCCGCTGCCTCCAACAGGTTCTCGTCCAGCACCAGGTCCGCCTTGTCCTTGGGAGCTTCTTCAACCTTTTCTGGCTCCGTCGATTCGGGTTCGGCTTCCGCGGGTTCTGCCTCCTCCTGCGCGGACGCCAGGGCAGGTCCCAAGACAAAAAGCAGAAAGCCGATGCGAGGTTTCATGGAGTTCCCAAGACGTTTCGAGAGAGCCTACCACGCACCCATTCTCGGGCGGGCGTGCCCACCGGCATGGACGGCTGGGCCGTTCCTGGGGATGCCCGTCCATCCGAAAGGGCCCGCGGGCCCTTTCGGAGGCCCCACCTCCTGCGGTACCCTCCAGCCTGGCATCGTCTCGACCCGGATTCACCTTGCGCAGCCTCCTTCTCATGTTCGTGCTCTGTGGCTGCGAGACAACCGATGAAACGCCGAAGACCGAGACCGGGCAGGTCGACACTGGCGAGGAGGTGGAGCCGGATCCCGAGGACGCCGACGGCGACGGCTACACCGAGGACTGTGACGATGACAATCCCCAGGTCCATCCCGGTGCCGCGGAGTACTGCGATGGGCTGGACAACGACTGCAACGAGGTGATCGACGACAACGCCCTCGATGCCACGGCCTGGTACCTGGATGACGATGGAGACGGGTACGGGGATCCGGAAGAGCTGACCCTGGCCTGCGAGGCCCCCGTAGGACATGTCGCCAACGACAACGACTGCGACGACACCGACGCCCGGTTCAACCCCTCCGCCATCGAGGCCGACTGCGAGGATCCCAGCGACTACAACTGCGACGGCTCCGTGGGCTATGCCGACGACGACAGCGACGGATTCGCCGCCTGCGCCGAATGCGACGACTCGGATGCCGCCGTGAACCCGGATGCTGCCGAGACCTGCAACGGACTCGATGACAACTGCAACGGCTTGGCCGATTCCGATGACCCGGACCTCGTCGACGGCTCGACATTCTACGGCGACTCCGACGGCGACGGCTACGGAGGGCAGCAGTACGAGGCCTGGACCTGCGAGGCCCCCGCCGGCTACGTGGACAACAGCGACGACTGCGACGACCTCGATCCCCTCACCTACCCCAGCGCCGCCGAGATCTGCGACGGGGCCGACAACGACTGCGATTCGGTCATCGACGAGGGGGTCGGCGCCACCTGGTACGCGGACGCAGACGGAGACGGATACGGGGACTCCCTTTCCACCGTGGATTCCTGCGACATGCCCGCTGGCTATAGCGCCAACGGTGACGACTGCGACGACAACAGCGCCGCCACCAGTCCCGCCGCCTACGAGATCTGCGACGGCATCGACAACAAC
>CAZSZE010000095.1:0-15175 GCA_964610645.1 uncultured Enterobacterales bacterium | reverse complement strand
CCCTCGTTCCCAAAGTACCGGTTGCTCATCAGCACAGCCCTACACGTTGAACCGATAATTCACCACATCCCCATCCTGCATCACGTAGGACTTGCCCTCCAGGCGGATCTTGCCCAGGCTCTTGAGCGCTGCCTCGGTGCGGTGTTCCAGGATGTCGTTGAAGGTGTAGATCTCCGCACGGATGAAACCCCGCTCGATGTCGCTGTGGATCACCCCGGCGGCCTTGTGGGCGATGGTGCCCTTGCGAATCGGCCACGCACGGCACTCGTCGGGGCCGGCGGTGAGGAAGCTGATGTAGTCGAGCAGCTGGTAGGCCGCGCGAATGAACTCGTTCCGGGCCGGCTCGCCCAGGCCCAGATCGGACAGGAACTCAGCCTGCTCGTCGGGCTCCATCTGGGCAATCTCCGCCTCCATCTCTCCGCACAAACCAAGGGACACGCCGTTGATGCCATCGCCCTGGATGTCTTTCTGCTCTGCGGAGGCGGACTCCCAGGTTTCCTCGGAGTGGTTGTAGAGGGTGATCAGGGGTGTGAGCGAGAGCAGCTGGATTCCCACCAGGGTGTCCAGGGCCTCTTGGGAAACGTCCAGGGTGCGCAGGGGCTCGCCTGACTCCAGGTGGTCTACGCAGCGATCATTCACTCCCACCTCGGGGCCCTTCTTGTTTTCCTTGCGCCAGCGCTCCCCCCGGCGCTCCAGAATGGAGAGGTCCAGCAGAATCAGCTCGTCGTTGAACCGGGACACGTCCCGACCGGCATCCGCCCCCTCGGCCACCATGGGGCTCTCAAAGCAGCGGACCACGTGCACGAGCACATCGGCGTTTCGCATGTGCTGCACCACGTCCGGCGGAAAGGCGCCGCCATCAAAGCGCCCGGTGCCGCCTCCCACATCCATGAACGTGATCTCGGCGTAGACGTTGCGCTTGGGCTCGAAGATCTCGGCGAGCTGCTCGATGCGGGCATCGGGCACTTTGATGTTTCCGTAGGTCACTCCCCCCTTTGCACTGCCCGCTCCCGGCGCCAAGGCGGAAAACACGGTGCTCTTGCCTGACCCTGGATAGCCGCAAATCCCTACGCGCATGTTGCATCTCCTTGCCGCCGTTGGGCGCTGGCCCCCCTCTATCCGGGCGGTGGATCGATCTGCACGTTTGGCGTGTCCTCTCCTGGTGTCCTGTCCTACAATGCCTCCTCACCGGAGTTCACCATGCTCGCATATCTTCCCCTGTTGCTTGTCCCCAACGCCCAGGCGGATCGCTATGCATTCGATGACTCCGCAAGCTCCATCACCTTCCACATGGTGGCCACAATGCACGAGATTGAGGGCCTGGTGGGGAACTTCTCCGGGGAGATCCACACGGACATCGACAAGGCGGACCCCGCAAAGCTGACCATCCAGGTGTCGAGCATGACCACCCAGCTGGGCATTCGCGACAGCCGCATGCACGACTATGTCCTGGCGGTCGATGCCTTTCCCACGGTGGAATTCAAGGTGCACACCATCGGCGGAAAGGACCTGGAGACCTTCAACTCCGGGGAGGGCAAGGGCACCATCCTGCTCAAGGGCGAGATGAAGGTGCGCTCCGCCACCCGGGAGATCGCGGTGCCGGCCTTTTTTCACGCAACCAATGGGGAGCTGACGCTGAAGGGGGAATTCGGCATGGAATGGCCGGCCTACAACCTGCCCGATGCCAGCATTGCCATCTCGACCCTTCAGCCCCACATCGACGTGGCCTTCGAGGTGAAGGCCAAGAAGACCCACTGAACGGCGGGGCAGCGCGCCTATAGACTGCCGTCCTGTACCGAAACCCCGGGGCCGCCGCCGGTTCGGGGAGGGTAGGGAACCAGCTCGTTCAGGGGCCGGATGTCGTGCCAACCCACGACCTTCATCAGGTCTGCCCGGGTCAGGTCGCTGGCTTTTGAGTGACCACAGGAGCCCAGGACCGCGTGAAACTCGTGGACCACGGCGTGCTGGTAGTTGGCGACGCGAGGGCCGTTTACCTTGGGCACCAGCCCGCGCTGCAGCCACTTGCTCTGGGTGGCCACCCCCGTGGGGCAGAAGTTGGTGTTGCAGTGCAGGGCCTGGATGCAGCCGATGGACAGCATGAAGCCCCGGGCGCTGGCCGCGTAGTCGGCACCCGCCGCCAGGGCCACAGCCAGGGCGCCGCCGGTCCAGATCTTCCCCGAGGCGCAAATGCGCGTCTGGTCCCGAAGGCCGTACTCGATGAGCTTGTTCTCCGTGAGCATCACCGCATCGAGCATGGGGTAGCCAAGCAGGTTGGAGTGGGCGAGGGGTGCGGCCCCTGTGCCCCCTTCCGCGCCGTCGACGCTCATGAAATCCGGGCCCACCCCCACGCTCTTGATGGCCCGGCAGGTGTCGTCCAGGAAAGTCGGGTTGCCCAGGCAGAACTTGATGCCCACCGGCTTGTCGGTGAGCTCCTTGATCCGGCCGATGAACTCGCACATGCCCTCGGCGCTGTCCCACTCCGCGTGCCGGGGAGGGGAGATGACGTCCTTGCCCACTTCCACCAGGCGGATGTTGGCGATTTCCTGGGTGATCTTCTCTCGGGGGAGGATGCCGCCCTTTCCGGGTTTGGCCCCCTGGGAGAGCTTGATCTCGATCATCTTCACGTTTTCGTGGGCAGCCTTTTCCTTGAACATCTCTGCGTTGAAGGTGCCGTCCTGGTTTCGGGCCCCGAACTTGGCAGTCCCCAGCTGCCAGGAGAGATCCGCGCCCCCCTCCAGGTGGTAGGGGGAGATGCCGCCCTCTCCGGTGTTGTGGTAGCAACCGGCCATGCGAGCGCCGCTGGACAGGGCCAGAATGGCGTTGCGAGACATGGAGCCAAAGCTCATGGCCGACACGTTGAACAGGGCGGCCTCGTAGGGCTGGGGGCGCCCGGCACCGATCAGCACCCGCTCATCGTCGATTTTGAGGGTCTTGGGGAACGGCGAGTGGCGCATGAGCAGCGTCCCCGGCTGGTCCAGGTCCAGCTGCGTGCCAAAGGGGACCGTGGCTTCCTCTCGTTCGCTGGACTTGTAGATCCACTCCCGGATGTACCGGGGAATGGGGCGCTCTTCATGATCGTTTGCAAACAGGTACTGGCGCAGCTCCGGCCCGAGGGAGGAGATGATGTACCGGGCCATGCCCAAGAGCGGAAAGTTCCGCTTGATGGCGTTGGATCTCTGAAAGAAGTCGTGAATCGCCATCCAGACAAAGCCCAGAAGGAGAAGGAAGAGCACGGTCTTCCCGGGCTCGATGAAGGGGTAGCCGAGAAGGGTCAGCAACAGGTCGAATGCGGACATTGCAGGGATCATGGCTCCTCCGGGTGAGTGGCATCTTCTCATGAATCCCGGCCCGACGGGTTAGGGAGGATCCATGGCACTTTTTCTTCATCTTTCCCTTCTCCTGGGGGCCTGTGACCCCGACAGCACGCCGACTCCTTTTTCGGATTGCGATCCCCTGGTGCCCGAGCTGTGTGCGCTTCCGTTTCCGTCGTCTTTCTTCCTGGAAGAGGACCCGGAGAGCGCGACCGGACAGCGCGTCGCCTTTGGGGAGGAGGCCCTGCCGTTGAATGTGGATGGCGTGCAGGTGCGCCCCGACTACGTCAACGAGCTGGACGGGTTCAGCACCACCGCTGCGCTGCTGGCCTGGTTCGAGGATGTCAGCCTCGACGGGGTGGTGGGCCACGAGGGCCTGGAAGACTACGAGCGGGAGGGAGTCAAGACCGTCGTCGTCAATGCCGAGACCGGCGAGCGGGTGCCCCACTTCGTGGAGCTGGATGCCACAGCGGAATCCGACGACGAGCGGCTGTTTTCCCTGCAACCCATGGCGCCCCTGGACCACGGCACCCGGTACGTGGTGGGCATTCGTGGCCTGGTGACAAGCGATGGCGGCGCTGTTGCACCCTCCCCGGTGTTCAAGGCCCTGCGCGATAACACCCGCCAGGATGAATTCGATTTTGAAGGCCGACGGAAGCACTTCTCACAAGAGGTCTTTCCCGTCCTGGAAGACCAGGGGTTCGCACGGTCCGAGCTGCAGCTGGCCTGGGACTTTGTGACCGTTTCCAAGGAGCACAGCCTGGGGCGCCTGGAGTGGATGAGAGACGATGCCCTGGAGCGGACCGCCGATGGCTTCGACTACTCCATCGACTCCGTGGTGGAGGGAGACTGTGCAGCGGGCGACAAGATTGCACGCACCCTGGAAGGGACGTTCTCGGCTCCGCTCTACACCGAGGAGGATGACGAGGGCACCTTCCTGACCCGGGATGCGGACGGCATGCCGTTCTACAACGGACAAACCCAGGTGGACTTCCTGGTTCGCGTGCCCTGCACGCTGGCCCAGAATCCCCACCCGGCCCGCTTGCTTCAATACGGCCACGGCCTGCTCGGGGATCGGTACGAGGCCAACACCGGCCACCTGCAGGATGTGCTCCGACAGGCCCAGTGGCCGATGATCGCCGTGGACTGGACCGGCATGGCCGCCAAGGACCGCGGACAGGTCACCATGATGCTGGTGATGGACGTCAGCGATTTTTCCCTGCTGCCAGAGCGGTCCATGCAGGGCATGGTGCAGGCGGCATTGGCCGTCGAGTTCGCGTTGACTGACCTCTCCCAGGATGCGCAGCTCACCTTTGATGGCACAAACGTCATCGACCCGGAACGGACCGCCTACTACGGCATCTCCCAGGGGGGAATCCTGGGCGGCGGCTACGTGGGCATGTCCCGCCGCCTCGAACGGGCGGTTTTCGGGGTGCCCGGTTCTCCCTACGACTTGATCCTGCAGCGCTCCGTGGACTTTGATCCCTTCTTCGACATCTTCCGCGTCAAGTTCGACGACCACCGGGAGATTCGCTTGATGCTGGCCGTGATGCAGACCCTCTGGGATCCCGCGGAAGCCGCCGGGTGGCTGGGGTCCATGAACCGGTCTCTCCGTCCGAACACAACCGCCAAGGCCGTGTTGATCCAGTCCGCCATCGGCGATGCCCAGGTGTCCACCCTTGGCGGCCAGATGATGGCCCGGGCCTATGGGGCGTCGACGGTCTTTCCCCAGGCGCGATCGATCTTTGATGTGGAGGAGCAGACCGCCCCATTCGAGGGGAGCGCACTGGTGGAATGGGAGTACTCAGATGGATCCGCCGAACCGGTGGAGAACCTGCCGCCCCTCCACGAAGGGGACACCCACGAGTGCCCCCGGCGGGAGGCCGCAGCCCAGGCCCAGTTGATCGACTTCCTGGAGACAGGGGTGGTCAACCAGTACTGCCTGGACGCCGGTGGGAATCCAGAAATCTGCCAGGGAGAACGCGCGGGTCTCTGCGATTAGCCGGGCGGGCACAGGGGCCCGACCCTACGGGCTCTACGCGGGCCGGGTGACGCCGTGCAGGGCGCCGTGGCGGTTCCACAGGTGGGCGACCAGGTCTTCCACGTGGTCGCGCTTCCCGACCGCATTCTCCACAATGCGCGGCGCATCGTAGAGGTGCCCGGCAAAGTGGATTCGGTCCCGGAGCCAGGCGAGGACATCCGCGAACTCGCCTCGGGTCACCTGGTCCCACATCTGCGGAATCTCCTGCTGCATCTTGGCCCCCAGGGAGGCCGCGTAGAGGTTGCCAATGGTGTACGACGGGAAATATCCGATGGCCCCGCTGCACCAGTGCACGTCCTGCAACACCCCTTGCACGTCGTTGGGGGGGCGCACGCCCACCACCTCCTCGTAGGTCTGGTTCCAGGCGGCGGGAAGGTCGGCGACGGCAAGGTCCCCGTCGATGAGCTGCTGCTCGATGCGGTAGCGCACGATGATGTGCAGGTTGTAGGTGGCCTCGTCGGCTCCCACGCGGATCAAGCTCCGCTCCACCCGGTTGGCAGCCCCGTAGAGGGCTTCCGGTGTCACATCGACGCCACAGGTGTCCTTGGCCAGCGGGGCCATCCACCGGAAAAAGGGCAAGGAGCGACCGATGAAGTTCTCCCAGAACCGGGACTGGGACTCGTGCAGCCCAAAGCTGGCAGCCTGCCCCACGCCCGTGCCAATCCAGTCCGCTCGCAGGCCCTGCTCATACAAGCCGTGGCCGGTCTCGTGAATGGTGCCCCCGAGGCCGTCCAGCAGATCCTCCGGGAAGTAGCGGGTGGTGATGCGGATGTCGCCGATGCCCGCGCCTACGGTGAACGGGTGCTCTGACTCGTCAATGCGTCCCGCGTTGTAGTCGAACCCGAGCTTCTCGGAGATCGCCTTGTGCAGGGCCCGCTGGCCTTCCACGGGGAAGATCTGATCCAGTGTGGCTGGGGCCTCCTGGCCGTCCAGGGAGTCGATCAACACGCCGAGTTCCCCTGCCAGTCGATCAAAAATCGGGTCCAGCCATGTGGTGGTTGTGCCCGGATCGAATTCCTCCAGGAGCACGTCGTAGCGACAGGCCTCGTCGGTCTTGAGGGCATCAATGCGCTGCTTTACCAGCCCCAGGATCTCCTCCAGTGCAGGCGCAAATTGCTGGAATTTTCCAGACTGGCGGGCCTCCATCCAGGCAGCGAATCCTGCGGCCTGGGCGCGGGCTGTGGCCTCCACGAGGTCCCGGGGAACCTTGACCGCCCGGTCGTGGTCCCGGCCGATGTTGCGCACGCCCGCTGTATGGAAGTCGTCCAGTTCCTCCTCCCGGAGCACCTCCAGCCAGTGGCCCACGCGGTCGTCCACCATGCGGTCATGGCAGATGCCCGACAAGACAGCGTTCACCCGGCCCCGGGCTTTCGCGCCCCCCACCGGCATGTTCACCTGTTGGTCCCACTCCAGCAGCCCGCGGGCGCCCACGAGGGCCTCCAGTTCGGCGGTGTGGGCTACCAGCGATTTCCAGGCGTTTTCTGCATTGGGTGTCATCCGGACCTCCTTTGGGGGCGCAAGGTTAACCGGATGAAGCGGAGGACTGGCATGAATCCCGGGCCAACAGCCCCCAAGGTCCTGGTGGTGGCCGGCTGGGACAGCAGCCGGGGGGCCGGCGTGGATGCCGATCTGGAGACCCTGGAGGCACTTGGGTGCGCTGGGCACGTGGTTCTCACGGCCATCACCGAGCAGGGGGGCGATGGCCTCAAGGGGGCCTGGCCCGTGCCGGTGGAAGCGGTTCGGCGCAGGATCGAGACCGCCCTGGAGGCTGGCTCCATGGGCGCCGCGAAAGTTGGAATGCTGGCCACGGAACAGAGCGTTCTGGCGGTGGCTGGGAGCTTGCCCGCTGACTTGCCCCTGGTGCTGGATCCGGTGTTGGCCGCCACGGCGGGCGGGCGGGCACGGGGACCCGCCCCTACAGGGGGAGGGCGGGGTGCCTTGTTGGAGGCTGCCGGCGTAAAGGCTCTCAAAGAGGCACTGGCCCCTCGGGCCGCGCTGCTCACGCCGAACCTGCCGGAGCTGGAAGCCCTGGGCGGGGAGCGGTGGGCACGGGACCTGGGGGTGCCGGTGTTGTGCAAGGGAGGACATGGCTCCGGGGATCTTCTGCGGGACCGATTGTGGATTCCCGGGCAGGAAGAACGGGTCTTCACCCATTCCCGCCAGCCGGGTTCTCTTCGGGGAAGTGGGTGTCGCCTGGCCACGGCCATTGCTGTCGGTCTTGCAGGCGGCCTCGCCCTGGAGGAAGCGGTGGGGGAGGCGATCTTGTGGCTGCAGACCCAATTCGGTGCCCTCGCTGTCGGTGCCGGTGGGGCGCTGCCAAGCTAATTGCCCCAAGCAGGGGGAGGGTCTCCATGAAGCTCAACGGCCGCATTCTGCACCTGGTGGCAGATCCTGACCTGCTGGGCGCCCAGTTGAAGGGGGAGAGCCCCGACCTGGAAGACGCCCCCTACACCTACGGGGTGAACACCGATGCCATGATCTCGGGACAGGCCTGCACCCTGGGCTACACCCCCGAGGTGCTGGGGCCGTATTTTCTGGAAGACTTCCAGGAGACCGTGGCCAAGGGGGGCGTTCTCGGTGGGGGGTTCCAGGTGATTGTTGGCGGCGACGCCTATGGTTCCGGTTCCTCCCGGGAGGTCGCGGTCGTGGCCCACCAGGGCGCGGGCATCGAGCTGGTGGTGGCCGACTCCTTTCAGCGCATCTTCCAGGAGAACATGGTCTACGGCGGCATGCCCTTCACCACGGACCGCAGCATCCTGGACCGCCTGGAGGCGGGGGAGGACGTGGACACGGAGGCCTTGGCCGAGGCGCTGCCGCCCTTCTTTCGCCAGGTGGCCGAGATGGGCGGGCTCATGCGCTACGGCACCCGCCTGGTCGCTGGGGAGGTCTCCCCCACCTACGACACGCATGTTGCTGCTCGCCCGTTGAACTGCGTGGAGAAGATCATCGCCCAGCGAACCTGGTGCGGGGACGGACAGGCCCTGGGCATTGGCTCTGTGGTGCCTGGGGACCAGGTCCTGTGTCGCGCTGGCTTTCGGGGCATGCACGAGTACACCGCCGGCATGGTGGTGGCCCTCTACCGGGAGGCGTGGGGCGATGCCCCCATGGCCGACCCGGACCAGGTGGCAGCCTTTGAGGATCACTTTGTCCTCCTGTCCCATGAAGCTGTGCCGGGAACCGTCAAGGATGCGCGACTGGCTCCGGCCATGCGCCTGACCGACGAGATGGTCGAGGCCTGCGAGCAGAACGGCATTCGACTTCACGGGCCCGGACGCGCCCATCCCCCCGGCGTCTGCCACCGCATCGTGGTGGAGGACTACGCCCTCCCCGGCGACGTGGTGGTCCTGACCGACTCCCACACCCCCACCGCCGGTGTGCTGAACACCTTTGCCTTTGGGGTGGGCTCCACCGCCATGGCTTTTGCCCTGCGCACCGGCCTCATTCCCGTGACCGTGCCCAAGGTCGTGCGGGTGGAGATCACCGGGACCCCCGAGGGAGTGCTCTCCCCCAAGGACCTGATCCTGCACCTCATCGGCGACCCGTACTTCCGGGAGGAGCACTGGCGCACCGGTCCCACGGACACCTGTGTGATCGAGTTCGGGGGGCCCGCTCTCGCCCACTGGGATGTGGATGAGCTGTCGGTGCTCACGAACATGACCGTGGAGGGGGGGCTGATGACCGGTGTGGTTGAGCCCTGCCAGCCGATTCTGGACTTTCTCTGGGAGCGCCGAGGCGTCGATGCCGCCGACCACCTGGTCCTTGCCGATGAGGGCGCCACCTACACCCGGGTGATGCAGGTGGACCTCTCGGATGTGCCCCTGACCGTGGCCACGCCGGGAGATTCCCGCAACCGGGCGCCCCTGTCCGACCATGTGGGGGTGGAGGTCCACAACGTGGTCATCGCCTCCTGCACCGGGGGATCCCTGGCGGATCTCCGAGCCGCTGCCGACGTCTTGCGGCGGGGCACCATCCGACCCGGCGTGCGGGTGACTGTGACCCCCTCGTCCGCGGATGTGGCGGCAGCAGCAGAAGCCGAGGGCCTGTTGGATCTCTTTCGATTCCAGGGCGCTGTGGTGACACCTCCTGGTTGCGGCTCGTGCATTGGCAACGGCCCGGGGATTCCCGAGCCGGGGGAGACCACCGCCTCCACGACCAACCGGAATTTCGCCCGGCGCATGGGGGCTCCGGGGCCTGTGTTCCTGGTCAGCCCGGCTGTGGCCGCTGCGACAGCCATCACAGGCACTTTGAGCGATCCCAGATCCCTGTAGATTCCCGCCCCCCGCGGGATATGTGTTTCCCGCCCGGAGGCACCCATGGCAGACACGCAGAATCCGTTCAACTCCGCTTCAACGCTTGAGACCGCAGGCGGAACCGTCGGCATCCACCGACTGAGTGCCCTGGAAGAAGCCGGCCTGGGCGATGTGGCGAGCCTGCCCTATGTGATCAAGGTCCTGCTCGAGGCTGCCACCCGGCGCCTGGATGGCCACACCATCACCGAGGGACACGTGGCCGAGCTGGCAGCCTGGAGGACCGAATCCCAGGGGGAGGCGGAGATTCCCTTCACCCCGGCCCGCGTCATCCTGCAGGACTTCACGGGGGTGCCGGCGGTGGTGGACCTCGCGGCTCTGCGCTCCGCCATGGCCCGCATGGGGGGCGATCCCAAGCGCATCAACCCGCAGGTGCCGGCGGATCTCGTCATTGACCACTCCGTGCAGGTGGACCACTTTGGATCCGCCGATGCCCTGGCTCTCAACGCCAAGCGGGAGTTCGAGCGCAACCAGGAGCGGTACGAGTTCCTGCGGTGGGGGCAGCAGGCCCTGGAGGATTTCCAGGTGGTGCCCCCTGCCAGCGGCATCGTGCACCAGGTGAACCTGGAGTTCCTGGCCAACGTGGTCCAGACAAAGGAGGGCATGGCCTTTCCGGATTCCCTGGTGGGAACCGACTCCCACACCACCATGATCAACGGCCTGGGGGTCCTGGGCTGGGGCGTCGGGGGCATTGAAGCCGAGGCGGCTCTGTTGGGCCAGCCGATTTTCATGCTCCTGCCCAAGGTGGTGGGGGTCAAGCTCACCGGCAGCCTGCTGCCGGGAATCACCGCCACGGATCTCGTGCTCACGGTGGTGGAGCAGCTTCGCGACCATGGGGTGGTCGGAAAGCTGGTGGAATTCTACGGCCCCGGACTGGACCATTTGACCCTGGCGGATCGGGCCACCCTGGCCAACATGGCCCCGGAGTATGGTGCGACCACGGGCTTCTTCCCGGTGGACGACGAGACCCTGGTCTACCTGGCTTCCACGGGCCGCAGCCCGGCCCTGGTGGATCTCGTGGAGCGCTACTGCAAGGCCCAGGGTCTGTTCCGCACGCCAGGGGCTGCCCCCCGGTACTCGGAGTACGCGGAGTTGGACATCACCACGGTGGAGCCCTGCATCTCGGGTCCCAAGCGGCCCCAGGATCGCATTGCCTTGAAGGATGCCCGGCAGACTTTTCATCGGGACCTTGCGGGGGTCTTCGGGGTCGACCCCGCCGCACCGGCCGGCCAGGACATCGTGGTGAACGGTGTGGCGGGCTCCGTCACCCACGGCACCGTGGGAATCGCCGCCATCACCTCCTGCACCAACACCTCCAATCCAAGCGTGCTGATCGCGGCGGGGCTCCTGGCCCAGAAGGCCCTGGAGCGGGGACTGTCGGTCCAACCCTGGGTCAAGACCTCCCTGGCCCCTGGCTCCCGCGCCGTGACCCGGTACATGGAGCGTGCGGGGCTGCTCACCCCCCTGGAGTCCCTGGGGTTCCACGTGGTTGGCTACGGCTGCACCACCTGCATCGGCAACTCAGGCCCCATCGTTCCGGAAGTGGAGCAGGCTGTCGGGGAGGGAGACCTGGTCCTGACCAGTGTGCTCTCCGGCAACCGGAACTTCGAGGGGCGCATCAGCCCGCATGTGAAGGCCAACTACCTGGCCAGTCCTCCCCTGGTGGTGGCCTATGCCCTGGCGGGAACGGTTGATCGGGACCTCACCACCGAACCGTTGGGAAGTGGGACCGACGGGCCGGTCTACTTGAAGGACATCTGGCCCACGAACGAGGAGGTGCAAGAGACGGTCATGGGTTGCCTGGACGCATCCCTGTTCAGCGAGGAGTACGGCAAGGTCTTTGATGCGAATGAGGCCTGGAATGCCATTGAGAGTGGGGAAGGGGAGCTCTACAAGTGGAACCCGGACTCCACCTATGTGCGGGAGCCGAGCTTCTTTGTGGGGCTGTCCCAGGACGTGCCGGATGCGGAGCCGATTCGGGGGGCCCGGGTGCTGGTGCTTCTGGGGGATTCGATCACCACGGACCACATCTCCCCGGCTGGTGCGATACCCGGCGATTCCCCGGCTGCGGACTACCTGCGCAGCCACGGGGTCGAGCGGCGGGACTTCAACTCCTTTGGTTCACGGCGAGGCAACCACGAGGTTATGGTGCGGGGCACCTTTGGCAACATCCGCCTGCGCAACCGGCTGGCGCCGGGCACGGAGGGGGGCTGGACCCGGGACCTCACGACCGGCGAGGTGACCTCGATCTACGAGGCCTCCAAGGCCTACCAGGAGCGGGGCACGCCGCTGGTGGTGCTGGCGGGGGTCGACTACGGCATGGGCTCCTCCCGGGACTGGGCCGCGAAGGGGACCTTCCTCCTCGGGGTCAAGGCGGTGATTGCTGCAAGCTACGAGCGCATCCACCGCTCCAACCTGCTCATGATGGGGGTGCTGCCCCTGGAGTTCCAGGACGGTGCCAACTACGCCTCCCTCGGGTTGAACGGAGAGGAGTCATACGATTTGCCGGTGCACAACGACCTGGAGCCGGGGCAGACCCTGGAGGTCACGGCCACGGCAGCCGATGGCACCGTCACGACGTTCGGCGCCACCGTGCGCTTGGACACGCCGGTGGAGGTCACCTACTGGCGCAATGGCGGCATCCTGCACACGGTGCTGCGGGAGTTGGCAGCGGGGTAGTTCTCTGCCTCGTCCAGGAGGGCCTCGTCCAAGGCAGCGTTGATGGCGGACAGGGCATCTGAGAGGCTGGCGCAGGCTGGCTCGGCGGGGGCAGCATTGGCAGCGGCATCCTGGGCCCATGCGGGGGTGCCCAGGACAGAGATCCCGAGGGCAAGCAAAGGCAGGAGAAGGGGGGTCATCATGGGATCTGAATGGCCCCCTGGGAGATCGTGGTGCCGTCTAGAAGGGTCACGACAAGCATGCCGGAGATCCCGGAGATCCCGGAGGTGATGGCGCATTCTTCGTAGCTTGTGCCCAGCGGATCCAGGGAGTAGGTGTCGATCTGCGTGGCGTTGTTCTGGGGGTCCATGAGGTACAGGCGGGCTCCGCCCGTCTCGGTGATGCCGCAGACGGCGACCTGCCCGGAAGGGGACGCCACCGCGTCCAGTTGCTCGATGCGGTCTGCGATGGAGTTGTAAGTCATGTCAGTCCAGGCGCTGTTTGAAAGACCGACAAAGACGTACAGCATGGGTGGGAGATTGTCATAGCTAAAGGCGCCAACCTTCCACCCATGGTCGTTGGAATAGGCCAAGTCGAGCAAAGACTCGAGGGAAGCATTGCCAAAGTAGAGGATGTTGTTGGTTTGGGCCGCGTAGTACCACCAGTGATCAGCTTGTCCTGTGTTTCCCGAGAGGTAATCGCTCATGACTAGGCTTGAGTACAATTGTCCGTCGGTGGTACTGAAGTAGGCTGAGGAGTCACACTTGTTTCCCGGTGGCAGTGCGTAGCCCAGGTCATCGGTGGTCCAGGTCGTGATTCCCGAGAAGGACGGGAAGTCGCTGGCGGCACCTCGAATGAAATTCGTGGAGAAAGAGGGCGAACAAATGGCGGCCTGGAGCATGTCATCCCATTCACCCTCGTAGAAGTACAGCGAAACGTCCTGGGCCGGGGTGGTGTTCTGCGCCTGGGTGGTGGCGTGTGCGGTAACAGTCAGGGTTGAATGGTCGATGGTGTGGAAGACCACCTGGCTCAAGTCGACAAAGTCCGAGAACGTGCTGGATTGAGCCCAGTACAGGTAGCTACCGTCTGCGATCACGTCGAAGGGGTCGTGGAAGTCCACCATGGAGAAGGAGCTTGTTGAGAACAGCGCTGTGCTGGCACCAAGGGGGTCACTTGCATCGGACACCATTGTGGTCAGGGTGTTTGCAAGATTGCCGACAGGGGAACTCACCTGTTCCGCGGCCCAGGACGTGTAGATCGTGTCCTCCCAGGCCGTCATGCGGATGCCCTTGATGCGCACTGGGGAGTGGTTGCTCAGGGTCGTCCACTGCAGGTTGTCCGTGTCCCCATCACAGTCGCTGTCGGTGCTGTCTCCCAGGGACTCCCAGGCATCTGGGTTCACGGCGGCGTTGTTGTCGTCGCAGTCGGAGGTGTCCGAGGTCCATCCGGAGCCCGGCGTGCCACAGAGCGCCGTTGGCGTGGCGGAGTCGTCACCGTACCCGTCCCCATCTGAATCCGGCACCCAGGACCCGGTGCCCCCGGTCACGCTGGGATCGTCATCGTCCGAGAGTCCGTCGCAGTCGTTGTCCCATCCGTCGCAGATCTCCTGGGCGCCGGGGTTGACCGAATTGAGCGAATCGTCGCAGTCGCCGGACAAGGTGGCATACCCAATAGGCTCTGAGCAGGCCAAGGTGGTGTTGGATGTGTCGCCGTACCCGTCGCCATCCGCATCCCGGTACCAGGTGCTGGCATCGGTGGCATCGCTTTCATCCGTGGTGCCATCACAGTCGTTGTCCCACCCGTCGCAGTACTCGGAGGCGCCGGGGTGAGCGGCGCTGGAGGAGTCATCGCAGTCGGTGTCGTCGGACACGGTCCCGTTCGGCGCGGTGCACGCGGACTGGAAGCTGTTTGGGTTTCCGTAGCTGTCCCCGTCGGTGTCCGCGTACCAGAGGGACTGGTTCAACGGGTTGGAATCGTCGTCATCCGCCAGGCCGTCACAGTCGTCGTCGACTCCGACTGTGAGGCAGTCCTCGGCGGCGCCGGGGTGGATCGATGGGCTTGTGTCGTCGCAGTCCGTGTTGTCCGACACGTGGCTTGCTGGCTGGCTGCAGGCCAATACCGAGGCCGCCGGGTTTCCAAACCCGTCCCCATCGTTGTCCGCGTACCAGGTGGACGCGTCCGTGGCGTCGGGCTCGTCGGTATCGCCATCACAGTCGTCGTCGGCGCCGTTGCAGGTTTCCGTGCCCCCGGGGTTTACGTCCGCGTTCGCATCATTGCAGTCGGTGTCGTCCGCCACGTGTGTGGAAGGGGCCTGGCAAGAGGTCGTGCTGTCGCTTGAGTCTCCGTAGCCGTCTCCGTCCGTGTCCGCGTACCAGGTCACGGCATCGCCGGCGTCGTCCTCGTCGATTTCGCCATCACAGTTGTTGTCGACTCCGTCGCAGACCTCTTCCGCATCGGGGTGGATTTCAGCATCCGAGTCGTCGCAGTCGGTGTCATCGTCGATGTAGCCGGAGGGCGCATCGCAGGAAACGAGAAGGATTCCGGCGTCCCCGTAGCTGTCCCCGTCCGAGTCCGCGTACCAGGTCAAGGCATCGATGGCGCTGACCTCGTCGACGGTGCCATCACAGTTGTTGTCGGCGCCGTCGCAGATTTCGGATGCTGCCGGGTGGATCTCAGCCGTGTTGTCGTCGCAGTCGGTGTTGTCCGCCACGTGCCCGGCGGGAATTTCGCAGGCTTCAACTGCTGCATCGTTGTCCCCGTAGCCGTCGCCGTCCGCGTCCGCGTACCAGGTGGAGGCGTCGGTGGCGTCGTCCTCGTCGATGGTGCCATCGCAGTTGTTGTCGATTCCGTCGCAGACC
>CAZSZE010000094.1:8525-15612 GCA_964610645.1 uncultured Enterobacterales bacterium | reverse complement strand
GGGATCTGGCGAACCCCCCTTTGTGGCGAGGGCTACAAACGCAGCTTCTACGCCCTACAGCCTCCTACTAGAACACCGTCTGGGCGCGGAGCTGGATGTTGTACAAGCGCCAGGTCTTGTACCGCTTGGCCCCCAACTTCTCCAGGGCCCGGTTCATGCGGTGGTTGCTCTCCAGCACCCAGCTTGCTTCCGCACCCTTGAGCCCCAGAGCCTTTGCCTCCTCCCAGAGCCGGCTGTAGAGCAGGGCACCGATGGGAATGTGCTGGTGGGACGGTCGCACCCCCAGGAGAAACACGCGCCCCTGGTTGATCCGTCTCCGCCCCCGGGCCAGGTGGAACCAGCCAAAAGGCCAAAGGTGGCCTTTCATGGGCTTGATGGCCTGGTTGAAGTCCAAGAGCACAATCGCCATGGCCACGGGGCGTCCTTCATCCTCCACAAACCAGGAGAGGCGGGGGTGCATCATGGCCCGCAGGCCCTTGGCCAGGCCGTTGAACTCCTCCTCTGGAATGGGAGCGTGGCCCCAGTTGGCCGTCCATGCCTCGTTGAACAGGTCCCGGGCATGGGCCAGCTCGCCCTGGAAATCACCGAGATTCAACGGCCGAAGCCTAAGGTTCGGGTGCCGTTCCTCCACCCGCCGTGCCACGCGCATCATGCGCTCAGGAACAGCATCGCCCTCGAGCCACCAGCCGTAGAGGTCTTGCACGGGACGCAGGCCCAGGGCCAGGTAGATCCTCTCGTAGTAGGGGGGGTTGTGGGGTGTCAGCACCACCGGGTCCGTGTCCAGGCCTTCCACCAGGAGCCCCGCCTCGTGGTGGAGATTGAAGCTGCAAGGCCCGCGGGCCTCGTCCATCCCCTGGGCAACCAGCCAGTCCAACGCACGGTGCAGCAGCGCCCGGGCAACCTGCTCATCGTCGATGAACTCGAAGAAGCCAAACATGCCCGTGGCGGGTTCCACACGGTTCAGGATGTGGTCCACCGTGGCGGCAATGGTGCCCACGGCCTCGCCGTCCCGAAAGGCCATGAAGGCCTGCACGTCGGCGTTCTCGAAGAACGGGTTCTTGTCCGGGTGAAGAAACGACTTGCGCTCCCACAGCAGGGGGGCCACCCAGTGGGGTTCCTTCCCGTAGATGCGCCACTGAAAGCGAACAAATTCCCTGTGGTCCTGCTTCAACTCTATAGGACGCACTTCCAGCCGCACGGTTGCTCCCGGGGCCCGCATCTTAGGACACCCGACGATTCGGCGGCAAACTCCCGGTCAGGGGCCTTGCAGGACGGGGCCGAGTGAAGCACTCTCTGCGCCATGCAACGCCTCCCCCCCTTGGCTTTCTTCCTGGCTTGTTCGGGCTGTGCCCTCAAGAGCGGCCCCGTGGAACCCCATCAATTGTATGCCGACGACAACCAGGTGTTGGAGTCGGAGGATGTTGTGCGATTTGCCGTTGTGGGCAATTCCCGGGACGGAATCCCCTGGGGCGATCGGGGAAAGGGCCTGTCCAGGCACAAGGATGCAGGGGCTCGGGTGGCGGCGGACCTGGAAAAGCAGGTGATCGGGGGGAAATTGGATTTTGTGGTCCTGTTGGGAGACGAGGTGCGGTGGTCCACGGCCTCGGAGTGGTCCCGGTTTGGGGTTCGGCATGCCGAGAGTCTGGACAGCACCCACCTGCCCACAGGCGAACACGCCCGCGTACCGTCCCTGGTGGTGGCCGGGGATCGGGACTTTGTCCTGGACGGCAGCCTGGCACGCCTGGAGGATTCTTTTCCGGGGCTCGGCGCGGAGATTGGGTTCAACCGGGTGGCCAGCTGGTATACGTTCGACCTCAAGGCTGGGGAACATACCTGGCGCTTCATGACCCTCGACTCCAACAAGGACGCCATGGGGTCCCGGTGGGATGAACAGGACGCCTGGATTCCCCGCGCAGCCAATGGCGACTACGACCATCTCTTGATGTTCATGCACCATCCGCGCCTCACCCTGGCGGTGGGCGAGGAGATGAACAAGGACAATGTGCCCCGGGGACTGATCGATGCGGTGGAGCAGCACACGGGCATTCTCAAGCTGCGGACCGTTTTTGCGGGGGGTTCCCATACCTCGGAGGTTTTCTTGCCCGAGGGGGTGATCGGCACGGCCTACGTGGTTGCGGGAGGAGGCGGAGAGGTGGCCAGTGACCTGGAGCGCTGGGGGGACGGATCCCCGGCTGGCTACGAGGACATCCAGTTGGAGCCCTTGTTCGACCTGGCCCTTCAGAATCTCCTCGTGGAGCGGGGAGAGCGATCAGAGGTGCCGCAGAAAGCCGTGGATCGGGCGCGTGCTGAAGGCGAGTGGGAGGGGTTCACAGCGGCCTATGACGCTGGGGTCATGCCCCTGTCTGGCTACTGGATCGTGGAATTGGAGGATGGGGCGATTCGCATGCGTTGGCGGAATGTGAACGAGGAAGGGGAGGGGACAGAGCCCTATCGGCTCTCCTATGTCAGGGGTCCGGGGTGGAAGTCAGCTGGGGCCGCGCCTCCCCCGGCTCCACCGCCTCCGGAGGATCCGGTAGAGGAGTCGCCTCCCGAGGATCCGGCAGAGGAGTCGCCTGCGCCAGCAGAGTGACCAGAAGCAGCCCGAGGAGGTCCCCATGGTGCCGAAACCACATGCGGCTGGCTAATGCGCCCATGGACCCCCGCCAATTTCGGCGATAGGAGCCGCGAGGAACAGGAGCGAGAATGAATCTCGAAGGCGTCCTGCAGGCAGAACTGCTGCCCTGCGTGGAAAAGCCCTCCCGGTACCTGGGTGGCGAGTGGAATGCGGTGATCAAGAACCGCGACGTGGGGTTGCGCCTCGCCCTGGTGTTCCCGGATCTGTACGACCTGGGCCTGGGAAACCTCGGAATCCACATCCTCTATGACCTGCTCAACGAGATGGAGGAGGTGTGGGCCGAGCGGGCCTATGCACCGGCCCCGGACATGGAGGCAGCACTTCGGGCGAGGGGACTCCCGCTGTTTGCCGTGGAATCCAAGGATTCCCTGGATGTCTTTGATGGCCTGGGCTTTACGCTGCAGTCGGAGTTGAACTACACAAACATCCTCAACATCATCGATCTTGCGGGCATTCCGTTGCGCACCTGCGACCGCAGCGAGGACGATCCCCTCACGTTTGCCGGGGGTCCCTCGGTGTTCAATCCGGAGCCCCTCGCACCCTTCATGGATTTCTTCGTGATCGGCGATGGGGAAGACGCGGTGGTGGAGCTGGCGCCGTTGCTTCTGAAGCACTGCAACGCCACCCGTTCGGAGAAGCTCCAGGCCATTTCAGCCCTGCCGGGGTTCTACGTGCCCGTCCTCTACCCCATGGAAGTGCTGCCAGATGGACGGATTCTGCCCGCGGAGGGTGGGCCCAAGATCCAGAAACGGGTCACCCGGGTCCTGGATGGCAAGAGCTACCCGGTCAAGAGCATCGTCCCCTTCACCGAACAGGTCCACGACCGGGTGAGCCTGGAGGTGCTGCGTGGCTGCACCCAGGGGTGCCGTTTCTGCCAGGCGGGCATGACCACGAGGCCGGTGCGGGAGCGCAGTCTTGAAGACGTCTCCTCGCTCATGGACCGCACCCTGGACGCCACTGGCTACGAGGAAGTCTCCCTGGTTTCCCTCTCCACCTGCGACTACTCGCGGGTGCAGCAGCTGGTGGACAACACTGCGGAGACGGCCCGGGCACGGCGCGTGGCTGTTTCCCTGCCTTCCCTGCGACTGGACTCCTTTTCAGTCGGGCTTGCCGACAAGGTGGCTGGGGAGCGGCGAACGGGGCTGACATTCGCCCCGGAAGCCGCCAGTCCCAGGCTGCGGGCTGTGATCAACAAGTGGATTCCCGACGAGGACCTGTTGGAGATGTCTGCCCAGGCCTATGAGCGGGGTTGGCGCCACGTGAAGCTGTATTTCATGATCGGGCTTCCCACGGAGCGGGATGACGATGTGGAGGCCATTGCCGACCTCACCTGCCGCACCCTTGCGCGAGGTCGAGAGATCGGGCCCAATGTTCGTGTAAATACTGGGGTTTCTACGTTCGTGCCCAAGCCGTTTACGCCTTTTCAGTGGGCGGCACAGCTCGACCTGGATGAAACAGCCCGGCGCCAAGCGATTCTCTCCCAACGTTTCAAGAAGGTCTCCGGCGTGAAATTCGGGCGGCACAATCCCCGGGAGACCTGGCTCGAAGGGCTTGTCACCCGTTCTGACCGGAGGGCAGGGGACTTGATCGAGGCGGCCTTTCGCAATGGGGCCCGGTTTGATGCCTGGAATGAACACCTCGACTTTGAGGCCTGGGATGCGGCCATCGCCGAGACCGGATTTGATGTCGCCGATGCCCTGCGGGCTCGAGATGTGGACGAGCGACTGCCCTGGGACCACATCGACGTCATGATTCCCAAGTCCTGGTTTCAAGAGGATTGGGCCCGAGCCCAGGCCCTCGAGCACGCTCCCGACTGCCGGCACTCCAATTGCCATCGCTGTGGCGTGATCGACGTGGAACGGGATCTTTGCGCCCACATGCTTCGGGATTCCATCGCGGGAGCCAAGGAGGAGAGGACCTGGACGCCTCGACGCGCCGAGACGGTGGATCCCATGGACCGCGGCGCCACGACCGCCCCTCTGGGCACACGAATCGCCTCCAGCGGCCCACCGTCCAGGTTTGAAGAGCCCCCTCCCGTGCAGCGGGTTCGGTTCCGCGTCGGCCGCACCGAGCACCTGCGCTTCTTGTCCCACCTGGAAACTGCCAATGCCTGGATTCGCGCCCTCCGCCGGGCCAAGGCGCCCCTGTCCTTCACCCAGGGCTTCCACGCCCATGCCCGGGTCAATTTCTCCACGGCAATGCCCACGGCCGAGGCGTCGATCGGGGATTTCATGGACGTGGTTCTCTCACAGCGGGTCGATCCATTCGAACTCGTGGTCCGCCTCGGGGAGGTGCTTCCCCGCGGGCTCTCTGCACTGTCGGCCGAGGAGGTCCCGCTCCGGAGCCCCTCCTTGATGAGCCTGGTGGACGGACATGTGTACACGCTCCACCCGACAGGGGTGGCGGCAGAGGTGCTGCAGGAAAGAATCGACCGTCTTTGGGAACAGGACGCCTGGAGGGTCCGAAGGCAGGCGAAACGGCGCGGCCGAAAGGTACAGGTGGACTTTGATGTAAAGCCCACCGTGACCCGCCTGGTCTTGGAAGGGCAGGGGGAAGGGGTCCACGTGGCCTTTGAGACCCGGGCCTTTTCCGGTCGCCTGGGCAAGGCAAGGGAGATCCTGGAGCTGCTGGGCCTCACAAACGCCAACACACAGGTTTTCAAACGACAGACCCTGCTGCGGGATTTGCCCCGCCCAGAGGCAGGGGAACACAACCGCGCCTAGAACTGTCTACAAGGCCCGGTAGCTGTTTTTTCACCGGCTCCGGACTGACAGCAGCGCCCTGGCGTGTGATATCTCTGCTTCGCTAACTTGGTAAGATGCCGGGCCCCGGGGACCCTTTATGAAGCTGTGCAGCCTCTGCGGATCGACGTTCGACGAGCGGGTGGATTTCTGTTTTCGCGACGGCACGCCGCTCAATTTGAAGCGGGCTGCCGGCGACACGCTGCCCATGACGGCCCCGGCCCAGTTGGCAGCACAGGGTCCTTCCGATGCGTTCGATGCACCGGATCCGGGCTCCTGGGCCCTGGACGCCCCGGATCCAGGGACAGACATTGCCATCAGTGTCTTGGACAGCGACCCAGACCCTGATGTCACCCAACCCCTTGTTTCCCCGTCGCTCGATCAGGAGCTGGGGGAAGCCGGTGCCGTTCCCGACGACCTGCGCGGCCTGATACCCGGATTGGCGGCCGGCGAGGATGGAGTGGGTTTTCCAGGGGACGACCTGGACGAGATTCCCTATGCGCAGGTGGCCGGAAGCCATGGCAGCGCTGCATGGCTTCCCAAGTTGCTGGGGGCTGCAGCCCTTCTCGTGGTCCTGGCTGGTGGTTTCCTGTTGATGCCGGAGGGCACCGAGGAAATAGATGAAGCACAAGCCAAGGCAAGTGCAGCCATGCTTCAAACCGTAGAGACACCCTTTGGTCCTGCAGCGACGGAGGCAGCGACGGAGGAAGCCGCGGAAGCGGCACCGGAACCGGAGGCCGTCATCGCCGAGGCAGAGGCAGAGGTGGAGGCAGAGGCAGAGGCAGAGGCAGAGGCAGAGCCCGAGGCAGAAGAGGAACCGACCGTGGTCCAGGCAGCCCCGGCGCCTGTCACCGCTCCCACCGCCAGGCCTGTTGCCAGGACCACTCCGCGGAGCACCCCTCGGGCCAAGGCCACCCGCAGTGCCAGGACTCAAACCCCCAAAACACCCCAGGCCGTCATCGGACCGCCTCCCGTCGCCCCGGCCGCGCAATTGGATTCGCTCTGGGGCGGAGCCGCTCAGGCCGCTAAGGCCAAGGCGTCGGTCAAAGTGACCAGCAATCCATCGGATGCCGAGTTGTGGGTGGATGGAAGGCGGGAGGGGAACACGCCCACGGACCTCAAGCTCCAGGGTGGCAACCACAGCTTTGAGCTGCGCAAGAGGGGTTTCAAGACCTCCTCCCGAAGCCAGTCCATCGCTGCGGGCGCCAGTATGTCCATTCCCTTCGAGTTGATCAAGGAACAGCAGCTCGTCTCGGTGTTGCTCGTCGGCCCCGCCGGAATGAAGGGCGCGCGGGTGTACCTGCGGGGCAAGGATCTGGGCAACATCCCGGTCAGCACCCAGCTTCCCGCCGGCCGCCATGAATTCCAGGTGGTGGGAGAAGCCGAGTTCTTCAAGGTCACCCGGGAGCTGCGCAGCGCCGACGACGGAAAGCCCGTCACGGTGGTCTTGGAACAGTAAGGTTCACTGTCCCGGGCACCGATTCGGTCCCAGCCACCGCGAACGCTGGCGGTACCCCAAGTAGACAACGGCACTGCCACTGCGGTTCTAGTCATCGCGAACGCTGGCGGTACGCCGGGTAGACAACGGCACTGCTGCTGCGGTCCCACCCACCTCGAACGCTGGCGGTACCCCAAGTAGACAAACGCACCGCCGCTGCGGTCCCACCCACCTCGAACGCTGGCGGTACCCCAAGTAGACAAACGCACCGCC
>CAZSZE010000094.1:5248-8425 GCA_964610645.1 uncultured Enterobacterales bacterium | reverse complement strand
GGCGGTACCCCAAGTAGACAAACGCACCGCCACTGCGATCCCACCCACCTCGAACGCCGGCGGTACCCCAAGTAGACAAACGCACCGCCACTGCGATCCCACCCACCTCGAACGCCGGCGGTACCCCAAACGTTATGTTCAATCCATACTGGATTGAACATAACGTATCTTATCAGAAGTCATACCCCTCAAAACCACACCCCCCGTCCCCGTTCTCCCCATCCCCCTAAAACGGCTGTCGCAACCACCCCGGCCCATCTGCATGCCGAGGCATCCCCAATGCCAGGAGATTCCCGCCATTGGTGACGGCCAACACCTGGGGGCCCACCACCAGCGGCGCGACGGTCACACCATCCAGGGCATGATCGGTCTCATACGCCCAAAGGGTCTCGCCTGTTTCCCCGCTCACCAGGTACAAGCCGCCGTCCGAGCTGGAAACCAACACCCCTGCGGGCGTGAGTTGTGGCATGCTCAAAGCGCCTGTCGTCTCGGAGTCCCAGGTCCAGACCAGCTCGCCGGTGCGGGCGTACACCTTGCGAAGCTTGCCGTCGGTTCCGGGATGGTACAGCCAGTCGTTGTGAAGCGCTGGCGCATCGGCGGAACCAAAGGGCAGCCGCCAGCGGATGGCACGGGATTCCACGTCCACGGCCACCAGGGGTGCGGAATACCCGGACACATAGACGCTGTCGTTATCCGTCACGGGGGCGCCGATCAGGTCCGGGTAGCGGCCCTCACCGATCGCTACTTCCCACTCCAGGCTGCCGCTGGTCGTGTTCAGGGCCACCAAGGCGCCATCGGAAAAGCCCACCAGCACCTGTCCCCCGTGGGCCTTTGGCGAGGGCGCACCAAACAAGGTCAGGTCCGAATCCCGCGACGGGTCGGGCGGGCGCTGGTATCTCCACTGGAGCACACCCGTGGCCTGGTCCAGGGCATAGACCAGGTCATCCACCGTGGCGACCACCAGGATCTCCGCGTGGGCCAGTGGCGTCGCGCTGATCGGTGCACCCCCAAAGTGCTCCCAGATGGGTGAATCGCTTCCGTGGGAATATCGGTAGGTGTACCCGGCCAGGTCCGAAAAGAAGATGGCCTCCTCGGTGACGGAAGCCGCGGATTGAACAGCGGCCTTCGCTGGATAGGCATGCAACACGGCGCCGCTGCCGCGGTGCAGCTGGTACAGGGCGTCCCCGCCGGCAGAACCCAGGTAGACGTTGTCGGCCAACGCCACCGGGCGACCACGCTCTGTATGGGTTGCCGAGGCCACCTGCCCACCGGGCAAAGGCCGCTGCCACTTCAGGACAGGGGCTGTTTCAATTGTGGGCCCAAAGGGAGCCACTGGGTTTCCGGGCCGCTCCAGTTCAAAGGGCGCGAATGCAAGCCAAAGAAGCGGGATCACTCGGGGGCCGGGGTGGGTTCGACCACCTCGTCAGGCTCGACCACCTCGTCAGGTTCGACCACCTCGTCAGGTTCGGTTGTCCCACCGGACAGGGCCCGCAAATCCTCACCGACCGTGATGCCCAGGCTGCTGTCCGGGTACCGGGTCTGAAAATCCTTGTAGGCTGCAATGGCGCCTGCTGTATCGCCACCCGCACCCAGCGCGGAAGCAAGGTCGTACTGTGCGCGTTCCGCCAGGTAGTCGTCGGAGTTCGCAACAATGGACCGGTAGAGCGTGGCAGCGCCCTCCGTGTCACCCTGGGCGACCCGGATGGCAGCAAGCGCGTTGGTGGCCGTGTGTCCAAATGGACCCATGGTGAACGCGTCCCTGGCGCCCTGGTATGCCCGGGCAGCATCCTCGGGCCGTCCAAGACGGTCCCAGGTGTCCCCCGCCTTCAACCACGCCTCGGCCGCCGAGGCCTTCGTCCCAGCACCCGCAACCTCCTCGTATTTCCTGGCAATGGCCTCGAGCAGCTGCACCCGCGCTGGATCGTTCAAGTCATCCAGTGGGGCGAGCCCCATCGCAGCCAGCTGATCCACCTCGGGCATTTTCCGGTCAATGGCAGCAATGGAGGCCGTGGTGTCTCGCTGGGCATCGCGCAGGCGGTTCTTCCAGGTGCCTACTGTCAACACCAACAAGAGGACTGCAAGCAGCGACACCAGCCCCCGCTTCCAATGCGCAAAGAAAGCATCCGCGACCCGCATCTGAATGCGGAAGAGCACGTCGCCATCCTGCAACGGCTCCGGAACCTGGTCATCCTGTCGTTCTTCGGCCACCTGGCACCCTCCGAGACCCCCCCTGATAACCGCCGGCCATTCCTCTTGCCAAGGTGGGAACCCGGCTTGACCCCAGGGAGTGCCGGAGGTAGGACCCTCCATTGTCCTGGAGGCCTCCTTCTTGTCCGTCCCCTTCCCCTTCCGATCTTCGCTGAACCGCCTGATCGCCGCCCTCCTGGGGTGTTTCCTGGGCCAACAAACCGCCTTTGCGCAGGAGTACAGGCAGATTGAGTGGGTGGACGGACGGGTGTGGGCAGCGGAGGTGGTGGAAACCACCGCCGAAGGGATGCGCCTGCGCATGGCGCAGGGCGAAGCCGTGGTGGCCTATTCGGAAATCCAAGCGATCGTGCCCATGGACGAGGCGGAATTTTACGGTGCCCCGCCCTGGACGGTCGAGCTACTGCCTCTCGAGGCGGGGGGCGACGACGACCTTCGAGGGGAGGCCAGGGAGGTCCTCGAGGTCCTTCACGACCACCTGGAGGAAATGAAGGGCGTCGAGGTCCAGGCTGGGCGAAAGGTCATCCGGGGGGCCCCGCCTCCTGTGGTGGAGGACTGTGGAATTTCCTCCACCGTGTCGGTGGAGGAGAGGCGACGGGATGGGGTGGATCTCATCGTCGTCGGCCATCTCCACCCACCAGACGGTGGAGGCCGACTGCTGACCCTGTGCAGTTTGAGTACGGCGGGAACTCGGCCGCTGCGGCGCCTGGAGGTCGCAGGAGCGTCCGAATTGGAGGCAACACAGATTCTGGGAGGGTTTTACCGGGTCCTCGGCCTGCTGCCCGGAGCTGAATTATTGGTGGCCGCTGCCCCGGAAGCCGGCTCCGGATCTGGCGTTCAGGAATGGGCCGCTGTGACGGAAGAGAATCCTCCGACTGCGTCCGATTCGCAATCGTCGTTGCCGCCAGGAACAGCGCCAATGGAGGCACCGCCTTCCGAAGTACCGCCCTCAGAAGCACTGTCCTCAGAAGC
>CAZSZE010000094.1:0-5148 GCA_964610645.1 uncultured Enterobacterales bacterium | reverse complement strand
CCTCAGAAGCACTGTCCTCAGAAGCTCTGCCCTCAGAAGCTCTGTCCTTTGTCCCCTTGCCTGGCTTTCCCAGCCTGGTGGCCCGGGACCTGGAGCGATTTGGGTGGGCCTGGGCGGTGGTGGTGCCGGGAACGGTCCTGGCCGGCCTGTGGATTGCAGAGGCTGGATTTGCTCCCGGGCATGTGCTCTTTCTCACGGGCGCTGTCTACTACACCGTCACTGTCGCCGCGAATCGATACTTCGGCGAAAGAACGGCGGTCGATGGGGGCTAGTTGTTCCTGCGGCTGTTCCGGCCCGTGTAGATGGCCTGCACCCCCTCGGCGGTCACCCGAAAGACCGCCCATCGCTCCAGGCGATACCCAAACCGAACCGCCCGGGCGCGCCCCATGTCCGGCACAAGACAACCGGACAGTTTCCGCTCACCCAGCTGGATCTCCACCTCTTCCCAGGCCAGTCCCGCTTGGGCCAGCCGCTGCATGGAAGCGGCGGGAACCTCCCCACTGGAATCTCCCGGGAGCAGGGGTTCCAGGGGCAGAACCCATGCTTCTACACCCCAGTTGGCGGGCCACTCACCTCCCGTGTCGCCCGGACCCCAACCCCCGCATGCACCGGAGATGATGAGGGTGGGAAGCAACTCCAGAACTCCAGTTGGAAGGGGCATTACCAGCGGTTCCTCAAGTCCCGCAGTGCCAGGAAACACTCCCGATCATCCCGTGGCGAACCGCCCGTCGCCGTGGAAAGCCGCGATCGCACCTCAGGCTGGTCCAGGCGAAGAAACACATTGACCTGTCGCTCCTCGCCCAGGGACAGAACGCCCGGCGCGTCCCCTTGTTCCTTTCGATCCAACAGGAGCCGTGCATCCTCGTTGCTGGGCTCCCGATCCAGTGTAAAGGCCAGGTTTTGCTCCTGGTAGTCGTGGCCAGGGAAGAGCTCCACCGCATCCCCCAAGCCAGAAAGCACCTGGGCGAACGTGTCGTACAGCGCTTCTGGATGCCCCCCGTGGTGGCAGTTGCCCGCGCCCGCGTTGAAAAGTGTGTCTCCTGAAAAAAACTTTCCCCCGCCACCATCCCGCCACAACAGGCACACATGGCTCATGGTGTGGCCCGGGGTGTCGAGAACCTCCATCATGAGATCCCCCAGGCGCAACTCGCCCTCCAATCCCCGCGCAGTCCCTGGAACGGACTCCACAGCGCCCGGGTGGCACCTGATTTCTGCCCCTGTGGCTTCTGCAAGCGCTGTATTTCCCGCCGTGTGGTCCCCGTGGGCATGGGTGTTCACAATCCACTTCAGGCGCCAACCCCGTTGATCGAGGGTCTCTTGAATCCATGGAACATCCAGGGGATCCACCGCAAGGGCCTCGCCGGTGGCGGGACAAGCCACCAGGTGGTTCAGGTTTCGAAGGCTGTTTCCCACCACATGTGTCACAACTTCCATGGACCCGTCCTGCCATCCCCATAACGAGTGGTTAGATCCCCCGTAGTCCCGGAGTGGTTCATGGAGCCGACGGTAGAATCCAGCACTGACGCCCTGTTCAAGCAATGGCGCCATGGAAACGCAGAAGCCGGGCGGATCATGGCTCAGCGGTTTTCCGACTGGTACTACGCGGTGGCGAGCGCACGGCTGGGCGAGGCGGGTGGGCGGGAGCCCCTGGAACGAGCCTGCCAGTGCTTTGCCCAGGGAATTCTGGGGCTGACGCAGCCCGAGGAGCTGGCTCCCTGGGCCCACGACCTGTTGTTGAGCGAGCTGAATGCACACGGAGGGCGCAGCCCGGGGGGGGATCAGCCGGGCCGGGCTACGGGCGAACGCAGCCCCACCGCCTTGCTCCGTGCGGCGGCCAGCGGCATGTCCCGCGAGCCCATTCGTATCCTCGCGTTGGCCTATGATGCCTCCTTCCCCATCGAGGGGGTCAAGGAGGCCTGCGCCGAGTTCGGGGGGTACCCCCATGGCGTGCTCCAGGCCCGCTACCAGGTCAAGCGCTGGCTCACCGAGCACGAGGACGTGCAATTCAGCGAGCTTCCGGCGGACCCTTCCCTGGACCGGGCACCCCTCCCCTTGTACGAAGCCGGGCGCATGGGCTCGGAGGCGGAGGATGGCGCATTTGAACGCTGGATGCTCTCGGACCTTTCCCTGTGCCGGGATGTGGCCGAGTTTTCACCGTTTGCCCTTGCGCTGCGCGGAGGTGCGCTGGCACCCCAAGCGGGGTCCCCGGTCACGCCACGGTCAGATCGCATTGATTCCAGCCGGTTCCAGCTGCCGGATCCCACCGGGGAACGGCGGCTGCTGTGGATCGGCCTGGCGGCGGGGCTGGCACTGGTGGGGCTTGCCGCGTGGGTGACCCTTTGAGTGACCAGACCCCGCCCATGACCGGCCTTGCCGGCGAGGGCTTGCTGGCGTTTCGCTACCAGCAGGCCAAGGCCCGGTTCGATGTTCGGGACTGGATGGGTGCCATCCTCGAGGCCGAGGAGCTGCTGGAGGAGGCACCAGACCACCTGGAGGCCCTGTTCCTCGTGGGCGAGGCCAGCCTGGAGCTCGGCGATGCCCACGGCGCCGATGCGGCATACGCCAGGTTCCTGGAGTTGGTGCCCCGTCATCCCCTGGCACTGTGTGGCATGGGCATTGCCCGGTTTGAACTCACCGACATGGATGGGTGCCTCATGTGCACCCAGGCCGTCCTGGAGGTGGAGGCGGAGTCACCGGAGGCCTGGTACTACCAGGGACTTGCACAGGAGTGGCAGGGATTGACCGAGGAGGCCCAGGCCTCCCTGGAAAAGGCCGCCAGTCTTGATGGAGTCCGCTTTCCCAAGGTGGTGGCACTTCCTGAGGACGGCTGGAACGAGGCGCTTCTACAAGCCTTCTCCTTGTTGGATGAGCCCCTGTCCCGTTGGATTCAGGCGGTACCCCTGACCAGCTACCACCTGCCCAGCATCGAGGTGCTGCGCAGCGCGGAGCCGCCCCTTTCCCCGTTCAGCACGGGGCTATACCGTGGAACACCACCGACTCCCGGAGAAAAGGCCTGGGAGACCCATCCCGAGGAATTGCGCCTGTTCCGGGTGAACCTGGAGCGCCTGGCCCACCACCAGGGCGACCTCCCCCGGAGAATTGCCGAGGTACTCCGGGCGGAAGCCCTCGATTGGCTGGCCCTGCCCCCGGAAGCGCACCCGCTGCGCCCCTGACCCTACTCCCACTCGATGGTGGCGGGGGGCTTGCTGGAAATGTCGTAGCAGACCCGGTTGATCCCGCGAACCTCGTTGATGACCCGCGCTGACATCCGCCCCAACAGGTCGTAGGGCATGTGAACCCAGTCCGCAGTCATTCCGTCCCGTGAGTGCACCGCCCGCACCACGCACACGTTTTCATACGTGCGCTCGTCCCCCATGACTCCCACCGTTTGAATGGGCAGCAACACCGCAAAAGACTGCCAGATCTTTCGTTCCCAGCCGGCATCCCGGATCTCTCCGGTCACGATGGCATCTGCCTCCCGGAGCAGGTCGCACCGGTCCTTTGTGACCTCTCCAAGAATGCGTACCGCGAGGCCCGGTCCTGGAAAGGGCTGCCTCTGGACGCGCTGTTCCGCCAGGCCCAGCTGTTCCCCCAGCTCTCGTACCTCGTCCTTGAACAACTCCCGCAGCGGCTCCACAAGCTGGAACTTCAGATCATCTGGAAGCCCCCCTACATTGTGGTGGGACTTGATGGTGGCCGACGGCCCCTTGAAAGAAACGGACTCGATCACGTCCGGGTACAGGGTGCCCTGGGCCAACCAGGGAATGTCTCCCAGGCGGGCAGCCTCTTCCTCGAAAACCCGGATGAAGGTCTCGCCGATGGCCTTTCTCTTGGCTTCCGGGTCCGTGACACCGGAAAGCGCGTCGAGAAAGCGAACCTCCGCGTCGACCACCGTGAGGTTGTACTCGCCAAACTCCGCTGCCACGCTGTCGCGCTCTCCCTTCCGGAGAAGGCCATTGTCCACGAAGATGCACTCCAACCGATCGCCAATGGCCTTGTGGAGGAGTCCCGCCACGACGGACGAGTCGACGCCTCCCGACAACCCAAGCACCACCCGATCCTCCCCGAGTCGCTCCCGCAAGGAAGACACCTGCTCCTCGATGAAGGACCCCATGCTCCAGTCACCCGAGCAGCCACAAAACCCGAAGAGGAAGTTGCGGATCATCGTGTTGCCCATTTCCGTGTGGGTCACCTCCGGATGAAATTGGATCCCCACCCGCCGAAGTCCGGGGTGCGAAAAAGCGGCGATGGGACAACCCGTCGACGTGGCCGTCGTTTCGTATCCCTCCGGTGCGCGGTCCACGTGGTCACCGTGGCTCATCCAAATCGCGCTGTTCGGGGGAACATCGGCAAAGAAATCCCCAGCTGTTTCCTGTAGCTCCAGGCGGGCAGGACCGTACTCCCGGTGGGTGCCTCGCGCTACTTCGCCCCCCCCGAGATGGGTCAACAGCTGCATGCCGTAGCAGATCCCCAGAACAGGGGTGTCCAGCACTTCCAACCAGCGGCTGTCGAAGGGTGGCGCTGAATCATCCAGAACCGAGTCGGGCCCCCCCGAAAGAATCAGTCCCTTGATGCGCTCCGGGGCTATCTCCGGTGCCGCCTCCGTGCAGGGATGAATCTCACAGTAGACCCCCTGTTCCCGCACCCTTCGCGCGATGAGCTGGGTGTACTGCGATCCAAAATCAAGGATCAGGATGGTCTCGTGGGAGAGATCCATGGGGTCAGCGAGACGACAGGGCGCGGCTGAATTCCCCGCCCGTGAAGGCATCCAGCTCGGCGGTCAACTCCATGAGGCGGAGCTGGTCCTCGACCTGGGACTTGATGCCGGACGAAGGGGCCAGGAGCGAGTCCACCTGGAGGCGGCGGCGATCGAAATAGATGCGGGTCACCTCTCCCAGCACCTTGTCCCGCAGCTTGACTACGTCCTGGGACTCGGAGATGACGCGAATGCGCTCGGAGGACATCATCAACTCGTCCAGCCGCCACTTAAGGGTGAGCTGGTACACGTGGTCCTTGTCGGAGTCAGCATCATCCGGCACATTCTCGTATCCCGGGTCTTTGTCAATGGCTTCGGTGTTGTATCCCGTGTTCCACCGGTCGTAGTAGTAGTAGCGAAACTGGAATTCTGGAAGTTTGGGCGCGTTTTTT
>CAZSZE010000093.1:0-15786 GCA_964610645.1 uncultured Enterobacterales bacterium | reverse complement strand
CGGAGGGGCGGCGGTTGTTGGCGCCGTTGTTGCGGTTGAATGGGTTTATGCCTGTGGAGGACAGTCACTATGATGTGATTCGGGAGGTGGAGGCTGAGGTGAGGGCGGCTGGGTTGGAGTTTGCGCCGTAGGAAGTGGGGGGTGGGGAGGGGAAGAGTTCGACAAGTTTCGGTTTTCGGTTTCGGTTTTCGGTTTTCGTTTTCGGTTTTCGGTTTTCGGTTTTCGGTTTTCGTTTTCGGTTTTCGGTTTTCGGTTTTCGGTTTTCGGTTTTCGGTTTCGGGAGTGGGAGTGGGAGTGGGGGCAGGATCGGGATCGAGACCCGAGATTCGAAATTCGAAAACCGAGACTCGAAATTCGAAATTCGAAAACCGAGACTCGAAATTCGAAATCGAGGCCGAGTTTACGTTCCTTCTTCCCCTCGGACCGCAGGGGGGTTCTGCGGGGGCGGCCCAATCGGCCTGCGGCCGCTTTGTGAGGGCCGCCTCCTCGATCCCCCCTGCGGTCCTCCGGAGGGACGAATGGAAGACCGATTTGCTCACGAACACCTCGATGTCTACCGGGTGGCTCTTGAAGTCGCCCGGTGGTTTCCTACGGTGACAGTTCCGCGAGGCAGGGCCTCCCTGAAGGAACAAGGCTGCCGGGCGGCGGATTCGGTGGTGTTGAACATTGCGGAGGGGAGGGCCCGTGGCGGTGGTGCGGGCAAGAACCACTTCCGGATTGCCCTGGGAAGTGCGGCGGAGGTGTGTGCGGTGTTGGACCTGGTGCAGTCGAGAGACGCTGCGGAATACCAACAGAAACTTCGCCGAATCGGAGCCATGCTGAATCGAATGTCAGCGTAGACGCGCTTGCCCTTGTCTCCTTGGGGGCATGCCCAGGCTATCGACCGCCCAATCCCGCCACAAACACCTCTCGCACGGACGCCGCGTGCTCGGTTGCGGTCTCGGCGGTCCACCCGGTGGTGTCGATGGGCGAAAGCACCTCCATCACTGCCTCCCCGGGCACCACCCTCCAGGTGCCCAGGGGCCAGCGCTTGGCAAATTCATGCAGCAGCACTGGCACCACGGGCAGTCCGGTGGCGATGACGGTGTGCACGAAGCCCTTTTTGAACTCCCCCAGGGTTCCGTCCTTGCTGCGGGTTCCTTCGGGGGCGAGCCAGACGTTCATGCTGTTTGCCCGCACAAACTCAGCTGCCCGGTCCATGGAGATGTGGGCCCGCTCGGGGTTTCGGCGATCGATCAGGAGGTGGCCGCCCAGGGCATAGAACGGTCCGAGAAAAGGAATGTAGAGCAACTCTCGCTTGCCGACGCAGCAGGTGTTCCGGGGCACGTGGGTCATCACCACAAAGAAATCCAGGGAGCTGGCGTGGTTGCAGATGTAGATCGCGGGGGGCAGATCCGTGGGGCCTTCCAACCGGGTGCGAACGCCCGTCACCCACGTAAAGGTGCGGCCAAACAAGCGAGCGGAGCGGCAGGTGTACCGAACCCGGGCCACCCGCGACGGGAGGAGCAACAACAGGGCGGGGGCGAAAACAACCAACTCCACGGCGAGAAGGCTGATTGCAAGGAAGATGCGGGTGGTCTGGGTCAGGACACGCACAAGGGGATCATAGTGGACCGGAGCGCGTGGCTCTCGTGGCGGTCCGCCCCGCTGGCCAATACACTGACTCGATCCTTCCAGGAGAAAGTCCGATGAGGCGTATGACCCCCCTGCTTGTGGCTCCAGCAATCCTCTGGGCCTGCACCCAGGACTATGAGCTGAGCAAGGGCCCAGTGGACGTGGATCCAGGGGAGGTCACCGATTGCGACTTCACCCAGGTGGGAAGCACCGACTTCTACCGCTACGACTGCAACCCGGTCTTCAGCACCACGGACGAGCGCTGGGCCCAGTCCGTGGGCGGCACCGCCTTCCTGGTGACCCAGGTGCTGGGGCATCCCTTCTACCAGCTCTGGTACACCGGGTACCGGGAGGTCAATGGCAACGCCTCCATGAAGCTTGGGTATGCCGTGAGTCCAGAGGGAACGGACTGGGAGACCCTGGAGGCCAATCCCATCCTGGACACCCCGGGGGGCAGCACCTGGGATGGGGACTCCATGGATGGCTTGAGCGTGCTCTGGGACCCCTATTCCGAGCAATACGTCATGATGTACCAGGGCATCAACTACAGCACGGGCTCCGTGGGTCTCGGGGTCGCCACCTCTCCGGATGGCCAGGACTGGACCCGCATGCCCGACAACCCGGTGATGGACATGATGTCCAGCGTGGGTTCGGTCCAGAGCTGGTGTTGGCCCCTGGATCTGAACCTGGGCAATGTCGAGGGCTACACCGGGTACGTGGCCGGGGCGGAAGAGATGACCATTGACGACCTCCTGAACGGTGAGGTGGGTCCAGCCTGCGAGGCCTACAAGGTGGCTGCCCAGAATGTGAACAATTGGAGGTTCACCGACCAGAGGGTCCTGTCTGCGGGGGAGACGGGGGATTGGGATGACCGCGGCTTCACGGACATCGCCGTCGCCGAGTTGGATGGGCAGCGGTACATGTTCTATGTGGGCTTCTCGGACTGGAGCGAGGTGGAGGACAGCACCTTCATCTCGGCCACCTACGTGCACCTGGGCATGGCCACGGAAATCGGGGATCCGGGCAGCGACATCTGGCAGAAGGAGTCCACCTACATTCCCGTGGACGTGGATCCAGCGGACGAAGGCGTTGTGCGGGCTGTGGCCGCCAGCACCGTTGGATCCCGCATCCACCTGTGGATCACCGACAACTATGAAGGGGAAGGTGCTGTTGGGTATTTCCTCTTTGATCCCAACCGATCCGTGGACACCGGGGAGTGAGCCGCACTCTTCAGGCCCTGGCCTGGGGGTGGGTATTGCCCCTGTCCGCATGCAAGGGATTTTTCGGCCTGAATGACCTGAAGGGGGACTCGGGCGGGGACGGGGACGCCGTGGAGATCCAGTCGGTGGAGCCGAACTGGGGACCGACGGAAGGCGGGACGATTGTGACCCTCATCGGCGAGGGGTTTGAAGGGGACATGACGGTCTCCTTTGGTCGGGCCGAGGTGGATGTCACCCGGGTCGGTCCGGATGAAATCATTGTTGCCAGTCCTGCCCTGGGGTTTGAGGGCAGCGTGGACCTCACCGTCACCAGCGATCTCGGGGAGGCCGTCTTGGACGATGGCTACCACTACTCGGACTCGGGCCCCCCGCCGGACACGGGAACCGATGAGACCGGAGAGGACGACACGGGAGACGGGCCATCGGAAGGGGGCACCGGTGGGTACGTGGAGCTTTCCTTCGTCCAGTACGCCTGCCCAAGCTGTTTCGGGATGACCGACTACCTGTCCGCCAACGCCACCGCCTGGTTTCACACGCCAATCCAGGACTCCTGGCTCTCCTGGCTGCCCGCCGCGGGCACCTGCATCCGGGATCACACGGCCTCCACGCCGTCGGTCACCCTGAGTGGAGTCGGGGACTACGTTCACCTTCTGGCGGGCCAACGCACGGTGGGGCTGCAGCGCATCGTGGACAGCACCGGCACCTGGTACGAGGGAGCCAACCTCTCTGAGGCGGACTTTGTGTCCAACACCTCCTATGACCTGTCGGTGCCGGGAAGCGGTTCCACGGCGGCCTTCCAGGTGGAGGACGTGATCACCACCCCCCAGGGATGGGTGTCGTTTTCGCCCCAGAGCCTGCTGATGGACACACCCAGCGCCTACTCGGCCCAGGTCAGTCGCAGCACTGGAGCATCGTTTTCCTGATCCCCCAGCGGCGGTGGGGAGCACGTGCTGGTCCAGATGATCTTTGGCAACCTGTCCGGCCAGACCCTCGGCAGCGTCGTGTGCCACGACACGAACCACGGCAGCTTGACGGTGCCCTCGACCGTGCTCACCGGTTTGCCCACGGGCAGCATTGCCATTGTCCAGATAATGAGATTCGTCCAGAGTTCCTCCACCCGACCTGACAACGGCAGCGCCCTCGAGGGAATTGCCTTGCTCGGGTTTGTGGGGACCGCTGTGGTGACCCCTTAGGAAGTTCAAAATGCTCCTCTCCCTGCTGATTCTGCTGACCGGGTGCCCGCAAGAACGGGCCGAGGAAGACGCCTGCCATGACCTTTGCGACGTCCTGGTCAATGACTGTGACTACTCGGCCTACCCGTCGCTGACCTCTTGCTGGGAAGGCTGTGCCTTTGCCACAGAGGACGAGACCTACGATGTGGATGGCCACCTCGCCTGCGTGGAATCCACCGGATGCGACACCTTCGGCATTCTCGAGTGTTCCCATGAATTCGAGGACACAGAAGGGTGAGTTCCATCTTTCGAGGGGACTTGTTTGCTGGAAAGGTCTGCCTGATCACTGGGGGAGGCACCGGCATCGGTGCGGTGGTGGCCCAGGAGCTGGGGAGCCTCGGTGCGGACGTGGTCATCGCCTCCCGCAAGTCGGAGCACATCCTCCCGGCCGCCGAGGGGCTCTCGAAGCTGACGGGCCGAGAGGTGGTGGGGGAGACCGTAGACATCCGGGATCGGGAGAGTGTGACCGCCCTGGTGGAGCGGGTAATGGAGCGATTTGGGCGCATCGATGTGCTGGTGAACAATGGGGGCGGGCAGTTTCTTTCGCCTGCTGAGGGCATCACCCCCCGGGGTTGGGATGCGGTGGTGCAGACCAACTTGACCGGCACCTGGAACATGACGCGTGCTGTGGCGGATGCTTGGATGTTGGCCCACGGGGGGCGCATTGTGAACATCACCATGCTCACGACCGGCGCCTTTCCCGGCATGGCCCACTCGGTGGCTGCCCGGGGCGGGGTGGAGGCCATGACCCGCACCCTGGCCCTGGAATGGGCCACCCGAAACATCCAGGTCAACTGCGTGGCACCGGGACTGGTGGCCTCCAGCGGCCTCAAGACCTACCCTGCCGAGCCGGACTTCCTCACCCAGCTTCAGAGCGTGGTGCCGGCCAAGCGCCTGGCTCGCTGTGAAGAGGTGGCCTGGGCTGTGGCCTACCTTGCCTCGGAGGCCGGGGACTACGTGACGGGAACCGTGCTCACAGTGGACGGGGGAAAGACCCTGTGGGGCAGCTGGTGGCCGGTGCCGGATCCACCGGACGTGAAGCCCGTCGAGATTCCAGGCGAACCCTGGGAGTGAGTCGGAAGGGTCGGGAACCCTGGTGCCGGGAGAGGGGGAGGGGTACTATCGCTCCATGAGCGGCATTGACTGGAAGAAATCGGTTCAACGGGCAAGTGCTGTGTTGGCGATGTGCCTGCTTGGCGGGGGGATTCTCACCTTCCTTGTGGCGGGGCCCCGCTCCGGCGTGGCCCAGTCGCTTGCAGGCGCCTGGCCTGCCACGATTGAGTTCAAGGGCAGCACCACCGAGCGCATGCTGCCTTTTCCCGTGCGGTTCAAGAAGGAGGGCATCTCCCCCCATGCGAAGGTCACCTGGAGCATTCCCGTGGTGTTGGATGGCACTTCCGACACCACGGGGTCTTGTTGGAGCGCCCCCTTTTTGCCTCGGAGCTTGTCTGGGATGGAGTGACCATCGCCCAGGAGGGGAATTTCGGTGCGGAAGGGGCATGGGGCTCGGGTTTTCAGGCGCTGCTCGCGCGGCTGCCCCCGGATGCAGTGGGTCCGGGCGCCCACATGCTGCAGGTTCGGGTGCAGGGGGCCATGGACATGGGCGGGGTCCTGGGAACCATTTGGCTGGGGGCCCATTCGGACCTGAACCACGTGTATCACAAGCTCAACAACCGCTGGTTGTTCATGACGGTCCTGCTGATGACCGGATCGATCATGGGCATGTTCATCGTGGTGGTCCGGCCGGGCATCCGGGAGTTCTTCTGGACCTCGGTTCTCACGGGTTCCTTGAGCGTGTACCCCTTCATGGTTTCCAGCGCCGGGTGGGAGCTCTTTGACGAGGTTTCCTGGCGCATGCGGCTCCTGGTGGCTGCCTCCACCGTCAGCATGACCGGTGCACTGAAGATGTGCGCCCACGTGGTCAACAGGCCCCTGGACAAGGTCACCACCTGGGGAACGCTGGTTCTCCTGGGGTTGGGGGTGCTCTTTCTTGCCTGGCCGGACCCGATTGTCCTCGGACCTGGAAAGCGGCTCCTGGAGCTTCTCTCGCTCCTTGTGGGGGCCTAGTGCACACACCTGCTCCTGACCGGCTTGCGTGCAGGGGCGCAGGAGGTCATTCCCCTCTTGGTGGCAGGTCTGTGCCTGGCCTTCGGGGCCGGTTGGGACCTGGCCTGGCAGCATGCCTACACCTTGACGACCCCCTTGTTGGCACCGGGTTGCTGTTTGTTCATCTGTTTGGTCTCGGTGACGTTGGTGACGCGGCTTTCCGATGTTCGAAGTCGGTATGATCAGCTCCTGGCCCGGGCCCGGGATGCGGTTCTTTCCGTGGAGAAGGATGGCCGCATCCGGGAGTTCAATCCGGCGGCAGCGGCCCTCTTTGGTGTGGAGTTGTCAGGGGGACTGATGCAGAACCAACGGTTTGCAGAGGAGGTGGAGCATCTCGACGCCCACCTGGCCTGTGCACCCATGTTCCGTCGCATCGAGTTCAAGGTCGGCGAAGTCGATAATGAGGTGTGGGTGGAGAGCATGGCGGAGCCTCTCCCGGATGGACGGGTGCTTCTGGTCATGCGGGACATCACCGAGCGGCGGGCGGACGAGACCCGGTTTGTCCAGTCGGCGCGGCTGGAGGTGGTGGGTCGGCTTGCAGGGGTGGTGGCCCATGACCTGAACAACACCCTGACTGCGCTGATGGGACACCTCTCCCTTCTGCGTGGGCGGGGGATGGACGAGGCCCGGGAGAAGCGAGTCGGCCAGATGGAGACGATCGTGCTGGGGGCTGCCCACCTGTCTCGGCGACTCCTCTCCGCATCCCGAGGCGGCAGCGAAACCGCCGCACCGGTCTACCTGGGAGAAGGGGTGGCCTCTGCGGTGGAGCTGGCATCGACCATGATGCCCCGCAAGGTCAGGATTGTTCTCGAGAATACGGAGGGACTCCCCCCCATTCACGGGCGGCGGGTGGAGCTGGAGCAGCTCCTTGTGAACCTGCTGCTCAACGCCCGGGATGCCATGGGAGCAGACGGGGGGACCATTCGGGTGTCCTCCCAGCGAATCCAGGGGGAACCCGAGTGGCTTCGCTTGTCCGTGGAGGACACCGGGCCGGGAATCCCCGCCGCCCTGGTGGATCGGATCTGGGAGCCCTTCTTCACTACGAAACCAGCGGGACGGGGAACCGGGCTGGGCCTGTCAGCGGTCTCCCAGGTGGCGCGCTCTCATGGGGCACGGCTCCGGACCGCGGAGCCTGTCTTTGGCACGGGGGCGCGGTTTGAGGTGGATCTGCCGATTCACGCCAGCGCAACGGGCAATGGCACCCATGAGGGCATCAAGGGGCTGCCGGCCGTGGTGGTGGAGGATGACCCTGTCATTCTGGAGTTGGTGGTCCATCTCTTACGAGAAGAGGGCTTGCTTGCCCGGGGCTATGGAAGTGCCGAGGCGGTCTTGGAGGACCCCGAGGCCAGGCATGCGGACTTGCTTGTGACCGATGTGGCGCTTCCCGGGCGGTCAGGACTGGATCTCGCCCGGGACATGAGTCGTCGGAATCCCAACCTGGGGGTGGTGGTTGTGAGTGGGTGGATTCCGGAAGACTCCCCGCCCCTGGAGCCCGGCTGGGTCTGCATCACCAAGCCGTTTGCCCCCCAGCGCCTGTCGGATGCGATCCGGGAGGTGTTGGATGTGCGAGGAAGTCAGAGGGACTCGAGCTCGTAGCGAAAGGTGCTCTTTCCCACTTGAAACGTGTCGCCGTCCTGCAACACGTGGCGCTTGACCGACTTGCCGGCGACCTTCACCGGCACAAGCAGTCCCGATCGTTTCAGCAGGACGAGGGCGAGCTTGTCCCAGGCGATCACGATGTTGGCGCTGCCAATGCCCTTGGCGGGAATGCCCTTGTTTCCGAAGCGAATGCCCTTCTCACCGGGGAGCCAGTGGGCGCTTGGATCCTCGATGGAGACCACCCGGGCCAGGTCCCGAACCCGCACCGCACTGCGCACATCGCTCAGCTCCGACTTGGAGAGGTGGGTGGTGGAGTGGGCGTGGTGACCCGTAAGGGCTGAGACCTTCTTCAGGAATTCCACGGGGCCGGTCAAGTCGTAATTGTCCGTGGCGAGGGAGGATTCCGTGGCATGGAAGATCAGGAGAAATTTCCCCATCTGGATCTCGTCATCGGGCTGCAGCAGGTGCTCGGTGATGCGCTCGCCGTTGACCGCGGTGCCATTCTGGCTGCCCAGGTCCATCAGCACGTAGCTCTGCTCCCGCCGGACAAGCCGGGCATGGTGGCGGCTGACAGAGATGTCCGGCAGCAGAAGCTGCGTGTCCTTCCCCCGTCCGATGAGCACGTTCCGGTACTCGATCAAGTAGGTCTTGGAAGGCTTGCCTTTGCGTTGAATGACCAGTTTGGCCATGGGGCTTCCGTCCGTAGTTCGGTGAAAGTGTAGATCAGGCGCATCCGGCCGGGAACCAACTTGGGCCATTGACAAGCTGCAAGGCGGGGTTAATCGCCCGGCTCCATTCGTCTGGCAGACGGTATCACGTGCCTCCGCGGGTCCTCCGCGGTGGGGGTCTTTGGCTTTGGCCAACGGCCTTTTCTGGCGTCGCGGCCTTCCTGTCCTTTTCAAAGGATAAAGTCGTGAAACCAATACGATTCTGGGCACTTGTTGTGCTCTTTGGGGTTTCCACCCCGTCTCTTGCTTGCGGTCTCGATGACTGCAACCTGCCCGCCAGCCTGCACCGCGTGGGGCTCGGCAACCCTGCAGAATCCCCCCGGGATTCCTGGTCCTGGATGAACCATGAACTGGCTGTGGCGCGGGCTGCCTTGTCTGATGGTCGGCGTGCATTTGCCCTGGAGACGGCCCATGCCCTCCATTCGGCGTTGGAGGCCCAGGGGATGGCGCTGGTGGCCCAACGCGGTGACACCTCGGTCCAGGACATTGCCGACAGTCTCCAGGAGCTGGTGTCGCAGTGCGGGGGGGTTCCACTGCAAGAACTTCAGCTGGCCCTGCGTACAACCCGATAAGCAAGGGCCCATGGAGCAGCTTTCCCCGGGACGGCTTTCTTGGGGGGACCTTGCCTGCCCAGCAGGGGCGGTGACCCTGGTGCGGCTGCCACTGGCCGTCGTGTTCCCGCTGGTGGTCTACAACACCCCGCTTGCGCTGGCGGTGTACGCCGTGGCGATGTTGAGCGACTTTCTCGATGGCGTGATCGCCCGTCGCATGAACCAGGTGTCCTTCACCGGGGCCATCGCCGATGGCTGGCTGGACAAGGCCTTTCACGTCAATGCGGCCTGGGCCATGGCGTTGGCGGGCATCATTCCCCCGTGGTGGATGCTGCTTTGGTTCAGCCGGGAGATCATCCACTTCCCCATGATTCCCTTTCTGGCCGGCCCCTATGTGCGGGGAGAGGTGGCTGCCCAGCATGCAAGCGCGGTGGGCAAGGCCACCAGCTGGGCGCTGGGGGGGGCCTTTCTGGCGAGCCTTCTTGGGTGGGTCTCGGTGGCTGGCCCTCTAAGCTGGCTGACCGGTGGGCTCGGGCTATGGTGTGCCCTGGGGTACGTGCGCAGGCTGGCTGTGCAAAAGCGAGAGATGGCGGCTGCAAGCTGATTCGACCTTGGCGTGGTCGGCTTCGAGTTGATGGGTGCCGCTGGCGAGAATGGATCGGGGTTCCATCAACTCCAGGGTACGCTCTTGGCGGGTCATAACGGGCATGTCATGGGGGAGGTTTTGGTTTTTCAGCGTTTTGCCGCCTGAGATGCGCTGCTCCACAAAGGCAAGGTGGGCAGCCAGGCGCCCACGTGCCTTGTCCTGCCCATCTTCCACGGCGGCCAGGAGCCGGGCCGGGACATCGTGCAAGAGCCCCGGGTCCAGGTCGATGCCTGTGCTCGATCGCCCGCTCATGACGGCCGCCACCGCGGTGGTTCCGGTCCCGGCAAAGGGGTCCAGCACGCGCTCTCCATACAGCGAGTACATCTGGATCAAGCGATAGGGCAGGTCCACGGGAAAGGCACCACTGCGGGATCGGCCGCCGGAATTCATGGCCTGTCGGGCGCTTCCCAAGCCCTCCCAGACATCTGAGAACCAGGCGTTTCTCTCCTCCCAGAAGAAGGCGCTCCGGGCCCGTCTCTCTCGCGACTCCCCGGAAAAGACACGCTTGGAGCCCTTTCGAAGCACGAGAATATACTCGTGCTCGTAGGTCACATACGCCCCGGCGGGGAGCATGCCCGAGCCCATGAACTTGTTGGGGGCGTTGGTGGGCTTTCGCCAGAGAATGTCCGGGAGCACGGTGAATCCACAGGCCGCAGCGCCGGACAGGACCCGCGCATGGTTGTGGAAGAGGCGAAAGTCACCGCCGGTGGTTCGCGTGGCATCCCCGATGTTGATGCAGGCGAATCCGCCTGGAACCAGCACCCGGAAGCACTCCGCCCAGACCCGGTCCAGCTCCCGGTGCATGGCGGCAAAGGCTGCAGGTCCGTCATCGTCATCGAGGGCTGTCTTGGCGTCGGCACTCATGGAAGAGAAAGCGTCGTCCCACATGGCGATCATGGGGTAGGGCGGCGAGGTCACCACCAGGTGGATCGATGCATCCTCGATGCATCCCAGGTCCCGGGCATCTCCCGGAAACAACTGGTGGAGGGTCTTCATCCCGCGGGATCTGCCCCGTCGTTGACATCCAGGACCGATGTGCGTCCGTTGCTCGACAATTCCCAGGGCGTCTTCATGGGCGCAGGTGTAGCACCGGTGGGCATGGCAGGCAATTTCCCCACCACAATGCACGCACCTCGCAAGTGGTCGGACCGGTGGCCTCGGGCTACTCCCGAGGCATGTCAGATCGACAAAAGCTCACGAGGTACAGCCACGGCGCTGGTTGAGCGAGCAAGCTCCGCCCTGCGGAGTTGGCGCAGGTCCTGCGCAAGTTGCCGCTCCTTTCCGATGAACGGGTGCTCGTGGGTTCCTCGACCCGCGACGACGCAGGGGTGTACCTGCTGAATGAGACCACAGCGCTCGTGGTGACCACTGATTTCTTCCCGCCGGTGGTGGATGACGCCTACGATTTCGGACGCATTGCCGCTGCCAATGCCCTGTCCGACATCTACGCCATGGGGGCCACGCCGCTTGTGGCATTGAACCTTGTGGCCTTTCCGTCCAAGGAGCTGCCGATGGACCTGTTGGGGGAGATTCTCCGGGGGGGGGCAGATGTTGTGGGCGCTGCAGGGGCGCTGGTTATCGGTGGGCACTCCATTGAGGATCCGGTGCCCAAGTACGGCCTCGCGGTCGTGGGGACTGTCTCCCCAGACGCGGTGTTGGCGAATGCCGGAGCGCAGCCGGGTGATGCCTTGATCCTGACCAAGCCGCTGGGTTCCGGGGTTGTGACCACCGCGTTGAAGCGGGAGCTGGCGACGGATGCGGAGATTCAGGAGATCACGAACCTGATGGCAACCCTCAACCGGGCAGCGGGCGAGGTTTTCGCCCAGCACCACACCAGCATCCATGCCCTGACGGATGTGACGGGTTTCGGGTTGTTGGGGCACTTGCTGGAGGTGCTCGAGGCGTCGGATGTGGGGGCCGATCTGCAGGCGGATTCGGTTCCGATCCTGGATTCGGCGCGGCGCCATGCAGCCAATGACTGCATTTCCGGTGGGTCTCGGGCGAATCTCGCTTCTGTGGAAGACCGGGTGGACTTCGGGGATGTGCCGGAGGCCCTGCGACTGCTCCTGGCAGATGCCCAGACCTCGGGGGGATTGCTGGCGGCCGTGGATCCAGCAGCGGTGGAGGCCGTCACCGACGCCCTGGAGGCGGCGGGGGTGCAGGCGGTGTCAGTGATTGGAGAGATCGTGGCCGGGCCCACCCGGGTGCGGTTTTCGTGAAGCACCAGGCCCCGGTCTGGTGCCTGGCGGCCGTGCTTGCAGGGGTCGCAGCCCGACAGGTGATGGGACTGGCCGATGTGTCTGACCTGACCACCCCGATGGTGGGGCTGGACCTGGTACCGGTCTATGCGGGGGCCCATGCGGTGGCGCAGGGGGTGGATCCCAACGATCCCGGGAACATCCAGCGCATCCTGCAGGAGGTGGGAGTTCGCCACTGGAGCTCCCACAACGCCTATCCGGCCACCTGGGGCTTCCTGATGATGCCCTTTCGGGAAATTCCCTTTGAGACGCTGGCAAGGGCCTGGCGCCAGGTGCTCCTGGTGCTCCTTGTGTGCAGCGCTCCCTTGGTGGCTTTTGCGGCTCCGGTCAGGAGTCGGGCCTGGGGGGCGGTGGCAGCCATGGGAAGCCTGTGGGTCTTTTCCCAGCTCTTTGTGACACGCCTGTCCCTGGATCTGGGTCAGACCAACCTGGTGCTTGTCTTCTGCAACTGCGCGATCCTCCTGCTCATGGCCCGATCCCGAGACCGGGCTGCTGGTGCGGTCTTGGCGCTTGGGGCTGCAGCGAAGCTTCTTCCTGGGGTGCTCCTGTCCGTGGTGTGTCTTCGCCGGCGGTGGCGGGTTCTTGCTGCAGCGGTGGGGGTTGGTTTGCTGGTGCTGGCGGGGACCTTCTGGTTTGTGCCTTCCTGGGACCCGTTTCGCTACCTGGGCCTCACCCGCGCCCTGGTGGCCCGCTCCCGGTTTGGCACGGTGGACGGGGTGCCGGCGGAGCCAATCGTGGGAGCCGCCGCGTGGATTTTCAGCCAACGGGGGCTCTTGCTCCTCCTGGCCACGATGCTTCCCATGCTCCTTCTCTGGCGAAAGGACGCGGACCCGGACCTGGATGTGGCTGCCTTGGGGCTGGTGCTGGCCGGGTTCGGAGCCAACGGGGCCATGAGCTACACGAACTACGAGGCGGTGCTGCTTCTGCCGGTCATCGGGTGGGTGGTTTCCTGGCCCGCCTCCCGGGATCCGATTCGCTGGTCCCTGCCCCTTTGTGCCCTCACGATTGCGGTGCTGCTTGCCAGCGGCCTGCACCATCCGGTGTCAGACAAGGATCCCCTGGCCTGGGCGCCGGCTGCCATGATGCTGTGGATCGCCTGTGCCGCGAGGTTTGCGCTCCACCTGCGGCGAGTTCCGGTGCGCGTGGCGTGAAACTGACCCTTGCCCACCTGTGGGATGGCCAGCCAGTGCCCGCCTCAGAGCACGTTCACCTGGCGTTGGGGGAGTGGGAAGGGGGCCTGGAGATCCGCGTGGATGCGCCAGGGCCATTCGATCCGCCGCCGCCCGGTCCTGCCGGACCTTGCTGGGGTCTGTGGGAGCACGAGGTGGTGGAGGTGTTTGTGGCCGGGCCGGGGCCGGCCTACACGGAGATCGAGCTGGGACCCCATGGGCACCACCTGGTGCTGCGCCTGGAGGGCACGCGCCAGGTGGTCCAGCGGGAGCTGCCCCTGGACTACTCCGTCTCGGGTGCCGTGGGACCGCAAGCGGAAGGACCGCAAGCGGAAGGACGCTGGCAAGGGGTCGCGCGACTGGACCGGAACCTGTTGCCACCAGGGCCCCACCGTCTGAACGCCTATGCCATTCGCGGGGAAGCAGGCGCCCGGCGTTTCCTGGCCTGGCAGGCGGTGCCGGGGGAGGAACCGGACTTCCACCAGCTGTCCTGTTTCGCGCCGGTGGGAGCACTCCTGCCCGGTACGGCTACGGACTGACTTGCGGGAACTCGATTCGCCCCTCTACCCACGGGTCCTCTCCCCAGGTGCGAATGTCGTAGTCGTACTCCAGGTTCCATCCATCGAAGGAGGCGTGCTCGTCCAGGGCCTCGATTGCCCAGCGGTCCCCGTCGAGATCCAGGTTGTAGATGGCGGCATCTCCGTCCTCGTCGTAGGAGATCGCCCGGTAGACGGTGGAGGTGACATCCATGTTGCAAACGCGGTCGGGGCTCACCTCCACCCGGTAGAAGCCGGCGCACTCCAGGCACCAGCTCTCCGCCAGGTCGTAGTGCTCCCAGTCGGCGTCCATGCGGGTCCCCTCCTCGTTCAGACGGCCCTCACAGTCCCCGAGAAAGACGTCTCGCGTTCCGACCCAGCGGGAATAGTCCGGGGTTGGATCGGCCTGTTCCTCCTCCTCCTCCGTCAGCCCGGTGTCATCCCCCTTGTCGCCGGGGGGCCCGATGTCCAGGGTGCCGCTGCCGGCGCAGGCAAAGAGGGTGAGGGACAGAAGTTGCACCGAGTCTCCAGGTCACAATCGTATCCTGCCGGGCCCGAACCGCCGAAATTCCGCTACCGCCCCCGGGGGACACGCGCTATGTTGCGGGTCAATTGACTTTGGAGGTCACGTGACGCGTTCATCTTTTTCCTTGGTTTGCCTGGGCTTTGTGGGCCTCGTGGGCTGTCTTGGTTCCTCGGACCTCGACGAGTGCGATGACGACTCGGTCAAGGATGCAGAAACCGGGGACTGCATTTCGGATGACGACGACACGGACGACACGGACGACACGGACGACACGGACGACACAGACCTGTCGCACATGTGGCGTGACAGCTTCACAGGCACCGTGACGGTCGACAGCACTGTGGGGGGCAACTCCATCTGTGCGACCACCGTGAGCCTTGCAGGCACCAAGTTCACCGGCGACTGTCCCAACTGTGACTTTGCCTTTGATATCGAGGCCACCATTGACACGCGGGTGCCGGATGCCTGCGATGTGAGCCCCTACCACACTTGGTATCTGGACCCGGCAGATCTCGACGATGGCGTGGGTGTTGCTCTGCACATGGCCCATTCTGACAGCTACAGCGGGTACTACGGCAACTACGACGATGCCTTCCTGTTCGGGTACACGGTGACCGAGGAATACTACGGCTACACCTCCGAGTACGGGCCCTACTTCTCGCCGATGACCTACAGCGGCGGCTACTACGGCAGCTTCTCCCGCACCGGGGATGACATCACCTGGTCCATCGACGAGGAAGATGAGGATGTCGAGTACTACTACTCGGACAGTGAGTGCGACGCGGAGGACGGTGTCTCCTTTGAAGGGGGCGAGGCGGCTCTGGGTGGAGACTTCGTGGTCACCAACTCCTTGCCTTGTCCGACGGACGATGGGGACGCGGTGCTTGATGTCTACACCATCACCCTCGCGGATGTAGCCGACGTCACCCTCACCGTGGACACGGTTGCAGATGGCACTGCCTTTGACCCCTTCTTCTGGGTCAATGACACCGCCGGCTGCATGGTAGGCGGCGCAGACGACAGCTTTGAGTGCACCTTCACTCCTGCGGAATACAGCTGCCCCTCCGGCACCCTCACGGGGGTGGCGGGCACCTTCCAAGTGGTGGTGGGCAACTACGGCTCCTGCATTGGCACCGAGGGTGACTATTCGCTCACGGTGGGCGCAACGCTCGATCCGAATGTGACCTTGCTGGAAGACGATACGCCGGCCTACTTGATCACCGCGGTGAACCACGTGGTCAGCGGCAGCGGTACCCTCAGCGCGCAGTAGTCAGCGCAAGAATCGCCGGGTCAGTCCCCTGGGGGGAGTGCCGCGGCGTTGCGGGCGAGTTCCTTGGCGACTTCAAACGCCGCCTGGGCTTCTGCGTCCTGTCCGAGCCTCTTCAGCACGTTTGCTTCCAACAAGGCGCACCCGGGGTAGCGGGGGGCAAGTTGGCGACACTCCTGGACCCGGGCTTGTGCTTCGGGGAGACGCTCCAGGTTGAACAGCGCCTGGGCACTGGAGTGGGCGGTGGCGCGGTTGGGTGATTCCACTGCCTCGATTTCCGCAAGCTGACGGAGCTGCTCCTCGTATCGCTGCTGCTCGGCGTAGATTTCCACCA
>CAZSZE010000092.1:0-15796 GCA_964610645.1 uncultured Enterobacterales bacterium | reverse complement strand
GCCTCGTGCACACGTCGGTCGGGCGCTTCTTCGGAACCCCCAGCTGGCGCCCCGTTGCCCCCCGCCGGCTCGGGGCGGGTCCGCGCGGCGGGTTCGCCGCGCCTTTCCAGGGCCGTGTCGACCCCGAAGATCCGAAGACCGGCGACCAGACACTGCCCGATCCTCCGATAGGTGTCCGAGATGCTGCCCCCGAGGTGGGGATCGTCGGCGGCGCAGACGACGCTGTAGGTCAACTCGTCCCAGTGCAGCACGGCGCGACCGCCGGTAGGGCGTCGCACCAGGTCGATGCCGGCTTCATTCTGGTCCGTGATCGCCTGCAACGTCGCCTTGCGGATCCGACTGCGGTACTCGTCGAACCCCACCTCTTCTTCGAGCGCTTGAAAACTCATGCCCATGTCGTCAAGCAGCTGCCTGCCGGTTCCCCCGTACAGGTAAGCCGGCTTCGGGTAACTTCCGACGACAGCGGAGAGTACGCGCTTGTCCGGCAGCCACGTGTCACCCACTATGGACCACCTCCTCGGGGGAAACTGGCCGGCGCGGATTGGGCGTGCCGCGAAAGCAGCAGTGGCCATGCCATTGTCGGCGGTGGCCTTCGCTTTTCGCATGGGGGAGCACCCTGCGCCGGCAGTCCCCTCTCGTCAAGAGGTGGCAAATCGTCGCTTCCCACAGGGGTTGTCCGGTCAGCCCCAGGACCCTCCTCCTGCCTGTTCCGCCGTGTACACGATCTTCTGGCCATCACGGGACCAGGCAGGGTTCAGGCACTCCGGGGCATCATGGGGGGGGGGAGGAGGTCCTTGGTGGCGATCAGGTCGCCGCCCATGCGGCTTCCCAGGGTGTGGAGGGCCGCCTGTGCGATGAGGGTGGCATCCCGGGTGATGGCGTCCATTCCCGTCCCCCGCATTCCGTTTCCGCCAATGAAGAGGCCGGGGAAGTCTCCGAGGCTGCACTCGATTTCAGCTACGCGCAGCATGTGTCCGACGTTGTACTGGGGGAGGCCGGTGCTGTGCCGGGTGACGCTGGTCGCTACGGGTGCCGAGGTAATGCCCAGGGTGTCTCGCATCTCTTCGCGGGCGACCCTTTGCAGATCCTCGTCACTGAAACGGACGATCTCCGGATGATGTGCTCCCCCCAGGATCGCCCTCATGGCGCAGCCACCCCGCGGAGAGCGGTTCTCGGGGTACATGGAGTCACACCACTCGACGCCGAGAACTGCGGAGTTTTCGCGCCGACTTACGAGGTAGCCGAAGCCGTTGAGTTCCCGAGGTACGTCGCGGGTTTGGTAGCCGAAACCTACGGTCGCGACAGGGGTGTAGGGGATGCTGTCCAGGAGGGTGGCCAGAGCAGGAGCCATGTTCCCAAGGAAGCGTGCCGTGTTGGCAGCGGGTGTGGCGGCAACAAGGACCCTTGTGCGGAGGATGGCGCCTGTACCCAGCCGAACCTCGTATCCGCCCAGGCAGCGGGAGACGTCTTGAACCGGGCTGTTGGGCGTGACGTAACCGTTGAGAGCCAACGCCAGGGCTTCCACGAGATCTTCGCAGCCGCTGCGAAAGGAGAGGAGACGCCTGGTCTTTCCGGTGGACTGGAGAAAGGCCATCAGCAGAGAGCGGGACTGGGCCTCGAGGCTCGCCAGGTGGGGCAGTGTGGACTGGAGGCTGAGGCAGTTTGCGTCGCCGCCGTAGATGCCGGCCACGATTGGCTCGACCAGGTACTCCGCTGCCTCCTTTCCAAGACGGCGGGCCGCGAACTGGGCGACAGACTCCTCTTCGCAGCTGGCGCCGACGAAGGGCTCCATGAGCATTCGCAACCTCCCAGGGGCGCTGACGAGGCCCGTGGAGACGAAGCTGGAGAGAGAACTGGGGAAACGTTGGAGCTCTCCGTCTCGCCGAACCCAGCGGCCGGAGTGGGTGCGGTCGGACTCGATGAGGGATGAGGAGAGGCCCAGGTGCTCGGCCAGGGCGCGGGTTGCGCCGATCTTGTCGAGAAAACCCGAGGGGCCGCCCTCCATCACGTAGCCGGCCCGTCGCACAGACCGGATATGGCCGCCGAGGCGTTCGCTGGCTTCCAGGCAGAGAACCTTGGCGCCCGGGGCACGCCGAAGGATGGCTTCGGTGCATGAGAGGCCGCTGATCCCCCCTCCTGCGACGATTACGTCGTAGTACTGCATGTGCGTGCCCCCTTCTGGGTGCCCCGTAGCGTGGCGGGGCTGACTTGTCGTTCACTGGAGATTCTCGTTCTCGAACGGGGCGCTCCCCCACCCGTTGCTGACCAGGTAGCAGTGGCCCGCCACGAGGTTCAACGCACCAGCGCCGCCGAGACCACGCTCAAAGAGGGCCGAGTAGCCCTCCGGCTGGATGTCCTCGTCCCAGAACACCTCGCTCTGTTGCCAATGCGGCCATCCCTGCTGTCCAAAGACGATGCCAAGGCCCGGGTGCGATCGCCCGGTGAAAGCACAGAGGTGGGGGGAGGGGTTGCGGGCGGGATGAGACGACGACAGCCCGTTAGAATGGGCTCGGGAGGTCCGTGTGCGCGTTGCGGTGATCGGAGCTGGGGTCATCGGGTGTTCCATCGCCCTGGCGCTGGCCCGAGAGGACCACGATGTGCTGGCGATCGACCGAAACGGCGAGGTGGGACACGGATCGACATCCGCCTCCTGCGGGATCATCCGGCGGTTCTACTCCCAGCCCGGCATGGTCGCGATCGCCCACGAGTCGGCCTCGATCTGGGCAGACTGGGGGAATTGGCTTGGCCCCATTGATGACCTGTTGGCCGTGTTCCACCGGCCCGGCATGCTCTTCATTCCGCCGGGTTTCGACGGCGAGATCCAGGAGATCGTTGACTCGATGCACCGGGTGGGCATTGATGCAGAGGTGCTTGACGCGGACGAGGTTGCCAGGCGCTTCGGGTTCATGGACATCGCCTCCCGATTCCCGCCCCGGCCCGTGGGCGACGCCTTGTTCTTCGAGCCCACCTCGGAGACCATCGCCGGCGCGATTTTGGAGCACGGCGCCGGCTACGTTGTCTCGCCGGATTTGGCCACCCACAACCTCCGCCGGGCAGGGGAGCGGGAGGGCGTGTCCTTCCAGTTGAACCGAGCGGTGTGCGCCATTGAAAGCCTCCCGGGAGAGGGTTTCCGGCTGCTTCTCTCGGACGGCACGAGCATTGAGGTCGACGCTGTGGTCAACGCCGCCGGTCCCCACTCATCGATTGTCAATGCCCTCGCTGGGGTGGAGCTGGAGCTGGAGACCCGCCCGTTGAGGCGCGAGGTCCACGTGCTCTCCAACCCGGTCTACGACCCCGAAGGACCACGACTTCCGGTCGTGGGTGACATGGACAGTGGCATCTATTTCCGTCCAGAGGCCGGTCGTCGGGACATTGTCGTCGGATCCACTGACCCGGCCTGCGACGACCTGGACTGGGTGGAGGACCCGGACGACTATCACCAGGGCGTGACGGATCTGTACCGCGATCGCCAGTGCATGCGGTTGATGGCTCGCGTCCCCGAGGTACGCCTGGGGCCTTCCCGAGGGATCTCGGCGCTCTACGACGTGACGGTCAAGGACTGGTATCCCATCGTGGACCGCACCTCGCTGTCAGGTTTTTTCGTGGCCATCGGGACCAGCGGCTCCTCCTTCAAGTCCGCGCCGGTCCTGGGAACGCTGGTCGCCGCCCACGTCAGGGCCTGGGCCGACGGGCGGGACACGGACACCGAGCCGCTCCAGTTCGAGCTTCCCCGCACGGGACAGGTGGTCGACACCCGGTTCTTGGGCCGTCTGCGGGGCGGGATGGACTCCACCGGGACCGTGATCGGGTGAGGTCAACGGTGCCTGAGATGGACAGGGCTCCCTGGTTCCCTGAGGAGGCACTTGCTCTTCACAACGGTGCATTCGCGATCTTGGGGTCACTCCATATCAGTCCGCCTCAAGATCCACGTGTTGCAACTCCGGGACCTGTTCGCGCATCTTCTCCTCGATGCGGTCGATCTCCTGGGCCAGCGCATCGACCAGGTGCTCGCCGAACGCCTCCAGCGCTACTTGTTGTCCTGCCTCGTCCCGAAGGGACTCCAGGAACGCCGAGCGCTCGGACGGAGGGAGGCCCGCAAGATACCGGCGGGCCACCGCGCGTCCATCGAAGTCGACCTCGGCCTTGAAACGAAACCGGTCCGGACCCAGGACCGTGGCCTTGACGTCCTGAAAGGACTCGACCACCGGGTCTTCCTCCAGGATCTTGCTGACCAGGGAGCGCTGCTGCGGCTGCATGCTCTGGCCGGTGAGCATGGTCTTGTTGCGACGGATCAGGAAGATCGCTACCGCCCCCAGGAGCAACCCCACGAGGATTGAGGCCAACGCATCCCAGCGCGGGTCGCCCGTGGCCCGGGCCGCAAAGAGACAGCCCAGTGCGATGACGACGCCCAGTTCGGCAGCCATGTCCTCGAGCAGAACGGCGACCCCCAACGGATCAGGCCCCTCGCGGATGTAGCCGAGGAAGGTGAGACCTGTCTCCTTCGCGGATTGGCGAATCGCCTTGGCTGCCATGAAGAGGGGAACGGCCTCCACCGCGGCGGAAAAGAGCAAGACTCCGATGCTCAAGGTGGAGTTTTCCAGAGGGTGGGGATGCAGCATGGCATTCACGCCGTGGTACACGCTCAAGCCGCATCCCAGGAAGAAGATGCCCACCGCCGAGATGAGCGCCCAGATAAACAACTCTCTCGAATAGCCATAGGGGTGGTCCTCGTCGGCAGGCCGCTCGGACCGCCGCAGGCCCAGGGCCAGCAGAGACTGGTTGCTGCAGTCGGCAAGGGAGTGGATTCCCTCGGAGAGCAGTGCAGCCGAGCCGCTCACCGAAAAGGCACCGAATTTCACAACGGTGAGCACCCCGTTGGCGAGAATCGCCGAGTAGACCGCGCTCTTGCTTCCGTGTCCCATGGGTGTTCTCCAGGTCTGAAGCTACCCCGTTTGCCTGGAGGGGACGCTCCGCGCCCGTTGAAGATCCTATTAAGTCGGTGGTCTTCGGGCCGATTCGGAGGGTGAAACCGGGAGATTCATGGTCCGGATGGCTCGTCCATTGGTCGGCTTTCCTGCAGCTTTGGAGGCAGTTCTGCGCGCCTGCGCCCCAGGAACCTGCGCTCCAGGAACACTGCGATGATCAACTTCATGGGATCCTTGGCAAGCCGGCTGGGGCGGCACATCACCTCTGCCGATAATGCAACCCAGCAGACAACCGACCGCATCGCCTCCGGGCGGCGAATCAACAAGGCAGCGGACGACGGTGCTGGCCTTGGCATTGCCGAAAACCTGAAGAGCGTCTCCCGCTCCAAGCGCGCGGCCATACGAAACATCGAGCAAACCATACACCAGCTGGACACGGCAGACGGCGGGCTCTCCAGCATCAATGGAATGTTGAAGCGGCTTAGGGAGTTGGTGGTCCAGGCCATGAGTGGAGTCCTTCCTGACAAGGAGCGCGCCTACCTGCAGACAGAGTTTGAGGGGTTGACCGGTGAGATCACCCGCACTGCTCGGAGCACCACGTTCAACGGGCAGACCCTGCTGTCCTACAAGCCGATTGACGTGGGAGTCATCCTGGACTCATCCGCCTCCATGGGCGGGGAGATTGCCGAGGTTCGCTCTTCTCTCGCGAGCTTCACCTCGACCCTGGAGAACAGCAAGCTCGACGTGGTGTTTGGGCTGGCGGAAGCCAACAACTCCCGGGACGCGGTGGATGGCACGCAGCAGCTCGCCGACCTTGGGGGGAGCGAATTCACCACGGAGTTGAACAACCTGACCGTTCAGGGCGGGCTGGTAGACCCCTACAGCGCTTTGCTGAACACATCCGGCATCAACGACATCTCCGGAACCGCGGAGCCAGATGCCTTCGGTTGGAACGGGGGAGACTCCAAGAAGAACCTGATCTACGTGACAGATACGGGGCGGGAGATCGACCTTGTTCCGGGATCTGAAACCCAGGGCAGCGTGGCCACTTCTCTCGCCAATGAGGACATTGTGGTCAACACCATCAACCCACCCGGCCAAGACTCGGTGTTTTCTGGAATCACCAGCAGTACGGGAGGCAACACCTTCGACATCGGTGACAGCTCCGGCAGCGGCGTTTCTACTGCCCTGGACTCCATTGCCACCGACCTGGCCACTGAATTCGGCCAAACAGGACGCAGCGTTCAGGTGAGCCACGGAAACGGAGCGGAGCATCGGATCGACCTGGATCTCCCTCTTCACGCCACGGCTGCCGGGTTGGATCTGAATGACGAGGCCGTTTCCAGCATCCAGGCCGCCATGTCGGCGCTGGAGGCCGTGGACAGCGCCATGAACCAGGTCAACCAGATGCGCTCGAAGATGGGTGCCTACACCAACCGCCTGACCTCGGCCTTCCACTTCGAGGTCACCGCGGCGGAGAACCTGACTTTCTCCGAGAGCCAGATTCGGGACGCCGACTACGCGTTTGAAACCGCAGCCCTGGCAAAGCACCAGATCATTCGACAATCCGCTATTTCATTGTTTTCCCAGACCCGGACAATAGAGCGCGATGCGGTGATGTCCCTGCTCCAGTAGGGGGCTGAAGACGCGTGGAGCATCGGGATTCGGGCGGATAGGCGAGAGTTGCCGCCGCCGCATTCCCACCGCAGCGAGCACCCAGAAGAGCGTGGGCAGGGCGGAGCCGGTGGGGGTGGCGCATCCACAGAAGCTTCCGCTCGGGGGCTCCTCCAGCCCTTCGATGGGCACATGAGAGGTGATCCAGTCCAGGCTGAAGTCCACGCGGGCTGCGCCGGACACGCCGGACTGGCAGAGCATCCCCCCGGCTCCAGCCACAAAGGAGTTCACGCCGGAGATCTCCATGGTGCCGTCGGGATCGGTGTTCAGGGTGGGCCCTCCTGAGTCCCCAAAGCAGATGTTGGTGTCCCCCTCGCCATGGGCCCAGATCGCATGCGGCTCCGTGTCGAACACCGTCATCTCGGTCGTGCGCTTGACCCCGGCATCGTTGGCGTTCTCCAAGGTCACCCCAAACCCCACGTAGGTCAGGGGATCCCCGCGCCAGGCCGCCCCGACCTGGTCGTCATTCATCGGCATGGTGGGCGCATCGTCCAGGGCTGTGTCCAACTGGATCAACCCCAGGTCATAATTAAGACTCAGCTCGGCGTAGTCCGGGTGAACGATCCAATCGGTCATTTCCGAACGCTGGCTCACTCCGCTTGCCTCGCGGACATCCGAGCCGAACAGCACCTCTGCGTCCCCCAGCTCATCCAGGGCCGTCACGCAGTGAGCTGCGGTCAGTACCCACTCAGCGTGGATCAACGTGCCCGAACAAAACACGCTGCCATCGGCTGCAAGGGCCACGACCTCTGGAAACCCGGTGGTCTCCGTCCCGTTGTAGACAGGGGGAGGCTCTTGGGCCAGAGCCATGGAGAACAGCATCCACTGCATGAGCGAGAGCCTACCAGGGGTGACACGGGGCGTGTGAATGGGGGGGGCACGCTCAGGCTGGAGGAAGAGCCCACGCAATCGTTGCGCCAGGCGACAAGGCGTGCTTCAGTGGGACATGACCGTCTATGGTGTCGCAGCCCTTCCCACCGCCTCCCAGAGCGCGCTTGCGGGCATGGCGTCTGCCAGTGTAGCCATGGCGACCGCTGCCCAGGAGATCGCGGAGGCCGGCACCCGGAGCATGGACGGCACCGTGGTGTCCCTGGGCAACGAACCCCGGCTCGAGGACGGGATGATCCAGCTGATGGCGGCCGACGTCATTTACACGGCCAATGCCTCCGTGGTGCGTCTCAGCGACGGGCTGTTCCAGGACTTGATGGACACGATGAGTTGACCGCGGATGGGGATCAGTCGCCGATGCGAATCGCGAGGTGCTCGCCCGCCCGGAGACGGTAGGGGGTTTCCAGGGTGCTTTCCTCCACGGACACGGTGATCCAGCCGACCGCGGCGGTGGCCAGCGTCTCACGATTTGCCAACACCACGTAGGTTGAAGTGTCCCGCTTGAGATCAACCTCGACGGTCTCCGATCCGGCCCGAAAGGCGTGGTCGATGGCCTCGAAAGACTCGCCCGCCAGGAACTTCTCGTAATCGGCTTCGCTCACCACGAACCGGTCCAGGGTGCCGGCGCTCTTGGGCTCGGAGAACGAGTGGCCCCGAGCGGAGTTGCCCTCCAGGCGGAACCCGTCGACCTGCAGCTCGATCCTTGCCGTCATGTCCGGCTCTTTCACGCTTGCCTCTGCGGCCAGTGCCAGGGGGGCGGGCATGGATCCCTCGAGGGCGGGGAGCGTGATCTGCTCCAGCCTGCCGGCTACCGAGGCGTCGATGATGGGGGCGATGGTGTTCTCCTCCACGGGGTAGGTTCCCAGCGGGGAGATCACCCGCACCGCGTACTGGTTCTTCTCGCCCAGGGTCAGGCGGGCCACGCCCTCGATGTCGGTGACAGCCTCGGTGATGTACCACCACTGCCCCTCGTACTCGGGGTAGACCGTGATCGGGCCGTACAGCACCACCGTGGCGCCATCTACCGGAACCCCGTCGGCATCCTGCACGGTCAGCTCCAAGTCGAAGGTGACGGCATAGGGGTCGCTGCGCCCCCACACCATGGAATCGCCCCGGGTGGCGCTCACTGCGTACACCGGGGTGCCGCCGGAGTTGCCCTCGGCATCCAGGTAGTAGCCGTAGTGGAGGACATGGGTGTTGACCGGCTCCCACTGGTTCCAGCCGTCATCCCAGAACTCGTTCCAGGTATGGTCGTTGGCCCAGGCGCCCACGTTGTGGCTGGGAATGAGGACCGTGCGGGCCAGGGCAGAGGTCATGTCGGCCCACTCCCCACAGTTGCCTCGGCCCAGGCCGTAGATGCGGTTGGGCTGGATCGAGCGCTCGTTCTCGGCGCCGAAGACCAGTTCCTCCTGCAGGAAGTTGATCACGTCGCCAATGGCCCCGTTGTCCTCCGCATCGTAGGCGCGGCTCTTCCACAGCAGCTCCTGGCCGGCCACATAGTCTGAGATGACGGGGCAGGAATCGGCCCCCTCGCAGTCGTCCCGGGCCCCGTCCCACAGAAAGGACCGCCACAAGCTCCCGGTGTCCGGGTTGGAGGGGCACTCCAGGGAATCCTTCCGGCACCGAAACCAGGGGTCGATGTAGTAGGGCAGCTCGTCTTCCAGGCGCGGGTGCACCACATACCAGTAGTAGATCTCCCTCTCGATTGTGCGCGTCTCGATGGTGCCGTCTTCGGTCTGCACCCGGTAGGTGGCGGTGGTGTAGTAGTCCGCGTCTACCCCGGGCTCTCCCACATCCTCCAGCTGCACGTAGTCCAGGTCCGCATCCCGGGCGTAGACCAACTGGGCGTTTTCGGTGAGGAGTTGCGGGAAGAACCTCTTGGACTCGAGGACCTGCGGGGAGAGGTGGGCAATGACAAAGCCGATCTCGTCCACGAGGTAGGGGTCGCTCTCGTCCACCATCACCTGGGCGAGGTCGTCCTGGAGGGTGTCTTCCACCCGCTGGAAGGAAAGGGCCAGGTCGTGCTGCAGCCACAAGGGCGCAAGGGCCACTGCTTCCACCGCGAGGTCGGTGAGCGGGGTGGGGGTCTCCAGGTCGATGGCCACGGTCGGCGACACGTCGGGGTTCGTGCAGCCGGCGACCGCAAAGGCCACCCAAAGGGTCTTGTTCATGGGGTGCTCCGGCGAATTTGTTCGCAACCCTACCCAATGAAAACAGCCTCAGCAGACTTTTTGGGCTCCCCTTGTCTCCCAGGTCCGTCGTATTATCGACGCCCCCACGAATACTGGTGCCCCATGCGACCTCTCCTTGTCCCGGCCGTTCTGCTCACCACCCTGCTGATCGGCTCGTCCTGCCGTGAGAAGGACGACAGCGCCTCCCCCGAGGACAGCGAGGGGGTCGAGGACACCGGCTCACAAGTCGATGCCGATGGGGACGGGTCCCCCAGTGGCGTGGACTGCGACGACAACGACGCCGGCATTTCCCCGGGGGCGCCGGAGGTCTGCGATGGGGTCGACAACGACTGTGACGAGGAGATCGACGAAAACGCCATCGACGCCAGCACTTTCTTCGGCGACTCCGATGGGGACGGCTTCGGGGGCAGCACCTTTTCCGTGGACGCCTGCGATGCTCCCCAGGGGTACGTGGAGACCTCCGACGACTGCAACGATTTGGACCCCGACTCCCATCCCGGGGCCGATGAGTTCTGCGACGGCACTGACAACGACTGCGACGGGTTCCTGGACGAGGACGATGCTGTCGATGCCTCGACCTGGTACTACGATGCCGACGGGGACGGCTGGGGACTCACCGGAGCCACCGAGACCGCCTGCGATGCCCCCCGCGACCATGTCTCCCACGACGGGGACTGTGACGATGGGGACCCCGCGTTTCACCCCGGTGCCCTGGAGGCGGACTGCTCGGACCCCAACGACTACAACTGCGATGGCTCCGTTGGGTATGCCGATGCGGACAACGACGGGTACGCGGCCTGCGAGGACTGCGATGATGTCGACTCCACCTCCCACCCGGACGGCGTGGAGATCTGCGATGGCGCCGACAACGACTGCGACGGCTCCATTGACGATGACGCACAGGATGCCGCCACCTGGTACGCCGATGCGGATGGAGATGGCCATGGCGGTTCGCAGGTAAGCCTCGTCCAGTGTGCAGCCCCCGGGGGGTACGTGTCGTCCTCCGATGACTGTGACGACCTGGATGCCGCCTCGTACCCGGGGGCATCCGAGGTCTGTGATGCTGCGGACAACGACTGCGACGGCGATGTGGACGAGGGCGTGGGCAGCACCTGGTACGCCGACGACGATGCCGATGGCTACGGAAACGGCAGCGTGTCCGCCACCGCTTGCAACGCCCCCAGCGGGTACGTGGGCAACGCCCTGGACTGCGACGACTTCAACGCCGCCACCCACCCGGGGTCGTACGAGATCTGCGACGGTGCCGACAACGACTGCGATGGCAGCGTCGATGAGGACGCCATCAACGCCACTCACTGGTACGTGGACGCGGACGGAGATGGCTACGGCTCCTCGGCCAGTGCCACCACCGCCTGTTCTCAGCCCTCGGGCTACGCCGGCAACGACGCGGACTGCAATGATGCCGATGCCGGAGTGAGCCCCGGTGCCACCGAGACCTGCGATGCGGTGGACAATGACTGCGACGGCACCGTCGACGAGGCGGGCGCCTCCGGTGCCACGACCTGGTACGCCGATCTCGATGGCGATGGCTACGGCAATGCGGCAAGCAGCACCAGCGCCTGCAGCCAGCCGGGCGGGCACATTGCCGACAACACCGACTGCGACGACACCAGCGCCACCACAAACCCCGGCGGCACCGAGGTCTGCGACTTCATCGACAACAACTGCGACGGCACCATCGACGAGGACACCGCCACCGATGCCGTCACCTGGTACCAGGATGGGGACGGCGACGGGTACGGCAATACCAACATCCCGGTCACGGCCTGCAACCAGCCCTCCGGGTACGTCAACAATGGCGACGACTGCGACGACTCCAGCACCAACACAAGTCCCGGGTTGAGCGAGACCTGTGACGGCCTCGACAACAACTGCGATGGCAACACCGACGAGAATCTCCTGGGCCAGGGCGCCCTGTGCGCGGCCGGGGACTGCCAGGACATCCTGGACGACGGAAACACCACCAGCGGGACCCACTGGATCGATGCCAACGGCGTGGGCGCGGCCTTCCAGGTGTACTGCGACATGGACAACGATGGGGGCGGCTGGACGCTCATTGCAAAGACCAACGGAAGCGGCAGCTCACACCTGTCGACCAGCGATTTCAACATCGGGGATCTCGCCACCAGCGGCACCGGCTCCAACGCCACGATGGGCAACACCCGGCGCAATGCCATCGGCAACTTCTACCGGTTCACCTGCGGCAACACGACGCGGTGGGCCTATCTTTCCGACCTGAACTCCAGCGCCCTGGACCACTGGGGGGGAACCAGCCCTCTTGCTTGGTCCAGCTCCTACTCCACCAGCCAGTCCAGCTACACCGAGAACAACAACCAGGACTGCGGTTCGCCCACCTGCGATGGACCGGCCTATGCCGGGAGAAACTGGCGGCGGGAGGGGCAGAACGGCTGCGGACTCTACGTTGGATACAACAATTCCGGAACGTGGTGGGGGAAGTAGCCCGGCGCGTTGTTCTCTCCCTCAAATGCAATCGGGGTTGTCTGACGTCCACTCGCCGTTGGCACAGACGTAATGGCAGTCACCGCGGGTAGCCGTTTGTCCATCTCGGCATCGGGCTTCGTCGTCGTCGTCTTCATCGTCGTCGTCGTCGTCGTCGTCGTCCCGGTCCTCCTCGCATTCATCGACGCAGGCCTCGAACGCCCGGTCCGCCCGGGCTTCACATTCCGCCTCGCTCCCCCCGGCCTCGATGCAGTCTCCGTAGGCTTCTCGCCAGGTCTCTTCACCACACTCTTCGTCGCAGTCGTCCTCGTCGTCCCAGTCGTCGTCGTCCCAGTCGCCGTCGTCACATTCGTCGTCGTCGTCCCAGTCGTTGTCGTGGTCCTCACACCACTCGATGTACTCCGCCAGCTCGAGGCAGGCGTCGTTGTCTCCCTCTGCACACTCCTCCCGAAGATCTTCAAGCTCGTCCTCGTCGCAGTCCCCATCGTCGCGTTCATCGTCCTCCTCCACGGAGGCGGTATCGTCGGACGAGGTTGTGTTGCCAGACTTGAGTTGCTCGAAGCAGCCCATTGTCAGGAAAAGCGCGGCTACAGGGAGGGCGAGGATTCGAGTGGACATGGCGACTCCTGGCGCAGATCCGATTGTAGGGGACTCTGGATTCTGGCCTTCTTGAAGCCTACCTCAAGGCTTGAAGATGCGCTGCAGCAGCGGAGAATGCCCTGGAGGGATCTGCAACGCGCGGTTCGACCTTGCGGTGAGTCATGACCCCCTCGATCACGCCTCAAGTTGACCGCATGCTGCGTGGTAGTCTGCCATCCATGTCTAGGAGCCCTCGGGAAAGCTCTCCCATCCCATGCTTGCCAATCCTCACCCAGCCCGAGCCCTCTCCTCAATCACAGGTTCTAACATGCTCTTTCGTCGAGAACTCAACCTGGGCAAGGCTTGGCATCGCTTGGTCGGTCCGAGCTTCCCCGAGGGCTCCTAGGCTCAAGGCACTGGTTCTGGCCGCCACCCTGGCGCTGGCCTGCGCATGGTCACCCACGGCCGGCGCGACCGGAAAGTCGCTCACGGTCTCGCTCCATCCGCTGTACTTGCTGATGCGAACCGTAGAGGTCACCCACGAATCCCGGTTGGGTCAATCCTCCAGGTCGGTGTACGTAGCAATGGGCGTCGGGCTGCCTGAAGACGCGGACGTCCAGACGAAGATGGCCCTTGGATACCGGTTCTACCCGGTGGGCAGCTATTACTCGGGGCTCACCATCAGTGTGGACATTGGAGGGGGCTACGCTCCTGCTGCCGGGGCAGATTCGTTGCTTGTCCTCGGCCGCTCCTTCATTGGATGGAAGCAGGTGTTCTCAGGGCTGGTCCTGGATGGCGGCATGGGTCTGGGGATCGGCGCTCTTCCGGCGGAGGGGGTGATCCTACCCATTCCGACCCTCAAGACCAATGTCGGAATCGCGTTCTGACACAAACGGATCCGAGCGCCCGGGGTGCTCGTTTTGGCGGAGGGTTACGGTTCCCCCCATGACACCGAGAAGATCATGATCGGAGCCTTCCTGCTCATCCCGTTGCTCGCCTGCAAGGTGCCCTCGCAGGTCCCGTCTGCAGCTGATCCGCCCGTGGAGGCCTCGCCCGGTCCTGCGGTGGAGGAGTCGGGTCCGTCCTCCGGAATAGGTGTTTCGGGGGAAGGAGCGCTCCGCCAGAAGTGCATCGACGCGTGCGTTGCATCCCGGCAAATGGAAGCCGTGGCCATCGAAATGATCGAGGAGAGCTGTGCGCAGGGCTGCGCGGGCGAACCTCAGCTCCTTCCGATGGAGAAGGCCCCGGAGCCTCCGCCCTCGGAGGCCGCAGAGTAGACGGCTGAATCCGGGTCACCGGTGACCGTGGCCCGGTGGCTCTATTGGCCGAAAAACACGGCGTAGTCGTAGTCGAACCCGTTGGCCTCGGCCCAGTTTGCATTGGAGCAACCCGTACTGTCGGTTTCGGTGCCGGTCATTGTGCCGAACGAGTCGGATCCAAAGGTGCCGCCTTGCGTACTGTAGGACCAGCCCGCCTGCGCCTCTGAGGTGGTGCGGAAGGCCGCCCCGTTGCAGCTGTGTCCAGCATAGGTTTGGCCACCGCAGCAGTAGCGCATGTCGTGCCAGTTTCCCAGCCCGCCGCCGTTGTCGCCACTCGGGGTGGACTCGTCGGATGCGATGCGGTCTCCGTCCGAATGACCGCTTCCGCTAGCGTTCACACAGCTGCTGCCCTGGTTTAGGCAGTGGTTGGCGTACAGGGATGTCGAGTCGTTCACCAGCCGCTCCTGGGACCAGACGTTGGCCGTGTCCGAGTCCGCCACCGAGGCACCGATCAGCGTGTTGTCACCGCCCTGCATGGCGTCGTACAGCGAGCTGGAGGTTGCGCGGTCAAACGACTTCCACCCGACAATGCTGCCGTTCTCGTGCACCAGGACCAGGATCCGGCTGCCGGCGTCCAGGTCCATGTAGGCCTGGTTCTTGTGGTCCCCGCTGAAGGGGGTTCCCACATCGCCGTAGGTGTCGGTGTCGGTCCAGAGGTCGTTGTTCCACCACATGACGTGGCCGTCCGAGGTGTCCAGGTTCAACAGCAGGGTCCATCCGCCGCCGCCGGTGGTCATGTCGCAGTACACTTCGAATGCACCAACTCCATCTTCCTCCGGGTCGACCCAGTAGTTTCCGTCGGCGATGCCGGGCATGTCGGCCAGGATCGCGTTGCAGTCGGCGGCAGCACAGGCCTCTGCGATGCCCAGCGCCTGGTCGTCTACCAGCCCGTTGCAATCGTTGTCGACAGCATCGCAGGCCTCGGTGGCGCCGGGGCTGGTGGCTGAATCGGCGTCGTCGCAGTCCCCGCCCACCGCGACATATCCGCCCGGTTGGGAGCAGGCGGCGACGGTGCTCGTGTCCAGTCCGTAGCCGTCGGAATCGCCGTCGAGGTACCAGTTCGTGGCGTCGGAGGCATCGCTGCCGTCCGCCGTTCCGTTGCAATCGTTGTCGATGCCGTCGCATACCTCGGCGGCTCCTGGGTTGATAGCACTATCGGCGTCGTTGCAGTCCCCGGCCAGGAGAACGTTTCCGCCAGGCTGGCTGCAGGCGATTGTGGAGGAGGAGGAATCTCCGTAGCTGTCCCCGTCCGCATCGGTGTACCAGGTGGAGGTATCGTAGGCATCCGCCTCGTCAGTGGCTCCATCGCAGTCGTTGTCGGTGCCATCACAGGCCTCGGTGGCCCCGGGACTCACCGCAGCGCTTGCGTCGTCGCAATCGCTGAAGTCAGCCACGAACCCCGTGGGCGCATCACAGGACGTCGTGGAGGAGGACGCATCGCCATAGCCGTCGCCGTCGGCATCCGCGTACCAGTCGGTGGCATCGAGAGGATCGTTGTCAACGGTGCCGTCGCAGTCGTTGTCGGTGCCATCACAGATCTCGTAGGAGGCAGGGGAGGACTGGGGGTTGGCGTCGTCGCAGTCGTCGCCGTTCGCCACGAACCCGGCCGGTGCTGTGCAGGCCTCCACCGAGTTTGCTGAATCACCGTAGCCGTCTCCATCCGTGTCGCCGTACCACGTGGACTGCACCCCCTCGTCCACCTGGGAGTCGCAGTCGTTGTCGGCTTCATCGCAGGTCT
>CAZSZE010000091.1:0-16014 GCA_964610645.1 uncultured Enterobacterales bacterium | reverse complement strand
AGCCCCAGCTGCGATTCGCCATCCGAGAGGGTGGCCGGACCGTTGGCGCAGGCGTTGTCTCCAACATTCACGAGTAGTTTCTCCGCTTCGAGGCAGGCCTCAACTGGAGGTCTGCTTTCTTCACCTGCGGCTTGCTTTGGCGGTGCGACCGGATTAGACGGCGCGGCGCCCTTGCGGCTCTCGTGTCCATCCTTGCCCCGGCACTCCCATGTCCAACCAGCGATTCATCGTGCTCGCGTTCCTTTCGGGCGCTGCAGCACTTGGCCTGACGGTCGTTCGCGTCGCCGAGGCGGTTTTTGCTGCCCTGGGAGTGGGAGATGCAGATGTGATGGGGTTGATTCCCCGTTCGGGCATGGTGGGGGTCGTAGGTGCTGTGGTGACCTTTCTGGTGCTGATGCGGCACCGGGCAGCGGTCACCTTTACCGCTGAGACCATTACCGAGCTGGCCAAGGTGACGTGGCCCGATCGGGAAGAAACCGTCCGGTCCACTTCCGTGGTTATCGCCGCCACCGTCTTTATTGCCGCTTGTCTGGCCGTCTACGACTTCGTCTGGAAGCGCGTGGCCAACATTTTCCTGTTCACCGAGTCTTAGGCTCAAAGCGCCCAACACCGTCGCAGCCGAACGGCAGGTTCGGAGAGGTTTCCAAATGACCATGGCATGGTACGTCGTCCATACCTACTCGGGATACGAGCTCAAGGCGAAGCTTGCGCTGGAGCAGCGCATTGTGTCCCTGGGCGTCGAGGACAGGTTCGGTGAGGTCCTGGTTCCCACGGAGCAGGGCGTGGAAATGCGCAATGGCAACAAGCGCCAGGTGACCCGCAAGTTCTACCCCGGCTACATGCTGGTGGAAATGAACCTGGACAACGAGACCTGGCACGTGGTGAAGAACACCCCGAAGGTCACCGGGTTTGTCGGCGGAAGCCGGAACCCCCCGCCGATTCCGGAGGCGGAGATCCTGCGGATCACGAATCGATTCGGCGCCAAGGCTGAAGAAGAAACCAAGGTGGAAGCCCGTCCCCTGGTGGAGTTTGAGCGTAGCGAGGAGGTTCGCGTCATCGCGGGTGCCTTCTCGAACATGAAGGGCATTGTGGAAGAGGTGAACCCGGCCCGCGGCAAGGTGCGCGTCACGGTCAACATCTTTGGTCGACCGACCCCGCTGGAACTTGATTTCACCGAAGTGGAAAAGCTCTCGTAGCTCGCATCGAGCGCTGTGAGCGCTTCAGGAGGCTTTCATGGCCAAGAAGATTGTCAACCAGATCAAGCTGCAGATTCCCGCAGGCCGCGCCAACCCGTCCCCCCCTGTGGGACCGGCGCTGGGTGCTGCGGGCGTCAACATCCCCATGTTCTGCAAGGAATTCAACGCGCGAACCCAGTCTCTGGCCTCCGAGAACCTCCTGGTTCCTGTGGTCATTACGGTCTACGCGGATCGCACCTTTGGATTTCAGACCAAGACTCCGCCTGCCGCGGGGTTGATCCTGAAGGCAGCCCGGAAGCCCAAGGGCTCCGGCGAGCCCAACAAGGAAAAGGTTGGCTCCATCACCAAGGCGCAGGTGCAGGAGATTGCGGAGCGCAAACTGGAAGATCTCAACACCAACGATGTCGCGGCGGCCATGCGAACCATCGAAGGGACCTGTCGGTCCATGGGAATCAACGTCATCTAAACCCCAAAGGTCCAGTCGGGGGAGGGGAGCCGCTGCCCCGCCAACACTCCGCTGGACAACCCGCATCTCCATGCGGGTGAGGAGCCATCATGGCAAACCGAGGAAAGCGAGGAAAGCGCTGGCGCTCAGGACGGGTGCTGGTCGATTCGGAGAAGCGATACGCTGCCGCGGAAGCGGTGGAGCTTCTGCTCTCCACACAAGGGACGAATTTCGATGAATCCATCGATCTCGCTGCCCGGCTCGGGGTGGACCCCCGCCACGCGGACCAGATGGTGCGCGGTGCGGTGAGCCTTCCCAACGGAACGGGCAAGCCGGTTCGCGTGCTGGTTTTCGCCCAGGGCGAGGCAGCCACCGCAGCCGAGGAGGCCGGAGCCGACTTTGTGGGCGGCGATGACCTGGTTGAGAAGATCCAGGGCGGCTGGATCGAGTTCGACAAGGCGGTCGCCACCCGGGACATGATGGGCAAGGTGGGTCGATTGGGCCGCGTTCTCGGCCCCCGTGGCTTGATGCCCACCCCCAAGGTGGGGACGGTTGTTGCCCCCGACCAGGTGGGGGGTGTCGTCAAAGACCTCAAGGGGGGGCGCATCGACTTCCGGGTGGAGAAGGCTGGCGTCGTCCATGCCCCGTTCGGTCGTCGCTCCATGGGCGCTGAGGCGCTCACCGAGAACCTCCTTGCCCTGATGTCGGAGCTGATCCGTCTCAAGCCGGCCTCGGCCAAGGGTACCTACCTGAGGAGTGCTGCCATCTCGTCCACCATGGGCGTAGGCGTGCGTCTCGACACAAACGACTTGCTCCGCGTTGCGGATCTGTAGGAGGCGACCATGGACAGAACCCAGAAAGAAGCGTTCGTTGATGGCTTCCAATCCAAGGTGGTGGATGCCCCCTTGCTGATGTTGGCTGACTTTCGCGGTGCCACTGTGGAGGAGTCCAATGGCTTCCGCCGCAAGCTGGAAAAGGCCGGTGTGGATTTCCAGGTGGTCAAGAACTCCCTTGCCAAGCGAGCTGTCGAGGGGACCGACAAGGAACCCCTGGCGGTGATGTTCAGCGGAATGACCGGCGTGGTGATTTCCGGTGAGGATCCCGTGGCTGCAGCCCGTGCGGTCAAGGATGCAATGGGCAAGGACAGCAAGATCGTCGTGAAGGGGGCCATCCTGGAGGGGTCGGTCCTGGAAGCGGCAGCTGCCCTGGGCGTGGCGGACATGGCCAGCAAGGAAGAAATGCTGTCCACGCTCCTGCGCACCATGCAGGAGGCACCCCGCCAGGTGCTCGGTGTCCTGTCCGGCCCAGGCCGCGATCTCGTCTACTTGCTCAAGAACTTCGAAACCAAGCTTGCCGAAACCCAAGGCAGCGAATAAACACCCGCGCTTTCAAGGTGCTGCTGGTACAGCGGCATTCGAATCGCTTTCAAAGAGGACAGTCCAATGGCTACTTCCCAGGCCGATGTGGTTGACTACATCAAGAATCTGAAGCTCGTAGAGGTTCAGGAACTCATCAAGACACTCGAAGACGAGCTCGGCGTTGAAGCTGCAGCACCCGTGATGATGGGCGCCATGCCCGCTGGCGGTGGCGCAGCCGAAGAGGTCGAGGAGCAGACGGAGTTCGACGTCGTGCTCAAGAGCTTCGGCGAGAAGAAGATCTCCGTGATCAAGGCCGTGCGTGCCCTGACCGGTCTCGGCCTCAAGGAGGCCAAGGACCTGGTGGAAGGTGCTCCCAAGGCCGTCAAGGAGGGGATCGACAAGGATGCGGCCGAGGAGGCCAAGAAGGCCTTGGAAGAGGCCGGCGCTTCCGTCGAACTCAAGTAGTTCGGTTTTTCACCCTGGCTCTCCGGCGGATTGCCGGCGAGTCTGGGCGCCTCTTCGGGGGCAAACTCTTGTTCCGCGTGCTCTCACGCGCCCTTGAGGTGGGTTCCCGTCCTGCGGTGTCCCGTCCAATGGGTTTCCCGCCCGTCTTTCGGGGTGAGAGCACTCTCAGGTTTCAGTCAGATTTCAGTCACATTTCAGCAAGTGCGAGGCCTGATGAAGGTCCTTCCGGGCAGCAATGCCACGCGCATAGGGTGTTCCTCCCCGCGAAACGGGGAGGCAGGCACCGCTCTGTCGCCGGTCCGGAAGCCGCCATCTGCCCGCTGCTGAGCCTTTTTTCCTTTCCTGCCTCCAAACGAGGGACTCCATGCCCAATCTGCAAGCCAACAACTACAAGCTCAGGCGCACATTCTCGAAGACCCAAAGGGAAATCGAGATTGCAAACCTGATCGAGATCCAGAACACCTCCTACGAGATGTTCCTGCAGAACCACCTGGATCCCATGGAGCGTGACGATATCGGCCTGCAGGCCGTCTTCAAGAGCGTCTTCCCGATTCAAGACTTCTCGAACCGGGCTTCTCTCCAGTACGTCTCCTTTGACCTGGAAGACGCCAAATACGATGTGGACGAGTGCCGCGATCGCGGCATGACCTTCTCGGCGCCCCTGAAGGTGACCGTGCGCCTGGTGGTCTGGGATGTGGATCCTGAGACGGACACCCGCACCGTGTCCAACATCAAGGAGCAGGAGGTCTACTTCGGCGAGATCCCGCTCATGACCGAGAACGGGACCTTCATCATCAACGGCACCGAGCGTGTCGTGGTGTCCCAGCTCCACCGCAGCCCCGGCATCTTCTTCGACCAGCACAAGTCGAAGACCGGCGGCGGTAAGACCATCTTCACCGCGCGGATCATTCCGAACCGCGGCTCCTGGATCGACTTTGAGTTCGACACCAAGGACATTCTCTACGTGCGCATCGACCGCCGCCGCAAGCTGCCGGCCACGGTGCTGCTGCGGGCACTTGGATACGACTCGGAAGAATTGCTCAACTACTTCTACGACGTGGAGACCCTCAAGTTCATGGGTCCCAAGCTCGGTTGGAAGAAGACCACGCGGGTGGATCTGCTGGCCATCCAGACAGCCAGCGCCGAGGTGAAGAAGGGCAGCGACGTCCTGTGCCGCGAGGGCAAGAAGTTCCTGAAGCACACCATCCGCAAGATGCGGAAGGCCGGCATGATGCAGGAAACGACCATCGAGGTGGAAGGCGAAAAGCAGACCATCGAGACGGCCACGATTCCCGTGGCGGACACGGCGGTGTACGGCGCTGTGGCGGCCCACGACATCGTGGACATGAAGAGCGGGGAGATCCTCATCGAGTGCAACGAGGAGCTCACGGAGGAGAATGTCGAGGCCTGCCTGGCACGCGGCATCAAGACCTTCGAGACTCTCTTCATCGATAACGTGATGGTGGGGTCGTTCCTGCGGAACACCCTGGTGCTCGACAAGGTGGCTACCCCCGAGGAGGCGGTGGTCGAGATCTACCGCCGCCTGCGTCCGGGCGATCCCCCGACCTTTGAGACGGCCCTCAAGCACTTCAACAACCTGTTCTTCAACGCCGAGCGCTACGACCTCTCCAAGGTCGGTCGCCTCAAGCTGAACCACCGCCTGGGCTTGGAGCTGCCGCTGGACCAGACCACCCTGACCCGGGAAGACATCCTGCGGGTGGTGAAGTACCTCATCGATCTCAAGAACAACAAGGGTGTCATCGACGACATCGATCACCTGGGCAACCGCCGCATTCGCGCGGTGGGCGAGCTCCTGGAGAACCAGTACCGCATCGGCCTGGTCCGCATGGAGAAGGCGATCAAGGAGCGCATGAGCCTGACGGAGATCGAGGCGCTGATGCCCCACGATCTCATCAACGCCAAGCCCGTGAGCGCGGTCATCAAGGAGTTCTTCGGCTCCTCCCAACTCTCCCAGTTCATGGACCAGACCAACCCGCTCTCCGAGGTGACCCACAAGCGGCGCCTCTCGGCCCTCGGCCCAGGCGGACTGACCCGCGAACGTGCCGGCTTCGACGTTCGTGATGTGCACCCCACCCACTACGGCCGCATCTGCCCGATTGAGACCCCTGAAGGCCCGAACATCGGCTTGATCGCCTCCATGGCGACCCACGGCCGAGTCAACGAGTTCGGCTTCCTGGAGACCCCCTACCGGACCGTCAAGGACGGCAAGTTGACCGGCGAGGTCTCCTACCACACCGCCCTGGACGAGGAAGGGGAGATCATCGCGCAGGCCGCCACCCGCGTGGATGACAAAGGCAACATCACGGACGAGGCCGTCCCGGCCCGGGCCCGCGGTGACTTTGCCATTGTCCCCAAGAGCGAAGTCACCCGCATGGATGTTTCGTCCAACCAGCTGGTGAGTGTCGCCGCGTCGCTGATTCCGTTCCTGGAGAACGATGATGCGAACCGTGCGCTCATGGGCTCCAACATGCAGCGCCAGGCCGTCCCGGTCATTCGTACCGAGGCCCCCCTGGTGGGAACCGGTTTCGAGCGCATCGTGGCCCGGGACTCCGGTGTCACCACCATCGCGCGTCGCTCCGGACAGGTGGAGTCCCTGGACGCCTCCCGCATCGTCATCAAGTGCGATGACGCCGGGGAGGACATCGGTTCGGATGTGGACATCTACAACCTCACCAAGTTCACCCGTTCGAACCAGAACACCTGCATGAACCAGCGCCCGGTCGTGAAGCCCGGGGATCGCGTGGAGGAGGGAGACGTCATCGCAGATGGTCCGGCCACGGATCGCGGCGAGCTGGCCCTGGGCCAGAACCCCGTCGTCGCCTTCATGTCCTGGCAGGGCTACAACTTCGAGGACTCGATCCTCATCTCCGAGCGCCTGGTGCGGGACGACTACTACACCACGATTCATATCGAGGAGTTTGAGGTCGCTGCCCGGGACACGAAGCTTGGCAAGGAGGAGGTCACCCGGGACATTCCCAACGTGGGCGAGGAGGCCCTGGGCAACCTGGACGGCTCCGGCATCGTGAAGATCGGCGCCGAAGTGGTGAGCGGTGACATCCTGGTCGGGAAGATCACCCCCAAAGGCGAAACCCAGCTCTCCCCGGAAGAGAAGCTCCTGCGAGCCATCTTCGGTGAGAAGGCCGGCGATGTCCGCGACACCTCCCTGCGGGTTCCCCCGGGAGTGAAGGGAACGGTCATCGGGGCCCGGGTCTTTGCCCGGGAAGGCGTGGAGAAGGACGCCCGCGTCCTGGAGATCGAGGTGGAAGAGATCGCAAGCATCGAGCGCGACCGGGACGAGAAGATCCGCACCATCCGCAACTCCGGACACCGCCAGATCGAGCGCCTGCTCGAGGGCAAGAAGGCTGGATCGAAGGTCCTGGACGACACCACCGGAGAGGTCCTGCTGGACCGCGGCGATGCCTACAACACCGCCAGCCTCTCCCGCATCTCCTTTGAGATGTACGAGAAGCTGACAGTGGATGGCGGCGGCGACAGCGAAGAAAAGATCTGGTCCCTTGTGGACCGGGTCCGAGAGAAGGAAGATCAGATCCACGGCCTCTGGGCCGGCAAGATCGAGCGCCTCAAGAAGGGCGACGACCTTCCCCCCGGCGTCATCAAGCTGGTCAAGATCTACGTCGGCATCAAGCGCAAGCTGTCCGTCGGAGACAAGATGGCCGGTCGCCATGGAAACAAGGGTGTGGTGTCCAAGGTACTGCCGGCCGAGGACATGCCGTACCTCGTCGATGGCACCCCGGTGGACATTGTTCTCAACCCCCTCGGCGTGCCCTCCCGCATGAACGTCGGGCAGATCCTTGAAACCCACCTGGGGTGGGCAGCTCGTGGCATGGGGATTCGCATTGGCGAGATGATGGACGAGGCCTACCCGGTCGAGGACCTTCGCACCTACCTGTTGAAGGTGTTTGCCAAGGAGGACGAAGCGGTCGACCATCTCAAGAATGCCACCGAGTCGGAGTTGTACACGTTTGCGGACAAGTACCGGAACGGTGTCACCCTCGCGACGCCGGTGTTCTCGGGTGCCACGGAGGAAGAGATCAAGGACTCACTGGCCTTGGCGGGTCTCGACACCGGTGGCCAAAGCACCCTGTACGACGGACGGACCGGGGAGATCTTTGATCGACAGGTCACCGTCGGCATCATGTACATGCTGAAGCTGCACCACCTGGTGGATGACAAGATCCACGCGCGGTCCATCGGACCCTACTCGCTGGTGACGCAGCAGCCCCTGGGCGGAAAGGCCCAGTTCGGTGGGCAGCGTCTCGGTGAGATGGAGGTCTGGGCCCTGGAGGCCTATGGCGCTGCGTACAACCTGCAGGAGTTCCTGACGGTGAAGTCGGACGACGTGGCGGGACGTACCCGCATGTACGAGTCCATCGTCAAGGGCGAGAACATCCTGGAGGCCGGGCTGCCCGAGTCCTTCAATGTGCTCGTCAAGGAGCTGCAGGCCCTCGCACTCGACGTGGACCTCATCGAGGACAAGGAAGTCCTCCGCTCCTAGCGCTTCATCCCCTTTTTCAAACCTCTCTTCATTTCCTGTTCCCGGAGTCCATCGTGAAGGACATCTACAACCTCTTTGAGAAGCCCAAGAACCCGCTCAACTACGTGGCGGTTCGCATCAGTCTGGCCTCTCCCGAGAAGATTCGATCTTGGTCCCATGGCGAGGTCAAAAAGCCTGAGACCATCAACTATCGAACCTTCAAGCCGGAAAAGGACGGCCTGTTCTGCGCCAAGATCTTCGGGCCGGTCAAGGACTACGAGTGCATCTGCGGCAAGTACAAGCGCATGAAGCACCGGGGCATCACCTGTGAGAAGTGCGGGGTGGAGGTCATCCAGTCCAAGGTGCGCCGGGAGCGCCTGGGCCACATCGACCTTTCCACACCCGTGGCCCACATCTGGTTCCTCAAGAGCCTGCCCAGCCGCATTGCCCACCTGCTCGACGTGTCCCTGAAGGACCTGGAGAAGGTGCTGTACTGCGAGAGCTACATCGTCACGAACCCGGGCGAGTCCACCCTGAAGGAAGGGGAGATCCTTACCGAGGAGGACTACCAGGAAGCCATTCGCACCTTTGGCTATGGCGCCTTTGAAGTAGGAATGGGCGGGGAAGTGGTTCGGGACATGTTGGCCCGTCTCGATGTCCAGGCGATGTCCAACCGTCTGCGCACCGAGATGAAGGAGACCACCAGTGAGCCCCAGCGCCGCAAGTTCGCCAAGCGCCTGAAGATCGTGGAGGCCCTCATCTCGTCGGGCAACAAGCCACAGTGGATGATGATGAGCGTGATTCCGGTCATTCCGCCGGATCTGCGCCCCCTGGTGCCCCTGGATGGAGGCCGTTTCGCCACCTCGGATCTCAATGATCTGTACCGGCGCGTCATCAACCGGAACAACCGCCTGAAGCGCCTCCAGGACCTGAAGGCCCCGGAGATCATCATCCGCAACGAAAAGCGGATGCTCCAGGAAGCGGTGGATGCCCTCTTTGACAACGGACGCCGTGGAAAGGTCTTCACCGGCCCCAACAAGCGTCCCCTGCGGTCCCTGTCCGACATGCTCAAGGGCAAGCAGGGCCGGTTCCGGCAGAACCTGCTTGGAAAGCGCGTGGACTACTCCGGCCGTTCCGTCATCGTGGTGGGACCCGAGCTCCGCCTGCACCAATGCGGAATCCCCAAGAAGATGGCCCTCGAGTTGTTCAAGCCCTTCATCTACAACAAGCTGGAGGAGCGCGGCTTCGTCACGACCATCAAGGCTGCCAAGAAGCTGGTCGACAAGCAGGAAGAGCAGGTCTGGGACATCCTCGAGGAGGTCATCCAGGAGCACCCGGTCATGTTGAACCGGGCGCCGACGCTTCACCGTCTCGGCATGCAGGCCTTTGAGCCCATCCTCATCGAGGGCAAGGCCATCCGCCTGCACCCCCTGGTCTGCACGGCCTTCAACGCGGACTTCGATGGGGATCAAATGGCAGTGCACCTGCCCTTGTCCATCGAGGCACAGATCGAAGCCCGCGTGCTCATGATGTCCACCAACAACATCTTGAGTCCCGCCAACGGAAAGCCCATCATCCAGCCGTCCCAGGACATCGTGCTGGGCTGCTACTACATGACGCGGGACTGCAGGTTCGCGAAGGGCGAGGGTCGCCAGTTCTCGGGCGCGGCAGAGGTCCTCGTGGCCTACGACGCGGACGAGGTCGACATTCACGCCTCCATTCGGGTGCGCATGCCCACCTCTCCTTTGGAGAGCCGGGTGGTGGACTCCATTCCGGAGCTGGGCGATGCCCACCTCTTCCTGGGCGTGGATCCCAAGCCGGGCAAGAAGGAGGTCTGGCACTTCCACCGGGGAAGCGTGCGCAAGGGCAAGGGCAAGATCCAGACCGAAGTCGCCATCATGGGGGGAGATGTCTTCTGCTCCGTGGATGGCCAAGAGGTCAATCTCTCCAAGTCCGCTGAGCCCGTGGGGGTGCTGGACCTGTGTTCCAGCGTTGCCAAGGACTCCAAGAACCTGGCTGTCGCCAAGCAGGCCAAGCTGCCCGGCTTTGTGGCCCAGCGGCACGTGGGTGCCATCGGTGGTCCCAAGAGCAAGCTGGCCGTGAACCAGGGAGGCAAGGCCTTTGGCGCTGCTGCCCTGCACGAAGAGAAGATTGGCGATGCCACCGTGTGGACGTACCAACTGCCAAAGCGCGGGGACATTTCCCGCGTGGTGGCGGTGGTGAACCTGTCCGAACCCAAGGGCAAGGGGGGCGTCGCCTTGCTGGATGCCCGGGCCAACACGACCCGTCGCATGATCGTGCTGCGCAATGCAGTGGCCTGGGCCCGCGAGAAGTACGGGGATGACCTCGTGATGGTGGTGGCCCCCGCTGGCTTCTTTGGCCAGGGTGGGTTGGTGCCGGTGTACACCCGGGACCAGGAGGCCGCAGGGGCAGAGTCCCGCGGCGAGATGGTGGACACGACTGTGGGTCGCGTCCTCTTTTTCGACATCGTTCCGAAGGTCCTGCCGTTCAGCCTGGTCAACCGGCCCCTGAACAAGAAGGCCCTGGGCGAGCTGATCGATCGTTGCTACCGCGTGGCAGGCGCCAAGCAGACCGTGCTCATGGCCGACGCCCTCATGCAGATGGGCTTCTCCCAGTCCACCCGGTCCGGCGTCTCCATCTGCATCGACGACATGCTCATTCCGAGCACCAAGGGTGAAATCCTGGACTCGGCGCACGCCGAGGTGCGGGAGACCGAAGAGCAGTATGAAGACGGCTTGATCACCGTGGGTGAGAAGTACAACAAGGTGATCGACATCTGGTCCAAGGTGACCGACGAGCTCTCAAACACCCTGATCGCCGAGATCGGGGCCGAGACCGTCACCAGCCCCGATGGAGAGGAAGTGGAGCAGCCTTCCTTCAACTCCGTCTACATGATGGTCGACTCGGGTGCCCGGGGAAGCCCCACGCAGGTGCGGCAGCTGGCAGGCATGCGTGGCCTGATGGCCAAGCCCTCCGGCGAGATCATCGAGACCCCCATCACCGCGAACTTCCGCGAGGGACTTTCGACCCTGCAGTACTTCATCTCGACCCACGGTGCCCGAAAGGGTCTCGCGGACACCGCGCTGAAGACCGCAAACTCCGGGTACCTGACCCGGCGCCTCGTGGACGTGGTGCAGGACACCATCGTCACCGCGCGGGATTGCGGCACCACCGAGGGAATGGAGGTCACAAGCCTCATCGAGGGTGGCGAGATCATCGAGCACATGGGCGAGCGCGTTCTGGGGCGGGTGGCGGTCGAGGCCATCCCGGATCCCTACTCGGGAGAGGTGCTGGTCGTACAGAACTCCATGCTGGACGAGGAGGCGGTCGAACGCATCGTCCAGGCCGGTGTGGAGAAGGTCCGGATTCGCTCGGTGCTGTCCTGTGACATGCGCTGGGGCATCTGCGCCATGTGCTACGGCCGCGACCTGGCTCGTGGCGAGCTGGTCAACGCCGGCGAGTCCATCGGCGTCATCGCAGCACAATCCATCGGCGAGCCCGGCACTCAGCTGACCATGCGGACCTTCCACATCGGTGGTGCGGCCTCCGCCAAGGTCACCCAGGCGTCCATTGAGCTCAAGACCTCGGGCACCATCCGGTACTCCGATGCCTTGATCGTGGTGAAGTCCTCCGAGGGCCTCCAGGTGGTCATGAGCCGCAACGGGGAGATCTCCGTGGCGGATGACAAGGGCCGCGAGCGCGAGCGCTACAACATCCCCTACGGCGCCAGCCTTCTGGTGAAGGACGGAGAGCGCGTCACCTCCAAGACGAAGATCGCGGAGTGGGACCCATTCACCACTCCAATTCTCGCGACGGCCAAGGGCGAGGTTTCGTTTGAGGACCTCGTGGATGGCCAGACCCTGGATGAGTCCATCGATACGCTGACGGGCCGTTCCCGCAAGCTGGTCATGGACTTCAAGGACGCGGATCTGCGGCCCAGGATCCTGGTCAAGGTCAAGAACAAGAAGACCCCGCAGCAGTTCTTCCTGCCCGTGGGTGCCAACATCCTCATCTCGGAAGGAGAGGGGGTTGCGCCCGGTACGGTCCTGGCCAAGATTCCTCGGGAAACCACGAAGACCAAGGACATCACCGGGGGACTTCCCCGGGTGGCCGAGCTCTTCGAGGCCCGCAAGCCCAAGGAGGTTGCCATCATCACCGAGAACGATGGTGTGGTTTCCTTTGGCAAGGACACCAAGGGCAAGCGCCGAATCGTTGTGACCGACGAGGACGAGACCGCTCAGGAGTACCTCATCCCCAAGGGCAAGAACATCACCGTGAACGAAGGCGACTTCGTCCGCGCGGGTGACTCGCTCATGGACGGTGCAGCCAACCCCCATGACATCTTGAAGGTCAAGGGAGAGGAGGCGCTGGCCGGCTACCTGGTCGACGAGGTGCAGGAGGTCTACCGTCTGCAGGGCGTGAAGATCAACGACAAGCACATCGAGGTGATTGTTCGCCAGATGCTGCGCCGCGTGAAGATCCGGGCTGTCGGTGACACCGACTTCCTGATCGACGAGCAGGTGGACCGGTACCGCTTCCACGATGCCAACCGGAAGGTGGTGGCCATGGGCGGACGCCCGGCAGCTGCCGAGCCTCTCCTGCTTGGAATCACGAAGGCGTCGCTCTCCACGGACTCGTTCCTGTCGGCGGCTTCCTTCCAGGAGACCACCCGGGTTCTCACGGAAGCAGCCATCCAGGGACGGATGGACACACTGCGCGGTCTCAAGGAAAACGTCATCATGGGCCGTCTCATCCCCGCAGGTACCGGTTTCGCCGCCTACCAGAAGCTGGGAATGATCACGGTGGGTGGAGGCGTGGAGTCCGAGTTGGCCCTGGAACTTGAGGAGCAGGTCGCCACCTGATCACACGCGGGTTGCTTGACAGCCCCCGGCCCGGCCACTAAATACGGCCGGTCCCGGGGTCTGGCACGACTCCGAGAGGAATTTCAATATGCCCACCATCAATCAACTGGTCCGAAAGGGACGCAAGCGTTCCGTCTCCAAGACGGGATCCCCGGCTCTTAGGGGCTGTCCCCAGAAGCGGGGTGTCTGTACACGCGTGTACACCACCACCCCGAAAAAGCCGAACTCCGCCCTGCGGAAGGTCGCCCGTGTGCGCCTGACCAATGGAATGGAAGTGACCACGTACATCGGTGGGGAAGGTCACAACCTCCAGGAGCACTCCTCGGTGCTGATTCGGGGGGGGCGGGTGAAGGACCTTCCCGGTGTTCGTTACCACGTGGTTCGTGGAACCCTGGATTCAACAGGAGTTTCCGACCGCCGACAAGGCCGTTCCAAGTACGGCGCCAAAAAGCCCAAGAAGTAGGAACGATTCATGCCCCGTCGACACTCCCCTGAAAAGCGTCAGATCCTGCCGGATCCGAAGTACGGCGACCTTGTGGTCGCCAAGTTCATGAACAACGTCATGTTGGATGGCAAGAAGGCTGTGGCAGAGTCCATTGTCTACGGCGCCTTCGACGTCATCTATGAGCGCACCCGCGAGGATCCCGTCAAGGTCTTCAAGCGTGCCCTGGAAAACGTGCAGCCCGTGGTGGAGGTCAAGAGCCGCCGGGTGGGTGGTTCCACGTACCAGGTGCCGATCGAGGTGAGCCACTCTCGTCGTATCGCCTTGTCCATGCGCTGGATTCTCGAGTACGCCCGCAAGCGCGGTGGAAAGAGCATGCGCGACAAGTTGGCCAATGAGGTCATCGAGGCCTCACACGGTCGCGGCAACGCTGTGAAGAAGAAGGAAGATACCCACCGGATGGCTGAGGCCAACAAGGCGTTCAGTCACTACCGCTGGTAGGAACCACTCCTTCCACGTGAATCGGGTCGGCCTTCGCCGGCCCGTTCTGCGTTAACCCCCAGGTTCTGTCCTGGGGAATCCACCATGTCTGCGCCCATTGAGGCATTGCGCAACATCGGCATCATGGCGCACATCAATGCGGGCAAGACCACTCTGTCCGAGCGCATTCTCTTCTTCACCGGGGTGTCCACCCACATGGGGGAGGTGGATGATGGCACCGCCACCATGGATTGGATGACCCAGGAACAGGAACGGGGCATCACCATTGCTGCCGCTGCCACGTCCTGTCCCTGGCAAGACGCCGTCATCAACCTCATCGACACCCCGGGCCATGTGGACTTCACGGTGGAGGTGGAGCGCTCTCTTCGGGTGCTGGATGGCGCTGTGGCCTTGATCTCCGCCGTGGAGGGGGTCCAGTCCCAGACCGAGACCGTCTGGCGCCAGGCAGCCCACCACGGGGTGCCCTGCCTTGCTTTCGTGAACAAGCTCGATCGAGAGCACAAGGGCTTCCAGGAGGTCTTGGACGACATCCGGGAGCGGCTGGGGGCCAACCCGGTGGCGTTTCAGCTGCCCCTCTACGATGAGGAAGCCTTCATCGGGGTTGTGGACCTGCTGGGAAGGGTGGCCCTGCGGTTTGATGCTTCAACCCGGGGAGCCCGCATTGAGGAAGGCCCTGTACCCGAGGAGATGCAGGATGTGGTCGAGGCGGCCCGGGGGGAGCTGATCGATGCCGTCCTGGACTCTGACACGCTGATCGAACGCTACCTGGCGGAGGGGGATCTGCCCCGGGAGGTGTTCCTGGAGGCTGCCCGTGCAGCGGTCATCAAGAACCAGATCGTGCCCGTGTTTTGCGGGGCAGCGAAAAGGAACATCGGGGTGCAGCCACTCCTGGATGCGGTGATCAACCTGCTGCCCTCCCCCAAGGATGTCCCCGCCATGGTGGGAACCGATGAAAAGGGAGAGGAGGTTCTGTTGGAGGCCGGGCGGTCCGCCCCGCCGGCGGCCCTGGCCTTCAAGACCTTGCATGTGCCCAACCTCGGGCTGCTGACCTTTCTCCGGCTCTTCGCAGGTGGTGTGCGCACCGGAGACAAGCTGGTGAACGCGAGAAGCGGTGCCAAGCTGCGAATCGGTCGCCTGGTTCGAGTGCACGCGGGGGAGTTCTCGCCGGTGGGAGGGGCGGAAGCCGGGGACATCGTGGCAGCCCTGGGCCTGGACGGCGTGGTGACCGGGGACACGCTTTGTGCCCCCAAGCACCGGATCTCCCTGGAGCGGATCCGGGTGCCAAGCCCGGTCATCTTTGTGGCCATCGAGCCGGAAACGGACGACGACATCCAGCGCTTGTCCCCCGCCATTCGCCAGCTCCTGGACGAGGATCCCACCCTGGCGCTGGAGCGGCACGCCCAGACGGGCCAGACGGTGCTGTACGGCATGGGAGAGCTCCACCTGGAGGTGGTCCTGGAGCGCCTTCGGGCGGATTTCGATGTGTCCTGTCGAGCGACGCGCCCCCGGGTCGCCTACCGGGAGACCATCGGCCAGCAAGCGGAAGGAGTGGGCGAGGTGGACCGCCTGGTGGCAGGAAGGGGCCAGTTCGCCCGGGTCAGCCTGCAGATGACGCCCCAGGCCCGTGAAGCGGGGGTAGAGGTGGTGCTGGCACCGGAGGTGAATCTCCCCCCAGACCTGGCCAGAGCGGCGCTGGCCGGAGCCAGGGAAGCTTTGGCCCATGGGGGCAGAAGCGGTCATCCGGTGGTGGATCTGGGGGTTGTAGTGACTGGCGCGGAGCATCGCTCGGTGGATTCCAGCGACCATTCCTTCCGAACTGCAGCCCGCCTGGCCATCGAGGATGCCCTGGAGAACGCCGGTCCAATCATGCTGGAGCCCATGATGCGGGTGGTCATCTTGACCCCAGAAGAGTATATGGGCCGGGTTGTGGGGGATCTGAACGCCCGTCGGGCACAGATCACCCAAATCATGGCGCGAGCAAACCACCAGGTAGTTGAGGCTTCCACGCCTCTTTCCACCATGTTTGGGTACGCCACCTCTCTCCGGTCCTCGACCCAGGGCCGCGCGAGTTGCAGCCTTCATTTTTCGCACTACGAACCACTTCCCGGGAACCTGGCAGCAGAGCTGTTTGAGCCCATTTAGAGGACAGAAGACATGGCCAAAGAAAAGTTTGAGCGCAACAAGCCGCATGTGAACATCGGGACCATC
>CAZSZE010000090.1:1087-16228 GCA_964610645.1 uncultured Enterobacterales bacterium | reverse complement strand
GTCGGCGTCCGCGTCCGCGTCGGCGTCGGCGTCCGCGTCGGCATCTGCTTCCGTGTCCGTCTGCGCAGTGTCGTCCGGCGATTCAGGCCGCTCTGGTATTTCCGGAATGCAGGCACCAAGTGCCCCAAAAAAACAAACTCCCAGAATCACCAAGCGCATTCAAGACCCCTTCTGGGAAAACCTACCATGTGGACGAGCGAGTCAATTCCCCCCAGGGCCCTGGTCCGGGAAGGCCCGGGCGGACACGGTGAAGTTCTCGGTGTACCGGGCCACGCCCACGGTGACCCTCACTTCATCCAGGAAGCCGTCAAACCCATAGGCAGAACTGTAAGCCCCCTGGTCGTCCGCGGCAGGCACACTTCCCAAGGCCAAAACGGCGGCGGGAAAGTCGTAGGCACCGGCTACCGCAGTCCCACCCACGCCGTTCGTGTAGATCGTCACATTCCCCTGGTGTCGAACGACGGCCAGGTGATTCCATGCGTTCTGAATCGTCGGAGGACCCTGGAGGGTTCCGGCAATATCTCCGAAAAGAGTCGGCGTGCTGTTGGCAAGGTAGAACTGGGTGCTCACTCCCCCCTGCGGTCCTGTCTTGACGTAGAAGACATGGTCCTCCCCTTCAAACGTTCGGGGGTAGGCCAAAATCTCCAAGGTGAAATCGCCGCCTCCAAGCACCACCGGCGAGGTGATGAGGATGCTGAGGTCGTTGTCGAACTCCGCCGAGCCCAGGCCAAAGGCGGACTGCTGGGAGGACAGCTCAGCCCCGCCGAATGCGGTCGCGGCAGCGCCCTGGCTGGAGGAGTCGATAAAGTCGGTGTCCAGGTGCAACAGGAGCGACACCGAATCCCAGTCGAGATCGATTCCCCTGTCGCAGCAGGCCGAGCAGGTGTCTCCCCCCACCGTGTTTCCGTCGTCACAGGCCTCTCCAGGGCCTACGATGCCATCCCCACAGATAGCTGGAGAGAGGTAGCGGATGACCACGAGGCCGTTGCCGCCGGGCGTGGCACCTGTATGAAGGTTTTCCGACGGAGCCACAGCACCCGCGTCGCCCACACCTGTGATGTAGCCATCCTCGCTGATTCGAGGTGCGCCGATGGTCAGGCTCTGCTCGGTCTCTCCATCCAACACGCTGGGGTGATTGATGAAGGAGGAACCGCCGCCGCCGCCGGCAGGGTCCTGCCCTCCGCCTCCGCCTCCGCCCCCGAAATAGCCTCCTCCCCCGCCTGGGCCAGCGGCGCAGTCGTCCCATCGGGCGCCCCCGACGCCACCCTGAAGCGCGGTTCCGGCAGTGCCCGGATTGCTGTTCTGCGGAACGTCCGTGCCCGCGATTCCCCCTTCGGACTGCGTTCCCCCTCCTCCTCCACTAGATACCAGGTAGCCCGTGGGGTAGGTCGGTGAGTTTTCTCCGGCCTCCCCCTCCAAACCGCCCCCAGCACCGCCTTCCCCAGGGTGGACCGGGCCATAGCCGAATCCGCCGCCGCCTCCACCGGCTGCAATCACCAGGGCATTCGACTGAAGGACGTCTCCCTGGAAGATTCCGCTGTAGCCTCCCCCCGAACCAGACCATCGGCCGGACCAGTGCCCAGACTGGCCGCCACCGCCGTAGCTCGGCGGTGGGCGACCGCTCGTTTTCCCAGCGCCACCACCCTGTCCCACCACCACGGTCAAATTGGTCGCCGAAACCACGGAGATCGTGGCGCTGGTGAAACCGCCGGGGGCCCCATAGGCACCTTGTTGGTTGTACGTATTCGGCCCATCATTGGCTCCCGCACCTCCACCTCCAGCCCCCCAGAGCTTCACCTCGATCTCGGTGACTTCTTCCGGGACGGTAAACGCCTGGTCGGCGCCGGTGTATTGCAGGGTCGTGGTCGCCCACAAGGTCTCGCATTCAATCGTGCCCGTGTCCGTATCGGAATCCGCGTCGGCGTCTGCATCCGCATCGGCGTCTGCATCCGCATCGGCGTCCGCCTCTACCGAGGTGTCCAAGTTCGAGCCAGGTCGTTCGGGGGCATCGGGAAGGCAGGCGCAGATCACACCCAAGAGAATCAAACTTCCCAGAACTCTCAAGCGCATGCCAAGACCTCTTCTGAGAAAACCTACCACGGAGTCCCTCCCCCCCGGAGAAAGCCCCTACCACCGGTCGTGCTTGTTGATCTCCTTCACAATGTCGTCGTCCAGGATGACGTCCTTGCGGAAGAGCCTCATGGCCTTGTAGTCGGTCTTGGCCTCCGGCCTCCACACGTAGACCACGCCGCCCTCGTGCATCTCAAAGCGGTAGACGAGGCGCTCGGATCGCTTGGCATCCCGTCCCACCAGCTTCTGCATGTCATGGGGCTGGCCCCAGGCCATGAGCACCATGTCCCGGGTCCATCCTAGTTCCACCTCGCCGGCTTCCAGTTGGGCCTTCTGGCGGTCCGAGAGCTTGTAGTAGCGGTCCCAGAGGCCCAGTTCCACAAGATAGGCGTCCCGGGAAGGGGACTCCTTGAACTTGAGGTAGGCCTTCTGCTCGTCCTCGGTCATCCAGACCTTGAGGGCGCTGTAGTGGCTGAACTCGGCATCGGAGAGGTGCTTGACTCGTCGCTCCCAGCTGCAGCCGGAGAGGGAAAGGAACACCAGAAGGATTGAGAGGGCACGCATGGAAACTCCTGAAGCCTCGGATGTATCACCCGGGCATGGGTGCCGCAGGCCGGACCTCGCCCAGGGCCTCCGCGGGAACCCAGCCCCGGCGACCGTCCGGCAGGGAAATGAGGCGCTTGTCCCCCACCCGCTCCAGGATCACCACCTCGGCCGCTGCATTAAGTTCAAACAAGGCCACGCCTCCCTCCCCCGCTGAGGTGGCCTCCACGTGAGGGGCCACCAGGACCGCGGGGGTCTGGCGGGTTTGTCGATGCATCTCCCCCGCAGCGGAGACCAGCAACAGAGCGCCGGGCACCCCGAGAAGCACCACGGGAATCGAGAGGGAGGCCCCGGCCCGGGCCCGTCTCCACCCAAAAAGCAGACCGAGCAGACCCAGGAGCCAGGCTGCAGCCCAAGCCTGCTCCCCCACGGACAACATGCGGGAGAGAAAGTAGATGCGAGGTCCCGAGTCAGTTGCGATGCCATCCACCGCCTGCCCGCGGGCCCGATCCAGGTTGGCCAGGATGTCGCCATCCCGGGGAAGAAGCCACTCGGCCCGCTTCCAGGCCAACACGGCCTGGGCCAGCTCGCCCTCCCGGTACCGGGCGTTCCCCAGGTTGTAGTACAGGTCGCCGCTTGCGTGGCCAGTCTGGATCAAGGTGCCATACCCCTGGGCAGCGGCGGCGTACTCCCCCGCCAGGTAGTGGTCGTTTGCGGCCTCCAACATGGAGGCTGGATTGGCCAGGGCCAGTCCCAGGAAGCACCACAGAATCATGCTGCCTCCAACAAGCGGCGCACCACGTCCCGCACGCGGCCCGCGAGGCCAGCCTCGGTGGCAGCGCCATACCGAACACGCTCCAGGGTGCGGTAGAGGGCGCGTGCTTCCTCCCCCAACTCCCCGGGAATCTCCTCCAACGCTCCCCCATCAATGCCCGCAGCGGATCGGCCGAGGGCCACCCCCAGCCCTTCCCGCAACGCACCCTCCAAACCGGGAAGGTCCCCATCGGACAAGCCCTTGAGGCGCTCCCTCAAGATCTGGCGCCGACTCGGGGCTCGCCCTTGCACCCACCCGACAGCCACCAGTCCAAGCCATCCCAACCAGGGAAGGCTGAGCACCCCCAGCCAACGTGGCTGGCGGGGTGAAAACGCCTGGCTCGCGAGCCGTGCCCGGGGGTGAATCGGGAGAATGTCCTCGGCCAGGGAATCCACGCCGGTGGCACGGCCGCCCCCGAAAGACGACAAGGCAGCCGCCCCTTCCCCGGGCCCCACCCTCACCACAATCTCGCGGGTCTGGATCTCCCGCCAGGATTCCACCGCCGGATCGAAGATCACAAAGGAAAGAGGCGGGAGGGTGAGGCTCCCCTCCACCTCGGGCACGATGGCCCGTCGAAAGACCCCCCGGGCACGGAATGCCCCGTCGTGGACACCGGCCTGGATCTCCGGTTGGTCGTCGTAGACCCGGAATCCCAGACCTTCCTCCACAGGGCGCAGCTTGAGCCCGGCCAGGCTGCCGTTACCCACAATCTCCACGGTCATCGTGACCGACTCTCCCAGGGCCACCGAGCCATCCGACAAGCTCGCCCGGACCTGGAAGGTTCCCACCAGCCCCTGGAATCCTTCTGGTTGTCCTTCGCGGGGCAGGGCTTTGACTGCCACCTCCAGAGGGCGGGTCGTGAAGGTCTCGTTTCGGGTTTCCCGTAAGAACCCCCGGTTGCGCTGCCTGGCCACCGGAAAGCGCCCGGTCATGATGCCGGCCGGCACCTTGCGGAGCCCGGCGCCCGTGGCCATGTAGGGGGTGTCCACCTCGACCACGGTCCACCGGCGGCCCTGCTCCTCCAGGACATAGCTCTGCTCCCTGGGCTCCACCCCCGGGGCCGCCATGAACCCGTCGAGCTCCGGTGGACTCCACTGGATGCCCAACAGATCCCGGGGTGTGCGAAAGGCCACCCGGTACATCACGGTCTGCCCCGCCCAGAATGGCCCCTCCCCCAGAGTGGCCGCGGCACCTTCCTGCCCCGGCTCACTGCTCCGGGGCGCAACCTGCAGGGTGATCGTATTGCTGTCCAGCACCCGATCGCGGGTTCGCACCCGCACGGGTCCCAATTGAAACGTTCCCGCCGCCAGCGCCGTCACGTTCCAGGAATAGGACCGGGTGGCCCGCCGTCCCGTCCGGGTGAGGGTCTGGGAGGTGCGATCGCCGCCGCTTGTCGCGGTGAGCCCCTCCGGAACCGACAGCACCGGCCGAGACCGGGGCTCTCCATCCACCACGGTGATCTGCACTCCCACGGTCTGCCCCTCCTGCAGGCGGGTCGTCTCCGCCTGCAGCAGAACCTCCGCCGCCAGCACCTGCCCCATGAGCAAGAGACCGATCACCAGTCCTTCTCCTTGGAACGGCCACCCACCACCACCCGTGGCCGGCCTTCCTCAATCAGCTCCAACATCCGCATGGCTTCCTGCTCGGTCAGCTCCCCTTCCACCGGGGCCACTGGAGACGCCTGTGCATCCTCCCCTTCCGGTGGAGATTCTTCCGTGTCGTCCAAGTGCGAGAGATCCTCCAACTCCGATGGCTCCTCTTGTTCCCCTTCTGCCCCGTTCTCCTCCTGCTGTCCTTCCTGGGATTCTTCGTCTTCCCCCGGATCTCCTTCCTCGCCTTCTTCCCCGTCCTGGGGTTGCTCCTCGGGAGGTTGGCGCCGGGCCTGCAACTCCTGCTGGACCTGTTCCACGTTGGCGCTGGCCTGGGGATGTTCCGGCACCTGCTCCAGGACCCGGCTCCACTCGGACAGGGCATCTTCCAAGCGCCCCCCGCGGTACGAGGCATTGCCCGCGTTGTATCGGGCGCTCAAGGCCGTCGCCGGGTCCAGGGCCCGATCCGCGAGGTCAGTGAAGACCCGGTGTGCGTCTTCGAACTGGCCCGCCTGGTGCAGCGACTGTCCCTCGGTCCACAGGGTTGCTGCATCCACTGACGACTCCGCCCGGGCAGGCGCAGCCACAGAAAACAGGAGGCATGCGGCCACCAGGCTCCGGCCATCCCCCAACAAGGCCGCCCCCAGGAGCAACACCACCCCCAGGGCCAAGGGCCACTGGAAGCGCTCATCCCAGACCCGCTCCCGGTGGGCCTCCCCCTCCACGGAGTCCAGAGCGCCATGGAGCGTGTCCGCGAGCGCTCGCATGTCCGACGCACCAGCCACGGACTGGACATAGGCGCCCCCCGTCGCGGCAGCGATGCCCTTCAAGGCGGATGCCTCCAGGCGCGTCAGCACCACCTCCCCGGTGCGGTCCTTCTTGAACCCGCCACCGGCCTCCGGAATCGGCGCACCCTGCTCCGTGCCCACCCCCACCGCGTAGACGCGAATTCCCTGTTCCGCCAACAGCGCCACCTCGCTATTCAGGTCTGACCTGTCCAGGTTTGAATCCCAGGCCTCGCCGTCTGAGATCAACACGATTCCCCGGTGGCTTGCAGCCTCGTCTCCAAAGAGATCCCGGGCCACCGCAAGCGCGGAAGCAACGGAGCTGCCCTGGGCCTGCAGCACCTGGGAGTCCGTGGTCCGAAGAATCTGCAACAGCGCGTTCCGGTCCCGGGTGAGCGGCACCCGCGGGTAGGCGCCCCCCGCGAAAATCACCAGCCCGACCCGGTCTCCCTGGGCCAGCTGCAGCAGGTCCTGGATCTCGCGACGGGCTCGCTCCAGGCGGGAGGGGTCCACATCCTCTGCATCCATGGAGCGGGACACATCCAGCGCCACCACAAGCTCCACGCCCTGGCTTTTCGTTTCCTTCCACTGGAAGCCCCACCGAGGCTGGGCCGCAGCAAGCAACAGGGCCGCCACACCCAGCACCCACAGGGTCCACTTCCAGGAGCGCTTGCGCCAGAGGGACGGTGGGGCCACGCGCTCGCCCAGCGTCTCCCCGAACACCTGGGCGATCTGGCCCCTTCGCTTGCGGGCATCCCGCCACAGGAGCCACGCCAAGAACGGAAGTCCCCACAAGAGGTTCAGCCACACCGGTACCGCAAAGCTCACGGAAGCCTCCGCAGGACGGTCTGGCCCAGGAGCAACTGCAAGGCCAACAAGAAGAGGCCGGGGACCAGGGCCAAGCGGAAGAGTTCCTCCCGGTGCACCAGTTCCGCCACCTCTGCGGTGGTGGTCTCCATGTCATCGATTGTGTCGTAGATCTTCAACAGAGCGCGGGTGTCCGTCGCGCGAAAGCTCTGCCCCCCCGTGGCATCCGCGATGGCCTTCAGGGTCTCCATGTCGACCTCTTCCGTCCGTCCCAGGGCAAAGAACCCCCGGCTTGCTCCTCCGTCGGATCCTACGCCAATGGTGTGGATTCGCACCCCCAGCGCCTGCGCCGCTTGTGCGGCTTTCAAGGGGTCCAGAGGCACCACGTTGTTGCTGCCATCCGTGAGCAGAATCACCACCTTTGCCGGCGCCTCCAGGGCAGCCAGCTGGCGAGCAGACACGGCGACAGCCTGTCCAACAGCCGTGCGATTGGCCCCCGCCATGCCGATCTGAATGGAGTCTATAAAGGAGAGGAGCGCTGCATGGTCCAGGGTCAGGGGCACCTGCGTGAAGGCTTCCTCTCCAAAGACCACGAGCCCGATGCGGTCGAGGGGGCGGCCCTCCACAAAGTCCGCCACAACCCGCTTGGCCACCGCAAGCCGGCTCAGCTTCCGCCCACCCGCCCGAAAGTCGAGGGCCTCCATTGAACCGGACACATCCAGGGCCAGCACGATGTCGATCCCCTCGCTTTCAACCACGATTTCCCGGTTGAGCCGCTGGGGGCGCGCCAGGGCAAGGACCAGTGCCACCATTCCAAGGATCTCGAAAATTCCCGGCAGGGGCGACAAGACCGTGCGCCAGGAACGTCCTCCTCCCGCCACGCCCAGGGAAGACCAACCCACGGCTGCTCGTCCCCTGGTTCCAAGTCGGCGCCAGGCCACAAACGGCAGCACCGCCAACAGAATCAGCCAGGCGGGATGTTGGAACTCAAGCACCGAGGCGTTCCTCCTGAAGAGGCTGTGGACGGGTGCGCTCGATGACCTGGCGGAAGTCCTGGTCCAAGTCAGAAAAGAACCGCTCCCCCCCACCCCGACGAGCAAACTTCAGTGCATCCGTGGCGGACAGGAGCTTCTTGGCGCGGCCCAGGAGCTCCCCGTCGAGGTCCAGCACCTTCAGGGCGCGGAGAATCTCCCGTTGGGTCCAGGTGGTTGCCAGCACCCCGTCCAGGGCCCGTTCCAGGTAGCGCCGGAAAATGCGGGAGAGGCCCAGGGCGAGTGCGTGGTCGTCCAGGTCCGGGAGGGCCTGCAGATGTGCCCACGCTTCCAGAGCCTCCTGGTCCGGCGGCGGGAGGGGAATGGGTGGAGGCGGTGCGTTTCGCCGGCGTTGCATGCGGCGCCAGGCCCACAGCCCCAGGGCCACGATTCCAAGAACGCCCAGGCCTGCGGCCAGCCACGTCTTCCATGGAAAGGGCGCTGGTACCGGGGGCGCGATCAATCCTTCCAAATCGGAGGTCGGACCCTCCACGCCAATGTCGAAATCCACCGCTGCCGCTGGAACATCCCGGTAGGCATCCCCCTCCCCCACGAAGCGCAGGGTCGCTGCAGGCACGTGATAGGAGCCGTCCTCCCCGACGAGAGACCAGGTGCGGGTCCGCCAATACCGATCCCCGGTGCCACCGACCTCCTCGTCCACCAGGACCACCCCGAGTCCCTCGACCCCCAAGGCCCCATCGGGCGCTGTCCACCCGTCGGCCCAGGACAGGCGCTCTTGGAACAGGACGGCTTCCCCGGATCCCACCCTGCGAGAGACGACCTGTCGCTCCACGGATGCCCGGGGCGGTGCAAGGGGGAGTGCCAATTCAGGCGCACCACAGGCCAGGAGAAGAAGGGCGATCACCGGAGTCGCTCCAGGCGCCGAAAGTGGGCTTGGAGGGCTCGAAAAGGATCTTCCCCCGTGGAAATGGCGGTCCTGTGCACCCCCGCGCTGGCCAGTACCTCCAGGCGCTCCTGCACCGGGCGCCCCGGGTGAAGCCGGCTTGCATCCACGAGGCGGCGCTCACCGGTTTCCGCATCCTCGAGGGTCAACAGCCCCAGGCCCTTGACCGCATCTTCCAGGGGATCCGTCACCACAAACGCACTCACCCGGTGCCGGGAGGCCAAGGCCCCAAGCGCCCGGGAATGAGACTCCACGTCGAGGAAGTCCGACACGATGCACACCACCGCCCTTCGCTTGAGTACATGCCCCATGTGCTCCAGGGCCACCCCGAGATCCGTGTGACGGCGCTGGGGACGGTGCTCGAAGATCTCCCGAATCACCGACCAGGCATGGCCCCGGCTCTTTCGGGGGGGCAGGAGAAGCTCCACCCGATCCGTGTAGGCCAAGAGCCCCACCCGATCGTTGTTCCGGGTCGCAGCACAAGCAAGGGCGCCTGCGATTCGCGCCGACTGGAGCCGCTTGTCCGTGCGCCCATCCTCTCCCCCGGAACCAAACCGCATGGAAGCCGACACATCCACCGCCAGGAGCAGGGTCAGCTCCCGCTCCTCCTTGAACTCCTTCACATGGGGCGCATTGGCCCGAGCGGTCACATTCCAGTCGATGTGTCGGACATCGTCGCCGGGCACATAGGGACGCACCTCCTCAAACTCCATGCCCCGTCCGCGGAAGGCCGAACGATACCCCCCCGCAAAGAGCCCATCCACCCGGCGCCCCGCCTGCAATGACAGGCGGCGAATCTGTCGCAGATCCTCCGGCGTGAGCATGGCGGTCAGGGGGTTGGAACGTGCTCGAGGAGGTCCTGGATCACTGCATCCGCATCCACTTCCATGGCTTCTGCCTCGTAGGTCAACAGGATCCGGTGCCGCAGCACATCCGGTGCCACCGCTTTCACATCGTCCGGGGTGACAAAGCCCCGGCCATCCAGGAAGGCCATGGCACGCGAGGCGCCGGACAAGGCCAGGGAAGCCCGCGGGGAGGCGCCGTATTCCACCAGGGACGCCAGCTCGATTCCAAAGGCGTCTGGCGTCCTCGTGGCCCGAACCAGGTCCAGGATGTAGTTCGCCACCACCTGCTCCATGGCCACCGCACGCACCACCCGCCGCGAAGATCGCAGCTGCTCCGGCCCCAGAACGGACTGAAGCGCAGGCGGCGCCTCGATGTCCCGGCGCATGATCTCCCGCTCCTCGTCCCGGCCCGGGTAGGACACCCGCACCTTCATCAGGAACCGGTCCACCTGGGCTTCCGGCAAGGGGTAGGTGCCTTCCTGCTCGATGGGATTCTGGGTGGCCAGGACCAGGAAGGGAGAAGGCAAGGGATAGGTCGCGTCTCCCAGGGTGACCTGGCGCTCCTCCATGGCTTCCAGGAGGGCGGACTGCACTTTGGCCGGGGCACGGTTGATCTCGTCTGCCAGGACGATGTTGCCAAAGAGCGGCCCCTTTCGGGTGTGGAAGTCTCCGGTCTTTGGATCGTAGATCTGGGTGCCCACCAGATCGGCGGGCAGAAGATCCGGTGTGAACTGGATTCGGGTGAACTGTGCATCCAGCGTGGCCGCCAGGGCCTTCACCGCAGTGGTCTTTGCCAGCCCGGGCAGGCCTTCCAGGAGCAGGTGCCCATCGGCAAGCAAGCCCACCAGAAGCCGGTCCACCAGCTCTTGCTGGCCCACAACCACCTTGGCGATCTCTTCTCGGACCGCTACAAAAACCGGTGTGAGCGCTGCAATCTGCTGCTCAAGTTCATCGATCCTCTGCGCTTCTTCAGCCACTGAGCCCCTCCAGGAATTCCCGGAAGAAACCCTTCCGGTTGCGACCCACCTTCTGGTCTTGGGACTCTGCGAGCTTCGAAATCAGCTCCTTCTCTTCCGCGCTGAGCTTCTTGGGAACCTCGACCACCACCTGCACGTGCTGGTTTCCCCGCTGGTTCTTGCGCGTGGGATTGGGAACCCCCTCGCCACGAAGCACAAAGACCTTGCCCGAGGGCGTGGCCGGCGGAATGGAAAGGGAGGCTTCCCCATGCACCGTCGGGACGGCGATCTCGGCACCCAGGCACGCCTGGGGATAGCTCATGGGCACCGTGCAGTAGATGTCGAGCCCGTCCCGTTGGAAGAACTCGTGTTCTTTGAGGTGAATGGTCACGTACAAGTCGCCGGGAGGCCCTCCGGGATCGCCGTACTCCCCCTTGCCGGCCAGGCGGAGCTGCATGCCGTGGTCCACGCCCGGCGGCACCGTCACCGTCAGCTTGGAGGTTGTGCGCACCCTGCCCTGTCCGCCACAGTCCGCGCAGCGCTCTCGAATGATCTTCCCCTGCCCCCGACAGGCCGGACAGGTCGTCCGCATCCGCAGGAACATCTGCTGCTGCAAGACCTCGCCACGCCCCCCACAGGTTTCACAGATCTCAGGGGTACTGCCGGGCTTTGCACCGCTGCCCTCGCAGAGATCGCAGTTCGGGTGCCGGGGAACCTCGAGATTCTGCTCCCCCCCCTTGACCGCATCCAGGAACCCGACCCGCAGGCCGATCTCCAGGTCGGAGCCCCGCCGGGGGCCCCGAGGACGCCGCCGGCCACCCCCTCCGCCTCCAAACAGGTCCCCGAAGATGTCTCCGAAGTGGGAGAAGATGTCCTCGGCGCTGTGAAAGTTCGGAGAGAAACCCGCCCCTTTCAAGCCGTCATGTCCAAACCGGTCGTAGGTCGCCCGCTTCTGGGAGTCCGAGAGCACCTCGTAGGCCTCTGAGACCTCCTTGAAGCTCGCCTCCGCTTCCGCGTTGTCCGGGTTTCGGTCGGGATGGTACTGCATGGCGAGCTTGCGGAAGGACTTTTTCAGCTCCTTCTCATCCGCCGTCCTGGGAACCCCCAGGGTTTCGTAGTAGTCCCGCGCCACGCGCCCCTCCGATTAGACCCAAGGCCGCCGTGGGGAATTCCCCAGGGCGGCCCTCGGATCAGATCCAACTCTGAATCAAGCCTCTTCGAATTCCGCGTCGATGACGTCCGACTCACCCGAAGGTCCGGAATCCTCGGGACCCATCCCCGGATCCCCAGCGCCACTCGATGGATCGCCAGCCGCCTGGGTGTACAAGGCCTCTGCCATCTTCTGGCTCGAGGAGGTGAGGTTCTCAAGCGCCGTCTTCATCGCCTCTGCATCCTCTCCTTCCAGTGCCTCCTTGGCGGATACCAGGGCCTCCTTCACCGGTGCCACCGCATCCGGGTCGAGCTTGTCCTCGTTCTCGGTCAGGACCTTCTCGGTCTGGTAGACCATGTTGTCCAGGTTGTTCCGGGCATCGATTTCATCGCGGCGGGCTGCATCGCTCTCCGCGTGGGCCTCGGCATCCTGCACCAGCTTCTCCACCTCTTCCTCGGAGAGCCCCGAGGAGGACGTGATGGTGATGGCCTGCTCCCGGCTCGTGGCCTTGTCCTTGGCCTTCACATTCACCAGGCCGTTGGCATCGATGTCAAAGGACACCTCGATCTGGGGAATGCCCCGGGCCGCATTGGGAAGACCATCCAGACGGAAGTTGCCCAGCAGGCGGTTCTCCATTGCAAGCTGGCGTTCTCCCTGGAACACCTGGATGTCCACAGCGGTCTGGTTGTCCGCAGCCGTGCTGAAGACCTCGCTCTTGGAGGAGGGAATCGTCGTGTTGCGGGGAATCAGGACCGTGAACACGCCCCCCAGGGTCTCGATGCCCAGGGAAAGCGGCGTCACATCCAAGAGCAGCATGTCCGTGACATCACCGCCCAGGATTCCGCCCTGGATGGCAGCGCCCATGGCCACCACCTCGTCCGGGTTGACCGAGCGATTGGGCTCCTTGCCGAACAACTCCGTCACCTTCTGGATGACCAGGGGAATCCGGGTGGACCCTCCCACCAGCAGCACCTGGTCAATCTCCGAGGAGGTCACGCCTGCATCCTTCATGGCCTTGCGGCAGGGGGTCAGGGTGCGCTCGATGATGGGGTCGATCATCTGCTCGAACTTCGCCAGGGAGAGCTCTGCTTCCAGGTGCTTGGGACCTGAAGCATCCGCCGTGAGGAAGGGCAGGTTGATGGAGGTCCGCGGGGAGGCGGACAGCTCGATCTTGGCCTTCTCGGCGGCATCACGAAGGCGCTGGAGCACCATCTTGTCCTTGCTGACGTCGATGCCCGTGTCCTTCTTGAACTCGGCGATCAACCAGTCGATGACCACGTGGTCCACATCGTCACCGCCCAGGTGGGTGTCGCCGTTGGTGGACTTGACCTCCACGACGCTCTCCCCCACTTCCAGGATGGAGATGTCGAACGTTCCGCCACCGAAGTCGAACACGGCGATGACCTCGTCCTTTTCCGTGTCGATGCCGTACGCCAATGCAGCCGCCGTGGGCTCATTGATGATCCGCTTCACCTCGAGGCCCGCGACCTGGCCCGCATCCTTGGTGGCCTGCCGCTGGGAGTCGTTGAAATAGGCGGGCACTGTGATCACCGCTTCCGTCACCGGCGAGCCCAGGTAGCGCTCTGCCTGGAGCTTCAATTTCTGGAGGACCATGGCGGAGATCTCGGGGGCCGAGAACTTCTCGCCATCGATCTCGACCCGGCAGTCACCGCCCTCGCCACGGGTCACCTTGAAGGGCACCCGCTCCAGCTCCTTGGCGGCCTCGTCGAACCGATACCCCATGAATCGCTTGATGGAGGAAATGGTCTTTTCCGGGTTCGTGATGGCCTGCCGACGGGCGGCTGCGCCCACCAGCCGATCTTCATCCTTGGTGAATGCCACCACGGACGGAGTTGTGCGGCCGCCTTCTTCGTTGACGATGACGGTGGGGGTGTCCCCTTCCATGACGGAAACCACCGAGTTGGTCGTTCCCAAGTCGATTCCAATGATCTTTCCCATGTGTACCTCTTCAAAGTTGCCCGACCGAATCCCGTGCCGGTCGTGTCTTGTCCGGAAGCTAATCCCGAGAAGACAAGCGTCAACCACCCAAAGCGATTCACCGTGACAATCGTGTCGTGATCCACGACGCTTTCAGGGATGTCGACCCCCCGAATCCACCGAATTTCAACTGGTTGCAACTTAGGCACACTTCCTGCTTCTTTTCCATCCGTCTTTGGTGGACACTTTCTTCCCTGCCCTGACCTGTCCATTGAAGCCAAGGGAAAGACGACGCGGAATTCGCCGCATCGTCCCTTTTCCAAACTCCCCGCGGGGAGGCCAGCCGGTCTCCCCGCGTTTGTTTTTTGTTGGATCCGCTCAAAAAAAGGGAGCGTAGGGGTTGACGAATGCCCCTGCCGTGCCTACCTCCTGCCTCCCAAATCGCAAGAGGAGCCACATCATGTCCTTTCGTCCCCTGTACGACCGCGTGCTTGTAAAGCGTATGGAGTCCGAGGAGAAGTCCGCCGGCGGCCTCTACATTCCCGAGACAGCCAAGGAGAAGCCCACTGAGGCACTCGTGGTGGCCGTAGGTCCCGGACAGCGCCTGGAGGACGGCTCAAACCTCGCCCCCCAGGTCAACGCCGGCGACCACGTGCTCTTCGGCAAGTACTCCGGCGACGAGATCAAACTGGACGGCGAAACCCACATGATCCTTCGCGAAACCGAAATCCTGGCCGTGCTCGAGCGCTGAAGAGCGCAAGCGCTGAAGCGCTGAAGAGCCAGGCCCCAACCCTCACCCCTTCTTTTTTTCATTCGGAGAATCCAATGGCTGCCAAAGACATTCATTTCAGTGAAACCGCCCGCGGGGACGTCCTCGTCGGGGTCAACTTCCTCGCCAACACCGTCAAGGTGACCCTCGGCCCCCGTGGCCGGAACGTCGTCATCGAGAAGAGTTTCGGTGCCCCCATCACGACCAAGGATGGCGTGACCGTGGCAAAGGAAATCGAAATCAAGAACCGCTTCCAGAACATGGGCGCCCAAATGGTGAAGGAGGTTGCTTCCAAGACCTCTGATGTGGCCGGAGACGGCACCACCACCGCCACGGTGCTGGCCCAGGCCATCTACCAGACCGGTTCCAAGCTGGTGGCTGCAGGGACAAACCCCATGGATCTCAAGCGAGGGATCGACGTCGCAGTGGAAGCTGTGGTGGAGGCCCTGGCAGCAATGTCCAAGCCCGCTGATGACACCAAAGCAATCGCCCAGGTAGGAGCCATCTCCGCCAACGGTGATGCCGAGATCGGAGCCATCCTGTCCGAAGCCATGGAGAAGGTCGGCAAGGAAGGCGTGATCACCGTCGAGGAGGCCAAGGGCCTTGAGACCGACCTGGAGATCGTCGAAGGCATGCAGTTCGACCGCGGCTACCTCTCCCCGTACTTCGTCACCGACTCCGAGCGGATGGAGTGCGTGCTGGAGGATGCCTACATCCTGGTGCACGAGAAGAAGATCTCGAACATGAAGGACCTGCTCCCCGTGCTCGAGAAGATTGCCGAGACCGGCAAGCCCCTGGCGATTCTGGCAGAGGACGTGGATGGAGAGGCCCTGGCCACCCTGGTGGTGAACAAGCTGCGCGGCACCTTGAACATCTGCGCCATGAAGGCACCCGGCTTCGGAGACCGCCGGAGCTATCAGATGGACCCCGCCAACGCCCG
>CAZSZE010000090.1:0-1077 GCA_964610645.1 uncultured Enterobacterales bacterium | reverse complement strand
AGACATCGCGATTCTGACCGGCGGCCGGGCCATCATGGAAGACCTGGGAATCAAGCTCGACCAGATCACCCTGGACGATCTCGGCCAGGCCAAGCGCCTGGTGGTCACCAAGGACCACACCACCCTCGTGGATGGTGCCGGAGGACGGGATGGGGTCAAGGGCCGCGTCAAGCAGATCCGTGCCCAGATTGAGAACACCAACTCCGACTACGACCGGGAGAAGCTCCAGGAGCGCCTGGCCAAGCTCATCGGCGGCGTCGCAGTGATCAACGTCGGTGCAGCCACCGAGGTGGAGATGAAGGAGAAGAAGGCCCGCGTCGAGGACGCCTTGAACGCCACCCGCGCAGCGGTGGAAGAGGGCATCGTCCCCGGCGGCGGCATCGCCTTCATCCGGGCCTTGCCCGCTCTGGACAACCTGAACCTGACTGGAGACCAGGCCTTTGGCGTGGACATCATCCGGGCCGCGATTCAGGCTCCCATCAAGGAGATCGCAGCCAACGCTGGCGTGAACGGCGAAGTCGTGGTGAACGAGGTCCTCAAGCAGGACTCCACGTATGGCTTCAACGCTCGCACGGCCGAGTACGGAGACATGCTGGAGATGGGCGTCATCGACCCCACCAAGGTTGCCCGCGCTGCGCTGCAGAACGCGGCAAGTGTGGCCGGCCTGCTCCTGACCACCGAAGCCATGATCGCCGAGAAGCCCCAAAAGAAGGTGTCCGCGCCGGCACCCGACATGGGTGGAATGGGCGGAATGGGCGGAATGGGCGGAATGGGCGGAATGGGCGGAATGGGCGGAATGGGCTTTTAGTCCACCGAACCAGCATCCTGAGAACCCCCAGCCCCCGCGCTGGGGGTTCCTGCTTCGGAACCCGCGCTGGCAATACACCGGGTTCGAAGACTACATTGCCAGTTGTGACATTGTTCTCCCTCCTTCTCCTCAGCGCCTGCAAAACCTCCACCTGCATGGAGGGGTTCCTCATGACCAACGAGGGGACCTGTGTGCAGGCCAGCGGCAACAATGGAGAGGATGCGGATACGGACAGCGACGCGGACGCTGATGCGGACGCTGATGCGGAC
>CAZSZE010000089.1:0-16240 GCA_964610645.1 uncultured Enterobacterales bacterium | reverse complement strand
GCCGATGCCGATGCCGATGCCGATGCCGATGCCGATGCCGATGCCGATGCCGATACTGACGTGGACACCTTTGGTCTCCCCGTCGAGGGACCGGACTGCAATGCCGGTCCTGCGGGCACGATCTTCTTCACCGTCGGGGACACAGCGGACAAAATCGATGCGGATCTCACCGACGACCTCTGCGTGACCGCGGCAGGCACCTGCAGCCTGAGGGCGGCTGTCATGCAGGCCAATGCCACCGGTGCACCCATGACCAGCATCACGGTGGCCGACGGCCAATACCAACTCTCCATTCCGGCCGGGGTACCCGACCCAGCGTGTACCGATGCGACCTGCATCATTGCGGAAGAAGACGATGCCGCCCAGGGGGACCTGGATGTCCATACCCCCACCTGTTTCATTGGCCGAGACCGGGACACCACCATCGTTCATGGTGGGGGAGACGTGGGGCGCGTGTTCCACGTGCATGCGGATTCTGTGACCGCGGACTTTCCAGGCGTGGTGATGGAGAACTTCACCATCGAGGATGGATATGCGCCTGCATTTGGAGGGGCGGATCCCATTGGGGACTTCGTGACCATGGCCGGATGTGAGAGCGGGGAAGAAGCCTGTGGTGGAGGCGGAATCTACAACAATGGCTCCCTGTGGCTGCGCCACATGGGCGTCAAAGCCAACGCCTCCAACGGAAACGGAAACGGCATTGAAAACAGTGGCACCGCCAGCTTGTGGCTGCATGCCACCATCGTGAAGGCCAACCAGGACGACCTCGGGCACGGGGGCGGACTGTTGAACAACGGGGGCACGGTCTCCATTGCCTACAGCACCGTACAAGACAACAGCACGGACTCTTCTGGGGGCGGGCTCTCGAACTTTGGCGGCACGGTGGACATCGTGAACAGCACCTTCTCCGGAAATGAGACGCCCTGGGAGGGCTCGTCTTTGAGCAACTCCTCCGAGGGGACCATCTCGGTGCTCTTCAGCACCGTTGGTTTCAGCGGGTCATTCAATGACGGAGCCGCTGTGGAAACCGATGCCGGCTCGATTCACTTTCGAAATAGCATCGTGGCCGCCAACACGGCGGGCGCCAACTGCAAGATCACCGGGACCGGGGCCATCACCACCAGCGGCGACAACCTGGCAGATGATGGAACCTGCGTGGAGTTCAGCCTCGCGGGCGGACAAGCCGACCTGCAGGCCCTGGCGTTCACGGGCGGTGGGGGCTGGACCCCGACCCTGGAGCCAGGACCTGCAAGCGATGCGGTGGATGCGGCCGCGGATTGCACCGATGACGATGGTTCAGTGATCGACTTGGACCAGCGCGGCGTTGTCCGGGCGACGCCCTGCGATCTCGGGGCGCACGAGAAGTAGCGGCGCTTCAGAACGCGAACGTGGCTTCCACTCCGCCCGACCACCACGTCGCTCCGATCTCGCCATCGGTCAACACCCCGTTGTAGGCGGCGGTCAGCCCCAGGTCGATCTTGGGAATCGAGGTAAACACCAGGGCGACCCCCAGCTCCTCTTGCACCACGTAGGTGTCCCCTGCCAGCACTGCACCGGCCCGGGCAAAGACCCGGGGTTGGATCACTGGACCCGCCCCCACCGTGATGCCGGCCATGGCGATGGGAACCGACTCGTCCCCGGACAGGGTCACTCCTCCCAGGATTTCGGGTTGAACCATGACCGTGGCGAAGCGCCAGCGCAGGCCGTAGCGCAAGCGCAGGTCCTGGCCGCCCCCATCAATGCCGTAGGACATGGTGGCGCCGATGACGCTTTTCTTGGCGTGGGCTGTTGTGGGAGAGAGGGTGCCCAGCAAGAGGGCGCCGAAAAGAAGAAGCTGTCTCATGGGGTTCACCCCTGGTTGCCGGACCAGTATCGCCTGACTTTAGCGGCACTGACGAGGGAGTCTTCCCAACCCTGGTACACGCGCTGACGTTCCTCGGCGAGAAGTTTCAATTCCACCATCTCGGCTTCGGTCTCAAAAGCGGCCATGTCCGCATCGGTTCGGGACACGAGCCGGGCGATGACGCGGTTTCCACCGATTTGGTAGACGTTGGGCAGCACCGACTCCGGTTCGGCCCGGGCAGCATCGGCCAGCAGGTCCGGTGCGGGTCCCAGATCTCGGATGACCGGGGTTCCCAGGGTCGCCTGGGGCTCGGCCCGCACCGCAGCGCCGGTCTTGTCCAGGAGATCCTGGGAGACAATGCCGTCGGTCTCCCAACTGATCGTCAGGTCCGCCATGTAGGCATCGGCTGCCACCTCGACGTTGTCGAGGGCCACCAGCTCCCGGGCCAGGTCGGTCCTGGCGTCGTCAAAGGAGACGGTCTCGGCGTCCAATGTCTCGTTTACAAACACCAGGCGCAGGTCCGTCGCGGTTTCCACCACCTCGGTCAATCCATCGGTGCCAGCAGCAAAGACCGCGTCGGCGATCACCGGGCCCATCTGGTCATCGGTGCGTTCACCCCGGGAGCCGCCGTCCGTCGCCGAGACGTCCTGGGAGTTCGCGGTGGCCAGGTCCTTGAACAAGGCCAGGCGGGCAGCCCCGTCCTCGATGGCTGCCAAGTCGCTGCGGAACCCGTCGAGGGTGGCCTTCAACGTGGCGTCGTCCACATCTTCCGCACCGGTCTTCAAGACCAGGGTGTGGGTCGTGGCCCGGCGGGGAAGGGTGAAGCGACTGTCCAGGGCTGCATCGTAGGCAGCCCGGACCCGGTCCTCGCTGGCCGCGAGGTAGGCGGCGACCGCATCGTCCTCCACTGCTACAAGGGGCAGCAGGGCGGAATCGGGCACCGCAATCCACTCGAAGGAGACGCGGGTGTTGTCGCGGGTGTAGCGCTGCTTCACCTGGGCGGAGGTGACCCGGGCGCCGCGCATGACGGCTTCCCGCAGGCGCCCCACGCGCATGGTCTCCCTAAGCTTGGACTCAAACCGGGATTGGCTGCCGTAGTACCGCTTCACCTGCCGGGCGTAGAGGTCGACGGAAAAGTTGCCATCGTCATCGGCAAACTTGGTGTCGTCCTGGATGGCCTGTGCAATCTCTGCATCGGAGACTTCAATGCCCAGGCGGTCGGCCTCCTGGATGAGGATCTCCCAGCCGATCATGCGCTGGAGTACTTGGGCCCCCAGGGCGTCACGGCCCTCGTCGGAGAGGGTTGTGGACCGACTGGCCCGTCTCATCTCGTTGTTGAACTGGGTGTCGGTGATCCGGGTGCCATTCACCTCGGCCAACACGGAGCTCGTCTGGCCCTGTCCTCCCACCCCCCAGAAGACAAAGGTCACCACGATGATGATCAGAATCAGCCCCATGGCGGGGCTGTCGGTGGACATGCGAACGCGGCTCATCACGGACATGCGTGAATCCTCCTGGATTCAGTGTGCGGTGGGGTGTTTAAGACGCTTCCGGCACGGTGCAAGCCCAGGGGAGCCCCCTATTTCGGAGGAGCACCCACGCTGCCGCCTGTGCTGCCCTTGTCCCCGCCTTTGTCGGAGCCCTTGCCGCTGCTGTTTCCGCTGCCCTTGCCGCTGTTCTCTCCTGAACTCTGGGCAGGTTCCTTCGTGGGAGGAAAGTCAGTGGCCTTCCAGCGGACGGCGAGGGTGTCGTTCGCAAGCGCGTTGCGGCGGTAGCGCTTCTTGGCCCCGGGCATCCATTCCTGCAGGTTTTCCTTGCGCTGCTCATGGTTGGGGTGGGTCGACAGGAACGTGGGCATGCTGATTCCATCCTTGGCGGCCTCCATGCGGTTCCACACGCGGACGGACTCCTCCGGGGGGTAGCCGGCCTTGGCCATGTACATCAAGCCGATGACGTCCGCCTCGCGCTCATGGGCCCGGGAGAAGGGCAGGGACACCCCCACCTCAATGCCGACGCCAAGGGCGGCGATGACCAGCTGCTGTTGCTCTCTGGTGAGAGCGGTCTGGTCATCCAGGTAGAGCCACAAGGCCCCGAGTCCCCCCAGGACCGCGAGCCGCTGGGAGAGTCGCTCGGCCCCGTGGTGGGCTGTGGCGTGGCCGACCTCGTGCCCCATCACAAAGGCGAGGCCCGCCTCGTTCTTCAACACGGGCAGCAAACCCGTGTAGACGCCGATCTTTCCGCCGGGCAGGCACCAGGCGTTCAGGGTGTTGTTGTTCCGGATGAGGGAGAATTCCCAGTCGTAGCTCTTTTCGTTGGCCACCTTGGCGATGCGCTTGCCCACCTTGTTGATGGTGCGGTTGTTCTCTCCCTTGCGGGCAATCTTCACCTCGGAGAGCATCGTGGAGTAGGTCAGCGCGCCGAGTCCCCGCATGAGACCGTCTGGCAAAATGTTGAACTGCTTGCGGCCTGTGAAGGGCACTTTGAAGCAGGCGGTGAGGGTGGCGGCAACCAGTGCGATCGCGGCGACTCGTTTCAGGGTGCGGATTGACGGCATGTGGATTCTCCTGGACGGTCCGACGGGAGTCTAACGCCAGGATTCATCCAGTCATAGAAAGTCTTGTCTCGTCAAGAGCTACTTGCTATAGAAAAAGGTGGGTCTGTGCCCGCCCAATCTCGCGGGATCGCAGCACTTCCTGCCCTTCTCTCCCCTTTCCCCCCCCCTGCATGATCACCCGTGTCTTCTCCGGCGTCCTGGATGCCTTCTCCCAGGACCTCGCCATCGACCTGGGCACAGCCAACACGTACTTGCACGTGGCCGGTCGGGGCGTGGTGTGTCGTGAGCCGACGGTGGTGGCGGTGTTTCAGAACCGACGCGGGGAGCGCCAGGTCATTGCTGTGGGCACGGAAGCCAAGGCCATGCTGGGCCGAACCCCCTCGGACATCCAGGTGGTGCGGCCCGTCCGGGATGGGGTGATCGCCGACTTTGAGATCGCAGAGGCGCTCTTGCGGCACCTGCTGCAGCAGGTGGTGGGCCAGAGCCCGGTGGTGCGCCCGAATGCCATGGTCTGCATTCCCTACGGAACAACCGAGGTCGAAAAGCGGGCCATGCGGGAGTCCGCGGAGTCCGCTGGCGTGCGGCAGGTGCACCTGGTGGAAGAGCCCATCGCTGCGGCGGTGGGACTCGGCATGGACATCGCCGAGGCCCAGGGGAATATGGTGGTCGATGTGGGGGCCGGCACCACGGAGATCTCGGTGCTCTCCATGTCCGACATTGTCTATGCCCGTACGCTCCGCGTGGCGGGGGATGTGTTTGACGATGCTCTGGCTCGCTATCTGCGGGTGCAGCACGGGCTTTTTGTGGGCCCGCGCACCGCGGAGGAGTTGAAGATTCGGCTGGGCAGTGCGGTGAGGCCCCGGAATCTGAGGACCCTGGTGGTCAAGGGACGAGACCTTTCATCGGGCTTTCCCCGGGGCCTGGAAGTGCATTCAGAAGAGGTCTACCTGGCGCTTATGGACTCCATTCACCTAGTGGTGGAGGGCGTGCTGTGTGCCCTGGAGAAGACGCCGCCGGAGCTGGCCGGCGACATTGTGGATCGTGGCATTGTCCTGACGGGGGGCGGCGCCATGCTGCAGGGGCTCGACCGGGCTTTGCGCGAGGCGACGGGCATCCCGGTGATCCTTGCCGAGGACCCGATGGCGGTGGTGGTCACCGGCAGCGCACGGGCCATGGAGACCCGGCAGGAGGTTGAGGTCACGGGAAGGCTGCGCCTTAGCGCCATGTAGCGGACGCCGAATCGCGGCTGGCTCCGGTGCCCGCCCGAGCAGCGCCCCTACAGGGCCTGGTCCACGAATTCCTGGAGCCGCTGCTTGGGCACATTGCCCACCAATTGGCCGATCACCTGGCCGTCCTTGAACAGGAGCAGCGTGGGAATGGAGCGTACGCCGTACTGGGCGGCGGTGCTCTGGTTGGAGTCCACGTCGACCTTGGCCACGGTCACCCGGCCAGCGTAGTCGCCGGCAAGCTCTTCCAGGATGGGTGCGAGGGCGCGACACGGTCCACACCAGGTGGCCCAGAAATCCACCAGGACCGGGTGGTCACTGGACACGACGTCGGATTTGAACTGTTCTTCGTCGCCGACATTTATGATGTGTTCGCTGGCCATGATGTTGCCTCACCGACGGGGGTTCTGTGCCGGCATCTATGTTCCGGGACACCGGGTGGCATATGATTCTTTCCTGCCCAAGGCAAGCCGCGGGGGAATTCCCCACCCGAACTGGAGTCAACATGTCCGCAACAGAGGAATCCGGCTGGCATTCCACAGAGGACCTGTTGGCCTCCTTTTACGATGCCCACGTGCGTGCACTCTCTGGAACCCTGCGAATTCGCCAGGGGATCAAGGAGAGCCGGTTGGCGTTGCAGGAAGGGCGGCTGGTGGGTGCTCGACTCGAGGGGGTGGAGGGGGTGCCGGAAGAAGCGCGGGTCGGGGAGTTCCTGGTGGGTTGCGCCGGTTCCGCGGGAGTCTGTTGGCGCCTGGAGGAAGGAGCCGAGGTGGAGGCCAATGGCTTTCTCCAGGAGAGTCCTGTGCTGGTGTTGCTCGGCAGTGCCATGGAAAGCGGCCGCCGGCTGGAAGATGTGATCGATGCCTACCGGGGGCGGTCGTCGTACGTCACCCGGCTGTCGGGACTGGGGCGTGCACGTACGGAGGGCTTGTCGGCCCAATCCATGCGCGCCCTGCGGTATGCGAAGAGGGGGCAGTCCCTTGGACGACTCGTGGAACATCTCAAGTCAGGACAGGCGGGTCGGGGGAAGGAATGCTGGCGGAGTGTGGACCTGTTGGTACTGTCAGGGCTGGTGGTCCTGGTGCCCCCGATCCAGCAAGTGGGCCTCAAGGACGAGGCGATCAAGGAAATGCCCACCGTTCTGGGGGACAAGGGGGACGACGACGAGAAAAAGATACAAGAACTCAAGGCGTTTTCTGCGGAGCTCTTGACCCTTCATCCCCTGGCAGCCCTGGGATTGGACCCGGATCAGCACGACGGGCAAATCACCGTCGAGACGGTGCGGGCTGCCTTTCGGCAGATGGCTGCCAGGTACCATCCGGATCGGATTGGATCGGCAAATGTTGGGGTGCGGGAGGCGGCAGCCGATGTGTTTGCCGTGATCAATGAGATCCATGAGCAGATGGAAGATCCAGAGGTGCTGGCCCGCGCACTCCGGGAGATTCGTCGAAAGCGGCAAGAGGGAGTGGCGACCAGTGAACTGGATGTGGAACGGGCCCGGGTCATGGCCCGGCTTGCAGAAGCCCGCATGCGAAAGAGCAACTGGAAGGCTGCCCGAGACCTGTGGGTACAGGCAAGAGAGATGAAGCCGGACCCGTTTTTTGAAATGCAGGAGACCTTCTGTCGCGCGGTGCTCAAGGAGATTCCCTACGACATGGCCGCGAAGACCCTTGCGGAGATTCAATTCGCCAAGGAAGACGACCAGGATCGCAAAATCGCCGGGGAGCGAGTTCGCCGAGAGGCAGAGCGACGGTTTCGGGTGGGGTGGTTGCACAAGCTGTCTGGAAGCGAGGCCCTTGCACAGCCCTGGTTTGAGCGGACCCTGGAGATTCGGCCGGAGCACACCGAAGCGCTGCGGGAGCTGCGCCTGAAGCGAATGCGCGAGGAGAAGGCGGAGTCCAAGTCGGGCGGAGGGTTCGGCGGACTGTTCAAGTGGGGAAAGAAGAAGGGCGGGAAGTCATAGACCTTGGGAATGCGGGTTAAACCGCGGGTTCGGAGGCATCTTGGACGAAACCCTGTTCATTCTGGCCCTGGTTGCCTACCTGGTGGTGGCCGTGGCCGGATTCCTCGGAGCGGAGCGCTGGCCGTTCTGGCTGGGACAGCTGCGCCTGCCCTCACTCCTGGGCGGTGCGGTCTTGCACCTGGCAGGCCTGGGGGCATTGATGATGGAAACCGGGCGGCTGCCGGTCCACACCCCCGGCGCCTCCCTGGCCTCCCTGGGGTTGTTGGTCATTGGCGCCCATCTCCTGGTGCGCCGGGCCCCGCGCATGGAGAGCCTGGGGGGCCTGTTTGTGCCCCTGGCGGTGGTGCTCCTTGCGCTCTCCCAGGTGCTGCCCACGGACATGCGGCCCTCCGAGGTATCCACGCCCGGGAGCTTCTGGTTTCCAATCCACGCGTCCATGACCTTCCTGGGGCTGGTGGGGTTGACGGTCTCCTTTGGGGTCAGTGTGTACTACTTGGTGGTTCGCTCGCGTCTCAAGAGCAAGCGACTCGAAGGGTTGGAGCGGCTCCCCTCCCTGGATGCCCTGGACCGCATCAACACCCGGGCCATGCTCTTTGGGTTCTCCGCCCTGGCGCTGGGGATTGCCTCTGGCGGAATCTGGGGAGCCACCCGGTCGAGCGCCGCTCTTGATGCGACGGGGTGGGTGACCATTGCGGTCTGGCTTTGGTATGGGGTGGCGCTGCAGATCCGTGTGGTGGCGGGTTGGCGAGGACGCCTGGCAGCCCTGGCGAGTGTGGCTGGTTTCGCCGGGCTCGTGTTGTCCATGGTGGCGGTCAACGTGGCATTCCAGGGGTGGCACGGGTGATCCAGGGACGCGAGATCGTGGCGGTGGGAATGAACCACCACACCGCGCCGGTGGAGGTGCGGGAGCGCCTGGCCATGGATGCCGACATGCTGGCCAAGCACCTCGCTGCCCTCCAGAAGGGCGGGCTGGTGGAGGAGTCGGTGATTCTGTCGACCTGCAACCGGGTCGAGATCTACGCTCTTGTGGATGACCCGGAGCCGGGGCTGGCCCTGGTCCACTACATGGCGGGCCTGCAGGGGATGGAACGCGAACCATCCTGGTTCTACCGACACCAGGGCCAGGAGGCGGTGGCACACATTTTTCGGGTGGCAAGCTCCCTGGACTCCCAGGTGGTGGGGGAGCCCCAGATTCTCGGGCAGATCAAGGATGCGTATTTCACCGCTCGGGAGCACCGCGCGGTGGGCAAGGTCCTTGAGCGGCTCATGCGACGGGCCATTTCGGTGGGGAAGCGCGTGCGCACCGTCACCCGCATCGGACAGGAGTCGGTTTCCGTGGGGACGGCGGGGGTGTCCCTGGCGCGGCAGGTCTTCGGCGAGTTGGAGGGGCGGGATGCCCTGGTGTTGGGTGCGGGGGAGATGGGGAACCTGGTGGCCCGCTCGCTCTTGTCCGCCGGGGTCAACGAGTTGGTGGTGGTGAACCGGACCTTTGAGAATGCGGTGGGGATGGCCAAGGACGTGGGGGGCACGCCGGTTCCGTGGGACCAGTTGCCTCGCTACTTGGGCCAGGTGGATGTGGCGATTGTGTCCACGGCTTCCCAGCGGCCCATCCTGACCCGGGCGGCTTTGCAACCGGTTATGCGGGGGCGTCGTTACCGTCCGCTTTTTCTGATGGACCTTTCGGTTCCCCGGAACATCGCAGCGGATGTAAACGACCTCGAGGGGGCGTTTGTGTTCAACATCGATGACTTGACCGACCTGGCCCGACAGGGGCTGGAAAAGCGCCGGGCGGAAGCCCAGGTGGCCGAGTCGATGGTGGTCACGGAGGCGGAGCGCACCTACCGGGTCCTGGGCCGGCTTTCGGCAGCACCGGCCATCATGTCCATGACCCAGCGTGCCGAGTCGGTGCGCCAGATGGAAATGGAACGCAGCCGCGGATTGATGGACACCCTCGATGCCCAGCAGCGCATCGCCGTGGAGGCCATGACGCGCTCCATGTTCAAGCGCTTCCTCCACGACCCCATTCTGCACGCTCGCCAGATGGCCGAGAGCGGGGAGGCCGAGAGCCTGCACCTGCTGAGCGAGGTCTTTCCCGAAGCGTCGGAAGAGTAGCGCCCGCGCCCGCGGCTAATTGGCGGGACAGGCCTCGGAGCAGCTTGCCGGGTACGGAAATTCGTCCTCGCAGCCCGCTGCGTTCAGGTCGTCCACGCACTGCTTGGCGGCGCTTCGGTCATAAGGCTCACAGGTTTCCCCCAGCTCTCCGCTTTGCTCTGCATTGGCTGTCATCTCGTCGATGCAGTCGGCCACGTTGTCGTAATTGATGATCTCCAGGATGCCGCACCGCTGGTACCACGTGCAGGTGGCATGGAATTTCGCCTCGACAAAGGTCTCAGGGGAAAAGCAGCCAGTGGAGACAAAGAGCAGCAGGGAGATCATGTGCATACCTTGGCTGTGAGGTCTTTGGTGAGATTCTTCTGGTGGGACTCCAGCGTGCCCCCGCCGATTTCCAGGAGCTTTGCATCCCGGTAGAGACGCTCGATGGGGTATTCGGTGCAATAGCCGGCCCCGCCGTAAACCTGCATGGCCCGATCCGCCACCCGCTTGCCCACCGGTGCGGCAAAGAGCTTGGCCGCATCGGAGCCGATGCGGTTTCTGCGGTCCGGCCCCACATTCTGCGCCACCTGGTAGATCAGGCACCGGGCGGCTTCAGTCTCCGCATAGGAGTCGCCGATGTAGGCCTGGATCTGGCCGAACCGGTTGATGGGCTGACCAAAAGCGCTGCGCTCCTGTCCATAGCGGATCATGAGGTCCAGGCACCGATCGGCAATGCCCAGGCTCATGGCCGCCAGGGTCAGCCGCTCGATTTCCAGGTTGCGCATCATGTGGACCGTGCCGCCCCCCACATCGCCCAGCAGGTTGGCTGCAGGCACCTCGCACTCCTCGAAAATCAGCTCGCTCATGGTGCTCCCCCTCATGCCCATCTTGGGCATCTTCTGGGCGCTGGAGAAGCCGGGACAGTCCCGATCCACCAGGAAAGCCGTCACCCGGCCGTCCACCTTGGCGTACACCAGGAAGATGTGTCCTTCCGGGCCGTTGGTGATGAAGGTCTTGGTGCCGTTGAGCACCCAGAGATCCCCGTGCTTCCTGGCGGTGGTGGCCATGCCCAGCACATCGGTGCCGTGGCCCGGCTCGGTCATGGCCATGCCGGCAACCCACTCCCCGGAAATCACCGGAGGCAGGACCCGCGCTCGCTGTTCCTCGTTGGTGCAGTGGAAGACGTTGTTCACAAAGAGCATGGAGTGGGCCAGGTACGCCAGGCAGAAGCCCGGGTCCGACTTGGACAGCTCGTGGTGGGCAATCACCGCTGCAACCGTGTCCATCCCGGCGCCGCCCCACGCCTCGGGCACGGTAATGCTCAGCAATCCCAGGTCCCCCAGCTTTCGAAACAGGTCCAGGTTCAGCTGCTCCTTTTCGTCGAATTCGGCCGCCTGTGGCTCCACCTCGCTGGTGGTGAACTCCGCCACCATGTCCCGGAGCATTCCATGCTCGGCGGTGGGCTGAAACAGGTCTGGGGAGGCGCCGTCCATCTAAGAAACGTCTAGGTGTGTCGAGGCCAACCGTCAAGCCGCCAGGGCCGTGATATCCAATCGGGGGAGGCGGCGAAAGTGGCAGAGAAGATCTTCCTGGTGGATGGCTCGAACCACGCGTTCCGGGTTTTCTTTGCCATGCCCAAGCTGACGGCTGGGGGCCTGAACACGGGTGCGCTTCTCGGATTCGCAAACATGTTGCGGCGCTTTGAGAAGGAGTACCAGCCGGACCACGTGGTGGTGGTGTTCGACAAGGGGCCGTCTTTTCGGGTGGACATGTACCCGGACTACAAGGGGCACCGGCCCGAGATGCCGGAGGAGCTTCGGGAGCAGTGGCCCAAGATGCCGGAGCTTATCGAGGCGTGGGGGTACCGCTGTTTCGCCATCGAGGGGGTCGAGGCGGATGATGTCATCGGCACCCTGGCCAAGCGCTGGGCCACGCCGGAGCGCCACGTGTGGATGGTGACCGGGGACAAGGATTTCTACCAGCTGGTGGACGACAACATCTCTATTCTCGATGTCATGAAGGACCGCGAGATCCGGGCGCCGGAGGTGGAGGAGCGCTTTGGGGTCGGGCCGGAGAAGGTCATCGATGTGCTGGGGTTGGCCGGGGACAGCTCGGACAACGTGCCGGGGGTCACCGGAGTCGGGGAGAAGACCGCCACCAAGTACGTGCAGAAGTACGGGGATGTCGAGGGGGTGCTGGCCCACGCCGAGGAGATCGGGGGCAAGCGGGGGGCAGCCCTGGCCGAGGAAGCCGACATGGCGCGGCTGTCCCGGGAGCTGGTGACCATTCGCCTGGATGTCGATTTGGAGTTGGATTTGGCGGACCTCGCGGCCCACCCTCGGGACCCTGAGAAGCTCCGGGAGCTGTTTCTGCTGTACCAGTTCCGCACTTTGCTCGGCACCCTGGATGACGATGGCGAGAGCGCGTCGGGGGTGGATCGGTCGATCTACCGGTGCATCCGCGATCGGGGCGTGCTTGAGCAGGCGGCTGCGGACATGCGCGGGGCGGGTCGGTTCTGCGTGGACCTGGAGACCACGTCTCTGGACCCGCAGGCGGCAGCGATCGTGGGTATTGCCTTGTGCTGGAGCGAGACGGATGCGGTCTATGTGCCTGTGGCCCACGTGGAGGATGGCGAGCGGGTGCCGGGGCAGCTCACCGAGTCGGAAGCCATGGAGGTCCTGTCGCCTCTCCTGGAGGATGGGGATCTGGGCAAGATCGGCCACAACCTGAAGTACGACCTCTCGGTGTTTTCCGAGAACGGCTACCGGGTGGCGGGCATCGTGGGTGACACCATGATCGCGGACTACCTCCTCGAGCCCGAGCGGGTGCGCCACAGGTTGGACGATGTGGCACTGCGTCTCCTGGGCCACGGCATGATCTCCTTCTCGGAGGCTATGGCGGACTTGCCCGAGGGGTCGACGTTCGCGGATGTCCCCATCGACAAGGCCACGTCCTATGCCGCCGAAGACGCCCACGTGACCTGGCTGCTGGACCGCGTGCTCCTGCCCAAGTTGGAGGAGGCCGACCTCGGGGAGGTCTATGCGACCGTGGAGTTGCCCCTGGTGCCGGTCCTCTCTGCGATGGAGCGGGAGGGAATCGGCCTGGACACAGAAGCGCTGGCCTCCCTTTCCGTGGAGCTGGCGACCCGCATCGCTGAAGTGGAAATCCGCATCCACGACATGGCGGGGCACCCCTTCACCATCAACTCCCCCAAGCAGATGCAGGTGGTGCTCTTCGACGAGCTGGGGCTGAAGCCGGTGAAGAAGACCAAGACCGGCTTCTCTACGGATGCGGAGACCCTTGAGCGCCTGTCCCATGTACACCCGCTGCCGGCGGCGGTGCTGGAGTACCGGGGCCTGACCAAGCTCAAGAGCACCTACGTGGATGCGCTGCCCAAGACCCTGTCTGAGGTGGATGGCAGGGTCCACACCTCCTTTCACCAGGTCGTGGCTGCCACGGGCCGACTGGCCAGCAACAACCCAAACCTCCAGAACATCCCCTCCCGCACCGAGGATGGCCGCCGGGTGCGGGCCTGCTTTGTGGCGCGACCCGGGCATGTGTTCCTGTCCTGCGACTACTCCCAGATCGAACTGCGCATTCTGGCCCACTATTGTGGAGAAGGGGGCCTGATGGAGGCCTTTCGCCTGGGCCAGGACATCCACCGCCGCACGGCCTCGGAGATCTTCGACGTCGACCCGGATTCGGTCACCCACGAGCAGCGATCTGCCGCAAAGGCCATCAACTTCGGTATCGTCTATGGCATGAGCGCCTTTCGACTGGGCAATGAGCTGGGCATTCCCGTGGGGCAGGCCAAGGAGTACATGGACGACTATTTCGCCCGGTACCCCCAAGTGCCCAAGGTCCACGAGGCCCTGATCGCCCACGCCCAGGAGCATGGGTTTGCGGTGACCCTGTGGGGCCGCAAGCGTCCGATCGTGGGCATTGGGTCGCGCAACCAGCGGGATCGCATGGCAGCGGAGCGGGTGGCCATGAACACGCCCCTGCAGGGAACGGCGGCGGATTTGATCAAGGTCGCCATGTGCCGGGTGCAGGAGCGCCTGGAGGCCGACCCCGGGGCGGGCCGCTTGCTGCTCCAGGTGCACGATGAGCTGCTCCTGGAAGTGCCGGAGGGCGAGGTGGAGCGCGTGGCCGAGATGGTGAAGGAAGAAATGGCGCAGGCTGCGGATTTGCAGGTGCCCCTCGTGGTGGATGCCGGCTGGGGCCGTACCTGGGAAGAGGCCCACTGATGACGCCAGAAGAAGCCAAGGCTGCGGATCGAAAGGTCATCGAGGCGATTCGCGCCGGGGACACCGGGGCCTACCGGGAGCTGGTGGAGCGGTACCAGGGGCGGGTGTTCGCCATGGTCTGCGGCATGGTGCGGGACCGGGAGGAAGCCCGGGACATCACCCAGGAGTCCTTCGTCAAGGCGTACCGGAACCTGGATCGATTCCGCCTGGATTCCAGCTTCTACACCTGGCTCTACCGCATCGCCATGAACTGTGCGATCGACCTCTTGCGCCGCCGAAAGGTGCGCCGCCACAGCGAGTTCAACGAGGAGATCGGCCAGAAAGACAGCGCGGGGATGATGGATGATTCCCACTCGAAGATGAACCCGGGCAAGGACCTGGAGCGCAAGCGCCTGCGCAAGAAGATCTTCGCCGCCCTGGACGAGCTGTCCGAGGACCACCGGCAGATCCTCGTGCTGCGCGAGATCGAGGGCCTCTCCTACGAGGAAATTGCCGAGACCATGGAAATTCCCGAGGGGACGGTCATGAGCCGCCTCTTCTATGCCCGGCGCAAGATGCAGAGCCTCCTGGGCGGCAAGTTGGAGGCGGTTTGAGATTGACAGTGAATGACCGGGAAACACGCCCGTTGTGGACAATGAGGGTTCGATCCACGTGAGCAACGAGGAAAACATCGGACGCCTCGATGGCCTGCTGATGCGGGTTCTCGATGGCGAGGCCACACAGAGCGAGTGCGCGGAAATCGCAGCGCTCGCCGATGCCGATGCTCGCCTTGCGCCCCATGAAGCGCTGCGGGTGGCACTGCGGGATGCGGTGCAGGACGTGGCGGGCGCCTCTTTTGAGATCGTGGCCCAGGTGCTGGAAGCCCTGGCCATTGAAGACGGGTGGAGTGAGGTCGGCGCTGTTTTGCGAGAGGGCGTGCCGCGGGAAGCCGATGTGGCGGACTCGGTCATGGCGATGTTGTCCGCCGGTCCCGACGCGGTGACCGAAATCGCCGAGATCGCCCCGGCGGAGGAGGTCGTGCTTTCCGCGCTGTTCGACGGGGAGTTGTCTGTCGAGGAGCGCTTGGGCCTGGCCCAGCGCATCGGCAGCGATGACCAGGCCCGAAAGGCGCTCTCCTCCTACGCGGAGCTGGGGCGATTCATGCGGGAGACGATCGAACATGAGGTGCGGGCGATCGACCTGTCCACCACCTGGCGAGCGGTGGCCACGGGCATCGGCATCGAGGATCCCGAGCACGTGGAGGGTTGGGAGCCCACGGCTGCGGTGCTGCGCAGTGTGATCCTGGACCACGCCCACATGAGCGAGAACCAGCGGGCGGAGATGGTGGAGGATGTCCTGGCCGCCATCAAGCCCCGGGAGATCGTGCTGCCCGAGGAGGAGGAGGCCACCGAGCTCCTGCTGGCCGATGGAAACAGGCTGCGGACCCTGGTGCCCGCCCTTGCCATGGCGGCCCTGGCGCTCGTGGTGGTCTCGCCCTTCCTGGGCGAGAGCCCGGTTGGCACGGAAGAGACCGCTGCCGACGAGCAGGCCATGGAAGAGGCCATCGAGTTTGCCGGCTTGAGTCACACGGAGGTGCTGGAACTAGAGTATGCCTCCCAGGTCTTCGTGCAGGTCATCCAGGGGGACGAGGACGACGCCCCGATCATCCTGTTTGTGGATGAAGATGCATTTCCGGAAGAGGATGCAGCGCTGGACGAGATTGTGGATACGGGAGGGGCGCTGTGACTTGGAGCACCGTGAATCGGAACAACGTGATTCGTCTCTTCCTCCTGGCGTTCGCCCTTCTTGGCGGACCGTCCACTGCTCACGCAACAGACGGGTTGAACTCTCAGATGGTCCAGGGCCCCAAGGGCGCCAAGTCCAAGAAGCCCCCGGGCAAGCGGGTGAATGTCCAGATTCTCGTGGTGCATGCCACGCCGGGCAAGCCGCACATGGACCCGGCGCTTCGGCGCTGGTCCCGGCAGATGAGCCACCTGCGCTACGACAATTTCAAGGTGCTGGAGCGCTACGCTGCTGATCTCGTTCCCGAGCGCCCCAAGAGCTTCACGGTCTCCGGCGGGCGGGTGGTCACTGTGACCCTGCTCAAGCGGGACCCCCAGCGGGCGAGGCTTCGCATCCAGATGTACCGGAAGAACCAGAAGCTTGTGGACACCACTGTGGCGGTGGCACGCAACGGCAGCTTCATCGTGGCGGGCCCTCGGCACGCCGAGGGCATCCTGGTCCTGCCGATCACCGCTTCCTACTGACCTCGAGCCTCCCCCCGCCGCCGCCCAAAAGGGACGCCAGCCCGGGGGGGATAGCCCATCCCCCCCC
>CAZSZE010000088.1:0-16314 GCA_964610645.1 uncultured Enterobacterales bacterium | reverse complement strand
CCGGGCCCGGGGCGGCCCCCGGTGGCGGGGGGGGCGGCGTGGGGGGGGGCGTCGGTGGCTGCGGCGTCGTCGCGGACCTCGTACCAGGTGCCCAGGCCGGCGACGTCGGGATCGTCCATGTCCACGAGCCCGTTGCAGTCCTCGTCGTGGAGCCCGTCGCAGACCTCCACGGCCCCCGGGTGGATGCGGGGTCCGTCTTCCCCGGGGATGTCGTTGCAGTCGCCGCCCTCGTTCACGTACCGCTCGCCGGGGGGCTGGCAGGCTTCCTGGGCGGTGGTGTCCTTGCCGTAGCCGTCGCCGTCCTCGTCCAGGTACCAGGTGGCCATGTCGGTGGGGGAGTCGTCGACCAGCCCGTTGCAGTCGTCATCCAGTTCGTTGCAGAGCTCGACGGCGTCCGGGTGAATGGCAGCGTTCTGGTCATCGCAGTCGTTGTCGTCCTCCAGGTAGCCGTCGCCGTCGAAGTCGTGGCCGGGGTTGTCGTGGCGGGTGTAGGTCGGCATGGGAGGCACACATCCCGCACAAAACGCCAGGATCAAGGTGAACATGCCGCGCACACGGACCTCCAGACAGGGGGTGAACGTACCATGAAGCCCGGGGCGCGAGGGGCGGAAAGGACCGCCTGCTACTCGGTGGTTTCGAGCGCCGGGCCGGACAGGGCATGAAACAGGGCGGGAGCACCGGCGACAAGGGCCACCCCGGGCGCTCCCAGGAGGAACGCACCCACCATTCCCGCGGGCAGCTGGGCCACGAGGGGAAGCGCCACGCCGAGGGCCTCGGACAGGTACGCCGATGCAGCGGAGGCCCCGATCGCAGCCCCGGCCATGCCGGCCCCGATTCCAAGGAGGGCCGCCACCCAGGCCACCCCCAGCACCTCCGCTGCCAGGATGCCCAGCAGCAACCGGCGGGACGCCCCCAGGGCCCGCAGCACCCGCAGGTCCCGCCGCCGCTGGCGCAGGAGCACCGCGTGGACCTGCGCCAGGAGCAACAACGTCGCCCCCACCAGCAGCCCCCCCGCCAGCTGCACCACGGTCTCAATGGCGCCAATGGCCACGGACAGCTGTCGGGCCACGCCGCCCACCTCCTCGACAGCCCATCCCAGGCCCTGAAGCTCCCGCTGCAGCGCATCGGGGCTGGCCCCCGGGGCACCGCGCACCAGGGCCGAGGACCAGGCAGCGTCCATGCCCAACTCCTGGGCCATGTGCTCCACCACGGACAAGGGCACAATCCCCGCCAACTCGCCGCTGTAGCGCACCGCCCCGGAAATCTCCGCCGGCACGGTCACCCGCTCCCGGTCCTCCCCGAGTCCCACCAGCTTCAGCCGCAGCCCGAGGGCAGCCTTCTCCGTCAGGCGGGGCAAGCCGTTGGCGGGGGCAAAGCCCCGGTTGTAGGCCACCAGCAGCGCTTTTGGCGCCAGGATCGGCACGTGCTCCCCGGGGGACCAGTCCCAGTCAGGGGGGGCCTCCGGACCCAGGGCCTCCGGGTCGATGCCAAGAATGGCGCCGTCGGTGTACAGGGTGCGGCCTGCCACCGTGCCGCGGAAGCGCACGGGAAAGCGGGACCAGGCCTCGGGCCAGGCGGCTGCCACAGAAGGGGAGGCCCGGATGGCCGCGAGGGCGGCAGCGTTCATGGGCTTCTCAGGGATGAGCGTGCCCACGAGGTCCAGGGGGCCAATGCCGAAAGACGGCGGCCGCACCCGGACGCTGTGGCCCTCCCCGAGCAGCTCGGCCTCCAGGGCCAACCGGCCTCCGGCTCCCAGGCTGCAGAGCGCCACGGTGCCCGCCACAGCCAGGACCGCGCCAAGGGCAGCCCGCAGCAGCTGACCCCGGGAGCCCGCCGACACCCACCAGGCCAGGGCCATGCGGGTTCTCAACGGGCCTCCAACACGCCGTCGGCGAGGCACAGGTGGCGATCGCCCCGGGGGGCAAGCTCCGTGTCATGGGTGGTGAGCAGGATGGCGGTGCCGCTTGTCGCCAGCCCCCGAAGGCGCTCAAGAATTCGGTCGCGGGTTTCGGGATCCACCGAGCTTGTGGGCTCGTCCAGGAGCAGGATCGGTCTTGGGAATACGAGGGCCCGGGCCAGGGCCACCCGCTGGCGCTGCCCCCGGGAGAGGCGCTCGGTCGTGGGGGCTGTGTCCGGGTCCAGGCCCAGCTCCACCAGCAGCGCCCGGGCCGACGTGCGGGCCTCCGCCGGGGACACCCCGTTCAAGAGCAGGGGGAGGGCGGCGTTTCGCACCGGGTCCAGGGCCCCGAGCAGGTGCAGATCCTGGGTCAACAGGCCCAGGGTGGTGCGGCGCAGGTCCGTGGCGTTTTCCTCCGTGAGGGGGGTGCCGTTCACCGTGATCTGGCCCTGATCCACGGGCAGCAGCCCACACAGGGCATGAAGCAAGGTGGTCTTGCCGCAGCCGGAGGGGCCCGAGAGCACCGTGAGGCTGCCGGGGGCCAGGGCGAGGTCCACCCCGGCCAGCACGTCCAGGGCGCCGCGACGAAGATACACCCCGGTGGCTTTCAGCACCGGCTCAAGGGACATCCGCACCCACAAGATGCACCGGCTCGCCGTCCGCCCCAGGCACAAGGCCATGCACGGAAAACCCGTCTTTCTCCACGGCGACCCAGGTGGCCATGGCCCCGGTGGGGAGCCACCCGAGGTCCGCCCAGCAGTCGAGCGTGCGCCAGGCGTTGTCCCCGCTCTCCAGGGAGGCGGCAGCGGTGGCGGCATCGGAGCAGGCAACACGCACGCCAAAGGTCTCCTCGTAGAGGCTCGCTGCCTCCTGGAGACCCGCAAGCTCCCGGGTGGCCTGGGCGACCGCGTCGGTGCCGGTCGGCTGGGCGTCAGGGGCCGTCGCATCACCCTTGTCCAGCTTGGTGGGCAGGGCGGACGAGGTCTCGATCAGCTTCTGGAAGTGGTTGCCTGCCTTGTCCATCCAGCCGGTGAACCCCTCCTCCCCAGCGTGAAAGGCCACATCCAGGTGGCCGAAGTCCTTGCGCAGGGAGGCGCTGCTGGAGATTCCCGACACGGGCAGCGCCTCGGAGAGGGCCTCGGCGGGAAGCTGGGAGAAGATCAGGCGGAGGTCGGTGGGCAGGGCCTCCTCGTTGGCCAGGACCGGCAGGCTCCGGGCATCGATCCACAGGGAGAGAAAGTCATCGGCCTCCATGCTGTCCCGCACGGAATCGGGGAGGGACTTCAGGAAGGAGGTCTCCTTCCCCAGCGTCTCCCGCAAGTGCGCGGGACGTCCGCCTCCCACCGAGAGCAGCAGGTGATCGTTGGCGAGGCCAAGCCCCATGAAGTCCGAGGCGCACCAGTAGCGATCGGGGGCGGGGTTGGGGCCGGGCTCAAGGCCCAGCATGGCGGCTGCTGCAGCACAGGAGCGTTCCACAAGGAGTCGGCTCGCAGCACCGTCCTTGAGCTCAAACCAGGCCACCGCATCCAGAGGCGCCTTGGCGGGGTCGAGGGGCTGGAGGAGCACCGCGCCCATGCGGCCGGACAGGTTCTCCAGCCCCTCCGTGTGCAGGTTCGCCCCCAGAAACCCACTGCCCATGGCCAGTCCGTAGTCCATGGCGGACTGCATCTCCGGAAACTTCTCCAGCTGCGCCAACCACGCGGGCACATCCAGGCCGAGGCGGGTGGCCACCACCGCATCTCCCGGGATGTCGTCCAGGATGCTGGAGGGGCCCTCCAGGAAAAAGGGCGGGGGTTCTGCTGGAAGGGCTGCGCCATAGCGGGCCCGAATCCGGTGGTCTGTCAGGTGCACGGTGTAGCCCGCCGCGGAGGGGAGCCAGTCCGTGGCCCCGGCCAGCCCCGGGAATTGCCCCAGGGCCTCCTCGGACAGGGTCCGCACCATGTCCGCTGCCACAAAGGTCAAGGCATGCCAGTCGGGGCCGAGGCCCGTCAGGACCCGCTGAAAGTCCTCCGTGTCCGCGAGGGTGGTCTCCATGGGCTCGGTGATCCACTGGCGCAAGGCGCCCAGGGCATCAAATCCATCGACAGCGCTCGACATGCCCAGGAGCTGGTCTCCATCCAGGGCCAGGGCGGTGTTGCCCAGTCCCCAGGCCGGGCGGCCGTCGATCTGGGTCAGGGCGACATCAAGCTTGAAGCCCTCCAACACCCGGGGCAGGGCCAGGGCGAGGGCAGCGGGATCCGCCACGGGCATCACCAGGCGCGCGGTGAGCAGGGCAGGGTCCAGGGTGTCCACGGAGAGCCCTGCCGGCCGGAAGAAATCCAGTCCGGTGGAGCGCCACCCTTCTTGAGTCAGGGGGTCAAACCCCAGGGCCTCGATGGCCTGGGCATGGACATGCTCCACGTCCTCCTTGATCAAGGCTGGCACGGCCGAGAGGTCCGGCGCGCTTCCGCCGAACTCCAGGAACAACTCCGCCGCCCCGCGCACCGCCACCAGTCCCGGGGTGTCCGGCGGCAGCCGCTCGGCCACCTCGCCGATGTCGCCCCCCTTGAGCATGACCTGGAGCCGGCCAGCGCCGTAGCCCAGGGCCGCCATGCCCACGAGCCCCAGGGCAATCCAGACAGAGCGAGGCGTGGACAAGTAAGGCTCCCGGTGGGGTGCAAGGGTACTGCACCCGGGGAACCAGGGCCAGGGGCGAGGGCCCGTCGGTGGCCCTACCAGGTCTCGCAGATGGGGTTGCGCATCAGGGAGCAGTCGGTGTCATTCCAGGCGCCCAGCAGGTCGTCTGACATGCTGTCCAGGTAGAACTCGGCGCAGCGCTCGCCGCCGCCGGCGTTGTTGGGCTCGTAGCGGTCCCACTCGGTGTAGTGAAGGGTCTCGCCGTTCTCCCAGAACCAGCGGCCGCTGCCCCGGGATCGCACGAGGCCGAGCCAGGGGTTGCCGGAGATGGTCTCGTCGGCGGATTCCACAATCCAGTCCGCCTCGTACACGTCGCCCAAGACCACCAGGGACATGCCCAGGGAGCGGCAGAAGTTCGAGGCGTCCTCGCGGGGTTGGGGGTCCTGGCAGAAGAGGTAGTTGTGGCCGTCCCGGTGCCCGGTGGCGCAGCGGCTGATGTCCACCAGCCCGTCGCACCCGTCCACGTCCGTGTCACAGCCGGAGAGGACCTGCTCTTCACACTGTTCCTGGTCCAGGGGGCAGGGGGCCTCGTAGAGCGTTCCGATTTGGAGCACTGCGGTCTGGGGACAGGCGGTCAGAAGCAGAAGGGCGAGCATGGAGGACTCCAGGGTTTCCCTTCCCCATCGCAATCCCCGTGCCAGATCGCGCAACTGTTTGGAATCACACGGGTGTGTATGTACGAGACCGAGAGTTGATGTGTCGGGATCGCGACATCCGTGCCGTGACTACCGCAAGGATTCTGCCCAGTTGTGGACCTGCTGTTCCAAGAGAGCAAGAGGCACGGGGCCGCTGCCCAGGACCGCCTGGTGGAAGCCCTTGAGGTCGAAATCGGCTCCCAGCGCGGTCTCCGCTTCCCGGCGAAGGCGCCAGATCTCCAGCTGCCCGGTCTTGTAGGCCAGGGCCTGCCCGGGCCAGGTGATGTACCGGTCCACCTCGTTGTGGATGTTGTTCAGGGCCAAGGGCGTGTTGTCCCGCAGGAATTGTTCGGCTTGTTCGCGGGACCACCCCTTGTGGTGCAGGCCCGTGTCCACGACGAGGCGCGCTGCCCGCCAGGCATCGAACGACAACATGCCCATGCGGTCCAGGTCGGTGGTGTAGAGGCCCATTTCATCGGCCAGTCGCTCCGTGTACAGGGCCCAGCCCTCCACGAAGACGGTGGCGTCCAGGTGCTTGCGGAAGAGGGGGGTCTCCGGGAGCTCCTGGGCGATGGCGATCTGCAGGTGGTGGCCGGGGATCGACTCGTGGAAGGCCAGCACCTGGGCCTCGTGGCGGGGCCGGGTGGTGGGGGCCCACGTGTTCACGAAATAGATGCCGGGACGGGAGCCATCCGGGGCAGCCGGCCGGTAGTAGGCGATGGTGGTGTAGGGGGCCTCGTAGTCGGGAATGGGACGCACCGTGCACTCCGCGGCGGGCAGCGGGTCGAAGAAGGCGGGCATGGCCGCAGCCGCAGCTGCGAGGGACTGCACGGCCTGGGCCTCCACGGAGGCCTCGGTGTCGAAGAACAGGGCGGGATCCGTGCGCAGCCTATCGAAGATCGCGTCCAACGCGGCTTCCTCCCAGAGGGCGGTGCCCAGGGCCTGGAACTCGGCGTGGATTCCCTCCAGAGCGGTAAGCCCCGTGGCGTGAATTGCATCCGGCGACAGGTCCCGGGTCGTGTACTTGCGGATCAAGGCGGCGTAGCAGGCGGAGCCGTTGGCCAGGGCGGTGAGGCTGGCAGCCTCGGGGGGCCGCGCCGCAGGAAGCACCGTCTCCCGCAGGAAGTCCCGGTACTCCTTCAGCAACGGCACAAGAGTGGCCTCTCGCACCGCATCGTAGGTGGCCCGAAGGTGGACCTCCTGGTCGGCCATCGCCGGCTCCACCTGCAGGGGGGGCCAGTCGGAAAACGGCTGGTCGAGCTGGGTCTCCACCATCTCCAGCACCTTCTCCGTGGAGGCAGCGTTGGCGACGAGGCCCTGGTCGAGGCCCAGGGACAGGTTTGCCAAGAGCCCTTCCAGGTACGGCCCGAGGCCACGATGGCGTCCAGATCGGCCGGGACAGCGATGGGGTGCAGCTCCACGAGGTAGTTGGCAAACCCAAGGAAGTTGTGGCGCGGACTGAAGCTCCACTGCTCCATCTGGCAAGCCTCCAGCGCCAGAGACACTGAGAGGGACTCCTCAAACAGCGCCCGGGTCGTGGCGTCCTCCCCCTGCAGGCCCTCCATTTCCCGGGCCCGGGCGAGCCACCCGCCCTCGCGCTCCATCCAGGCAGCATGGGCACCGGGGGAGGCATCTCCCAGGCGGTCGTCAAACCGGTGGTCTCCCAGCTCCGTGGCCCACAACGGCGAGGTCTCCATCTGCGCCTCCCAGTGCTCCACCAACAGGGCGGCCAGTTGGGGATCCACCACACCGGTGGCAGCGGGATGAAGGGGGGGGTGTGCGGGCATGGCTTCCTCGGGGGCGGTGCGGCTCGCGCAGGAAAGAAAGCACAATGCAAGCAGGGACATCGGAAGACTCCGACCGATCTATACTCGGTCTGACCGTACTCGGTACAACCGTGGAGTCCATTGATTCCCGGCACCGGAGCCAGGACAAATGCCAAGCTTGATCATCAAGGTAAGCGGCCAGCCCGATGCCCACTTTCCGATTCGCCAGCCGGAAGTCGTGATCGGTCGGGGAGAAGCAGCCGACCTCTTGCTGCCGAATGTGTCGGTCAGCCGAAAACATGCGCGGGTCTCTGTGCAGGAAGACCGGGTGTTCATCACGGACCTTGAGAGCGCGAACGGCACGGTGGTCAACGGGGAGCGGGTGCAGTCCCAGGAGTTGGCCAACGGGGACGAGCTGCGCATCGGAAAGTTCTCGATGACCTTCCTGGGGGACAACCGGGGGGAACAGGTCTGGAACGGGCGATTCATCGGGTACCTGCCCTTGTACGACCCGGATTATGTGCGCACGGGCGGGGACACGACCTTCCAGTTGGACCCGGCGACGCTGAAGCGCATGCAGCAGGAGGCCCTCAAGCTGGATTCGGCCCGCATCTGCCTGGTGCTGGACTCGCGGGCGATTTGGAATCCCGGGGATGCGATCCTGTCGTTTGGGGAGGGCGGGGATGTGAAGGTGGAGGGGCGTTTCACCAGCGGGATTGCTGCGGTGGTGAGCTGGAATGGGCGCAGCCATGTGCTGGAGAAGAAGGGGCGCTTCACCAAGGTGGAGATCAACGACCTGGGCATCAACGCCCAGGCCTTGAAGCACGGGGACCTGTTCCAGGTGGGGGACACGCGCTTTCGGTACGAGCTGCCGACGCAGTAGGGCCGGGCGCGGGATAGAACCCCCGGCCGGAGAGGCCATGGGCATTCCCACCTACACCAAGGTTCCCCGCGCCATCCTGTGGTTGCTCCGGGGGGGTGAATTCGAGGCTGGGCCGGTCGGGGAGGGTTTTCAGTTGGAGGTGGGGGCCTTCTACATCTCCAAGCACCCGATCACCAACCTGCAGTTCGAGGCGTTTCGCCCGGACCACGTGCGGGGGGAGACCTCCCCGGAGGATGACGGCCCCGTGGTGAACGCGGGGTTTGCGGATGCGGTGGCGTACTGCGCCTGGTACTCGGAAATCAGCCAGAAGGTGTTTCGATTGCCCACGGAAATGGAGTGGGAGTACGCCTGTGGGTCCGGGGAACGCACCCGCTACCCGTGGGGAGAGGACCCGGAGGAGGCTGGCGACTTTGCCTGGACCCGTGACAATGCGGAAGGGAGTTGCCGGTGTGTGGGGCTGCTCGACGCCAACAAGGCTGGACTCCACGACATGCTCGGGAACGTGTGGGAGTGGACATCGTCCCTGGACCTGCCGTTTCCAGTGCAGGAAGGCGATGGGCGGGATGATTCGGGGGCGGCCGGGGCGCGGATCCAACGGGGAGGCGGCTTCCGGGATGCTGTCGCGTTGTTGTCCACGGGTTCCCGGCGGGCGGTGGTGCCTGAGTCCGCCTCAGACGACGTGGGATTCCGGATCGTGCGGAGTCTCTAGAAGGTCTGTGAGCCCCCCAGTGTCACAATGAGCCCCTGGCGAATCAGCTCCTTGCCCAGGTCGCGCTGCCAGGCGGTGGTACGCGCCTGGGCTTGAAGCACCGTGTCCTCGCGGAGGGACCAGATGGCCGTGAAGTCAGCCACGGCGGTGATGCGCCCCTGGTTCTGGGACTCCCACTGCGCCCATTGTTCGGCTCCCTCGTAGATGCCCTCCACCAGTGCCAGCAATTGGAGTGCCTTTATCGGACGGAAGCTCGGCCCCAGGCCACCGTCCACACGAATTGGGGGGGTGTAGCCCTTGTTGTTCTCGTAGAGCGGCAGGCGGAGGCTGCTGAATCCGTAGGCCCCACCACCTCGGCTGTGCCCAGATCAGCACCGCCGTGGCGGAAGGAACAAAGGTGCCGGTGCCCATCTGCATGTGTTGGTGGTCCTCATCCTCGGCCGCCAGGGCATAGGGATTCTCCTCGGTTCGTCCGAGGGGAAGGGAGCTTCCAAGCGTGGCCCCGACCAGCAGGCCGTTGTCGAAGCCCGTGAAATACCCGAGGCCGACCTCTGCATCTCCCAGTCCTGTCAGGGTCTCGTTGCGGTGGTGGGTGTCGCCATAGGGAGGATCATAGGGGCTGCCGTCTAGTTTCAGGTACTCGATGCCGAGGAACTTCGCGTTCAAGGGGACTGTGAGGTGAGCCTGGAGTTGGCCCCCAGGCCGACGCTCACGGTAGGCGCAAAGCGGGACAGCACAATCTCCTGCTTGTGAATGTGCGGGGGAATGTCCAGATCTGGGTCGGCGCACGCGGCGGGCGCGATCTCCGGGCACTCGGCGTCGTGGGAGAACGCCACACGGGTGCCGCTGACCACCCCGTCGATGCGCACTTGCCCCTTCATGAGCATGGGGTTGGTGCGGGAGCCTCCAGCCTGGAGGTTGGGATTGCTTCAGGCTGGTCAGGCGGCGTTGGCCGAGGGCAAGCCGATCAGGAGCCCCAAGGCCACCGCCCAGGCGGTGTGGAGGAACTTCACTTGCCCCGTGCCTGTTCGATGTTGGAAAGGACCTTGCCCTCGTTGCTTCCCTTGTAGATGCGCTTGCCGTCCGGGCTGTATACCTCGAACCAGGGCAGACCCCCAGCCCACTCAAGGTGCTGTTTGGCGGCGGGAAGGGCAAAGCTGTCCTCTGAGGTCGCGCCATCGAGGGCGATCACCCGCACGGCCGTGTCCGGGTGGGCCGAGAGATAGGCCCGCAAGCGCTTGGCGGAGATGTGGCAGGGGCCGCACCAGTCCGCGCCAAAGTCATACACGGTGAACTTGTCGGGAACCCGGTGGTCCAGGAGCTCCACGGGTTCTCCCCGGGAAATGACGACCACATCCACCCCCGCCGTGTTTGCCCAGAGGCGCTTGGGGGCGCCGGGGGAGAGTGCTGCCGGGCAAAGGTCGACCGCCTCCACGGACAGTGCCTTGTAGGAGATGCTGGCGATGGCGGCCTCCACGTCCTCAGAGGGTGTCGGGGCGGTCACCTCCATGCAGGCGGCATTCTCCGTGAGGGATGCGGTGACGATGCCCAGGCCTTCCACGGTGGCGAGGGCATTTCGCACCTTTGTCTCGCAGGCCATGCAGGTCATGCCCTCGATTGTGACAACCGCCCGTCCGGTGGGAAGCGTGACGGCCGATGCGGCGCTGGCCAGGATCAGGAGTAAGAGCACTTGTCCTCCACAGGTTGCGCGGGAGACACCCCACGCCAGCCTGTTCGTCCCCCGGTTATCATCTGCCACCACCTTTGGCCCAACTGCGGGCAGGAGGAATCCAATGAATCGTCCCCTCGTTCCAGTGGTTGCGCTGATCTCCAGCGCCCTGGCCCTTTCCTGTCTCACCGATGTGTCGCTCACCAAGAACTCCATGTGCGACGGAGAGGTCAACGGCACAGAGACCACGGTCGACGACCTCTATGACAAGGATGGCGACGGGTACTTTGATGGGGACAACCCGGACTGCGTGGCCACTTACGATGCCAGCGCCCTGGACTGCAACGACGCCGAGGCAGATGCAAACCCCGGCCTGACCGAGGTGCCCTGCGACAGCCTGGACAATGATTGTGATGAGGCCACCCTGGATGAGGACGACTGGGATGAGGACGGCGTTACAAGCTGTGAGGACTGCGACGACACCGACCCGGATGTGAACCCCTACGCCGAGGAGATCACCTGCAACGGAATCGATGACGACTGCCGGAAGGAGACCGCGGACATCCTGGACCTGGATGGGGACGGGTACGACACCTGCTCGGACTGCGACGACTCCCAGCCGGACATCAACCCGGGGGTGGCGGAGATCACCTGTGACGGGCTGGACAACGACTGCAACCCCGGCACCAGCGATGCGGAGGACCTGGATGCAGATGGGTTTACGACCTGTGATGACTGCAACGACGGCAACGCCGACATTCACCCGGGTTCGGAGGACATCTGCGAGGATGGAATTGACCAGGACTGCAGCGGGTCCGATTCCACCTGTTCCTACTCGGACACCTGGGCCCTGGACACGACGGTGGCCTTGAGTTGCGCCTTCGGCAACGTGGTGATTGATTTCAGCACCGTGTACATCACCGATACCTACCCCAACATCAATGTGTCTGCAGTAGGGGGCTCGTTGCCCGGATCACTTTCTGGGACCTTTTCCAATGCCACGGACTTTGATGCATCGTTTTCCATTCCAGGAAGTTGCACCGAGTCATACCGGCTCGTAGGCTCGTTTACTTCGGACACGGAGTTTTCGGGGTTGTTCAGTGCCTCCTTTACCGGGGGCGCCATGTGCGTGGATTGCACCAACCAGAACTGGCAGATCAACGGGACCCGCTGACAGCGGTACCGCAGGCGCTCGCTACTTCTTGAACGTCTTCAGGTGCGCCACAAGACCGGCGATCTGGGCATCGTTGTACATCGCGCCAAAGGGGGCCATGAGGGGAGAGCCACCCACGGCGAGTCCGCCTTCCTTGATGGCCTTGGCCAGGCGTGCATCGTTCCGTTCGCTCCAGAAAGCCGCGTCTGCAAAGTTCGCAGGCTTCTGGGGGAGGGCAGCGCTGGCTGGACCATCTCCCGCACCGGCAGGGCCATGGCAGGAGAGACAGGCGACGGCGTAAGCGCCGGCTGCATCAAATTCGCCGGCTGCAGCGGCTGCTTCGGGTGCCGCAGCTTCCGCCTCGGCCGCAGCTTCCGCCTCGGGCGCAGCTTCCGCGGCTGGGGCGGGTTCAGCTGCAGGGGCAGGTGCTTCGGGAGCGGGGGCGTCGGCGCCGCCACCACAGGCCACGAGAAACAAGGCAAGAAGACGCATGGAACACTCCAATGTTGGGCTGCAACCCTACCACGGGCCCTGGCAGTAGGAGGCGCCCCGGCACCAGGATACGCTGCTGGAATGATGGTCCTCCCCTCGTGGATGTTGTGGCTCGGCGCGGCCTGCCAGCTGCCACTCTCCGGCAAGAACAAAGAGGTGTTCGAAACGGAACTTGAAGTGGAAGTCTCCGCCTACTCCCTGCAGGTCTCCGTGCCCGCGGAAGGCCACCTGCTCCAGTGTGAGCACACAGAGGACGACCGGGAGGTGCACCGGCAAGCACCGAATCCAGGCGACTGGAACGGGGTCCATGGGCTGCTGGCGGACACGGCCTATCGCTGCACGGTGCAGGATGAAGCGGGCACACTGTTGGCGGGGGCCCTGGTGGAAACCGATCCAGCGCCCCCCACGATTCCCCAGATGGAGCTGGTGGTGGCCGGGGAGATGGTCGGGGCCTACACGCTGTTCAACCACCTGGAGAAAGGGCGGGACCCCAACCGGCAGAAGCTCCTGATCGTCGATCCGGAAGGGAAGGTCCGGTTTCACTACGACCTCCCCTACAAGGCGTCCGGGGACATCGATGTGCGTTTTCTCTCCGGGGGCAGAATCCTCTACGGGGGCGGGTACGGCGGCCGGCCCCACATCATCGACCTGGATCGGAGCCTGCTCTTCCGGGGAAGCGCCACCCCCAGTGGGGGCCGCTACCACCACCACGTGGAGCCGGGACCCGGGGAATCCGATCTGTATTCGCTGGTGACCTCGCAAAACGAGGGGAATGGCCATGGTTTCACGGGCTTTGCTGCCGAGCTGCTCGACATGGATACCAACGAAATCCTCTGGTCCTGGGACTCTCAGGCCGCCATTGACCAGGGCATTCTCACCCCCGGGAGCGGAGATCCCTTTCACGCCAACTGGATGGGGGTCACCGAGGAAGACGACGGGGATCGCCTGTGGGTGAACATGCGCAACAACCACAAGTTCTGTCGCATTTTCATGGACACAGGAGAGGTGGAGTGGTGCCTGGGTCCCGGGCAGGACTTTTCCCTGGTGGATGAAGCGGGTGTTGCCCTGGGGGAGGACCAGTGGTTCTACCACCAGCACGCACCGGAGTTGCACGGGGACACGGTGTTCTTCTACGACAACGGCACCGCTCGCCCGGGTGGCAACTACTCGCGCATTCTGGAGATGAGGCTGGACCTTGCGGAAATGACGGCGACACCGGTGTGGACCTGGACCGAACCGGGGTGGGTGGAGCCCATCTGGGGGGATGTCGATGTGCTCGGCGATCACCTGCTGATCACCCGCGCCCATTGCGTGGACTGCACGCGTGCGGAGGATGGGCTCTCCGCGTTGATCGAGCTGGACAAGGCCACAGGGGAAGTGGTGTGGCGACTGGAAATGTCGGAAATGGTAGATGGCCTGTACCGTTCCGAGCGACTGGGGGGCTGCGAGGTCTTTCACAACACCCGCTGGTGCGACAGGGAGTTGCCATGAAGCGTTGGAGTGTCTGTTTTCTTGTGTTGGGGTTGGTGGGCTCGAATGCCTGGTCGGGCCGTGGGCGAAATGCCGAGGATCCCGGCGCTGCTACGAACCAACTCCAGGAGGCCGCCCTGGGTTCGCCGGAGCCCATGGCGCTCCTGACAGACCTGTGTGATACCGCCGGGCCACGGCTGGCGGGCAGTGAGGGGCTGAACCGGGCGATCGCCTGGAGCGTCCAACACCTGGAACAGGCGGGGTTTGAGAACGTCCACACGGAACCGGTGACGGTCCGGGCGTGGATTCGCGGGGCGGAATCCGCCCGCCTGGTCACGCCAAGGGCCCGGCCCCTGCACATCCTGGGACTGGGAAACAGTGTGGGGACCGGGGGGGAGACATTGGAGGCGGAAGTGGTGGCTGTCACCACCTTTGAAGAGCTGGATGCCCTGGCCCCAGAGGCGGTGCAGGGAAGGATCGTCCTGTTCAACGCCCCGTTCACGGCCTACCGGGACACGGTGGTGTTTCGAACGCAAGGACCCTCCAAGGCAGCGGCAAGGGGCGCGGTGGCGGCGCTTGTCCGATCCATTTCTCCACCGGGCCTGGCGACCCCCCACACAGGGGCCACCGGGTATGCAGAGGACATCGAGCCTATTCCTGCTGCTGCGCTGCCCCATGAGGAGGCGGATCTCCTCTACCGGCTCGTAGCGGCGGGCGAGCCGGTTCGCGTGGCCCTCTCCATGGAGGCCCACTTTGGGCCGGATGCGCAGTCCGCCAACGTGGTCGCCGACATTCCCGGCCGGGACGATACCGATGAGAAGGTGCTTCTTGCCTGCCACCTGGACTCCTGGGATGTGGGGGAGGGGGCCCAGGACGATGGGGCCGGGTGCGTGATCGCCATGGAGGCCGCCCGCCTCGTGGGGGCCCTGGAGACCCGTCCCCGGCGAGGAATTCGGGTGGTTCTGTACACAAACGAGGAAAACGGGCTCGCTGGGGGGAAGGCCTACGCTGAGGCCCATGCGGATGAAATGTCATTCCTGGTGGCAGCCCTGGAAGCCGACACGGGGTCCGGCATGCCCCTTGGCTATCGACTGGATGTGCGTAAGGATGCGGGCGTGCAGGACGAGGCGCGGCATCGCTTCCAGGCGGTGCTGGATCTGCTGGCCCCCCTGGACGCCGGGACGGTGCGGTTGAGCCGGTCCGGCGCGGACATCGGGCCCTTGGCGGAGGCGGGGGTGCCGGGGCTGGGCCTGCACCAGGACACCTCGGGCTACTGGCCGATCCACCACACCTGGGCGGACACGGTGGACAAGGTCGATCCGGCCCTCCTGGCGAAGAACGTGGCCGTGGTGGCGGTGACTGCCTACGCCCTGGCTGAAATGCCGGGACGCCTCGTGGATTGACGGAATTCCCCAATTGTTCTGGTAGGGTCAGGGGGGAGGTGCTTTGTTGCGCCTTTTGCTGGCATTTGGGGGGGTGTTTCTTGGATTGGCAGGGTGTCTTGCGTCCCTGGAGGAGCACGAGGCGGCCCGGGCGCGCTTGAGGGGCCTGGACAGCGACAGCGACAGCGACAGCGACAGCCACGATGCCGACGGAGACGGCTTTGTGTCGAGTGAGTTCGGGGGCGAGGACTGTGACGATTCCCTGTTCGAGGTCCACCCGGAGGCGGAGGAGATCTGCGGTGACGGGCTGGACAATGACTGTGACGAGGGCTTCAACGACTGTCTCCTGGAGGGCAGCTACAGCGAGGAACAGGCCGCGGTGGCTTGGGTGGGAGAGAACCAGATCCTCGGGGTGTTTGGAACAGAGGAGGCGCTCGTTTGGGCCCAGCGGCGGCAGGACGGCGTGCTTCTATTGGAGCAGGTTCTGAGCCCCGTGGATGGACTGGGAGACTGGGCCCCGGGGGAGCGCGTCACGGTGGAGGACGACGATGGCCCGCCGTTGGCAAGGGTGGGGTTGGCTGGAGGGGCCGACCTGGATGGGGATGGATGGGCCGAGGTGGTGGTGGGTGTGTCAGGCGAGATCGAGGACATGATCGTGAGCGGGGTGCACCTGGTGCCACCTGGAGAGGATGGAGCCCTTTCCCGGGTGAGTTCGTTGATCCTGCGGGATGCAAACGGGTTTGCGGGACCCGCGGTGGCGGTGGCATCTGAGGCGAAGGGGGATGGCATGGAAGGGCTCCTGGTGGGGTCGTCCTGGGGGGCGAACGCCTGGTGGCTGAAAGCACCGCTCTCCAGCGCATCTTCGCTGGACGGCGGCCTGGTGTTGGATTCAGTGGGGGTTTTCGACCCATCGATAGCTGTCCAGGTGGTGCGCGGGGGAGACCTGGACGGGGACGGCCTGGCGGAGATGGTGTTGCACCAGGGCCTCACCCTGGTAGTTGTGGCGGGGGACGCCCTGGACGACGCGGTCGGCACGCACTCCCTGGGGGAGGAGACTGTGCTTGGGTTCCAGCAGACTGCTGCAGTGGGCCTGTCTGTGGCAGGGGTGGGAGATTTGCGCGGTGATGGCCATGCCCGACTGGCCATCGCGCTTCCTACAGCCGATGGCGGGCGGATCGGCCTCTACGAGGCGGCCGGTATTGCCTTGGACTGGCGATGGTCCTCTGACGAATCCCACTACGGGGAGGGCCTGGCGGCGGCGGGGGATGTGAACGGAGATGGGCGGGCGGATGTGCTCGTGGGATGCAGTGCAGAAGATCGGGTGGATCTCTTTCTGGGGGGACCCGAGGGAGAAGTGGGGCCCGCATCCGCTGTTGCGCAATTCAACGGGGGTGGCGTGGGGCGGTTCCTCTGGGGCCCGGGGGACCTGAACAGCGACGGCCTGGACGAGGTGTTCCTGGGGGCACCCGAGCGCCTGGAGGACGAGATTGTGCAGGGAGGCGTGCTCCTGTTTGCGGCACCGGGGCTCTAGGAGGCTGTAGTGCATTGCTCCCGTCGACTGGCTTGCCCACGCAATTCCAGG
>CAZSZE010000087.1:14889-16536 GCA_964610645.1 uncultured Enterobacterales bacterium | reverse complement strand
GGGAATCTGCCACCTGTTCATCCACCACACCTCGGCCTCGCTCCTGATCCAGGAAAACGCCGATCCGGATGTACAGAGGGATCTGGAGGCCTTCTTTCAGCGGTTGGTTCCGGACGGTGACCCGATATTCCGGCACACGGCGGAAGGTCCGGACGACATGCCGGCCCACGTGCGCTGCGCCCTGACGGCTTCCAGCGTCTCCATTCCGATCACGGACGGACGCCTGGGGCTGGGGACCTGGCAGGGGATCTACCTCTGGGAACACCGGGAGCACGGCTCCAGCCGCCGCCTGACAATCACCGTGGATGGATCGTGAGCAGCGCTGAGAATCCCGGGAAGATGCTGCAGCCGTTCCACCTGGCATTTCCCGTGCGGGACCTGGCCTCGACCCGGGCGTTTTACGGGGAGGTGCTGGGATGTCCCGAGGGGCGGTCAGCAGAACGCTGGGTGGATTTCGACCTGTTTGGGCACCAGGTGAGCGCTCATCTGCGAGGAGACGCCGGCCCGGTCATTGCCAACGAGGTGGATGGCGATGCCGTGCCAGTGCCGCATTTTGGAGTCGTGCTGGCCTGGGACGACTTTCATGTGCTTGCCAACCGTCTGCAGAACGCTGCGGTGGATTTCATCCTGGAGCCCCGCGTTCGATTCAAGGGCCAGGTGGGGGAGCAGGCCACGATGTTCCTGCGGGACCCCTCGGGGAACGCCCTGGAGTTCAAGGCATTCCAGGACCCGGCGCGGCTCTTTGCCACCGGGGACTGAAGGCCGAGTTGGTCAGCCGACCGCGTAGACGGTCAGGCCCATTTGAAGAACCACTCCAGCGAGGGCGGCACCGAAGGTCAGCCACTGTGTTGTGGTGGACGGTGCGGCTACGCGGTGTGGAATCACCAGGTGAAGCACAAGGGTGAGCAGGTTGGCGTAGAGGAGGCCCAGCAGTCCCCAGGCCAGGATGGGCCCAAGGGTCTTTGGATCGTCGAGAGTGGCAAGGAGTGCCACAAGACTCAGGTAGAGCATGAACAGGCCAACGGACGGTAGAGCGCGAACCAGCGACCCCTCGAGATCGGTGTGCCCTGTAGCCCAGGCCACTCCAGCGACAATTCCCAAGGCTACTGCCAGGGTCCCGACGGCTGAAACATCGCCGAAGGTGTGCAGGGGGCTGCCCATCACCATGGCGGACCCCAGCATGACCAGGAGAAGAATGGCTGCCACCCAGCCCCGTGCGCCCGGCTCCTCCGGGGTCGGGCTGGCCTCGCTTGTCAAGCGGGCCTGCAGGCAGATCTTGGCAAAGGCCGCATAGAGCGCGGTGTACATGGCCACTGAAAACGCCGGCCCGATCTTGGTGGGGTCCTCCATCTGCTGCAGCATCTGGACAACTCCGATGACGGTGCCCACCAAACCCACCGGCAGCACCACAGCGTCCATGACAGAGAGGGAGGCCCGGGTGAAACGGCCAGAGAGGGCGGCGAACAAGAGGCTGCTCCCTACAAGGATCAGAGAGGGAAGATCAAACAGGATCATTTTTCACCAGAGACCGGGGGAGGAGAGGAGGATCGGGCTCATCGCCCGTGATCGGAACAATACATCCGAAACTTGATGGGCTGCGGATCAGAGCGCCTCGCCCAGGAACATATACGAGCCGGTGACAAAGTC
>CAZSZE010000087.1:0-14789 GCA_964610645.1 uncultured Enterobacterales bacterium | reverse complement strand
AGTTGTAGGAGCCATTGCCCACGCCAGATCCCGTAATCCGCGCGATGGCCTCGTTTTGAAGCAGTGCGCTCGTGGTGGGAAGGTTCCCCCCGTCCACCACGTAGACAATGCCGGCTTCCCAGGCCAGGATAGCACCGCCGCCGTTGGTGCCCCAGCCCTCTACGGTCGTGATGTACTTACCTGCCTCATCCATGGTGTTGCTGCCCAGGAGCTCCACATCACCATCCGTGGCGTAGTCCACAGACCCGGTGATCGGCCCCAACACCACCCGCACCGCTCCGGTGTGGTTGTCATGGTCGTGCTGGGAGAGAAGCAGGTCGGTGTATCCATCGCCGTCGAGGTCGCCCTGGAAGGGGGAGAGGCCCGAGTAGGAACCGGAGTACCAGATGCTCAACTGGCCAAGCGCCTCGCTGTTGTCGATGGTGCCGTACATGCCGCAGGAGTTGAAGGCGGGACTCACCGTGGAGTCGTTGTCGTCGCAGTCTCCGGTCTCCTGGGTGTTGTACAGGCCGGTGGCCTGGCAGACACAGGTGCTGTTGGTGGCGACCCCGTACCCGTCTCCGTCGTAGTCGTAGTAGTAGTGCTCGCAGTCATCGGCGAAGGCGTCGTTGGTCTCGGAATCACAGTCGTCGCTGTAGGCCGTGTTGCAGTCCTCGTTCACCCCGGGGTTGACCAGGAGGTTGGTGTCGTCACAGTCCGTGGCATCCACCACGCTGTAGAGGGCGTCGGGCACGCAGTAGCAACCCGTGCTGGAGGTTCCATAGCCGTCGCCATCACTGTCCAGGTTGTAGTCGCTACAGCCAAAAGCATCGGCGTCGTTCGTGTCCCCATCGCAGTCATCGTCGTGGGCGGTGTAGCAGGACTCGGTACCGCTTGGATGGACAGTGTCCAGGGCATCGTTGCAGTCGGTGCTGTCCGAGACATAGCCGCTGGGCGCTGTGCAGGCGTCTGTCGTCACTGCTGCGTCTCCGAAGCCGTCGCTGTCCACATCCGCGTAGAAGGTGGTGGTCACGTTCTCGTCGATGTCCCCGTCGCAGTTGTCGTCCACCTCGTTGCAGACCTCGGTGGCGCTCGGGTTGATGCTCGCGTCGGTGTCGTTGCAGTCGTCGAATGAGGGGTGGGTGTAGCCAGGAGGATCGCACCACTCCATGGGCAGCGCGGATGCGTCCCCGTGGTCGTCCCCGTCCAGGTCGTAGAAGAGCACCTGCTTTCCGTCTGCACCGTTGATGTCGTTGTCGTCGGCGCCTCCGCTACAGTCCTCGTCGGTGTTGTCCTCGTCGCAGACCTCCTGCATGCCCGGATTGATGGCGGCGTCCTGGTCGTTGCAGTCCTCCTGGTTCCAGGTGTGCCCCGACGGCATCTCGCAGGCCTCGATGGCGGTGCTGTTCGCCTCGCCGTACCCGTCGCCGTCGGCGTCCACGTACCAGGTGCCCACCGTGGTGGGATCCATGCTGTCATCGGCCGCATCGATCAGGCCATCGCAGTCGTTGTCCACCGTGTCGCAGATCTCAAGGCCGATTGGGTTGATGTCGTAGCGACTGTCATCGCAGTCCTCCGCAACCAGCACGTAGTCATTGGGCTGCTCGCATTGGATCAGCGTGTAGTTCTCGTTTCCAAAGCTGTCCCCGTCCGCATCCAGGTACCAGGTGGCGAGGTCCACCACCTCGTCCAGCTCGTCAACCTCCCCATCGCAGTCATCGTCTCGCTGGTTGCAGTACTCGTCCGCCTCTGGGTGGACATCAATGGCGGTGTCGTCACAGTCGTTTGCGTTGTTGACCCAGAACTCGGGCTGCGTGCAGGCGGGCTTGAACTGGTAGGGGTTGCCGAACCCATCCTGGTCGAAGTCGGCGTACCAGGTGAGCGCGTCTTCAGCGTATTCGTCGTCTTCGGTGCCGTTGCAGTCGTTGTCGATATTGTCGCAGAATTCAGTGGCATCTCGATGGGTGGTGGGGTCTCGATCGTCACAGTCTCCCTCCAGCTCCGTGTAGCCATCTTCATCGTGGTCGTGCTGCAGGTTGTCGACAAACGTGCGGCCCGGGTAGGGGGGGGTGCAGGCGCTCGAGGCCAACAACAGGGCCGACAGGGGGAATATTTTATGCATCAAAACCTCCCTCCGACCGCCAGCCCACTTGCCTGGGGCTTCAGGAAGTAGCCAGTGCCTCCCAGCAGCACGCCGCCAGCTGCAACAATGGCGGCTGCCTGCATGCGCTGGACGGAGCCTTCATAGGCGAGGCGGCCCGATTCATAGCTCTCAAAAGAGTCGGTGGATTCTCCCACGCGTAGGGCGTCGTTCATTTGAAGGTAGTTGAAGCCAGCCACGAATCCGGAGAGAACTGCTACGCCTGTGCCGCCCCAAAGAAAGGTCTGAGAAGTGATCTGGCGGGGGTCGATGCTGTTTCCCAGGGCGATTCGCGTGGGCACTTCCAGCTCCTGCCAACCCTCTTTGTCCACGGTGGTCTGCCAGACCCTTCCGGCCACCGTGATGTAGATGATTTCGCCGGGATGAAACGCGGCCTTGAGGAGCAGGTCCAGATCCCCACGCTGGTCGGCTTTCTGGGCCCAACCCAGCTGGGCACCTGTGGCCGACCCTGGCACCACGAGAATGGGGGTTTCTTCCCCGGTGGTTGGATCCAGTCGCAGTCGAATGGTGATGGCCTCGGTTCCCACCACCTGGACCAGGTGGTGGCCCGGGGGGAGAGACAGGTTCTCACCCGAAACCGGCTGTCCGTTGATCCAGAGGGCTCCCTCGGCGGGCTGGGGGGCGATGCGCAAGGGGATGGGTGCCAGGCCCTGCTGTTGTGAGCCCACGGCCTCGAACAGGGGCAGTGCATCCGGGGCGATGTAGTCATCCCAACTCATTCCCGGCTGAAAGGTGAGTGCCTGCTGAAAGGAAACTCGCGCGGCCGTCTCGTTTCCCAGGGCAAACAGCACAACGCCTTCCAGGTAGAAGAGTCGCGCGGCTGCATCCGGGTGTACGGGCTCCGTGGAGCAGGTCAGGGCGTTCTTGCCCATGCGCAGGTGCCCCGCAGCCTGTTCCACTTCCATGTAGGAGACCCCGCTCTCCGCTCGCTCCACCGCGCCTCGCAGTGCGCTCATGTTGGAAGGGGCGCCAGCGCAGATGCTGACCTCTCCGCTGCCCAACAAGACAGGGGGGCGGCCCTCCATGGCATCCGAGAGGGAGATGGGGTTGAGCGCACTGGCTTCCAGCCCGGAAGCCTCCAGGTTGCCCGCTGCGTGTACCCGCGTGGCGGCCATGCCCGGATTGTCTCCGCGATAGAGCACCGTGGGCGGGGCTGTTTCTCCGGCCCAGGCGGGGGAGAAGGCTCCAAGCAGAATCAGGGCAGGTCCAATCACGCAATCTCCAGGTCCGTCAGCACCTTATCCCGGAGTTAGGGAACCGTGTATTCCACCTGCAGGGCAAAGGTGTCCAGGATTGCCCAGGCATCCGGAGCGTGCCATCGACGGGCCTCGATCACCAGGGGCGAAGAGCCGGGGCTGGTGTAGGTGTGCCCGCTGACCAGGTGCTCATTTCCCGAGGCGGCTACGGAGAGCACTGCGTAGTTCTCGCAATTCCAGTTTGCTGACTGGCCGGTGTTGAAGTCCCACCAGTCGCCGCAGGCCACCTTGTAGGCATCCAGCAGGAGGGTCGTCAGGGTGCCCGTGGTCGGGTCCACCACGGGGGGAGTCAACTGGACGGGATCCGCGGAGCCATCCCACCAGGCGCGGTCTGTGGGCCCCATCGTGCCGTCCTCCACCAGGAAGAAGACGCTGGAGGTGGCATCCATGACCGCTGGGTCGGTCCAGTACTGGCTTGAGAGGTCGGCGGAGAGGATCTCCCGCACCTGCACGTTGACGTGTATCGGGGTGATCCCCTGCAACACTCCGTCGACCCAGGACTCGATGCCGAAGTCCCCGTTGTTTGCGTAAGTGCCCGCGGCCAGGCCCTGGTTTTCCTCCCAGGGCAGCCAGACCCGGAGGGATTGCTCCAGGTCCGGTGCCTGCAGCCAGGGGGTGTCGTCGTTTATGGGCACGGCCACGGTCTCACTTCCGGTGGAAAGGACCCGCTGGGCATGCAACACGAGGTTTGCCGTGGTGCCGTCGCTTGTCGCGACGGGCACGGACAGGGAGGTGAACCCGTCCTGCTCCAGGCAGGACTCGGGCGCCTCCGCCTGGCCGGTGGTGTCCTGGAACACGCGCACACCCACACCCCGCCAGGTGGTGGACTCGGCACGATGCCCACAGTCCACGTCCGGCGTGCACATCTTCTCCAACGCCAGGGCGCCGTTGGCCAGATGGCCGTGTCCCACCACCACGGGTTCAGTGATGGCGTCCACAGGGGCTGAAATCGTCCGACTGTGCATAAGGGTGGCCCCCGACACGTTGATGTTCGGGTATTCCGTGTCGCTCACGTAGAGATCCACCTGGGTCGGCGTGCGGTTCCATTCCAGGTTCAGGGAATAGAGGGACAGCGCCGTGTCTTCGATGTGCCCCTTGGCAATCAGCGCCCGCTCCACCGCGCCATCTGCATAGGTGATGGAGAGAAACCACGTCGCCCCGTCATAGGTGGCGTCCAGGCCCACATCGTCGGGGGCCGCCAAGGCAAACACGTTGCCTTCGCTGGCAAACATGGGGGGGTAGGTCTGGCAGGCGGCATCCGTGTTTCCGAGAGTGCCCACCAGGGTGACGACCGGCACATCGACCGCCAGGGGCGCTCCGTATCCCTCCGACACATCCGCCGAGGCATAGGCATGGGTTGCATCGTCCCAGGCATACAACCCGGGCACACCGCCCTCGTTTCGCAGTGTCGGGCTGGATTGTGCCCAGTTCTGCGTCTTCTGAGCGTGGTAGCCGGTGTACTGGGGAAAGCAGGTGAGGTCGTTGCTGGACTCCCCGCCGTTCATGGGATCCCGCTTGCCCTGGAACTCCGTCCCGTTCATCACCGGGCCGCCCGAGTCCACCCGGTACCAGGTGCGAATCTGCCGCCGCGTTGAGTCGTATCCCCAGGGGTGGCCTTCGAGGTTCGTGCCGTCATCGGGGTACTCGGCATCGATTCCCCAGCTGGCGGCTGTCCCACCGGTGAAGTGGAGCAGGGTGAAGGAGTGCCCCAGCTCGTGAGTGAGGGTGTTTCCGCACTCGGACAACCAGATGGCGGTCCAGCCAGTCCAGCCGGCAGCCCAGGGGGCGTTGTTGAGGTCCGAGGTGTTTCCGTCTTCGTCGGCCACCCACCCCATCACGAACGAGGTGCCGTAGCTGTAGGGAGAACTGTCTCCTTCCGAGGCACTGGTCATGGTGAGGCCCCGGCCGGTGTTGGCCAGGCTGTGGCGCAGGGCAAACTGGTGCTTGATGATGCTCCAGCGGTCACTGCCCGAGGCCGCCACGCGATCCGTCTCGTTGTCCACAAGAACCGGGCCATCTGCAGCGGTCACCACCAGCTCGTCCAGGCGCCAGGGAGTGGCGTCCACCAGGCGGAGTTCGGCGGCGGGAAGGGATGCGAAGTGGTCCCGAGCCAGGCGGGTGCCGGCCAGGGTGGAGGTGTCCTCCGTGCCATCCCCGAACAGCACCATTTTCCCCCGGGTGTGCGTGAACTTGTGTGGGGCTCCCAGCTCTTCCAGCACCTGCTCCAGGACCACCAGGCCCCCGGACTCCACGAGTCCGATCCGCAGGGCCACCCCCTCCTTCACCCAGGGCCAGGGCAGGTTCGCGCTCCAGGCTTCTGTGCTGTAGGGGTCGAGTGCAACGGTGGTGAGGCCCTGTTCCTGGAGGCTGGGCGTGGAGGAAGGAGGCGCGAGCGCCAGCACCCCCAGCAGCGTGTTGCCGTCAAAGGCTCCGACCCGTAGGTCCGTTGCCTCGTCCAGGGCGGTATCCGGGGTGAAGAGCAGCAGCGTCTCCCGCTCGGCAATCACCGGAGGAGCGTAGCGGTCCTCCTGGGCGCGGACGATGTGGGTCTGTCCGAACTCCACCGAGCCAGCGAGCGCACCGGTCTGTGCTTCCTCGAACCAGGGCAGGGCCTCCACCAGCTCGTCAGCACAAGCAAGGGGCTCCTCTCCGGTTTCGGTGCCGGTCTCGGTGCCTGTTTCGGTGCCTGTTTCGGTGCTGGTCTCCCGTCCCGTATCGGGATCCGGGACCGACTTGTCCGAAGGCACCGTTCCACTGGTGCAACCTGACAGGACCAGGGAAGCCAGGAAAACCCGGTGGATGTTGCGCATTGGAGACCCCCGTGAATGCCCGTGCCACAAGCCAACGCATGCTACCAGAGTGTTCCCCACGAGATAGGGGGCCGGCTGTCTTCCACGGGAATCACCCATGCATGCCTTGTTCGCATTCTTTCTTCCTCTGGCCCAAGCCGAGCTGTACACCCTCGATGTGGGGACCGGAATCACCTGGAACCTGGAGGTCACGAGCGACTTCGCCGTGCACTACGCCCGGGTGGACCTGTCGGTTCCCGAGACCACACTGCGGGTGACCCGACAGGGGGAGGGGCCCACCACCAGCACTGATTTCGCCGCCCTGACGGGCAGTATCGTGACCATTAATGGGGACTGGAACGACAGCATCGAGGGACGCCCCCTGGGGCTCTCTGTGGGCAACGGGTGGCACTGGGAAGGCACGCATGACTGGGACGGCTCCATCAACCCCCCAGGGGACTGGAGTTTCCTTGCGTGCCGGGCCTCCAAGGAGTGCTTTTTCGATGACGAGTACTCTTTTCAGGAATGGGACTGGGTCTGGCAGAACGTGATCGGCGGGAATGGCGGGCGCCTCGTGGTGGAGGGCGTGCTTCGCACCCCTGCGTGGGACGCGAACCAGCGGCCTCGATCTGCGGTGTGCCTTGACAGTACGGGCACCGAGCTCATTCTGGCCGTGGTGGAAGGAGATGGCGCTGGGCAGAACGCCTTTGCGGGATTCACCCCCACCGAGCTGGCCCAGTACATGTTTGACCTGGGCTGCTGGAACGCCATGGCCCTGGATGGGGGGGGGAGCTCCAACCTGGTGATTCTTGGGTCCCGGGTCAATGATCGGGACCCAGCCGAGCCGGATGAGCGCAGCGTCTACAACCACATCAGCGTGGTGCAGACCACTACGACGGATGACGCCTGTTCCATCCTGCCCAATGGCCGCTACTGCGGCGGAGATGTGCTGCACACCTGCCAGGGAGGGCTGGATGAGCCGGCGGACTGCAGCGTGTTTGGACTCACCTGCGAGGCTGGCGATGGCACCGCGTATTGCGTGGATCCGACCTGCACCAACGGCAGCGATGAAGATGTCTGTGTCGATGCCAGCACCATGACCCGGTGCACCCATGGCAAGGCCGGCACATATGACTGCGGTGCCTTTGGCTTCACCTGCGAGGACACCGCAGGTTCGGCCCGGTGCACCCACCCGGAGTGCCCACAGGGAGGGGATGCCAGCTGGTGCGAGGGAGATGTCCTGAAATCCTGTGCACCCGACTTGCTGGGGGACCTCCACACCGGCGTTCCCCAGGACGACGTGGACTGCACCGCCTCGGCGATGGTGTGTGAGGATGGAGCCTGCGTGATCCCAGCAGAGGTGCCGGACGATGGGAGTGGGGCTCAACTGGACACGGCGGACACCGGGGAGGACAAGACCGAAGAGTCCGGTGGAAGGTGCGCGAGCATTCCGTCGCGATCCCCGGGTGCATTCTGGTGGCTGTGGGGCTCGGTCTTTGCGTTGAACCGGCGGCGGAGTCGCTGACCCTGGGCACGGCAGCACAGTGGCAGGGAGAAGGGTGGTAGGATGGCAGCCTGATCAGCGGTCTTCAGTCCGGACCTTGGCGCCATGACTCTTGAACCCTCCCATCGCTGTTCCTGGCAGGTGTACGCGGGTTGTTTCGCCCTTTTCATGGCGGGACTGGCTGCTGCGGTCCCTGCCCAGGCCTCCGAGCCCGCTGACTGTCCCGATCTCACCCAGGTGATCAAGGAGATCAACATCGCCTTGTATGCAGCGGAGATTGACCAGGCTGCCTCGTTGGCAGCCAGCGCCGAGGACGCCCTGTTGTGTCAATTGGAGCCCATCAATCCGCTGGTGTTGTTTCAGGTCTTCCAATACGCCGGGGCCGTGCAGATCTTCCAGGGAGAGGAGGGTGCTGCCAAAGAGGCATTTGAGAAAGCGGTCGCCATGGCACCGGGCCAGAACCTGGACCCCATTCTCGGCTCGGATGCGGACGATGCCTTCCAGGGAGTGAAAGAGGAGGTACTCAAGCGCCCCCCTGGAAGTCTCGAAGCGCACTTTGATGGAGAAGCCTGGATTGATGGTCACCGGGCGGTGACAGGAGGCACGGTGGATCTCACTCCGGGAGTCCATCTCTTTCAGTGGAAAGTGCACGGGGAACCACTCCAGGCCCGCCTGCTCCACGTGACCGCGGCCGAAACTCGCAAGCTCGCCTTTGGCGAGGCAGCGGAGGCACGGCTAGAGACGGCGGTGGCCGCGCAGAACGCTCCTGCGGTGGCCGATTTGGCTGGCCTGCAGCATCTTCGTACGCCCATGCTGACTGGGGGCGGGGGACTGCTGGCCGTTGGGGCGGGACTCATGGGATTGGCTGCCAAGAACGTGAACCAATTCCCCAACGAGCAGTTCCAGACCGCAGGTGCAGCAGAGCAAGCGCAGAGGAGCACCAACACGCTCGCGGCCCTGGGGGTTGGGACGGCTGTGCTGGGCACGGGACTGCTGGGGGTGGGGCTGGCGGTTTCCAGCACCCCCACCGTCCAGGTGGGTTGGCAGTGGTAAGAAACCGCCCGATTGGACTGCTTCTGGCACTGGCTTGCATGGGTCCGGTGGGGTGCGGGGTGTTGTTCATCGACCAGAAGATGGTGAACGAACGAGCCGATTCGGATGGCGATGGAGTCCAGGCAGTGGCGTGGGATGGAGCTGACTGCGACGACACGGATGCTGAAATCCACCCCGAGGCGGAAGAGATCTGCGACGGGAAGGACAATGACTGCGATGGGACCGTTGACGGCAGCAGCGCCACCGATGCGTCCACCTGGTATCGGGACAACGACGGAGATGGCTTCGGCGATGCCGCCACCACCGAGGTCACCTGCAGTCAGCCCAGCGGGTTCGTGGCCGACGACACGGACTGCGACGACATGGATCCCAACGCCACGACGACCCAGGCGGATGGAGACTGCGACGGCACGGTCTATGCCGACGATTGCGACGACGAGGATTCAGCCGTCCACCCGGGTGCTGAGGAAGTCTGCGACGGCCTCGACAACAACTGCGATGGCGAGATCGATGAGGAAACCGCCACGGGTGCCACCACCTGGTACGCCGATATGGATTCCGACGGCTACGGGGATGCGGCCACGGTCGAGATCGCCTGCAATGCGCCTGCGGGGTTTGTGAGTGACAACAGTGACTGTGAGGACGGGGATGGCCTGGTGCACCCAGGTGCCGAGGAGGTCTGTGACGATTTCAGGGACAATGATTGTGATGGGACCGTGGACGGCAGCAATGCCACCGATGCATCCACCTGGTACCAGGACAGCGATGCCGACGGCTATGGGGATGCGTCTATCTCCCAGGTGTCTTGCAGTGAGCCCACTGGGTTTGTCTCTGACAGCACCGACTGCGACGACACGGAAGCAAGAAACAATCCGGGCGCAGAGGAGAAATGCGATTCCGTGGACAACAACTGTGATGGCACTGTGGATGAGGACAGCGCCGCGGATGCGCTGACCTGGTACGCCGATGCCGATGGGGACACCTACGGTGAGGCCGGCACTACCGTCGCCGCCTGCAGCGCCCCTTCCGGGTATGTCGCGGATGGCACCGACTGCGCCGATACTGATGCGGCAGTGAATCCGGGCGCCACGGAGTATTGCGACTCCGTGGACAACAACTGTGATGGCACTGTGGATGACGACAGCGCCACGGATGCGCTGACCTGGTATGCCGATGCGGATGGAGACACCTTTGGGGATGCCACCACCACCACCACCGCCTGCCAGCAGCCCGGCGGTTTTGTCAGCAACAACACTGACTGCAACGACGCCTCGGCGTACGCCTACCCCTTTGCAACGGAAATCTGTGATGGGCTGGACAATAACTGCGACAACACCGTGGATGAGGACACTGCCATCGATGCCAGTTCTTGGTACGGAGATGCCGATGGTGATGGGTATGGACACCCGAACGGCCTCAACATCGCCTGCGATCAGCCCACTGGCTTCGTCAGCAACGGCTTGGACTGCAACGATGGGGACGCCGCCATCCATCCAGCGGCCACCGAAGTCTGCGACAGCGTTGACAACAACTGCGTGGACGGTGTGGACGAGGGCAACGATGCAGACAATGACGGCTACGACGATCTCTGCGATGGCGACTGCAATGACGCAGACAGCTCCATCAACCCGGGTGAGGTCGAGCGTTGTGATGCCCTGAATGTCGACGAGGACTGTGATGGTCTGGCCGACAACGACGACCCGGTTGCCCTCAATACCTCCGCGTTCTCAGTCGACAGTGATGGAGATGGCTACGGCCATGCCACAAACACTGAGGTGTCCTGTGACATCCGGTCCGGCTTGTCGAACACGAACGATGACTGCGACGACACAGATGCCGCGATCAACCCCGGGGCGAGCGAGTTGTGCAGCACCGTGGGCGTGGATGACGACTGTGATGGCGAGGTCGACGAAGACAGCGCGATCGACGCAATCGCTCAATACCCGGACTCCGATGGAGACGGCTATGGTCTCGACAGCGGCGTGGTCACTGCCTGCACATCCGGAAACTCTGCACCCACATTCGAGAGCGGCACCAGCTCGCCCGGCTCGGCTATCAATGATTGGACCACGGTCACCGACGATATCTCCCTCACGGGCTGCGGGTCGGTCGACAATGTCACGGTGGATGTGGACATATCCCACAGCTGGCGGAGCGACCTGGACATTCAGCTTACTGGCCCCGATGGAACCACCATCGGGCTGTGGCAGTCCCGTGGCGACTTTTCCTACAACCTCGTGGCGACATTTACCGACAGCGGCTCGTTCAACAACGACTACGGAACCAGTCCCCTCGGCGACATTGGCTCGAGCGATCTTCTCTCCACTTTCGATGGGGGTACCTCGACGGGAACATGGACCCTGACCGTCAATGACACCGTTTCCGATGACGACGGCACCTTGAATTCCTGGGGAGTCAATGTTGACTGCGGTGGGACCACCCTTGTCACGCAGGGGGGTGACTGTGACGAATCCGACGCCTCCATCAACCCCGGCGCCACCGAACTCTTCGGCGACGGCGAGGACAACGACTGCGATGGGACAACCGACAACCTGGACCTGGTCCAGGTGGACACGGCGAGTTGGACTCCCACCAGCGTATATGGCCCGCGGGTGTCTGCCCGCAGCGAGGGCGTCTACGTCACTTGGGCCACGGACAGCTACCAGGACAATTCCACCACCCTGTACGACGGAGCCATCATCTCCACGTACAACCCCACCAATCTTGCCGCCGGCCCCACCAGCGAGATCGCCCTGGGCAGCACCACCGACCAGGGCACACTGGGAGAGGACTTCGACTTTGGGGTGGATGACACATACTTCTACATGGCCAAGAGCCTGTTGAGCAATACGACCAACGAACTGACATTGAGCACCGTTCACAAGACTACGATGGCCGCTGGAGAGACCAGCTCCACCGCGATCGGAGGGAGCCAGACCTACGAGGATGTGAAGCTCTTCCTCATGGAGAACACCAGCAGCGGCGACTTTGTCAGCGCTGTGGGATGCGGGGCGGATGGCATGGATGCTGTTCTGGGCAATTCCCAGAACGTTGAGTTCGGCACCGCCTACACCGCAGCGAATACCAGCATCGCACCGAGTACGTGTAGTTCTATGCTCCGTCCCTACAGCAGTTATTCACCGTTTTTTGAGTCTTATTACTACGCCTGGGACGCCTCTCAGACAAACTTTCAACAATACTACTTCAACACGCCCGACCGCTTCGGCGGCGGCAACTCGTGTAGTACATGCCAGGAGGCCGTGGACCTTCGCCACTGGCGCAACAACGGCTACCGGGTCTCCGCACATTCGGTGAACCAGTCGGGAACAAACCTCATCGTCACCCGGGCGGGTGAAGACACTGACTACTGGTCTGGCACCCGGAGGAACTACCTCGTCGCTGATGCTCTCCAGTCCGTTGATGTGGATGCGACCACTTCGGGCACTGTCTACGCCTGTGGAGTGGGCTCGACCGGTGTAGCTTGGCTCCACACCATCGACATTACCACCAGCTCCGCACCCACTAGTTCCCGGCTCGGAGACCTAAGCGTAACGTACGATGACTGCAGCATTTCCATTAGCGAAAACAACGTAATGAGCGTGGCTGTTCGCAGTGGAACCGACATCTACATTAGTGCTACAACGCTTCCCTAAGTGTCTGGCGGACGCTTAGAAGGGCTTGCCGGTCAGCCGCTCGAACATCTCCACGTACAGAGTGGCCGTCTGGTCGATCACTTCCTGTGGGAGCGCGGGAATGGAGGGTTCTTCCGTGCCGTTCTTGCGGGCCGCGGAGAGGTCGGCATGGTGGCCGGTCTCGATGTAATGACCCCGGACGAACTCCTTGGAAAGCTGCACGATCTCGCCTCGGGCGTAGGCCGCAGCATCCCACCAGCGATCCTCGTCCAACGTGCCGAATGAATCCACCAGGACCGGCTTGCGGCCTTCGCCCAGGGCGAACTCCTTCTTGCCGTCCACGTGGATCAGGCCCGCCTTGGCGGCTTCCCGCTCAATAATGGCGTCGACTTTGAGGACGATGTCCAGGATGGAATCGAACTCTTCCTCTGTGAGGTTCGAGATCTCCAGGGCCTCCTGGCGGTCGAGCAGGCGGTCGAACTTTTCGAACTTGGTGGAGACCTCCAGGTAGGGGGTGGGCAGCTTGACGCCTTCCTGCAGAGGAGTGCCGGCGGCAAAGCCAAACTCCTCGGCGGTGGCCTCTCCCCGGTTGTACCGGCGCCAGGCGGAGCCGGCGAGGTAGTAGCGGCAGATCACCTCCAGGGGCACAAAGACGTTCTCCGCATCGCGGGAGATGGCGCCGGGCTCGTGAATCACCTCAAATCGCCGGGCACGTACCCGGTCAGGAGCTGACATCTCGACGATGTGGGTGTCGCAGATCCCTTCCTTCTCCACCAGCTCGAACCAGTGGCAGGATGTGCGGTTCAGCGACTCGCCTTTTCCGGGGACAAGGCTCGGGATGATCTGGTCGAAGACCGAGATTTGATCGGTGTACCGGAATTCGATGATTTCCGGGTCTTCCGTGGTCCAGACTTGCTTTACTTTGCCGTGGTAGATCATCTCGCCCATGGGGTTTCTCCTCTTTGAGGGGTGTGAATTAACCCAAGGCTGGGCGGGGTTGTATGGCTTCCAGCGAGCCAGGGGCGATTGTGGCTGGACCGTCACAATTCAGGATCGCTCGCCGCAAGGGGCGATATTCGGCAGCACTGCCTCCCTGGCATTCCCACTATGATGAGGCTGGGAGTCATTGATGATGCGCTTGTGGTTGCTGTGGGCCTGTGCGGGAGGTGGTGATGTGCCTGAAGTGCCACTGCCTGGCGCCAGCCTGGGAGAACAGGTCCAGGTGGTGCCGGGATCGGGCTTGCCGGAGGGTGTGATGCCCCAGGCGAGCAACAACAACCTGGACGTGGTGGAGCACTCGGATGGGCGGCTCTACTTTGCCTTTCGGACCGGACCCGATCACTTTGCCAGCGACCAGGTCCACCTGTTCGTCGTCTCCAGTGGGGATGAGGGTGCCACCTGGGAGCTGGAGTTGGACCTTTTCCTGGAGACCGACCTGCGAGAACCGCGCTTCTTGAGCTGGGATGGCTCCTTGTTCTTCCACTACGCTGTGCTGGGCACAGACCCCATGGACTTTGAACCCCAGGGCACCATGCGGACCATCAAGACCGCGTCCGGCTGGTCGGAACCGGAGTGGATCTTCGAGGATGGCTTCATTCCCTGGCGCACCCGGGTGATGCGAGGGGTGCCGACCATGATTGGGTACACCGGTGGGGCGGACATCTACGATCCCCAGGGAGATGCTTTGCCGGCCCTGAAGGTCCGCTGGCTCTCCAGCGAGGATGGCCTGCACTGGGAGGGTCCCGACGTCTGGACCGGGGGGGGCAGTGAGACGGACTTCACGTTTACGGACCAGGCCCTTGTGGCGGTGATTCGAAACGAGGCGGGGGATGCGGAGGGGTTTGGTTCCCTGGTGTGCAGTGCGGACCTGGATGCGCCCGAGGACTGGAGCTGTCAGCACGACTGTCGCAAGTATGACAGTCCGCTCATGTTTTCCCATGCGGGGGAGGCGTGGTTGATCGGCCGGCGAAACGTGACGGAGGATGGTTGCTTTGACCTGGGCAACGACGCCTCTGAGTTCTCCCACGGAGACCTGTTCCTACAGTACAGCGTGTCCTACTGGCAACAACCCAAGCGCTGCGCTCTATGGCATGTGGACGACGAGACCCTGGAGGTCTCCCACATCTTGGACCTTCCCAGTGCGGGGGACACCTGTTTTCCTTCCGTTCTGGGGGAAGACGGAGCCTTTGAGGTCTGGAACTACTCCACAGATCCGGCTCTCCCGGACACCTCCTGGCTGGAAGGCCAGAACGGGGAGACAAATATCTACCGGCAGGCCCTGAGTTTCAGCGATGGCGAGCAATGACGCTTCCAACTGGTGCTACGCGGGAACCGGGCTCCAGTGTTGATTCGGAGGAGGAAGGGCCGTAGTGATCTCGCGGCTACTCTCCGTCACTCACCAGGTCGATGCCGGCT
>CAZSZE010000086.1:0-16555 GCA_964610645.1 uncultured Enterobacterales bacterium | reverse complement strand
GCCAGCTACCGGATTGTTGCGACAGGCGCTGCAGGCCAGGACAACGGCAACAGCTACACCGGAGGGGCCGGGGCCACCATCCAGGGGGAATTCGACCTCACCCAGGGCGACATTATCGACATCCTGGTTGGCCAGAAGGGCAACAGCCATACCACGCACGGCAATGAAAACGGCGGCGGGGGTGGTAGCTTTGTGGTCATCAATTCCACGATTTCGCCCCTGGCCGTGGCCGGTGGCGGAGGGGGTGCCCCCTCCTTCAGCTATAGCAGCGGCTGTACGCGCACCAACGGAGACGCACAACTCGGCACCTCTGGGAAGACCGTCAACTGCTCGGGCACAGGCGCGGGCGGGACAGGCGGAGACGGTGGCTCAACCAACGGTGACTACCCGGGCGGGGCAGGTGCCGGACTGACTGGAAACGGTGCAAATGGTGGCGCACACTGCGACACCCCTGGAGGTGGAACCTCATTCACCAATGGCGGAATCGGTGGGGGGAACAGTGGCTGCTATGGTCCCTCCCACGGTGGATTCGGGGGAGGCGGCGCCGGCGAACTGGCCTCACCCGGCGGTGGGGGCGGCTACTCCGGTGGCGGTTCCGCGGGGAACTGGTCGAACTCCGCTGATTATGGCGGCGGTGGCGGCTCCTTCAACGGCGGCACCAACCAGGTCAACACCGCCAGCACCGGCACCGGTGAAGGCAGCGTCACCATCACCTTCCTTCAGTTGAACTAGGCCCTAGGAGGCTGTAGGGCGTAGAAGCTGCGTTTGTAGCCCTCGCCACAAAGGGGGTTCGCCAATTCTTGGGGGGTATAAAGTGACTCTCCCCGGTTTTGGCGATGATCGGGCCTTGAAGTTCGCCAAACTGGTGGGGGGATGCGCTATCCCCCCCTTGAACTGGCGACAATTGGCGGAGATGGTTCGCCAATTCTTGGGGGGTATAAAGTGACTCTCCCCGGTTTTGGCGATGATGTGGTTCCGTTCCGAGTGGCCCTGGAGTCGATTGCGCCAGGAGCGTGTCTTTGGGGGACTCGGAAAAGCAGAGCGATTTCGATCAGATGTAGATCATCGCTCGACGGATTCTCCTTGGCGTGATCAGATTGCCTCATGACGACCAAGAAATACCGCCCCTGGAACCGGCCTACTTGTTTCCGCCCACCGCCAACGACCTGGTGCCAAAGAACCACCTCGTGTTCTTCGTGCGGGACTTGCTCTGTGAACTCGACCTCTCCTCCATCGAGGACCTGATCCAGGCCAAGGACCTCCGCGGCGAACGACCCTACGACCCGCGCCTGATGCTGTGGATCCTGCTTTACGGCTACTGTTTGGGCATCTACAGATCCCGTCGGCTGGAGCGGGCCACCTGGGAGGACGTGTCCTTTCGGGTCATCTGCGGCGATTGCCACCCGCACTTCACAACGATCAACGAGTTCCGCCGGGTGCACCGCACGGCTTTCAAGGCGCTGTTTCTTGGCGTGCTGAAGCTCTGCGATGAGGCGGGCATGGTTTCGCTGGGCCATGTCGCGATCGACGGCACGAAGATCAAGGCCGATGCCAGCAAGCACAAGGCCATGAGCTACGCCCGCCTCGACCCCGAGGAGCGACGCCTGCTGGCCGAGATCGAGGAAATGTTGGACAAGTCGGAGGCCCTCGATTCCGAGGAGGACGAGCGCTTTGGCGCGGGCCGCCAAGAGTTCGAGTTGCCCGATGATCTGAAGGACCCGACAGTCCGGCTGCAGCGGATTCGCGAGGCCCGGTTGGCCATCGAAGAGCGGGCGCGAACCGCTCGAGCCGAGCAACTGCGAGAGCGAGCCAGCGTCCAAGAAGCCCGCGCAGAAGAGGAAGACGACCCCATCGAGCGGTCGCGACAAGCGACCCGCGCCGGAAAGGCCCGCGCACAGGCCGAAGAAATCGAAGGCAGTGGGGGAGACGATGATGACGACCCGCCGGGTGCGCTGCCGACCCACAGGCCCGTGGCGACGAAGGACGGCACCCCAAAACCCGGTGCCCAGTACAACTTCACCGATCCCGACAGCCGGGTGATGAAGGGCCGGGATGGCGGCTTCATCCAGGCCTACAACCCCCAGATCGTCGTCGATGACGCCCACCAGGTGATCGTGGCGATGGGCGTAACCAACAAGGCCCCGGACAACGGCAACCTCGCCCCGATGATGCAGCGCGTTCACCAAAACCTTGGGCGCCTGCCGGAAGTGGTCACCGCGGATTCTGGATACTGGAACCCCGAAGGCGTTGGCAAGGTCGAGCATGTCGGCTGCCTTGCGCTTGTCGCCACAAAGCGCTCACGGCGCACGGAACGCGCACCGCCGCAGACGGTCGAGTCCCGCGAGCCCACAACAAACCCCAGCCCCGTTGAGAACATGAGAAGACGCCTCGAAGACCCAGAATACCGAGCCATCTACAGACGACGAAAAGCCGTCGTTGAGCCGGTCTTCGGTCAAATAAAGGAGGCAAGAGGGTTCCGGCAGTTCTCCTTCCGGGGCTTGGCCAATGTGGACGCAGAATGGAGCCTCATCTGCGCTTGTCACAACCTGCTCAAGCTGTTCCGGATGAACAAGGAACCCAAACCGGCCTGACCGGGTCGGTCAAGATGCCGATCGCCATCGGCATTCGAGGAGACCTGGGCTGGCCCTGCCGCTATGCCCTACAGCCTCCTAGCCCACATGTTTCACCAGGCTTCGTCGCGAGGGCCCGAAGTGCGCCAGCGAGGCGGGTTTTGGCGTGGGCCCGCGGGCGACGGCGTGCTGAAGCACGCCGACCCGCAGGGGGGCGAAAGCCCCCGCCGCAGGCGGGGGACCGTACGGGTCGGGGGGGCGCGACAAGGGCCGCCGCAGCAAGCAATTCGGGGCCGCAGTAGAACGGCTGGTGAAATATGTGGTCTAGGAGGCTGCGGGAGTTTGACGAGGACTCCCCCCCGGTACCGGGCCAACCGGGTACTGGCAGTCCAGAAACTGGGCACCTGAACCGACGGGGCAACGATTCGGCCTGAGCCGGTAGCGATTGGGGGACTGCTCTCGTACACTCCTTCCGATGCTTCTTCTCCTCGCCCTTCTTTCCGCTTGCAACGAAACAAAGCTGCGGGCGTTTGAGCCCTCCATTTCCGTGGCCCCACTTGACCGGGACTACGGCCTGGTGCCCTTTGGCGAGATTGCAGAAGAACACTTCGTCGTTTCCAACATCGGACGAGGCACCTTGAAAATCGAGGAACTGGTCAGCTCCGATCCGGAGAGTTGGGTGCCTTCCATGGAGAACTGGACCATTCGGCCGGGGGGCGCCGAGAGCCTGGTGGTCGCCTACCACAGCGAGGTGGAGACCCTGAACAGGGGACGGATTGAGCTCTACTCCAACGACACCGGAAACAACAAGGTCCATCTCTCCCTGATGGCAGGTCTCGCCCCGCCCATTGCGGAGATCGAGTCCCCTGCCACAGGCAGCGTCTTCGACACCCGGCCCATCGAGTTCGATGGGGACGTGGATGATGAGGACGACGGACCCCAAGGGTTGGAGATCCTCTGGGAGTCCAACCTCGACGGCATTCTCAACGGAGACGACGCCAATGAGTATGGGGTCCTGGGATTTGAACGCTCCCTGTCCCCTGGGCAGCACACCATCACCCTCTCGGCAACGGATCCGGATGGCCAGAGTGCCACGGACTCTGTGGAGTTGGAGATCTGTCCCTGGCTCGTGCCCCTGACCTTTGAAGAACCCATGGAGGAGGGAGACTGGACCCTGTCTGGGACCGCCTTCCGCACCGAGGACGGCTGGCTGGAGCTGACGGGCCTCGTGCAGCATGCTGTCGGTGGCGCCTTTCGAACCTCTTCTCCCGTCAGCACGGCCAACCTGCAGGTGACCATGCGGTTTTCCACCGGCGGCGGAGAAGGTCTCGGGGCCGATGGCTTTGCCTTGAGCCTCGCCCGGGAGGACAGCCCTTCCCTTTTGGGGGATGCAGGAGGATGCCTGGGCTACGGCGCGGGGGATGGCTGCAGTGAAGCCAATGGCGCCGCCATCACCGGGCTTCACGTGGAGATCGACACCTACCCGAACCCCTGGGACCCCAGCCCGGAGAACCACCTGGCGGTCACCCTTGATGGGGACCAGTCCACCTACTTCCTTTCGGATGTGATCGACCCCATCGAGGACCTTGAATGGCACGATCTGACCGTACGCCTGGAAGCCCCCCGGGTACAGGTCTGGCTCGATGGGGACCTGCGCATGGATGGAGATGTGGACGGTTTCACGGATTTCACCGGCCACATCGGGTTCACAGCCAGCACAGGCGATGACACGAATTACCACCGGATTGACGACCTCCAGGTGGAAACAAACTGTCCCTCCGGAGGCTGAATCTCAATTCAGGTGTTGACAGGTCAAGATTTATCGTTCATAAGGCGTTCAACCCCTCACCTGAAGCAAAGGGATTTCAAGATGACCGACGCCACGACCATCGAGATCGAGTTCCCCACCTCGGGGCCTTCCCACACCCAGACCCTTCGGGCCATGGCCCACCTCAACCACCTGGAGGAGGAGTCCTACCGGGTGGAGTCTTTGGTGCGTGCCCATGGCCGCCTGGAGGGAGTGCACTCCCCTCTTGCCGCAGAAGCCAACAGCTTTGTGCTTCGGATTCACCTGGATGCGCTGGCTGAGCGTTCCTGGGAGATGCTCTACCACCGGGTCCTGGCGCCCTTGCGGGACCTGGATGTCGAGGTTCGCCAGGTTTCCCTGGCCGGGTAGAAGCAGCGATTACTGGGAGTAGGCGAGGCACTGATCCAATTCGGTGATCAACAAGAAGCCAAGCCAGAGGATCCCAAGGAATCCCCCACCGCTTTTGGAAGAGAGGGTCCCGCCACGAAAACGTACTCGGTGTTTTCCGTGTGGCTGACCTCACCGACCTTTTCACCCGAAGGATTGTGGATGCCGATCCGCGCTCCGACGTACCGACGATAGGGCAACGACAACACGGCAACCTCTCCCTTCGCGGAGAGCATCTCCTCCAACTCTGGCCGCGAAACAAACCCCTCGTTGCTGAAGGAGACCAGCACGTACCGGGATTGGACGGCATCGATCACCGCCTGCAGCGCATCCCTGGCCACCCGCCGGGAATTGAAATCAGAGCGGCGTTCGCGGCAGTCGACGCGCTTGCAGGCCACCCCGTAGACCTCCGGCTTGTCCCATCGCACCAGGCTCTCCCACACGTGGTAGTTCCCCAGGTACTTGTGCTGGTTGTACGGGGGGTCCAGGTAGGCCAGATCGGCCTCCACGGTACGGGCTGCCTCCAGGGCGTCCAGCTCCATTGCCAGCCCCTTTCCGGAGGGCGCCTGAGGCTGCAGGGCTGGCAGCCGCAACTCCAAGTCCTTGTGGGACCTCTTGGCCCATTGTTTCAGGTAGGCCATCTGCACACCGGTTGTGGAGTCCACCCGGTCCGCAGCCTCCATGAGGGACACCAGCAGCACGGCCTGCTCCTCGGGATCCAGCTCCATGTCCGCAATCCCCTCCCGGATGGCATCCACCCGGGCGCCGTTGTGGGGCTGAAAAAACCGGGACTCCTCGCAGAAGGTGCGGGTGAACCACCCGGTCTTGGGCGGGATCTCTGACAAGGCTGCAAGTCGCTCGGTGGCCAGGGCCCCGTGGTCCTCCAGGTCGGCCTGCACGTAGCACCGGGCCAGAGTGGCCGCGTATGCGTTGTGGTCGTTGGAAAAGACCCGGTATCCGGCTCCTTTCAAGGCATGGCCCACGCGGGAGGTACCACTGAAGAGGTCCAGCACACTGGAAACATCGTCAAATGCGCCCACCAACTCCAGGAGCGCAGGGACAAGCAGGCGTTTCGAACCAAGGTACTTGATCACTTCTGCACTCGGATCCCGCCCCCCCCATTGAATCACCGGTTAAGCTACCTATCAAACCAAGGCCAAGGAGACCTTTCATGCGCCTGCACCACCTCGCCCTTCTGCTCGCCCTTCCCTTTGCCCTTCTTGCATCCTGTACGGACAAGCCGGATGACACCGCTGATACGGAAGCGGACGCCGATGCAGACGCAGACGCAGACGCAGACGCAGACGCCGACGCCGATGCCGACGCCGATGCCGACGCCGATGCAGACGCAGACGCAGACGCCGATGCCGATGCCGACACGGACGCAGACCCCGCTCCTCCCACAGCGGAGGCTGGTGACGATCAAACCGTCACCCTTGGCTACGCGGTCCGCCTGAACGGTTCTGAGAGTTCGGATCCAAACGAGGAAGACGAGCTTTCCTTCAGTTGGACCCTGCTGACAGTTCCCACAGACAGTGCGCTGGTAGAAGAGGACATCAACGACCGCGTGTCCGACTTCGCATCCTTCACCCCCGACGTCATTGGAGACTACAGCTTCCAGTTGGAGGTCTCCGATGGCACCGCCTCTGACTCTGACACGGCCAACGTCACCGTGGAGGCCGCCTCGACGACAGACAACGGCAGCTGCACAGGAAACGCCACGGACGGCACCGTCCTGACCATTTCCACCGGCGACGATGACTGGGTCTTCGACAACTTTGCCTGGACCCTCACCCAAAACGACACCCGCATCTACTTTGTGGGTTTCCTGGAAGGCCAGACCCAGGACGCCTGTGCCCTGGTGCAGGAGAACCTCTCCCGTTCCTACAACGGCGACTTCTACGTCTACGGCGCCCTGAAGGAAGATGAGCCGCTCTTCACCAGCGACAGCACAATCGCCTGGTTTGAGCCCCCCTCCAGCTACCCGAGCCAGTCCGATGTGGATGGTTGGATCACCTTTGTGGATCGCGCCCTGGCCACGGAGGCCCTGTCCAAGTCCGAGGGTGGAAACGGCTCACCGGGACTCCTCTCCCTGTACACCGCAGAGGGCGAGATCCGGGTGACGGACAACACCATCGCCATGGATTCCTCCATGACGGGATCGGGCGGATTCTCCGGCTGCTACTGCGCAAACGCGGATCAAATCCTGTTCTAGGAACCTCACCTTGCTGTATTTCGCGTATGGGTCCAACACGGATCCCAGGAGAATGCAGGATCGATGCCCAGGGGCGGTGCAGGTCAGCACCGCTTGGCTGGGGCAGGTCCGGCTGACCTATGGGGGTCCGTCCAAGTCCTGGAAGGGGGGCGTTGCCACTGTGGTTGCGAGCCCGATCCGGGGCGCCCGAATCCCCGGGGTGCTCTGGGAGGTGACAGAGAAGCACCAGAAAGCGCTGGATCGCGTGGAAGGCCACCCGAACTTCTATGTGCGACAGGAGGTGAAGGTGGAGGTCGAGGGAGAAGACGGTCCCGTGCAGGCCTTTACCTATGTGCTGCGGGGGAATGTCAGCTGGTACCCGCCCACCGTCGAATACCTGGCAGCGTTGAAGGCCGGCTACGCAGCCAATGGCTGGAACACCACCTCTCTGCCCAATCACCCGGAGAACACGGAAGAGGCTGCTTTGCGCTTCCGACGTGACTGACGGAGTCTGCCCATGCTGAGTTGCCCATGCTGAGTTTCCTATGAAAGTGAAGCGGCCCATCGACCTGCACAAGGGCCTCACAGCCCTCGTGGTGTTGTCCATGATGGCCTACTTCGACAACTTCACCCTGGGCCCCTGGGTTTACCTGGCCCTTCACGGCACATACGGCGCCATGTGGGTTCTGAAGAGCCGGACCTTTCCCGATCCAAACTGGGAGGAGGTTGTGCCTGTTTGGAAGGGCATGGGCGTCTTCTGCGCACTGCTCCTCTACTGGGTGGCGCCCTTTCTGCTGGTGAGCAGCGGCAAGGTGCCCTCCCCCGCCCTGGTGTGTGGGGCTGTGGCGGCCAATGCGTTGGGCACGTGCCTGCATTTTGCTTCCGATGCCCAGAAGTACTTTGTGCTCCAGGCCCGCCGGGGGCTCATCACCGATGGCTTCTTTTCCCGCACAAGGAACCCGAACTACCTGGGAGAGATCCTGATTTACGGCTCCTTTGCGGCCCTCTCCATGCACTGGCTCCCGTGGGTGATCTGCGCCCTGTTCTGGGGAGCGGTGTTCCTGCCAAACATGCGGAACAAGGACCGATCCATGTCCCGATATGAAACCTGGAACGACTACACCGCTCGCACGGGAATGTTGTTGCCCCGGCCATGATGGCGTGGCTCCTGTTGTCCGTCGCCCTTGGGGAGACGCCTCCTCCCGCCAGCGGGCAGTCCGTGGGGGAGTCCGTGGGCATTCCAGTGGGCGTGCCGGTGGGCAGCCCTGTCGGATCGGAGGTGGGAACCCCGGTGGAGAAGACTCCGGTCATCGGAGACCGCCTGGTCCCAGAGGAACCCGGCGATCCGCCCCTGGACCTGGAGCAAGCCGCCCGGCAGGCGATCGAGGCGCTTTGTCACGCCCGGGATGCCACCCACCTGGGCAGCCTGGTGGCCCCTGAGATGGTGCGGCATTCCAATGGAAGCACCCTGGAGTCCCCCCCTTCTGATGCCGATCTCGCGCGACTCTACGGTGCCTTCGCGGACATCCAGGTCTCGGTGCAGTCCATCGTGGTGGAGGCCGACCGGGTTGCCGTGCAGAGCACGTGGTCCGTGCGCACCGATGTTGCCGCTGATGCCGCATCGTTTGGGGTGGCGCTGACCGGTCGATTCGAGGATGGCCGGCTGGTGGAGACCTGGGAGACCTGGGACACGGCGGCGGTTGCAAAACTCCTGGAACCCCAGGAGGACCCAAAGCGCTGGTGGCAGCGTTGATGGTCCTTGCCTGGGTTCTCGCCTGTGCATCCGGCGGGGTGCCCCAGAGCGCATCACCGGTGGCGGCCAGCGGATCACTTTCCGCCCTCACCTACAACGTCCATGGCCTGCCCCCGGAGATCACCGGGGACGACACGGCGGGTCGGCTGGTGGCCATCGGACCGCTTCTGCCCCCGTTCGACATCGTGGGTCTGCAGGAGGACTTTGACGATGAAAACCACGCTGCTCTGGTGGCGTCGGTGAACCATCCCACCCAGGCCCGGTTTGCAGAGGCTCTGAACGGTCGGGTCTATGGATCAGGCCTTGCCGTGCTGTCTCACCTGGACGAGGAGACCCACTTCCAGGAACACTACGAAGACTGCAATGGGGTGCTGGACTCCGCCTCGGACTGCCTCGCCTCCAAGGGGTTCCAGGTGGTGCGGTTGGCGCTTGCTCCAGGGGCCACGGTGGATGTCTACAACACCCACCTGGAGGCCGGTGGAGGGTCCGAGGATCACGCTGCCCGCACCCAGCATGTACAACAGCTCCTTGATTCCCTGGCCAATCGTTCCGCCGATCAAGCTGTGATCTTCCTGGCGGACACCAACCTGCACGCAAGTGACGATCTGGACGGGCCGTTGCTTTCGCAGCTCCTGGAAGAAGGAGGACTGGTGGATTCCTGTGCGGAAGTCGGCTGTGCTGAACCGGATCACATCGACCGGGTCCTCCTCCGGAACAGCGACGAGGTGTCCTTGCAGGTCAGCGGGTGGGAGGTACGGCCGGAATTCGTGGATGGGGTGGGGATGGACCTCTCGGATCACCCGGCCATCGCGGCTGGCCTTGACTGGGCGTTCGACCCGGAAAACCAACGGTAGCGCTGGGGTTCAGCCCCCTGCAGCGGAGATCAACAGGGCCTTGAGGGTCTCGTAGTTGGTTGCGTCCGGGGTGCCGTCCCCATCGGTGTCCTGGGTCAATTCCGTTTCCCCCAGGCTGTTTGCTGTGAGGTTGAAGACCCCCACCTGGACATTTGCGGAGTCGAGGATCACCACGTCCCGGTAGGTGATGCCCCAGACATGCCAGACATCCGCAGCTTCGGTGTCCTGTAGGAGTGGCAGGTCGTGATCGTCCGTGGCGAGCACCACCGCGTCCTGTTGATCTGGAGGACCGTACCCGTCCTCGTTGACGGCCAGGAGGCCGATGTCCAGTTCGGGTCGCTCAGCGGCGATCTCCCCCTGCAACACATCCAGGTAGCCAAACTGGCTACGACAATACGATCACGTGGCGTGCATGAAGTACCACCCTGAAACTTTTTGCATGTGATCCCGGGGAGAAACGACCTGCATGTACGAGGCGGATGTCGTGTTGAGATCCTCCAGGCCGAAGTCCGGCATGGGTGGCTGGCTTGTGTCGGCGTCGGCGTCGGCGTCGGCGTCGGCATCGGCGTCGGCGTCGGCATCGGCGTCGGCATCGGCATCGGCATCGGCGTCGGCGTCGGCGTCGGCGTCTGCGTCGGCGTCTGCGTCGGCATCAGCATCCGCGTCGGCGTCGGCGTCCGCGTCGGTGTCGGCGTCCGCATCCGCCTCCGACTCCGGTTCATTCGGAGGGGGGAGCTCCTTGCCGAGGCAAGCCACACCCAAACCCAGCAATCCCAACCAAAGAAGCGACAGTCGTACGGTCATGAAGGACCAGTATAGAGTCCCCGTTCCCCATCCACCAGGGACAGGAATTCCCGGAACAACCTTCCAAAGGGGGCCGGGGCTTCCAGGTGGGCACAATGCCCCGCCCCGGGAATCGTCGCACTCCGTGCTTGGGGCACTCGTCCTGCCATGTCCTCGGAGATGGCCCGGAACTTCCGATCCTCTTCTCCTGCAAGAAGCAGGGTCGGCACTTGAATGCGGGGCAGCTCCTCCCAGACGGAGTGCATGGCCCCGGTTCCAACACCTCGGAGGTTGGCCGCCAATCCTGCCGCCAGGTGCTCGGCCCGGCCCACCTGCATCCGCTCCGCAATGCCCGGCGCAATCCTGGCCTGGGACTGCACCATGGGGTGGTGCTTCCATTCCCTGAGAAACGCGGCGGCCCCCAGGGTCTCGATGCGATCCCCAAGAGCGCAATCCGCCTCCACCCGTTCCTGCCGCTCGACCGGATCCGAAAGACCCGCCGTTGCGCCAACACACACAAGCCCAGCCAGCTCCCTGGGCTGTCGGGTCGCCCAGGACAGCGCCACGCGCCCCCCAAACGAGTACCCAAGGATCACAAAGGACTCCCATCCGAGCGTCTTCACAAAGGCCTCCAGTCCCCGGATCACGGCGTCCATGTCGAGGAGGCCTTCCACGGGAACCGGGCCATGTCCCGGGAGATCCGGCGCAGCCCAGGCGCGATCCATTTCATCCAGCAACGGATGAAAGTCCGCCCCCCTTCCCGTGAAGCCATGAAGGGCCAACACCGGCGTTCGGTCCCAGTCCCAAGAGCCCCCTTCCCTCATCCGGCTTCCTCCTCAGCACGTGGAAAACGCTCCCCAGGGACCGCTGCCTGCAACTGCCACCCGGGTTTCGGCTCCACCCCACCTTCCTCGACCCTCCAGGCCACGAGGGATCCCTTGTTCCAATCCAGGATATCCGTCGCGACCGCCGAGGGTCCACCCCCCCATTGCCAACGCGCTCCCTCCGGGTCACATTGGGCCGCCCATGAGACCGTCCCCTTCCCGAACCGCCATCCTCGCCCTGCTCGTGGTGACCGTCATCTGGGGCTGGACCTTCATCTGGATGACGGAAGCCCTGGACACCGCCCAGGCACACGTGGGCAAAGACGGCATGGTGGCAGCCGTGGGCCTGTTCATGATGGTGCGGTTCGGCATGGCCACCCTGGGTCTGCCCCTGGTGCTCAAGGCCTCCCGAACCGGTCTGGGGTCCGGTGCTGTGTGGCGAGATGGAGGGCTCCTGGCTGCAATCCTCCTGGCTGCCTTCCTGCTGCAGATGTTCGGGCTCCAGGGGGTGGGGCCTGCGGTCTCCGCATTTCTGACCAGCCTGTACGTGGCCTTCACCGCCTTGATCAGCCGCTTTGCCGGCCGCACCCGCGGGGGGCATCAATTGGCAGTCGGCGTGGTGCTGGCCACGGTGGGTGCGGGGTTCATCAGCGGCCCTCCCCAGTTGGAGTTTGATCTCCCCGAGTGGCTGACGGTCCTGTGTGCCCTCTTGTTCGCGGTGCACATCCTGGCGACGGACATCATTACCCGCCGCGTCCCACCCCTGGCCGTCAGCGTCAGCACCTTTGCCTGGGTGACCCTGGGCAGTGGGGCGACCGGGATCGTGGGGTGGGTTCTGCACCCGGAGTTGACCTCCAGCCAGCTGGCCGGACTCCTGGGCGACCCAGGATTCTACATTCCGGCCCTGCTCACCTCCATTCTGGGCACCGGGGTTGCGCTGACCTTGCTCAACCAGTTCCAGAAGCAGCTGGATCCCGTCCGCGCAGCAATCTTGTACGCCCTGGAGCCCGTGTGGGCTTCGACCATTGCCCTGGCCATTGGCATGGGGACACTGGACCACTGGTTGGTTCTGGGGGGAGGTGCATTGCTGGCTGGCAACCTGATCGCTGAGCTGGGGCCCTCCTCCACCCAATCGGTTCCAGCCATCTCTGCCGCAGAGGGATAAGGGGACCGCCATGCCTCGTATTCTTCTCATGGCCCTGGCCGCCTACGGCATCCTGTGGATTCTACGGCGCGTGATTCGAGATGCTCCGAAGGGCCGCCCCCGCCCCATTCCGGAGCCCATTCCCTTTGAGCGATCTCCCTACCGAATCCTGGGCGTGGAGGATGGTGCAACCTCCAGCGATCTGCGTACGGCGATGGACAACATTCGGCAGGAAAATGATCCGACACGGCTACAGGGCTTGAGTGAAGAAATCCGAGACGCCGCCCGCCGCCGCGTCTCCGAGGCCGAGGTGGCCTTCGCCACCCTTCTTCCTGATGAGGAGTGAGCCCGTCCAGCGCTCGGACTGCCTCGCCGCCCTCCATTGCTCCAAGCGTCTCTACCTGTCGCGAAACTCCCCGGACCTGGCAGCCCCCCTGCCTCCACTGCTTCAGCCACTTCGAATTGAAAACGATCAGGCGTTGGGCCTGGCCCACGAGTGGCTCGGCCCGGGAGAGACATTGGAGGGATCCCTCCAGGAGCGGGCCGAGCGCACCCGGGAGTTGCTCCGCCTTGGCGAATCCACATGCCTTCGCGGAGCAGTGCTTGAAACAGCCAGTACCCAATTGGGGCTCCGGTGGGAGCCAGACCTGCTGAGATGCACGGGGGAGGGCTCGTGGCAGGTCATCGCGGTGCGATGTGCCCTGCGGGTCAAGCGAAAAATCCTCGAGGAGCTGGGTCTTGCGGTCCATGCTCTGGACCAGGCAGGCGTGTCCGTGGCGGGGGCCACCGTGCTCCACCTGAACCCCGACTGCCACAGAATGGCCGAGCCCTTGTCCGCAGCCAAGCTCTTCCAGACCGTGGACGTTCTTCCCTACCTGAAGGAGATCCGGGGCCGCGCCCCTGCGCTGATCCAGAAAGTGGAGCGAATCCTCCAGCGGGACAGCGCACCCCACGTGGACTTTGACCGGCACTGTACCCAGCCCCATGACTGTCCCTTCCTGGATCACTGCTCCCCCAGCCTCCACCCCTTTCACATCCAGCGCATACCGGACTCGGCCCGCCTGGAGAAGAAGCTCGCTGGAAAGGTCGATGACGTGCGGCACCTGCCCAGCCCGATCCGGATCAGCCCCTTGCAGCGGCGTGCAATCCGGTGCCTGAAAACCGGAAAGGACTGGGTGGCGCCGCAATTGCTCCCTGCGATGCATGACGTGGAATTCCCCCTGGGGTTCCTGGATTTTGAAGCCATCCAACCCGCCCTTCCAAGGTTCCCCGGCACCGGTCCCTTCGAGACCCTGCCCACCCAGTGGAGCCTGCACGTGCTGCAGGAGGACGGCACGCTCTCTCACCGTGAATTTCTCCACGACGAAAATACCGATCCCCGTCCCCGATTCCTGGACTCCCTCCTGGAGGCTGTGGGGGAGACGGGCTCACTGGTGGTGTACTCCAACTACGAGGCCGGGGTGTTGCGCCGCCTGGCTCGGTTCGACCCGGCCCGGTCGGAAGCCATCGATGAGGTGATTCAGCGCCTGTCCGATCTTCTGGCGGTCCTTCGGCGCTTCTACTACCACCCGGATTTCAATGGTTCCTACAGCATCAAGCGGGTGCTGCCGGCCCTCGCACCGGATCTGGACTATGGCGACCTGGAGATTCGGGATGGCGCCACCGCCGCCGCGCGACAGTTCCGGTTGATGGACCCGGAAACGCCCCCCGGCGAACGGGAAGCGATTCGGCAAGCCCTGCTGCTGTACTGCGAGCGGGACACCCTGGCCATGGTGGCCATTCGACGCGCCATTCTCGCAAGATGCGGCGAGGTGCAACTCCCTCTCCTTCCTGTGGAAGAATGAAGCCATGACGAGATTCAAGTTCAGGAATAAGCTGAAGGGCCTTCTCGGACCTGCACCGCCGGAGATCGTAAACCACCGGGTCACGTTCCTCTTGCCGGACGGCACGGAGCAGGTGCTGGAAGTCGAGGAGCACTACTCGCTCCTCATGGCGGCCGATGCCCATGGCATCACCATCAGTACGGGGCGACGGGCGGGGGGCACCTGCCCCGACGGTCTCTGCGGCTTGTGCCGCGTGGAGCTGGTGGATGCCACGGGCATCAGCGATCTCTCCACCTACGAGAAAGACGCCATGGACGACCACGTGGCTGGCAAGGCCCACGAGGGCCGTGACAGGGCGCCCGCCCCCCCCCTCACCCCCACCACCCGGCTGGGATGCCATGCGAAGATTCGCGGGTCCGGAGGAAGGGTTCGCATTTCGGCACTCTTCGACCCCACCACCATTCAAGGCGAGGCGGAAGGGGATTGAGGCCGGCCCTCTCCCTGTCGGTGATCGGGGTCCTTGCCGGGTGTGCCCGCGATGCACCAGGGCCCCCCAACCTGCTGCTCGTCACCCTGGACACAACCCGGGCCGATGTCATCGGGGCCTACGGAGGAAACAGCGACGCGACCCCCCACCTGGATGCCCTCGCTGCAGAAGGGGCACTCTTCGAACGCGCCTACACCGTCACCCCCCTGACGATTCCCGCCCACTCCTCGCTCTTCACCGGACAAACCCCACCCCGCCACGGCGTGCGGGACAACGGGGACTTCTTCCTGGCCGAAGGCGCCTCCACCCTCGCAGAAAAGCTGAAGGCCGGAGGTTACGCGACCATGGCGGCCGTGTCCGCTCAGGTCACCAGCCACCACTGGGGATTTGCCCAGGGGTTTGACGTCTTCTTTGATGATCTGCGGGCGAGTTCAAAGTCCACCGCCAATCGCTGGGACGTGGAGCGACCCGGATCCCAGACCGTCGACGATGCGCTTGGTTGGCTCAAGAAGGAGCGAGATGCGCCGTTTTTCTCCTGGGTCCATCTCTTTGATGCCCACGACCCCTACCGGCCACCCGAGCCCTATCGAAGCCGGTTTCCCGGGCAGCCCTACCTGGGGGAGATTGCAACGGTCGATGCCCAGGTGGGTCGCCTCGTGTCCTGGCTGAAAGAAAGCAACCAACTTGAAAACACCTGGGTCGTGGTCCTCGCGGATCACGGGGAAGCGCTTGGAGCCCACGGCGAGGCCACCCACGGGGTCCTGTTGTACGACGAGACCCTTCGCATTCCGCTGCTGATCCGCCGGCCAGGGGGACTGGCCGCCCAGCGAATCCCCCACCCCACCAGCCTGGTCGACGTGATGCCCACCCTCCTGGGGGCCGCTGGGCTGGCGATTCCAGAGGGACTGGATGGACGAGACCTCTCGCCGTGGATGCAGGGGGCCCCGGGGGACGGCGCAGCGGTCTATGCAGAGTCCCTGTACGCCTGGCATCACTACGGATGGGCGCCGCAAAAAGCCCTGATCACGGCCGACCACAAGCTGATTGACTCCACCACGCCGGAGCTCTATCACCACTCGGACGCCAAGGAAGCGCAGAACCTCGCCCTCGACCAGCCCGCGGTGTTGCAGGAGTTGGGCACCCGTCTGCGCACCCTGGAAGCCACCCAGCTTCCGATGGAAGAGACCACGGAGCGGGTTGAGTTGAGCGCGGAACGTATCGCCCAACTCGAGGCCCTCGGGTACGTGACGGGCGCCGCGCCGGACCAGGATCTCGATCCGGACGACCCACCCCCTGATCCCGTGCAGCGCCTCGGTCTCCTGCACAGTGTGCAAGGCGCCCGCCGTGCCTTCCAGTCGGGCGACCTCAAGAGCGCCCTCAAGCAGATCGAGGCGGTGCTCGAAAAGGACCCGGGGCTCCTGGATTTGCGGACCCTGCACGCTACCGTTCTCTTGCGCCTCGATCGGGTCCCCGAGGCACTGGCCACTCTGGAGGCAGCTGAATCGGTGCGCCCCTCCAGCACGACCCGGGGAGCCATGGGGCGCATCTTCCTGAAGACCGACCCCTCCATTGCGGTGGATCACCTGGCCGAGTCCGTAAACATGGACCCCTATGTCGCGACCAATTGGGCAGCCTACCTGCACGCCCTGTTTCTCACGAGGAGACTCGATCAGCTGGAGCGCGAAGCCCTCCGCGCCCGGTCCCTTCTCCCGGACCTGCCCGAAGGCATGGGCATGTTGGGGGTCGCCCTCGCCGCCCGGGGGAGCTTCTCGGATGCGGAACCCCTGCTCCGGGCCGGCATGGAGGCCAACCCCCTCCAACCCTTCGTCCATGCAGCCCTGGCCCACCTGCTTCGCCTTCGCGGTGCCACAGAGGAAGCCGAGACCCACTTGTTGGAGGAGATCCAGATCCAGTCCCCCGCCCTCCAGG
>CAZSZE010000085.1:4981-17083 GCA_964610645.1 uncultured Enterobacterales bacterium | reverse complement strand
ATGATGAGGTTACAGCACTTGTCATGGATACGTCGGCTGGCAGCGGTCGAGCTTATGCGCGAGAGAGACGCAGCGCAGCCAAGAAGCTTGTGTGCGAGGTCTTCTCCCCGCCGAGGCTCACCAACATGCTCTCCAAGTTCCCCAGCCAGTACTTGGCCCCGGGCTTCATGCGCTCTCGGGTGTCCAGGGCGACCCGCACGCCAGCGGCCTTCAGGTCGGCGGCGATCTTCTCGGCGAAAGGAAGGACCGTCTCCTTTTCGCCGTCCTTGCGCCACAAGGGCACCACCGCCACCTGCACCGGGGCCACCTTGGGGGGGAGCACCAGCCCATTGTCGTCGGAGTGAGTCATGATCACCGCCCCCACCAACCGGGTCGACATGCCCCAGGAGGTGGCCCACACGTGCTCCACGGCGCCATCCTCACCCTGGAAGGTCACATCGAAGGCCTTGGCGAAGTTCTGCCCCAGGAAGTGGCTGGTGCCGGACTGGAGGGCCCAGCCATTCTGCATCATGGCTTCAATGGTGTAGGTGTCCACGGCGCCGGCAAAGCGCTCGGAGGCGCTCTTGGCGCCGGTGACCACGGGAATCGCGAGGGTTTCCTCGGCAAAGGCCCGGTAGACCTCCAGCATGCGCAGGGCTTCTTCCTCGGCCTCGTCCTTCGTGGCGTGGGCGGTGTGGCCCTCCTGCCAGAGGAACTCGGCGGTGCGCAGGAAAGGCCGGGTCTTCATCTCCCAGCGCACCACGTTGGCCCATTGGTTGATGAGAATGGGCAGATCCCGGTGGCTGTTGATCCATTGGCCGTACATGTGCCAGATGATGGTCTCGCTCGTGGGCCGCACGATGAGGGGCTCCTCCAGCTTTGCAGCGGGGTCCGGCTCGACGCTTCTCTTGCCGTGTTCGTTCTCGACGCCCCGCAGGCGGTGGTGAGTCACCACAGCGCATTCCTTGGCAAATCCCTCCACGTGCTCAGCTTCTTTGGAGAGAAAGGAGAGGGGGATGAACAGGGGAAAGTAGGCGTTGACGTGGCCCGTCTCCTTGAACCGGCGGTCCAGGTCGTCCTTGATGGCTTCCCAGATGGCGAATCCGTGGGGCCGGAGCACCATGCATCCCTTCACCGGGGTGTAGTCCGCAAGTTGGGCTTCCCGGATCACATCCAGGTACCACTGGCTGTAGTCGTCTGCGCGGGAGGAAATTGGGGGCTTCTGGGCCATGGTGCATCCCTGGGCGAGGGCCGCTTTCTAACGCGGGATCAGCGATGCGCTCCACCTGATTGCAAGGGGGGGCTGCAGAAGATAGGAGGCGACTCCACCGCCGGGGGTGCCTCTTGGCCACAGATCTCCTCGCCCGCCAGTCCGTGAACACCATCAAGGGCCTCGCCATGGACGCTGTCCAGGCGGCCAATTCGGGGCATCCAGGCATGCCCATGGGCATGGCGGACACCGCCTATGTGCTCTGGACGCAGTTCCTGAAGCATGACCCCGCCGACCCGGATTGGCCGGATCGCGACCGGTTCGTGCTTTCGGCTGGACACGGCTCCATGCTGCTCTACAGCCTGCTGCACCTCACCGGGTACGATTTGTCCCTGGACGACCTGAAGAACTTCAGGCAGTGGGACTCCAGGACCCCCGGCCATCCGGAGGTCGGTCATACAGCGGGGGTGGAAACCACCACCGGTCCCTTGGGCCAGGGATTTGCCAACGGCGTGGGCATGGCCCTCGGGGAGCGCTACCTGCGGGAGCACTTCGGCCGGGCCCTCTGCGACCACTGGGTCTACGCGATTGTCTCTGATGGGGACCTGATGGAGGGCATCTCCTCTGAGGCAGCCAGCATCGCGGGGCACCTGAAGCTCGGGCGCCTTGTCTACCTGTACGACGACAACAGCATCACCATCGATGGTTCCACGGATCTCTCCTTCACGGAGGACCGGGCCAAGAGGTTCGAGGCCTTTGGTTGGCACGTGCAGACAGTCGACGGCCACAACCACGAGCAGCTGGCGGCAGCCATCACCGCCGCCAAGGCCGTGGAGGATCGCCCCTCAATGGTGATCTGCAAGAGCCACATCGGGCACGGATCCCCCAACTTCGAGGACTCGGAGAAGAGCCACGGCGCCCCTCTGGGCGAGGCGGAGATTCGCCTCACCAAGGAAGGCCTGGGCATGGATCCCGACGCCCATTTCGCCATTCCCGGCGATGTGCTGGCCCACATGCGCTCCAGCGTGGATGCCCATGCGGAGGAGCACCGGGCCTGGGAGGCCCGCCTTTCGGAGTCGGCTCGCAAGGACGAGTGGAGCCAATGGCATGCGGCCCCGGACCTCTCGGCGGTGGAGTGGCCAGCTTTTCCAGCGGATGCCAAGGGTGTGGCCAGCCGCAAGTCGTCCCACAAGGTGCTCAACGCCGTGGCGGCAGCGGTACCGCAGATCCTTGGGGGATCGGCGGATCTTGCGGGCTCCAACGGCTCCATGCTCACGGGCGAGGCGGGCATCGGCCCGGATAGCTTCACCGGCCGCAACCTGTTCTTCGGGGTGCGCGAACACGCCATGGCCTCGATCTGCAACGGCATGGCCCTGCACGGGGGCACGGTTCCGTACTGCGCCACCTTCCTGGTCTTCCACGACTACATGCGTCCGGCCGTCCGCCTGGCGGGGCTCATGGGCCAGCAGGTGATCTACCTGTACACCCACGACTCGATCTACCTGGGAGAAGACGGCCCGACCCACCAGCCGATTGAGCACTTGATGGCCATGCGGCTGATTCCCAACCTGCACGTGATTCGGCCGGCGGATGCCAACGAGACCGCCGAGGCCTGGAAGATGGCCCTGGCCCGCACCGACGGCCCGACCGCCCTGGCTCTGTCCCGCCAGAACCTGCCCACCCTGGACCGGGAAGTCCTCGCCCCGGCGGTAGGCACTGCCAAGGGGGCGTACATTCTCGCGGAGGCCGAGGGAGATCATGCATTGACGCTCATCGCAAGCGGTTCGGAAGTCAGCCTGGCCCTTGCGGCGCGGGACGTCTTGCAAGCGGCTGGGACCGGCACGCGGGTGGTGAGCATGCCTTGTTGGGAGGTTTTCGCCGCCCAGGACACCGGGTCGCGCTCGGCCGTGCTGGGCAGCGCCCCCCGGGTGTCGATCGAGGCGGGCACCACCCAGGGCTGGGAGCGCTGGGTGGGGGACAATGGCGCCAGCGTGGGGGTGGACCGGTTCGGTGCCTCGGCCCCGGGCAACGTGGTGGGGGATCAGCTGGGATTCTCCGTAGACAACGTGGTGGCGGTCGCTCGGAGCGTTTTGAGCTGAATTTCGGCGAATCCTGCTTTTTCGCCTAAAGTCTGTGCACAACCCGCCGATGCGCACTTCAACGGTCCCATTCCTCAGGGACCCTGGAGGTAGCATGCGTAAGACTGCTCCTGTCTTTATCGGCGGTGCCCACCGCTCCGGTTCCACGCTTCTGACGGACCTTTTGGGTGTCCACGACGAAATCTCGCCGGTCTACGACACCGAGTTCGTGATCCAGATGGCCGAGGCGCTGTTCGCCAGCCCCGAGCTGACCGGCGATCAAATCGTGGACAACTGCATGTCGATTATCGACAACTTCTCCCGTCACCTCCCCATGCGAGTGAACGCTTCCGCCTCCACCTCCACCGAGCGTTACCACCACGGGCCTCACCACCTGATGTTCGACCGGGACCACGCCTTCCGCGCCACCATCGACATGCTGGCCGAGGGCGGACGGATTCATCCTCTGGTGGCCTTCAAGAACATGATCGACACGATTTTCGCTGCCCACTGTGCGGTGGATCACAAGGAACGTTGGATCAACAAGACCCACGCCTATGTGCGCTGCCTGCCCTTTCTCGCGGCCTGCTTTCCCGGCATGAAGTTCCTGCACATGGTGCGGGATGGACGGGACATCGCCTGTTCCCTCAAGGCCTCGGAAGGGGACGAGTATGACCTGGTGTGGGCCGCCAACGAGTGGCGCGAGAGCGTGCTCTCCGGCCTTGACTTCATGGAGGCCAACCCGGCTTCCGCCCACGTGGTTCGCTACGAGGAGATTCTGCTCCAGCCGGTGGAGACGCTGAACCGGGCCTTGGCCTGGATTGGGGAAGAGACCACCGGAACCACCATTCTCGACAACTGGTGTGGCGGAATGGGGCAGCTTCGCGAAGACTCCATGGGCCGCTGGCTGCGAGAGCTGACCGATGAAGAGCGTGACATCTACTGGCAGATCAACGGCGACCTGCTGGAAGCCATTGGCTACGGCGAGAGCGCCCAGGCGCCCTCCGCCCATCTGCCCACCCTGCAAGCGGGGATCGGCACATGAGTCGCCCTGTTTTCCTGGGCGGCGCAGGCCGCTCAGGCACGACGCTCCTCGTGGACATGCTGGGGCTCCACCCCCAGTTTTCCCCGATCTACGAAACGGACTTTGTGCTCCAGCTGGCCAAGGTGCTTTTCGGCACCCCGGGCCTGACCCCCACCCAGGTGGGGGAGGAGTGCACGCGGATCATGTCCGAATGGGCCTGTGATCTTCCGCACCGTCCCGACAACAAGGCGCCCCATGAGCGCTTCCACCACGGCCCCCACCACGTGCTCTTCTCCCGGAATCACGCCATGGCGGCGGTCGAGGACCTCGTGCGGCGGGCCAACACCAGCGACCCCCTGAACGCATTTCGGGTGTTTCTTTCCGACCTGTTCGGCATCCATGCAGGCCTGGACGACAAACCCCGCTGGATCAACAAGACCCCGGCCTATGTGCTGAACCTCCATTTCCTGCGCCAGGTGTACCCGGACCTGCTGTTCGTGCACTGCGTGCGCGATGGAAGGGATGTGGCCTGCTCCATGGCCAAGCGTCTTGGCAGCCGGAACATCGACCAGCTGGCCCGGTGGTGGAAGGGACGCCTTGACGCCGGCGAGCGCTTTGCTGCGCAGTTTCCTGACCAGGTCATCGTGGTGCGCTACGAGGACCTGCTTTCCAGCCCGGATGTCGCCCTGGGAGATGTCCTGGAGTTTATCGGCGAGTCCAGAAGTACCCGCGAGCTGTTGAGCGCCTACGGCGGGGATGTGAAGTTGGACCCCACCCGCGCCCACCGATGGACCACGGAACTCAGCGCCTGGGAAGTCGAACGCTTCTGGGACGTGGCAGGGGAGACCCTGCAGCACCACGGCTACGGCCGCGGCTGGACCCACCGCAGCGCGGCGTGACTGGCGGGGGTTCTCGGCGAGTCTGGCTGTACTGCCCCAGGTGGTTTCTGACAGTGCCCACAGACTGCCCTTTCGTGCGAAACGAAAGACTCGGCATCGTCACCTCCCTGTCGAAGGCGCTCTTAAGGGAAAGGCTTCTTGCGTCGCTTCAGAGAGGCAGTAGTTGTTGCGCTTAGTTTTCAGGCGAAACGTGTGTGTAGCCGATTACCTGTAGCGGCACACAAAGCGAGCTACCCCCAAACGCATAGGAAGATGCGATGTAGTGGTCAACATGTCCAAGTTTCACTTCAGTGATTGTTGTTACATGAGCGCCACTCTCCTTATCGTAGTACCCACCGATCACGGTCTTGATTGGGACAGTCATCAACTCGTGAAGCTTCTGCAGGAAAGGAACAGATGCCACGATGGGATTTCGCCCAAGCAGCCGATATTTTGAGTCCTGTTCGGGAGCGAAGTCGACAGTGCATGCGTAACGTCGGTCCTTCATAGGCATGCCGTCGAGCCTTCTGTACACGTGAAAAGGGCGGGCATCTTTCCACCTGAAATACCTTCCTATCGTCATGTGAGTATGAGGTGCCTGCTCGTTTGTTTGCGCCAGTCCCTGAAGTGCTCGGAACATGTCCATGGCATATTCCCAGTGGTCGCCCTCCGCTAGGTCACGGCGAATACCGCTGAGTTGAATCAGGCTGTAGGTACCGTCGAATTCACAGCGAACCGTATAAGTACATTTGCCCCAGCCGCGCGAGCGGTGGATTTTCTGCACATGCAGGATTCGGCCAGGAGCCCAGCCATCTACCCATGTAGGTTGCTTACTGCCTGGGCCCGGACGCTTCCTGAGTGGTGGCTTGCCGTCAAAGAAACGGTGGTCGGTACCCAACCGCGGAGGGGGACCGTCTGGCTGGTCAAAGGCTTCATCATGCTGCGGCCGTAGCACAGGACATTGCCGCCGAAGGAGTGCACCATCTTGCCGCCGCTGGCCCAGGCCACCGCGCCATGAATCGTGGTCTCGCTCACCCCGTTGCGGCGATAGTCCAGGAGCGGCTCCCACTCCACGTCGCGGCCGGTGGGAATCCCGGGCAGGGACTCGCCCACGGGGCTTGTGGGAAAGACCTCCGAGCCGGGGCGGCCCGGCGAGACGCTGGAAGGGCGCCCGCTCACAGGTTTCCCGCCAGGTGGGGGGCCACACTGTGGGTGAAGGCCTCCATGTTGGCGATCACCCGGTCGTTGTCGTGGTTGAAGAAGTCGAACCAAAGCATCAGGCGGTCCTCCGGGTGGAAGCGCTCCTTGGCCTGGGCCACAATGTCGGCCGGGTTTCCGATCAAGGCGTTGGTGACCGCCCGCTCCACCTTTTCCGGATCGATGGTTCCCTGCAGGGCTTTCCAGTAGGCGCCCAGAGCCGCCCGGGCTTCCTCGTGGGCTGCAGTCCGCTTTTGCTCCTCAGACAGCCCGGGGGAGTCGTTCACAAACACAAACGTCGTGCGGGGCATGCAGGAGCGCTGCCAAGGGCCCCCGTCCGCGTGGTAGGCGTCGGCCATGCGGGTGTGGGTGTCTTCGATCTTGGCAGGGTCGGTGATCGAGAGGTTGAAGACCTGCACGGGCAGGATCTCGTTCACGGACTGTTGGAGGCGCGGGTCGTGGCTGCCGATGATGAGCTGCAGCAGGTCCCGCCGCCAGTCCCGGGGCACGATCTGCAGCACGTCGAACTCAAAGCGCGGGGCGATGTCGATGGAGTCAGCGGTGGTTCCCGTCGCCTGCTGCACGGCATCCCAGTCTTCGTCGGACCGGAAGTTCCCCCGGGTCAGCACCGTGGCGCGGCTCTCCTTGCTGGAGAGCACATCCCCCCGCAGGAGCCGACAGAAGATCTCCGCTGCCTCCCAGAAGACCTGGCCCTTTAGCGCGGGCCATGCGGCAGCTTCGACGGCATCCCGGGGCAGGATGCCAAAGGGGCGGTTCATGAACTCAAAACGCCCACCGGAGAAGCCGGCATGGAGGCGCCGGGTCTCGTCCGGGTCCACCCCGTGCAGTGCGCAGAAGGTGGCGGTCTTCTCCGCTGCTGCAATGGGTCCTCCGTTGCATAGGATGTTCATGATCGCCGAGCCCACCTCGATGTTCTTGGTGCGGGCAAAGACCTTGTGTGCCAGCTGGAAGATGTCCCCGTTCAGGCCGACTTCTCCCTCCCAATGGGGAATCACAGGCTTGTCGTGTTGCTTCTGCACCTGGCTCGACAGATGGGATTCCGCCACCCAGGCCGTGCCGTAGCCCAACGCATCGGCAGCCTCGACCTGGGAGAAGAAGTTCCGGAACATCACCGCCTCGGAGGGGGTGTGCCCGTCCACCGGGGTCTGGCTGATGCTGAAGAAGATGTCGAACTACATGGTTTCTCTAGATACTGCGCAGCCGCCCGCCGTCCACGGGCAAGCTGACACCGCGGATAAAAGCTCCGGCCGGAGAAGCGAGAAAGGCGATCACCGCCCCCACTTCCTCGGGAAGCCCCAGGCGACCCTCGGGCACCTGGGACAGCCAGGCGTCCATGACCTCCTCGTCGGTCTGGCCCGTGCGCTGGGCGACGGCGTCTTGCAGTGAACCCAGGCGCTCGGTGTCGGTGAAGCCCGGGAGTACGTTGTTGATGGTCACGCCGGGGGGCAGCTCCCGGGACAGGGACTTGGACCAGCTGGCCATGGCCCCGCGGATGGTGTTGGACACCCCCAGGTTTGGAATCGGCTCCCGCACGGAGGTGGAAATGACGTTCACGATGCGGCCGAATCCATCGGCAGCCATGCCCGGCACCACCAGCTGCACCAGGCGGTGGGAGGCGAGCACATGCCGGGAAAATGCCGAGAGAAACACATCTTCACTGGCTTGCAGCAAAGGGCCACCCGGAGGTCCGCCGGTGTTGTTGACCAGCACGTGGATGTTGCCCCGGGAGTCAATCGCCTGGGAAACCGACGCTGCCAGGGCCTCCCGATCATCGAGATCGGCGACCAGGGCGTCGGCGCCAGAGGCCCCCAACTCCAGGAGCACCGGCAACAGGGATTCCAGGCGCTCGGCCCGCCTTGCCAAGACGGTGATGTGGGCGCCTTGGACCGCAAGGGCCATGGCGGCAGCCTGGCCGATCCCGGCGCTGGCTCCGCAGACCAGGGCATGGCGGCCAAAAAGGGGGAGTTCCTCGGACATTTCGGCCTCCGATTGAGGCTGCCTTCTATCCCGGAAAGCGGGTGGGGGGAAGGGGAGGGGCCCTACTGCCAGCGCACGGGCCGGCCGCTGGAGGCCTGGTCGTAGATCCGCTGGATCTCCGTCGCGGCGAGCGGCGTGTCGTAGATGGCGAGGTCATCCATCTGGCCCGAGAGGCCATTGGTGCCGAAGGACGGCTTGCTCATGAACCGGTTGAGTCCAATGCCTGAGAGACTCCTGTAGGTGTCGTAGCTGGTGCCCGTGAGCTCGGATCCGTTGGACCACACCCGGATGTTCCCCCCCTCGTCCTGGTAGACGAAGTGCCGCCAGGTGTTGGTGTAGCTGCTGCAGTTGCTGTCGTGGATGGCAAACGCATAGCCCCCTGGCGCGTAGAAGGCGGCTGTGTGGTACAGGTCTGCAAGCCAGGAGCTGTTGTCGTCAAACAGCAGCGCGATCTGGTTGTTGCTACACGAGTCGTTTCGCGCCCAGAACGAGAGGGTCCACTGGGAGCCAAAGGGCACCGCTGTGTTCAGGTCGACCCGCCCCGAATCGTTGTTGTCGGATTGGAGTGAGTTGCCGAAGCTGGCGTAGGGCACCGTTCCGGAAGACTGGGTGTTGCCGTGGACCGTGCCGCTGTATCCACCGACATCCGAGGCGCTCACATCCGCTCCGTTGAAGCTCCAGTAGGCGATGGGTTCTGTGGCTGTGAGCCAGGTAAACGGGCCGCCGGCACTGCTGAAGTCGCACCAGGCCTCAAAGGCGCCACCGCCGTCTGGATCGACCCAGAAGGCGGCATCCGCAGGGGTGCCCGTGGCACTTGCGAGGACAGCACTGCAGTCCGTGGCTGCACATTGTGCTGTGGATCCAGACAGGTTCTCGTCGGCGGTGCCGTCGCAGTTGTTGTCCAGCCCATCGCAGGACTCGCTGGCACCCGGGTTTGAACCCACATTGGTGTCGTCGCAGTCGGTTGCATCCGCCACATGGCCCGACGGCTGGCTGCAAGCGGACGTGGTGCTGCTGGCATTGCCGTATCCGTCGCCATCCACGTCCGCGTACCAGGTCGCAGCGTCGGTGGCGTCGTCCTCGTCCACGCTCCCATCGCAGTCGTTGTCCGTGCCGTCACAGGTCTCGCTGGCACCCGGGCTCACGAGCGCCGTGCTGTCGTCGCAGTCCGCATCGTTTGATGCGTGGCCCGTGGGTTGATCACAGGCCGAGGTGGTGCTGGCGGAGGAGCCGTAGCCATCCCCATCGGCATCCACGTACCAGGTGCTGGCGTTGATCGCGCCTTCATCCGTGCTGCCATCGCAGTCATTGTCGGCGCCATCGCAGACCTCGTAGGAGGCCGGGTTGGTGGTGGCGCTGAAGTCATCGCAGTCCAGGCCGTTGCCCACGTACCCGCTGGGCACGTCGCACGCGGTCTCGGTGACGCTGCCGTTTCCGTACCCGTCTCCGTCGGAGTCCTGGTACCAGGTGCTGCCCACCCCCTCGTCCACGTCCGTGTCGCAGTCGTTGTCGGCACCATCGCAGACCTCCGAGGCGCCCGGGTGGCTGGTGGCATCCAGGTCGTCGCAGTCATCGTTGTTGGCCACAAATCCTGGAGGCGCACTGCAGGTCACCTGCTGGTACTGGCTTCCGCCATATCCGTCACCATCCGAGTCTCCGTAGAAGACGGTGCCGCCGGACAGGCTGCCGTCGTCTCCGTCGATGTCTCCGTCGCAGTCGTTGTCAATGCCGTCGCAGATCTCAAGTGCATCGTCGTTGGCATCGGCGGTGCTGTCGTCGCAGTCGTCGCAGGCGGCAAAGCCGTCGTTGTCGGAGTCTTCGTAGCCGGTCGACCCGTCGCAGTTGTAGTCCGCTGGATCGGCACAGTCCGACTCCAGGGCGCCGGGATGAAAGGACGGGGCGCTGTCGTCGCAGTCTCCGTCGTGCAGCGCATAGCCCGCCGGTTGGTCACAGGCCGTGACTGTGGAGTTGTTGGTCCCGTATCCGTCGGCGTCGTCGTCTACGTACCAGGTGCGGGCATCGGTGGCATCGTCCCCATCGGTGACCCCATCGCAGTCATTGTCGAGGCCGTCACAGATTTCATCTGCATTCGGATGGATCTCATCGTCGACGTCGAGGCAGTCGAGGTGGTTGTCCACGTAGCCGTCGGGCTGCTCACAGGCTTCCAGGGACAGCTGGTCTCCGCCGTAGCCATCCAGGTCGTAGTCCGCGTACCAGGTAGCAGCGCCGCGCAGGTCTGAATCTTCGTCGTCGATGTCGCCATCGCAGTCGTTGTCGATGTCATCGCATCGCTCCTGGGCATCCGGATGGATGGAGGAGTCGTTGTCATCGCAGTCATCGGGGGCACCAAAGCCATCCCCATCTGCATCCACCACTCCTGCGGTGTCGTCTGCATCGGTTTCGTTGGGCTTGTCGTCGGCTTCCCGACAGGACGTGATGGCGAACAGACAGAAGAGCAGGGTGCGCATGTGGGGACTCCTTTCGAGCCGGAGTCCGATGCTACATCATTGGGGAAAGGCAAACTTGGCCCTCTTTTCCAATTGCGCACCACCTCGTGGAGACGTCTTGCGCACCACGTGGTGGAGACGTCGACGGAAGCATCGTCATCCACCACGTGCCATAGGCTGCTAGAGCCCAGACGAAACCTGGCGGGATGGCTCCCTACTGAATCTGCACCACGGACGTCGCTCCGGAGAAGATCTGCAGGCGGATGGGCAGCCCATCGGGTCCGACCGCAATCCCATCCTCGATGTGGTACACGCCCAGCGTCGCCACCTCCACGCCCAACCGGGAGAGTTGCTGCCCGGTCAGGTGCACGCGACCGTTGTCCGACACGCGGCAGACCATGTGGGTCTCGGCATCCAGCGAGGAGCCCATCACGATGGCGCCCCGGGGATCCCCGTTGGCACCGTCGTACTGCACCTGGAGCCCGGAGGACGTGCTGCCGGTGATTGCAGAGTCGTTGGTCCAGGTCAGGACCCGCGGCACCGTGGCAATCCCATTCTCAGTCCAGGGACCCATGTAGTCGCCAGCATCGCCATTGGTCGAGACATCAATGAGGTCCCCGCCGTTGAATGTCGGGCGTTCGGTCCGGAAGTCTCCCTGGCTGTTCCGAGTCAAGCCATCCCATGAATAGTAGGGACTGCCATCGATCCGGACGCGGGCAAGATCATGATCCACACCATTGGAGACCACGGTCAACGTGGACCCCACGCTGCGGCCATCCGTGGGCACACCGGGCATGGCGCTGATCGGCAGGTAGGAAGCGATGTCCTCGGCTGCAAAGGTGATGCAATCTCCCTCGGGCACGGCGTCCCAGGGGTTGTCGCAGTACTCGGGGAAGCCCTTGGGATCAAAGAAGAGGGCTGACACGTTGTCGGCCGGTTCGATCCGTCCTTCTTCCACCAGAGTCGAGATGTTCTCGACATTGATGGATCCGGTGATGCGACACACGTCGATCTGCAGGGTGGGAATCGGCTCACATTGGCTGATGTCGTCCGTGGTGCCCCCGATGAACTGGCCATGGACCGGGGAGAACCAATTGAGGTCTGCCACGTGGGTGGAAGCCTGGAAGGTCGCATCGGCTCCCGCCCAGACCTCGCACCGGTAGTACCCATCTTCATCGGTGGTCACGATGTTGATGCTGCGGCTGTTCGCGTTGAGCTCGCGCCAGTTCTGATCCGCGGCGGGATCGGTAGGTACCGAGTCCTCTCCGGCGAAAGGATCCGCCTCGAAGGG
>CAZSZE010000085.1:0-4971 GCA_964610645.1 uncultured Enterobacterales bacterium | reverse complement strand
GCACGGTCATCGCCGCCACCGCCACCGCCGCCGCCACCGTCGCCACCGTCGTCGGGGGGGATGCAATCGTCGGTCAGGTCACCGTCGAAAGCACAATAGAACGGCGGCACTTCGGCTACGCAGTTGACCCGGGCCCCGCGAATCGGGAATCCAAGCAGGTCCACCACTCGCCCCGTGGCGCAGTACGCGGCCCGGCCATCATCGGCATTCCACCAGGTGAAGTGGGGAGCCTGGAAACGGATGTAATGATCGCCGGTCTCATCCTGGAAGATGGTGCCGGTTTCCTCTTCAAGCCAAAGGCCTGTGTCCGGATTGAACGACCAGATGCGCTGGGTGTCCCCGACGTCCATGCGCAGATAGTCCGGCTTGTCGTCGTCGATGATGGGCATCTCCACGGTGGCCGGCATGCCTTCCGCGAGTTGGACCGGTTGTCCATCGGAATCCGTGAGCGTCACCTCCACCATGCCGAAGGAGACCATCAACTGGTCTTCGCCGGCGCTCTGCCCGCGCAGATCTCCCGGCCCCGCCAGGAACTCAGGGCCGCTGGGATCAAGGAATGTCACCGCACCGATCACGGAGCCGGAAACCCCTTCCCCGTCGGCATCTACGAACCCACCGCCCTGGAAGGTCACCGCCACGGGGCCATTCTCGGTCTCGACGGCAATGGTTCCACCCTCGTCGGCATCGATTTCGAAGACACCGTCGACTTCCAGCAACCGGGCCTCGGTGGAAACCGTTTCCCAGCCGTGAAGGTCCACGCGGCCATAGGTCGTCGCGTAGCCGTCCGCGGTGTAGGTCAACACGATGTTCTCGCCGGGCTCCATCCGCTCCAGGGTGAACACACCCTCGGCATTGCTGCTGGCAGAAGTTCCCGCGGCGTCCACCGAGACATCCTGTACTGGGCGTCCGAAGACATCCGTGATCTGCCCGGAGATCCGTCCAACAGGATCCATGTCAATGGGTTGGTCGTTCTGCGATCCGTCGCAGGCCAGGCCGGTGGTTGCAAGAAAAAGCAGGGTTGTTGTCTTGCGCATGATTGCTCCTGGTAGTTGTGAGGCGTATTGGAGCGGATTGCAAGCACTGTGCCACCACATTACATTTCCATAAAGTATTATTATTTCAATATGTTGTGGATTTCACCCGCCTCGGGTGGGCAACGTGACCCCGGTGTACCCACCCCATCTTGGGGAGAGGGTGCCCTAGCCCGAATACTTCACCAGCCGCTCTGCTGCGGCCCCGAATCGCTTGCCGTACGGTCCCTCGCTGCGCGAGGGTCAGCGCATGAAGAACCGGCTGTTCCAGGTGGTGGGGCAAGTACCTCCGGTACCGAAATAGGTGCCGTTGTTGCAGTAGTTGCCCAGGCAATCAATGTTTGCCATCCTGCAAACCTGGTTGTGGTCGCAATTCCCTGTGTTGCAGGGAGCGCGATCAGCCCCCATGTACGAATTTCCTCCCTGCCAGGGCGATCCACAATTGATGCACGATGCAAACCCGGCCATCATGTTGTCCTGGTTGTTGTAGGGCAGGGTGGTCAGCCGCATGGTGTCCCCGTAGCCACTGCTACTTGGGTTGACGTCGGCGTAGAGGCAGTCTCCCTGGCGAATGATGTCGTCCCAGGAACTTGTCGAGCCGACGTCCATCGCATCCGATCCCTGGGTCTCGCAGCTGTCCGTTCCATGCACAGCCACGATCCCGGTGCTGAAGAATGAATCCAGGGTTCGAGTGGTGGTCATGGGCCATCGTCGCCAGCCAAGGACGCTCCCCGACGAACCGGTGTCTGCGGATTGAATCAGCAGGGCATCTGCCGCCAACCGGTAGGCAGCGGGGCTCTTGTAATCGTTCGAGAACCTCGAACTGAACCCCCCGTACTCGGAATTGGAGGTCCAGAAGGGCTGGTTGTCGTAGCCCACGCTGTTGCCGTCCGTGGGGGCCACATTCATGACCAGTGTCCAGCCGCCTCCATTGGTGGTCATGTCGCAGTAGACCTCAAAGGTACCTCCGCTGTCTGGATCGATGAAATAGGTGCCGTCAGTGGATGTGGGCTCTGCTGTCAGGATCGCCTGGCAGGTTGTGCTCGCACAACTCTGGCTGGAGCCGGTAGCTGCCCCGTCATCGATGGTACCGCTGCAGTCGTTGTCCGCCCCATCACAGGTCTCGGCGATGCCCGGGTTGAACAAGGCGCCTCCATTGGAGAGGTCGTCGTTGCAGTCACCGCCCACGCTGGCGTATCCCACGGGCTGATCGCATGCGGCCACGGTGGTGCTGTCGTCGCCATATCCATCGCTGTCGGCGTCCAGGTACCAGGTGAGGGCATCTGTGGCTGTGTTCTCGTCGGTGGTTCCATCACAGTTGTTGTCGATGGAGTCGCAGACCTCGTCCACGCCCGGGTGCACCTGCTGGTTGGTGTCGTCGCAGTCTGCGCCCGTCGAAACGTGACCTGTGGGAACCGAACAGGCTTGGGTGGCGCTCGCCGTGTTGCCGTAGCCGTCGCCATCGAGATCCGTATAGAAGGTGCTGGCATCGGCGGCGTTCTGGTCGGTCGTGCCATCGCAGTCATTGTCGATCGAATCGCAGATCTCGGTGGCGGCCGGATTCACCGCGATCTCGGCGTCGTCGCAGTCGTTGTCGTTGTCGGCGTAACCCGATGGCTGGTTGCAACCGGTGGTGGTGCTGGCGGAGGAACCGTATCCATCGCTGTCGCCGTCCACGTACCAGGTGGTGGCGTTGATGGCGTCCTCGTCCGTGCTTCCATCGCAGTCATTGTCGGCGCCATCACAGACCTCGTAGGAGGCCGGGTTGGTGGTGGCGTTGAAGTCATCGCAGTCCAGGCCGTTGCCCACGTACCCGCTGGGCACGTCGCACGCGGTCTCGGTGACGCTGCCGTTTCCGTACCCGTCTCCGTCGGAGTCCTGGTACCAGGTGCTGCCCACCCCCTCGTCCACGTCCGTGTCGCAGTCGTTGTCGGCACCATCGCAGACCTCCGAGGCGCCCGGGTGGCTGGTGGCATCCAGGTCGTCGCAGTCATCGTTGTTGGCCACAAATCCTGGAGGCGCACTGCAGGTCACCTGCTGGTACTGGCTGCCGCCGTATCCGTCTCCATCCGAGTCCCCGTAGAAGACGGTGCCGCCGGACAGGCTGCCGTCGTCCCCGTCGATGTCCCCGTCGCAGTCGTTGTCAATGCCGTCGCAGATTTCCTGGGCATCCTCGTTGGCATCCGCCGTGGAGTCGTCGCAGTCCTCGCAGGCAGCAAAGCCATCGCTGTCGGCGTCGTCGTAGCCCGTGGAGCCATCGCAGTTGTAGTCGTTGGGGTCGGTGCAGTCGGCCTCGAGGGCTCCGGGGTTGTAGCTTGGATCCGTGTCGTCGCAGTCCCCGTCATGCAGGGCGTAGCCAGCGGGTGGGTCGCAAGCGGTCTCGGTGGAGGCGGTGGTGCCGTAGCCGTCCCCGTCGTCGTCCACGTACCAGGTCAGGGCATCGGTGGGGTCCAGGTCGATGGTGCCGTCGCAGTCGTTGTCGGCGCCGTCGCAGACCTCGGCTGCATCCGGACTCACCGCATCGTCCGTGTCGTCGCAGTCCCGGTGGTTGTCCACGTAGCCATCGGGCTGGTCGCAGGCGGACAGGATCAGCTGGTCCCCGCCGTAGCCATCAAAGTCGTAGTCCGCGTACCAGGTGTCCGCCCCCGCCACCCCCGGGTCATCGTCGTCTACCAGGCCGTTGCAGTCGTTGTCGGCCCCGTCACAGACCTCGGCGGCCCCCGGGTGGATGGTCCCGTCTTCATCGTTGCAGTCCTCAGGGGTCGCATATCCGTCCCCATCAAGGTCACCAGCAATTGAAGTGTCGATCTCGCCGGTGTCGACCTCCCCGGTTTCCACGGCATCCTTTTCGGGCTCACGGCAGCCGGGAAGAAGCAGGAGGGCGGCAACGAGGATTGAGAGGGGCATAGAGACTCCAGGAGGCGGGGCGGTCAATCAACCACGAGGACAGTGAAGGAAACAGAGTCGGTCACGGGGGGATCCAGGGGAGTCCCGTCCTGGTTGAGCAGTTCAGCGTGCAGCTCCTGTTCCCCCGCCGAGAGGCCCTCCAACGTGGTGGTGGTCTGTTCCAGCTCGGCGATGCGCAGGCCGTTGAGGGAGAGGGCCACGACCCCGCCAGGTGTGTCTTCATCCACGTGGGCCTGGGCCACGGAGACCAGGGAGGGCAGTCGCCACCCCACCGCCGTGTCAGCGTCCCCCAACAGCATGTGTTCCACAATCACCGCCACCGCCACGTCGCCTTCGTCGTGGGTCGAGCCTTCGGCGGGGGCGAGGATGGACAGGGTGGGGGGTTCCCCCGTTGGATTGTCCGCCGGACAACCCAGCAGGAACCCGCAGATCAAGACGAGGAAGTGCCGTGCCATGGATGGCACGCTACCATGCGTCGGATGTGGTCTTTCATGCTGGCGATGTGGGGATTGGGGGCGTGTCAGTCCGCGCCGGTGGAAACCGGGGGCGACACCGAATCCACCGAGCCCTGGGTGACCCTCTTGGCACCGGTGGAGGGAGACACGGTCTGTGGCGACCCCTTTGCCCTGGAGGTGGCGGTGGAGAACTTCACTCTTGTTGGATTCGAGGAGGAGCAGAAGCGGGAGGGAATTGGCCACGTCGACATCCAACTCAACGGCCAGAACCGCTGGATGACCTACAAGAACGAATTTGAGATCCCCCACGTGGACGAGGGCATCTACCTGGTGAAGGCCCTGCTGGTCCACGAGGACCACTACCCGATCGAGCCTGAGATCTCTGACTCGGCCACGGTGACGGTGGATGCGGTGGGTTGCGCGGAGGAGTAGGCCCCGCCGCCCCGAGCGTGTGCGCTATCGCACCCAGAGAGACAGCCGGTTGCTGCTGCTGGAGCTGGTGTCGCTGACGTTGCCCCCCGCACGGAACTCAGACCCCAGGTCTCCCTTGCTGTAGTTGTAGTCCGCGTTGTTCAGGT
>CAZSZE010000084.1:8047-17539 GCA_964610645.1 uncultured Enterobacterales bacterium | reverse complement strand
GGGCCGTGTCTCAGTCCCAGTGTGGCTGATCATCCTCTCAGACCAGCTACCCATCGTACCCTTGGTAGGCCATTACCCCACCAACTAGGATTAAATAATGGGCCGCAGGCCGCTCCCATGGTGCCCGAAGGCTTTGATACAAAGGCCTTATGACCCTTGCACCGCATGCGGTATTAGCCCAGGTTTCCCTGGGTTATCCCCCGCCATGGGGTACGTTACCTACGTGTTACTCACCCGTTCGCCACTCAGTCATTGGTCCGAAGACCGACTGCGTTCGACTTGCATGTGTTAAGCCCGCCGCTAGCGTTCGCTCTGAGCCAGGATCAAACTCTCCAGTTTGAATTCTGACTTTTGCTTTTGAACCTGGTACCTACCGGCCAATGCTCGCCAAAGCGTCCGATAGGAACACCAAAGCGCCCACTGGTTAGCCAAAGTCAATGGCACCAGGCTCGTTCTTAATTAACGAGAACTACTATCTGTTTTTCAAAGACCGACCGACGGGCGTACGGGGGGCAACCCCACCATTCTGCCCACGAGCGCCGCGGAAGTAACCCAAGCCCAATGCCCGGTCAAGCAGTTCCTCTTGATCGATTCAGTTGGGGCGGAGCAGCCGTTCAGCGAGCCCCGTCCTAAGCGTCCTGGGAACCGTTGGAAACGGCCTCGGGCAAGGCGGCTTCAAGGATGGCACTGACCGCTGCCACGTCCTTGTCCAGCCCCCCGATTCGCTCGATGACCTGCTGCCGGAACCGATGGTATTCCGAGGCGATGTTCAGGGCGGTCAAGAGCGCCACCGTGTACTCGTCCAGGGAACCCTTGCTCATGGACTCCATGCGGCCGTCGACGTAGCGTGCAACAGCCTCCAGGTCCTCCTCCGGCTCATCGGAACGGAGGGTGTACTGCCTGTTGCGAATCGTGATCTGAACGCTCATTGGGCTGCCTCTCCTTGTTCCCTAAAGCCTCTTGTCGATTCCCGCCAATCCTCGGCAAACCCTCAGGCAGGCGCTTCCGGCAGAAGCATGGCTTCCACGAAGGGTTGGGCCTCAAATGGCCTTAGATCATCCACCTGTTCCCCCACCCCGATGAACTTCACCGGGAAGCCCAATTCCGCTGCCACAGCCAGCACGACTCCGCCCCGGGCCGTGCCATCCAGCTTGGTCAGCACCACGCCTGTGACCCCGGCCACCTCGCCAAAGGTTCGGGCCTGGGAGATAGCGTTCTGGCCAATCGTGGCATCCAGTACCAGGAGCACCTCGTGGGGCGCACCAGGCACCGCTTTGCCCACGACCCGGCGTACCTTGGCCAGCTCTTCCATGAGGGGCTGCTTGCTCTGAAGTCGACCCGCCGTATCACACAGGACCACGGTACAGTCCCGGGCCTTGGCAGCCTCCAGGGCATCAAACAGAACCGCCCCCGGGTCGGATCCCTCCTCGTGGGCCACGATCTCCGCGTTGGACCGTTCCGCCCACACCCGCAGCTGCTCAATGGCCCCCGCCCGAAAGGTGTCTCCAGCCCCCAGCATCACCTTGTGGCCCATGTCCGTGAACCGTGCCGCCAACTTTCCGATGGTGGTGGTCTTGCCCGAACCATTGACTCCCACCACCAGGACCACGTACGGCCCCTCGTCCGGGGCGGGGTTCAATGCTGACTCCCGCTGGGCCAGGAGCTCGTGGATCTCTCTTTCCAGGGCACCGCGAAGCTCTTGCGGGTGTTCAACTCCTGCACTGGCCTCCTTGACCCGGGCCACCACCTTGCGGCTCGTGCGCACGCCCACATCGGCAGCAATGAGTACTTCCTCCATGCCGTCGAAGAGCGCCTCGTCAATGGTCTGGCGCGAGAAGAGGGCTGCAAGGCGCCGGCCCATTTCCAACCGGGTCTTTCCGAGACCCTCCCAAACGGCCCCCGATCCCCCACTGCGGGGACCTTCGTCCACGGGAACCGGGCCGGCCGAGGTGGGTTCCACCACCTGGATCGGGCCCGCATCGTCCATTTCCTCTGCGGGTCTCTGCTTCCAGAGCAGCACCCCCACCACCACAGCGACAATTCCTCCAAGGAGGAGGCCCAGTTGCATCGGATCCATCAGCCACCGCTAACGAGGTCTTACGCTCCCTGCACGATCAATGAATCTGTACTGTGACAAGCCGGGAAACCCCGGGATCCGGCATGGTGACGCCGTAGAGCGTATCCACTGCTTCCATGGTCTTTTTGTTGTGGGTAATGATGATGAACTGGGAGCGTTCCGACATCTCCTTGAGCATCTTGTTGAACCGCCCACCATTGCCTTCATCCAAGGGGGCATCCACCTCGTCCAGGAGGCAGAAGGGAGATGGCTTCACCATGAAAAGGGAGAAGATGAGGGCGATCGCCGTCATGGCCTTCTCCCCGCCAGAGAGCAGATCCAGGTTCTGCAGGCGCTTGCCGGGTGGCTGCACAAAGATCTCCACCCCTGTTTCCAGGAGGTCGTCCTCATCCGTGAGAATCAGGCGAGCCTGCCCCCCGCCCACAAGGGCCGGGTACATGCGCTCGAAATGGCCGCTGACCTGGTCGTATGCGTCCTTGAACCGTTCACGGCAGGTGCGGTTGATCTTGGCGATGGCCTTGCGAATGGACTCCACGGACTCTTCCAGGTCCAGGCGCTGCTCCTCCAGGTAGTTGTAGCGCCCGATGACGTCCTCGTACTCCTCGAGGGCGGCCAGGTTGACCTCTCCCAGGCGCTCCAGGCCCCGTCGATCCTCAGAGAGTTGGCGGACCCAGCTCTCCACCCTGTCCCGCTCCTCAAGCCAGTCAGGGGTGATCACGAGATTCGAGACCTCTGGCAGGCGCTCGGGATCCACCGGGACATCCCCCAGTGCTGCCGCCCCGGCCTCCAAGGTCAGGGAGGCATCTCGCTCCAGGCGATCCAACAGCCCCGGCAAGGAGACCTGGTAGCGTTCTTCCACCTGTTCCCGCAGGTTCTCGATGTGCAGACGGGCTTCCTGCACCTGCAGCTCCAGCGAATTGCGGCTCGCTGTAGCCGCCTCCCGGGCATCCCGCAGTCCGCGAAGAGACTCCTCCGCTTCCGTCAGCGTGTCGCGCACGCTCCTCAACCGGTCGGTGGCATCCTTCAGCTTGGTCCGCAGTGAACCCTGCTGCTCCCCCAGCTCCTGGATGCGCTCGTTGAGGCGCACATCGTCGCTGCCGAGCTCCTCCACCCGGCCGATGGCTTCCTCCCGCTCCTTTGTCAGGCGATCAAATCGCTCTGTGGCGCTGGCAAGCTGGGCTTCCACCCCCACAAGGGTGTTCTTCAACAGGACAACCCGCTCCTTTGCCGACTCCTGCTCCGCTTCTGCCCGCGCCAGCATCTCCCGGGCCCGGCTGTTTCGGGTCTCCGTGTCCATGACCTCGGTGCGCAGGGCAGCAACACGCTCCTCCGTGTCTGCGAGGTCCGTCTCTTCCTCGGAGAGGCCGCGGGTCTCCTCGTCCAGGGTGGATGCAATGGCGGCAAGGGTTCCCGAGATGGAGGCTTGCTCTCCCTCGAGAGCCTCCGCCTGGGAGCTCTGTCGCTCGAGGCCCGCCCGCTCCTCGCGGACCTTGGAATCGGCCTCGGCCAGGGCCACATGGCGGTCCCGGTGGTCAGAACGCAGCGTCTCCAGCTCCTCCCGCAGGCGGTGCACCTCTGTCGAGAGGGACTCCAGCTGTGACCGTGCGTCCTCTGCCTCTTGTCTGAGTTCATCCAGACGACCGCGTGACAGGTCCAACGATGCCGAGAGATCCGTGATCTCCCGCTGGCGACGCAAAACCGCTGCGCCACTGCCAGGAGATTGGCGCCCCACGTGCACCACGCCATCGGGTCCCACCACCGAGCCATCCGGGGTCTGCACGCCCCGCCCGGTCTCCTTCCATTTCTTCAGGGCTGCGACCAGGTCGGGCGCCTCTTCCCAGCCCGCCAGGAGGCGCGCCAGGGCTTGCTCCCCCACCCGATCTCCAGCGATGTCCGCCGTCCAACCGGTGAGTTCTGGCGCCCCGTCGATGTGCACGAGTCCCATGCGGGGGCCTTCCAGCCCGGCCTCGGCCGCAACAAGCAGCGCCTCTTCATCGGCAAAGACCAGGTGCGACAGGCTGGTGCCCAGCACCCACTCCGCACGCTCCTGCAGAGCCTCGGGTACATCCAGGTGCTCGGCCACGGTGCCCAGGTTCTCCACGGACTCCAACAGAGCCCTGGCCCCCTCTTCCAGGTCCGCATGGGCGTTCTGCAGATCTTCCAGGCTGCGCAGACGGGCCTCGTCTGCAGCCACCTCCCGCTCGGATTCCAGGCGCTTGAGATCGAGATCGCCCAGCATCTTTCGGGCTCCAGCCAGCTCGGCCTCGCCCTCCTTGAGCGCCTCTCTTCCGGCGTCCACTGCCGTGGTAGAGGTGGCCATCGCGTCTCGCGAGGTGGCTGCATCCGTCTCAACCTGGGAGAGCGCCTCCTTTGCCTGGGCAAGGCCCGCGAGGGTCGAAGCGCCGCTCTCTCCCAGCTCTGTCGTACGGGCCAGCAGCTCTTCCTGGCGCTGGGTCTTGGAGGCGATGACCGCTCGCCTGCGGGTGAGACCCGTCACGAGCTTCAGGACCCGGTCCTTCCCAGTGTCCAACTCCTGCCGCCTTTCCAAGAGCAGGGCGCCGGTCTCCTGGGCCTGCTTTCCGCAATCCGCCAGGCGCTGATCGGCGCCATCCAGGGTTTCCTGGCTGGTGGAGAGATCCTCCTTCATGGAGGAAGAATCCGTCTCGGCCCGCTCCCGCTGTCGAGAGAGATCTTCCAGGTCGTGGGCCATGACATCCAGGCGCACCGTCAGATCGTCTCGGGTTCGGCCCTGGTAGTGCCGGGCGGATTCGGACTCGCGGCGCTCGGCTTCCATTTCAGAAAGAGCATCGCGCTGGTCTCCCACCCCCTGCTCCAGCACCTGGATCTCATCCCGGTGCACCTGGAGCTCCGCGTCCCGGGCGCCCAGTTCCTTGCCGTGCTTTTCCTCCTCGGCCCGGGCGGTGCGCAGCCCATCGCGCAGCTCCCGTCGATCCCCGGCCAGGCCGGCAAACTTCACCAGGCCCAGGTACACCTCGCCCTGGCGAATGCGGGCGCTCAGGCGGCGATACCGGGCAGCTTTCTCGACTTGCTTTTCCAGCTGCCGCAGACGGCGGCCCATCTCGTCGCAGACGTCTGTGGCTCGCTCCAGGTTGCCCTCGGTGGAGGCGAGCTTGGACAGGGTCTCCGCCCGGCGGGCCTTGTAGCGGGAGATGCCAGCGGCTTCCTCCAGGAGGGCGCGGCGTTCCTCGGGCCGGGCGCTGACCATCTTGCCCACCCGTCCCTGCTCGATAAACGAGTAGAGGGAATTCACCATGCCCGTGTCCAGGAACAGGTCCTGGATGTCCCGGCGGCGCACCTTTTCCATGTTGATCAGGTATTCGCTGTTGCCATCTCGGTAGAGGCGCCGTGTGACCTGGACCTCCTCGTAGCGAGCCCACTGCCCCGGAAAGGGCTCCTCCTGGGCGGCAAAGGTCATCGTGACCTCGGCCATGCCCACCGCAGCCCGGCCCTCTGCCCCACTGAAAATAACGTCCAGCATGGCGCCGCCACGCAGCTGGCGCGCGGATTGCTCACCCAGACACCACTTGATGGCATCGGCCACGTTGGACTTGCCACAGCCATTGGGTCCGACAACGCCGGCGATGCCATCGCCAAAATGAAAGGTCTGACGGTCGACGAAGGACTTGAAGCCCTGCATCTCAAGCTTGCGAATTCGCATGGATTTTATGGAGGCGGGAGGGAGAGTGGGCGGGGGGGGGAGTGGGCGGGGGGGGGAGTGGGCGCGGGGGGATTTGGCGCGGGGGGCCCAGGACGGGCGGATTGCATTCTTATCTTAGGGAGTTGCAACCCCAGAAGCAAGGTGGTTTCCGTGGGTTACCAGGCCAGGATCTCCGGCAGCTGAAGCCGCTCGTCCTCGTCCAGGCGCCAATGGCCTCCCGCGAACTTCCGGAGCCCCCACAGGAGCACCCCCATGCGGTCCCCCTCGGGGAGGTCACGTCCCGGCTCCTCCTCCACCACCCCTCCCTGCCCGTCAAACCGCGCCAGGCGCTCGTTGGGGGCCAGGTAGCAGGATGCATCGCACCGTCCCCGGCGGAAACTCGCGGCATAGGCCATGGCTGGATGCTCTCGCCAGGCCAGCACCAGGGCACCACCCAGCCCCCGGGACAAGTCCGCCACAGCAGGATCCACCACAAACGGCTCGGCCCCCCGCGCCACAGGGCCAGCCGGCATCCGCTGGAGTCGATCCCAGTCCGGGTCGCCCAGGACATTCGGGGCGTGGTCCACAAACACGGCGCGCAGCAGGGGGACATCCTCCACCGCTCGAAACCGCTCGCCCACATCCAGGACGCTGCCGGGTGACAGGTCGAACCCCCCCCGGGCATCGGGCCACAGGTTGTCCAGGCAGCCCTTCAGGTCTTCCGTAAAGTCCCCGGGTCCGTGGGCCCATACTCCGTATATCTGCACTTAGATCCCGAGGAAGACCAGCAGCCCCACCACCCCAAGAATCGTCAGAAAGCACCCGGGCTTCTTGTGGCGATCACCCATGGCTGCAGCCGTAGGAGAGCGAGGTCTCCTTGTAGGCGGTCCAGCTGTAGTGGATCCACTCCAGCTCCTTGTCGGTGATCTGTCGGACCACCTTGCCCGGGGAGCCCAGCACCATGGAGCGTGGGGGAATGACCTTGCCCATGGGGACCAGGGCCCCGGCACCGATGATGCAGTGCTCCCCGATGACGCAGTTGTCCAGGAGAATGCACCCCATGCCCAGGATCGAGTCCCCCTCGGCAATGCAGCCGTGGAGGATGGCTCCGTGGCCCACGGTGACCCGGGGGCCGATGCGGGTCACGGACTTCCCTTCGGTGTCGTGGGCGATGGCTCCATCCTGGATGTTGGTGTCCTCGGCGATCTCAATGCGGCCCATGTCGCCCCGCAGCACCGCCCGGGGCCAAACGCTCACTCCCGCCGCAAGATCCACGTCCCCGATGACCGTGGCGTCCGGATGGATCCACGCCGACTCGTGAATGCGGGGGTCGATGTCCTTGTAGATCTGGATCATGGGAGGCGGCTTAACCCACCAACACCCCAGCCACCGTCGCGGTCATCATGGCGGCGAGCATGCCGGCGATCATGGCCCGCAGGCCCACCACGGCGAGGTCCGGGTACCGGCTGGGGGCGATGCCACCGATTCCGCCGATCTGGATGCCGATGGAGGCGAAATTGGCGAAGCCGCACAGGGCGTAGCTGGCGATGATGGCGGATCGCTCGGAGAGTACCGGTGTTTCGGCCTCGAGCATCTGCCCCAGGTGCTGGTAGGCCACAAGCTCGGTGAACACCAGCTTCTCCCCCAGGAGCGCCCCCACGATGGGGGCCTCGGACCAGGGCACGCCCATGCACCAGGCCAGGGGTGCAAAGCCAGCCCCGAGAATGCCCATCAGGGTCAGGGGCGCGCAGCCGGCGTGCCACCCGAAGCTTATGCCATCGTCGCAGAACCGGATTGGCACAATGCCCAGCATCCAGTCGCACATGTGGACCAGGCCGATGAAGGCGATCAGCATCGCGGCCACGTTCAAGGCCAGGGTCATGCCCTGGGTAGCCCCCATGGAGGCTGCCTCGATCACGTTGCCCGCGGTCTTCTCCATGGCCGGCACAGCCCCGCCCGCCGTCTCCGGCACGCCGTCCTCCGGGTACATCACCTTGGCGAGGGCGAGGGCCGCCGGCGCCGAGAGCACACTCGCCACCACGAGGTGCCCGGCGATGTCGGGAATTCCTTTTTCCAGGAACAGCACGTAGACCGCGAACACCCCGCCTGCGACCGTGGCAAAGCCGCCGGTCATGACCGCGTGCAGCTCGGAGCGGGTCATGTTCTCCACGAAAGGCTTCACCACCAGGGGCGCCTCGGTCTGGCCCACAAAGATGTTCGACGCCACGCTCAAGGACTCGGCGCCGCTGGTGCCCATGGTCTTGTGCATGATCTTGCCCAGGGCATTCACCAGCACCTGCATGATTCCCAGGTAGTACAGAATGCTCATCAGGCTGGAGAAGAAGATGATCGTCGGCAGCACCCAGAAGGCAAAGGTCTTCACGGGCGGGCTGATGCGCTGGATGAAGGTCTCGGTGTGCCCCTCCCCAAACCCGAGGGTGATCTGGTGGGGCTCCACGGTCTGGAAGACAAAGTCCGCGCCGACCTCGGCAAAGGAGATCAGCTTGCGCACGCCGCTGCCCACGTAGTGGAACAGGGCATCCTCGGCGCCGGTGCCGAACACGAGCAGCGCAAAGGCAAACTGCAGCCCCACCCCCCAGAACACCGTGCGCCAGTTCACACGGGAACGGTCGTTGGACATCAACCACGCGAGGCCGATGATGACCCCAAGACCCAACAGCGAAACAGCGCGGTTCACGGTTCCTCGCCGGCACCTGATTCGATGAGCTCCTGGAGCTTCCGCCGAATCAGGGGCGCATCATCGCTGGCTGTGACCCAGACGATGTGCCAATCCACGGCGAAGTAGACATGAACAGCATAGTTCCGGAAACCGATCACTTGCGGCCACGGAACCTGGGGCATCGCCAGTCGGGTTTCCTCCCCCACGTGGGCAGCCGCCTCTCCGATGATCTGCAGCTTGTGAAGTACCGCGCTTCGAAGGAGATCGTTCCCAACGAACTCCTCCTCGCTTACGCCATGGATGAACTCCGACACCGCGTCGGCCGCCTCGACCATGTCCAGCAGAAGGAGTCGTTCACGCCGCGTAGAGGGCACGAGCCTCCCTCAGAACTTCCTCCCGAAGAAGAGGCTTTAGGCCGTTCTGGGCAACAAGGTCCACCCGCTGGCCAAGCAACTGCCCAAGCTCTATCTGGAGCGACCCGAAGCGAAGCAGGCCCACGCGCTCTTCCGGATGAAACTCCACCAGGAGATCCACGTCACTGTCCCGGTGAAAGTCCCCGCGAGCACTGGACCCAAACACCGCCAGGCGAGCCACGCCGTATCGACGGCAGACCTCGGCCAAGGCCTCCTCGGATACCTCGAGTTCGCCTCGAATTTCCATGGGGCAATCATACCTGTTGCGCGCCAGTGGGTCCGCTGTTGTCCCCTAGCCGAGGCAGCGCCACACTTCCTACGGGCAGTTCTTCCGGGCCTTTTCTTCCAGGGCGCGAATGGGGCGGTCCAGTGCGGCCCGGGCGCGCTGGTGGTGCGGGAGCACGTTCTTACGCCAATTGCCTTGGGCGTACTTCTCAGACAACCGGCCCGCGTCCACAAGCCTGTCATGGAACATCAGGGGGAAATCCCCGCCCGCCTCCATGTACAGGTTCAGGTAGGTGTAGATCTGCATCGCATTTGCCCTCATCCAGCTGGAATGCCGATCTGTCCGCTGGAGTGACAGATCGAGGGGGTCGCAGGCTGCGAGGGTGCCGATCTGTCCGCTGGAGTGACAGATCGAGGGGGTCGCAGGCTGCGAGGGTGC
>CAZSZE010000084.1:0-7795 GCA_964610645.1 uncultured Enterobacterales bacterium | reverse complement strand
CAATACTGGGGGGAGATGCGGTATCCCCCTGCCGATCTGTCCAAAGCTGCGACAACATTGGGGGGAGATGCGGTATCCCCCTGCCGATCTGTCCAAAGCTGCGACAACATTGGGGGGAGATGCGGTATCCCCCTGCGGACTTGGCGAGTCAGGGCGAGTCAGGGCGAGTCAGGGCGAGTCGGGGCGAGTCGGGGCCAGGAGGGGCCGTCAGCCCAGGCCGTCCTCCCCTGGGGGGGGCCAGCCCACTGCGGCCCGCAGCTCCCCCAGCGCTGCTTCCAAACCCCTTTCATCATGAAACACCGTAAACAACGGCTGGCCCGCCTCGACAGCATCCCCCACGTGGGCATGCACGAGGACCCCCACCCCCATGTGGATTGGATCCGCCGCTGCAGCCCGACCGGCGCCCAGGGCAAAAGCCGCCCGGCCCACGCACTCGGCATCACACCGGGACACGACTCCGGCCTGGTCCGCCTCGATCACAACCTGTGCGCAGCCAGCGCCCAGTAGCTCCGCGTCAGGATCGCCGCCGTGCGCCAACACGAGGCCCCGCCAGGCCGCGTAGGCTCGGCCGTCATCCAGCACCGCTGCGGCCTCTTCCGGCCGCCCGGAGAGGCGACACACAAGCTCTCGCAACGAGGCCGGTCCCACGCCCTGCAAGCAATCAATCGACTCCTGGACTTCCAGGGCGTTGCCCACCGCATCGCCCAGCGGCTGGGACATGTCCGTGATGTGGGCCTCGGTGGTCACGCCGTAGCTATTGCCCACCCGCACCAGGGAGTCTGCGAGCCCTTGGGCTCCCTCCCGGGTCTTCATGAAGGCCCCGGAACCACACTTCACGTCCAGCACCAGCCGGTCGAGGCCCTCGGCCATCTTCTTGGAGAGAATCGAGGCGGTGATCAGGGGAATCGACGGCACCGTGCCAGTCTCGTTGCGCAGGGCATAGAGAATGCGATCCGCTGGCGCCAGCTCACCGGTCTGGCCACTGATGAAGCAGCCCACGGTCTCCAGGGCCCGCCGCAGCTCGGCCGGCGTGAGGTCCGTACGGTAGCCCGGAATCGACTCCAGCTTGTCCAGAGTGCCCCCGGTGATGCCCAGCCCCCGCCCGGAGATCATGGGCACCTTCCACCCCAGGGCAGCCCACACCGGCGCCAACACCAGGGAGACCTTGTCCCCCACTCCCCCAGTGGAGTGCTTGTCCACGAACGGCCCCTCGATTCCCGCCCAGTCCAGGGTCGTCCCGGACTCGGTCATGGCCCGGGTCAGGTGCACGGTTTCCGCATCGGTCATGCCCCGGGTGGCCACAAAAGCCAGCCACGCCGCCACCTGGGCCCGGGTGATCCGCTCCTCCACCACCGCGGAGACAAAGCCCCGGATGTCGGCTTCCGCTTGCTCCACGCCGTCCCGCCGTTCTTCAAGCCAGCGCTGGATCACACCTGCTCCAGGAAGCTTGTCCCACTGGGGGGCGCATCGATGCCGAAGAACTCCGCCAGGGTGGCCCCCACATCGGCCATGGTGTCCCGATCTCCCAGGTCCTGGGCACAGCCGTTCTTGCGCCAGGCCAGGATCGGCACGTACTCCCGGGTGTGGTCCGAACCCGCGTGGGTCGGGTCACAGCCATGGTCCGCCGTCATGAGCAGCACGTCGTCGTCCCCCATTCGGGAGAGCAGGTCCGGCACCTGGGCATCAAAGGCCTCCAGGGCAGCGCCGTAACCAAGAGGATTGCGCCGGTGGCCGTACTTCATGTCGAAGTCCACGAGGTTTACAAAGATCAGCCCGGCGTCCTGCACATCCAGGCGATCCAGGATTGCCTGGGTCAGGGCAGCGTTGCCCCCAGCCTTGATCGCCTCGGAAAAGCCGCGATCACCGAAGATGCTCTTGATCTTCCCGATGCTGGTGGTCTCCCACCCCGCCGCGTGGAGGGTGTCCACCACTGTTTGGTCGTGTGGTTCCTGGGCATAGTCATGGCGGTTGTCTGTGCGCCAGAACGTCCCCGGCTCGCCAAGAAACGGCCTCGCGATCACCCGGCCGAGCCGGTAGGGGGCCAAAGCAGCAAACATGGCCTTGCACCAGGTGTGGAGCGTCTCCACCGGCACCACCTCCTCGTGGGCCGCCACCTGGAACACCGAGTCGGAGCTGGTGTAGACGATGGGCCGCCCCGTCTCCAGGTGTTCACGCCCCAACTCCTCCAGGATCACCGTGCCCGATTGGGCATAGTTGCCCAGAGGCTCCCGCCCGGAGATCTCCACGAAAAGGTCCAGGATTTCCCGGGGAAAGCCGTCGGGAAACTCCCGAAACCGCTCCACCACGCGCACGCCAGCCATTTCCCAGTGCCCAGCGATGGTGTCCTTGCCGTTGGAGGCAATGGCAGCCCTGCCATGGGCAGCCGTGGGCACCTCCACCGCAGGCACACCCTGGATGGAATGCAGGTTTCCCAGGCCCATGGCCTGCAGGTTGGGCAGATCGAGGCCCCCCATTTCCCGGGCCACGTGCCCCAGGGTGTCGGCCCCGGCATCGCCCCAATCAGGCGCATCGGGCATTGCCCCCACTCCCACCGAGTCCAGGACGATCAACGTCGCCCGCATCAGTAGGAACCGGTGGAGGTCCCGCCGCTCACAATCTCCACCGAGGCCGAAGCCCCGAGGCGCGTGGCTCCTGCAGCGATCATCGCCCGGGCATCGGCCAGGTTGCGCACGCCCCCGGAAGCCTTGACCCCCATCTCTGGCCCCACCACCTGTCGCATCAATTCCACATCCTCCACGGTTGCCCCGCCGCCCCCGAAACCAGTGGAGGTCTTGACGAACGCCGCCCCCGCCGCCTTGGCCAGGGTGCAGGCAGCGATCTTCTCTTCGCGCTCCAGCATGGAGGTCTCAAGAATCACCTTCACGGGACGGCCCTGCGCTGCCTGGACGACCCCGCGGATGTCCTCCATCACGAGGTCGTATTCCCCCCCCTTCAAGGCCCCGAGGTTGACCACCATGTCGATCTCTTCCGCGCCCAGGCGGATCGCCTCGCGGGTCTCCGCAGCCTTGGCCGAGGTGATGGCTGCCCCGAGGGGAAAGCCCACCACGCAGATGGGCATGACGCTGCTTCCCGCCAGCAACGGGACCGCCACGGAAAGCCAGGTCGTGTTCATACACACGCTGGCAAAATTGTGCTCCACCGCCTCCTTGCACACCCGGACAATGTCCTCCCGGGTGGTGGTCGGCTTGAGCATGGTGTGGTCGATGCGGGAGGCGACCTCGCTGGTGGGCGCCCCTTCCACTGCGCGGCCGTCGGTGCCGATGCGCGCCACGCCGTCTGCGAGCCACGCCTTGAGCGCCGACTCGTCATACCAGGTACCGCGCACCACGGGCATGGGCGGCACATCCTCTTGCTGCATGCGCTCGCGCACCCGACGTGCGACCCGATCCACCAATTGATCCAGATCGTCCACAAGGCCTCCAGACCGGTATCCCTATCCCCAAAAACCCCGCATGGCGAGCCTGAAAGGGGGGTCAGCCCGACTCTCCCAGGGCATCAAGCACCGCCGCAAGGTCCGGGGGCACATCCACCGGCGGCCCTCCCGCACGCATCGCACCATCCACATCCTTGAGGCCCGAGCCGCTGGCGACAGCAATGGCGGATCCCCCCAACCGGGCCTTGGCGAGTCCCGCCACGCTCGTGGCCCCCGCCGGCTCCGCATAGACCCCTCCCAGTCGCGCCGTGGTCCGCATGGCTTCCTCAATCTCGTCGTCGGACACCAGGATCATCTCCCCACCGGACTCCTGGATCGCCCGGACCGCTCGGCGCCAGTTGCGGGGCACCCCCACGGAAATGGAATCCGCCATGGAATCCGCCGGGGCGGGCTCCGGGGGCCGCGCAGGGCCTTCCACATCGCCTTTCGCCCAGGCCCGGTACACCGCCGGTGCGTCCTCGGACTGCACTCCCAGGAGCCGCGGCAAGCGATCCAACACGCCCAGGGAATACATCTCCTTGAGCCCCTTCCAGATGGCAGCGATGGTGCAGCCATCCCCCACGCTCACGGACACCCAGTCCGCTGCCTCTTCCTCCCCCAGCTCCAGGCCGCAGGTCTTCTTTCCCTCCACCAGGTAGGGATTCACCGCTGCACTCCGGGGATACCACCCCATGTGGTCCGAGACCTCCTGGCACAAGTCATAGGTGGCATCGTAGGTGCCCAGCACCCGAAACACGCGGGCCCCAAAGACGGTCAGCTGCGCCAGCTTGGGCTCCGGCGCGCGATCCGGCACGAAAATCACCGCCGGGGTGTCCAAAGCAGCACACATGACCGCCAGAGACGAGGCCGCATTCCCCGTGGAAGCACAAGCGGTCGTCCGGCCCTGGGCAAGAACCGCTGCAATCCAACTGGGCCGGTCCTTCAGGGAACCGGACGGGTTGCGCCCTTCATCCTTGATGCGCAGCCTTGAATATCCCATGGAACGCGCCAACCGGGGTGCCTCCACAAGGGGCGTGTCTCCCACTGGGGGCGCGGGCTGGGGAAGGCCCGGATCCACAGGCATCAAGGGCAACCACCGCTGCATTCCCTGCCCGGATCCCGGAGGTGCAAGAGGCAGTTCCACCTCCAGGATGCCCCAGACCCCACACGGCGGACATGTCATGAGGGACGCGTCGCGGTACGATTCGCCGCACACGGTGCACCGGAGCGTGTAAACCATCTCCTCATCCTACTGGAGAGCCCGATGATTCTCGGCCCCACCTTTGCAGAAATGCGGGACCCCACCTTACTTCCTGACTCCCTCAAGGCCCGGGTGGCCCAGGCGGATCCCCTGGATCCAATCCGGCTCTTCGATGTGCGCTGGGTGGAGGACGATGGGCAGGTGCAGGGGTGGCTGGTTCCCCCGGAACTTACGGGCATTGACGCACCGATCGCCATGATGCTGGGGTCCCGCTTTCCCACGGGTTCCCACAAGGTGGGTGCTGCCTACTCGTGCGTGGTGGAGCGCCAACTCACCGGGGCCCTCGACACGGAGGCCCACACCCTGGTGTTTCCCTCGACGGGCAACTACGGCATTGGCGGCGCGTGGGTCGGTCCCCGCATGGGCTACAGCTCCCTCGTGGTGCTCCCGGAGGAGATGAGCGCCGAGCGCTTTGAGATGATTCGAGCCTTTGGCGCCGAAATCGTGGCGACCCCGGGCTCTGAATCCAACGTCAAGGAGATCTACGACGAGGTCAAGCGCCTGAAGGAACGGCCGGAAATCCGGGTGCTCAACCAGTTCGAGGCCTGGGGCAACTACCGCTTCCACCACGGGGTCACCGCCCGGGCTGCGGAACAGCTCTCCCAACAGCTGGGCCATGGGGGGCGGGTGGCTGCATTTGTCTCCGCTATGGGGAGTGCGGGCACCATCGGAGCGGGGGACTGGCTCAAGACAAAGTACGGCACAAGGATTGTCGGCCTGGAACCCGTGCAGTGCCCCACCCTCTACAACGTGGGCTACGGCGCCCACCGCATCGAGGGCATCGGAGACAAGCACGTGACCTGGATCCACAACGTCCTGAACATGGATCTGCTGTGCTGTATCGATGACGAAGAATGCGTGCGGGGCCTGCAGATGCTGGAGGAGGGAGCCGATGTGTTGGCCCAGGAGCTGGGTCTCTCGGATTCCGATGTGGCCGGCTGGAAGGGACGGCTGGGGGTCAGCGGCCTGTGCAACCTGCTCGGGGCCATGAAGACCGCCCGGCACTTTTCCCTGGGCAAGGACGACCTCGTCATCACCCTCGCCACCGATGGATTCGATCGCTATCCCTCGGTCTTGCGCATGCTGGAGGAGCGCGAGGGACCCCAGACAAAGGAGGTGGCCCTGCAGCGCCTGGCCTCCTTTCAGGCCATCGATGACACCTGGACCCAGGCCGGGACCGACGAAACCCGGCTGCGCTGGCACAACCAGAAGTACTTCACCTGGGTGGAGCAACAAGGGAAGACGCTCGAAGCGCTCGAGGCCCTCAAGAGCCAGCAATTCTGGGCAGACGAGGCGGCGAGCATCGAGACCGTAGATGCCAACCTCGTGGCAGCCCGCGGGAAGTTGGACCCATGAGTCCTCCCCACAAGGACCCTCTGCAAGACGTCCGAGTCCTCGTGGTGGATGACTCCACCGCCATCTGCTCGGCAATGAGGAAGTTCCTGGAACCCGCGGGAGCCGTGGTCACCACCTGTGGCAACGCAGAGGAAGCCCTGGTGCTTGCCGAGACGGAACACCCCGACGCCTACCTGCTGGACGTGGTGTTGCCGGACATGGACGGCCTGACCCTGTGCAAGGAGCTGCGCACCCGCTCGTGGGCAAAGCACTGCCCCATCGTGCTCATCACCAGCCTGGACGATGTCTACTACCACCTGTCCGCCCTGGAGGGAGGCGCGGATGACTTCATCCAAAAGCCCATTCATCCGCTGATCCTCAGGGCCCGCCTGGCCTCTCACCTGGCCCGTCACCAAGCCGAGCGGGAGGTCACCCGGCTGCTGGGAGAACTGCAGCGGTTTGTGGCGCAGCCGGTCCGGGAGCAGCTGGAGACCGGACGGGATGCGGAGCGCCTGGAAGCCACCATCCTGTTTACGGACCTGAGGGGATTCACCCAGGACAGCCTCCGACACGAACCGGACGACTTCTTCCAGGCTGTCAGCCGGGTGCTGGCCCACCAGAGCGAGATCATTCGCCGGCACGGTGGGTACATCGACAAGTTTGCTGGCGACGGTCTCATGGCTGTCTTTGCCGAAGACGGACACGTGGACTCGGCCTGCGCGGCTGCCCTGGAGATCATCACCTGGTGCCGACAGACCCCAATCCCGGACCTCTGGAAGGAGATTCCCCTGGCCAGCGGCCTTCACACCGGGCCGGTCCTGCGGGGGATCATGGGAAGCGAGTCCCGCCGGGAGTTCACGGTCATGGGGCACGTGGTGAACACCGCGGCGCGCGTCTGCGGAGTCGCCAACCTGCATGAGGTCCTGGTGACCGATGCCGTGGTGGCGGCCCTGGGCATGGACCTGGCCTGTGGGCCAAACCGGGAGGAGCCCCTCAAGGGAATGAAGGTTCCGGTGCGGGTGCGAACGCTGCTCGCGACGGACCCTACTGAATTGTGACGCTGGCCAGCCCAAACGGCCCGCTTTGGGTGCCGTCGCTGGGGGTCACCCGACAGGCCCAGACCTGGCCGGAGCTGGTCACGGAGCTGTCCACAAACTCGGTGTCGTTTCCAGCAGGGTTGGAATCGACCGCCCAACCATACGTGTAGGAAACAAACCCCCCTTCCGGATCCTGGGAGTCGGCGGTGATCAAGCAGAGCAGATCATTGTCCGTGCTCGGCGTGTTGGGTTCAATTGAGATCGTGGGCTGTGTGGGGGGTTGGTTTGTGTCCCCGTCGGCATCAGCATCCGCATCTGCATCCGCGTCTGCATCGCCATCCGCATCGGCGTCTGCTTCCTCACCGGTGTCCACCAGGCAGAACCCGTCCACCGCGCGGGTACCCTCCCCGCACCTCAGGTCTTCTTCACAGCCGACCATTCCCACAAGGGTCGTGATTGCGAGGGCCAGTGAAACTCGATTGCGCATCTGCATTGCCTCCATCCGGAACCCCGGCACTATACAGCAGGAGACGGGCGTTCGCGGGGTTAGGCGATCGTCCTTTCCGACATGGCCGCGCCTGCTCCAGGGCTCCAGCCCATCGTGAGCGCCAGGCGATGCCGCTCCGCTGACCGTGCCACCTCGCGGGGGGGATACCGCATCCCCCCCCGTTTCTGGCGAACCCACGGCCGAAAACGGTCCAAAGTACCCATTCGCAGTCTGCGAACACC
>CAZSZE010000083.1:0-17750 GCA_964610645.1 uncultured Enterobacterales bacterium | reverse complement strand
TGCATTGCTCCCGTCGACTGGCTTGCCCACGCAATTCCAGGCACTTCCGCTCGTCACGGTCCCCCGCCTTCTCGGCGGGGGCTTTCGCCAGCCTCCGCTTTGCTCCGGCGCGGTCCGCAATGCGCTACAGCCTCCTAGGGTTGGGCGTACCGGCCGCAGGGGATAGAACGGTTTGTGCCCACCCAAGACGATCTACCTGCCAACCTGCCCCCGGTCCAAGCCCGCTTTTCACTGGGCGCGGAGATCACCCCGGAACAACAGGCTTTTCTGGACCATTGCGGCTTCCTGCACTTTGAACAGGTGGCAGGCACCGAGGAGATCCGGCGCATCACCCGGCCCAGCGCCCGGAGGCCCTTCTGAGGTCTGCAACGAGATCCGGGTCTGCCCCACGGGGCGTGAAGGCCCTGGTGGGCCTCGGAGTTGCCGGGGTGATCCTGGGTGGCCTGGAGATTCTCCTCTCGGCCACCGGGACCGAGCAGCTCTATCGGCGGGATGCCCTGGGGGGATGGCAGGTGCAGGCGGGGATGTCCAACCACCGGATGCGGGGCACCCGGGAGCCCCACGATTTTGTGTTGAGCACGAATCCGGACGGTCTTCGGACGCGGCATACCCCCCACAAGGAGCCCATGTCCTGGCGGATTGCCCTCATGGGGGATTCCAACGTCTTTGGGTGGGGGGTCAACGACGAGGACACCCTGGCGGCCCAGCTGGAACAGGCGCTCCACGCGGCGGGTGAGACAGACGCGCAGGTGATCAACGCGGGACAGCCCGGACACAGCACCACCCAGATGCGGTGGCTCTTTGAGGAGGTGTTGGCGAGCTACCAACCAGACCTCGTGCTGGTGGTGCCCAGCCTTCACGATCACAACCAGGCCCATGTTTCGGATGCGGAGGCCCTGGAAGGTGCCAAGGGTCCGGTGGCTGCGTTGCGGGTGGGGTTGGCGCGTCACTCACGGGTCTATGCCGCCCTGGCCTCGATTCTCTCTCCCCTGTCGGGGGAACCGCAGCTTCTCCCGGACCAGGAAGGGGTGCTGCGGGTGGACCGGGTGTCGGATGCGGAGCGATCTGCCAACCTGGACCGAATTGCCACCGGGCTGCAGCCGTGGCGGGGACAGCTGGCCATTGCCCTGTTGCCCTTCCATTCAGACCTCTCCCATCCCCAGGGGGACAAGCCGCCGCCCCGTCCCGGAGAGGCGTGGGCCCGGGCCCATGCTCAGGCGCGGGGCCTGGACCTGGTGGATGTGCGCACCTGTTGTGGGCCGGATGCAGACAGCCTTGTTTTTGCGTTTGACCCGGGCCACCTCAATGCCGTGGGCCTCGAAAAGGTCGGGGTGGCCCTTGCCGCCGCGATCAGGCGCTCACCCGCTGCGGCGTTCCCCTGAGCGGATCGTCCTTGGAGGGGCGCCCTTCAAGTGCAGGAGCGGCCATGCGTGGACCCACCGATTCAGATAGGATTCGGACCGTGGAAGCCGAACCCGCACGAAAGCAATTGGGGCCAATCGAGTCGTTCATTCGCCTCGGGCTCGGGTTTGCGGTCCTGGTTGCGCTCGCCCTGGTGCTCATGGTGGTTCTGTTGATCCTGACCCCGTGGCGTGCGGCGCGGATTCGCGCCGGCAACGTGTATGGACACATCGTGGGGCGGGCCCTCATCTGGCTTGGCAAGTGGGAGCCGATCAAGAGCGGATTTGAGCGTTGCGATCCCAAAGAGCCGGCGCTCTATGTGAGCAACCACTCCTCGACCCTGGACATCTTCTCTGGCATGTGGACCTGCCCCATTGGTGGTTGTGCCGTGGCAAAGAAGGAAATCGCCCGGATTCCTGGGTTTGGCCAGGCCTATTGGCTGGCGGGCCACCTGCTGATTGATCGAGGCAACCGGGAGAGTGCCATCGCGGGAATGAGCGAGACGGCGAGATTTGTCCAGGAAAACGGAATCAGCCTCTGGATGTGGCCCGAGGGAACCCGCAGTCCCGATGGACGGATGCGTCCCTTCAAAAAGGGCTTTGTCCACATGGCCCTGGCGACGGGCCTGCCGATCCGGCCGGTCGTGGTGCACGATGCCCACAAGTGTTGGCCCGCCCGAACCATGAAGATCTTCCCGGGCCCCCTTGCGATCGATGTGCTGCCGGACATCGACACGTCGGACTGGTCGGTGGAAAGCCTGGAGGAGCATGTGGCCCAGGTGTACGCGGTCCTGGAGGAGGCCCTGCAGCCCCACCAGCGCTACACACCTTGATCGCCTGGATGGTCTTCCTGCTGGCCTGCGGGCCCAAGCACGTGGAGACCGGGTTGGCCTCCTGGTACGGACCGGGTTTTGCCGGGCGGCCCACCGCCTCGGGGGTGGTGTTTCGGCCCTGGAAGAAGTCCGCTGCCCACAAGACGCTGCCCCTGGGAACGGTGGTCCGGGTGAAGCGCCTGGACAACGGGCGCTCGGTGCGGCTGGTGGTGAACGACCGCGGCCCCTTCGTGGAGGGCCGCATTATCGACCTGTCCCGCCGCGGGGCCCGCAAGCTGCGCATGATCGATGACGGCGTGGCCCGGGTCGAGGTCAAGGTGGTGGGCTGTCGCAAGAAATACAGGGCCTGCAAGTAGGGCAAGTCAGGCCAGGAGGCTCTCGTGCCCCGAGTCCAGCAAGAACACACACGCGCTCTGGGATGCATCCCGAAGATCCCGAAGGCGCCCCATGTCCACGCGCTGGGAAAGACCGTAAAACCGTACATCCGCGGGCTCGGAGGCCTCAATGGAGGGCAGGAAGTCCCCCACCTGGACGGAGACGCGGGTGGACTCAGGCAGCCGCCCGCGCTCGATGAGCCGGTGCAGGAACGTGCGGGCCTTTTCCTCGTTCTCGGAGTCCCCCACGACCGTGCTCACCTTCAGGACGCCACCTCGCCCCGAGGCAAGCAGGTACGCCAGGAGAACCGGCAGATCCACGCTGGTGTTGTGCAGGTGCAGGCGCCAGAGCGGGCTGCGGTCCGACAGCCAGACCTCGAAGCGCTGTCCGGAGCCCAACAGGGTTCCATCCGGATGGGGCAGGACCACGGCCAGGCCCAGTTTGAGGGTCAGGCAGTGGTCGAGCACCATTTGAATCGATGCCTGGTCGTGCTTGCTGGCATCGATCACCACGAGGTTTGGCGGGAAGAACGCACCGCGCATGGCATCCATCGACAGGAGCGCTCCCCGGGAGAATGTCCCCCCGGCAATCACCGTAAACGAGGAGTAGATGCCTCTCCGGGACAGCTCGCGGCCCTGGACCTCCAGTGCATCGTAGAGATCAGCGCTGTCCACCAGCCCCACCAGCTTCACGGAGCCGTTTTTCCGGGTGGTGGCCTCCAGAAAGGGCAGCAGGGAGGCCGCTTCCTCGCCACTCATCACGGGAACCAGGAGGTCGGGCTTCCAGGCACGGTGGGAGCGCTCCAACCCTGTGGCGCGGCGGGCAGCCCAATCCGCCACCGTGACCGCCACCCCGGAACGCACGGTCTCCCAGGGCGTGTGCAGGTCCTGGCCGTGCAGCCACCGGTAGATGACCCCGACAAACACCAGGGAGGTGAGGCCGATGGTGGGGCTGCAGGCCATGAGCCCCAGCAGGCAGGCCGCAACCCCCACCAGGGGCACGGCGTTGGGAATCTGGAACGTGGGCCGAAAGCTGATCATGCCCAGGCGCTGCTCCAGGAACACCACGAGGTTCAAGGCCAGGTAGGTGACCATGAAGAAGGCGGTCACGATGGGGGCAATGGCATCCAGGGAACCGGCCAGCAGGAACAAACCCACCAGGGAGGTGGTGGCCACCGAGGCATTGCGGGGTTCCCCGGACACCGGCACCTCCTCCAGCCAGTGTCCCCAAGGCACGGCCCGCTGCGCCGCCATCGCCTGGAGCAGGCGAGGGGCTGCCACCATGGAGGAAGTGGCAGCGGTGAGGGTGGAGCCCAGGAGCCCCACCAACACCAACGTGGGCACAAGGGCGTGGCTCACCGAGAGGGTCTTTTCGTACAGCAGCTCCTCGGGCGAGGCCACAACGGAGTACCAGAAGGCCGCCAGGACATACACCACAAGGGTCACCCCCCAAGCGGTGAGGGTGCCCCGGGGAATGCTCTTGCGGGGGTCGAGCAGGCTTCCGCTCATGCCCACCCCCACCAGGAGTCCCGTGGAAGCAGGAAAGAAGATCGCAAAGGCATCCCGCATGGGGGCTTCCGCCAGGGTGCCGGACCACACAGGGGCCACCAGTTCGGCGCGAAAAAGTCCGCCGAAGATGGACAACAGGGCGACCACCGCCAGCCCCAGCAGCACCCCCTGGGCCCGAAACGCCAGGGAAGCGGAGAGCCACGAGAGCCCAGCCACCAAGAGGTAGGCGGCCACCACCACGGTTCTGGTGTTCACGTCGGGAAACATGTAGCCAAAGGCCTCGCTGAACGCGAAGAGGTACATGGCCGCCGAGGCGGACTGGGCCAGGAACAGGGGAATGCCAATGGCTCCCCCCACCTCGACGCCCAGGGCCTGGGCAATGATCGCAAAGGCACCCCCGGACTTCACCCGGGTGTTGGTGGCCACACTGGCCACGGAGAGCACCGTCGTTCCGGTAATGGTGTAGGCGGCGCCGATGATCAGCAGCGCCCCCCCCAGCCCGCAATTCCCCACCAACCAGCCCTCTCGCAGATAGAGCATCGCCCCCAGCACCGCCAGGAGCGCCGGTCGGGTGACTCCCCGGAAGGTGTCAAAGCTCGCGCCGGGATCAGCGAGGGAGCGGGTGCCGGTGAACTCGGTGACCACGGAGGAAACTCAAGGAGCGAAGGAGAAGTTGTGTTCTTCACCCAGCGGCGAGCGGGGATCGCCGCCCAGGGGGGACTCGCCCACCAACACACCGCCCAGGGTCTTGAAGATCTCCTCGGCGTAGAAGGTGTGGCCGGCGGAGTTGAAGTGGAGCTCGTCCACCATGTAGTCATCCAGGGGGGCGGTGAGGGTGTGGGAGGCGCCGTACATGTCCGTGAGCAGCAGGTCGTCGTCGATTCCCACAAGGTCCCGGGCATCTGAAATCAACTGGGTGACGGTGCCCTCCGGCAGGAACAGGTCGGCCAGGCCCCAGCCGCCGATGGTGGACATGCTGTAGTCCACGTAGAGGCAGTAGACGTAGTCCGCATTGGGATTCAACTCCCGCAGGGCCTCCATCGTGGTGCGTACATTCTCCAGGATCTCCGCCATCAGGGTGTACGCCTGCTCGACGGCCCCATCAATGTCGCTAAAGTCCACGCCGGACAACTCCGCCACCAGGTCGTTGCCCCCGATGGACATGACCACGAGGTCCGCATCCGCGATGTTGGGGACCAGGTGCTGCTCGTAGTAGTCCGCACCCGGCAGCCAGTCTGTGGATTCACTTCCTGGCTCGGCCACGTTGCGGTTGTCCACATCGACCAGGTCCGAGAGCAGGTTCTTCAAGCGCTTTGGAAAGTAGGGGGATCCCCCGTAGGCCGGCACCGAGTCGCCCCAGGTGAGCATGACCAGATCCCCATCGTCCACGGCAGCACCCAGGTTTCTGGGACAGTTCTTTTGCAGGCAGTTCTCGCCCTCGGCATCGGCCTCCACCAGGTACACCCCATCGTCCAGGTCATTGAACGCATAGGTCCCATCCGCGCAGGAACCGGTGGTCTCGGTGCTGTTGGCGCCCCGCAGGGTCAGGGTGCGGGCGCCCACGGGGGTGTCTGCTTCCGCATCCCAGTTCTGGTCGTAGAGGCTGGAGTCCGTGGCATCAGCATCCACGTAGAGCCGGCCCCGCACCCCCGCCCCGTCGGTGGTCTCCGCGGTCTCGCAGTCCGGGAGGCTCTCCTCTACCGGTGCCTCATCCCCGCATCCCAGCGGCGAAAGCAGCATCCATCCAACAACAAGAACAGGGAAGGGGATGGATCGCATGGTTCCTCCGAGGCCGGGCCTCCAGAAACCTAACCCGCCCGGCTGGCCAATTGCCGCATCTTCACCCGAAGGAGCTGGTCCACGGCGCTGGTTTCCTGGCCGGTCCACATGGACCGGGCGCGATCCACAAAGCGCTGGGGGTGGGTGGCGTAGGCCACGGAGTAGAAGAGGGCCATCAGACCCACCTGGGTGGCCACGATTTCAGCGGTGCTGCGGGTCGGGTGCCAGGTCTGCACGGACCGGCCGGAGCGGGCCAGGGCCAGGTAGAAGTAATCCTCGTCAAAGGTGAGGTGGCCTTCCTCCTGGAGCTTGCGAAAGTCCTCGCTTCCCGGAAAAGGACCGAACACCATGACCGATGCATCCGCCACGCCCGCCCGCGCGGTTTCCACCAGGTGTTTCGCCGTCTTTGAGGATGTCCCGGCGGCTTTCCTCGGGGTGGCCCACGATGTAGCAGGTGCGCGTGACCATGCCCACGTCCCGGGCGGCCTGCAGGGACCCCATCATGCGGTCCAGCCGCACTTGCTTCTTGTAGGTCTTCAGCAGCTCCTTGGAGCCCGTCTCCGGGTTGTAGGTGACGTTTCGGGCCCCGGTGTCATACATCCGCTGCAGCACCTCCGGATCCAGCACCTCGCTGCGGGTCCCCGACGGGAGCTGCCAGGTGATGTCCAGGCCCCGGGCATCCAGGGCATCGCAGAAGGCCAGAATCCAGCTGCGCTTGAGCACGGCGGTCAGGTCACAGAAGTTGAGGTTTTCCACGCCCCACTCGGTGACGTAGGTGGCGATCTCATCGACCACATCGGCGGGATCCCGCGTGATGTACCGGGTGGTCCACATCTCCGGAGAGGAGCAGAAGGTGCACCGGTAGGGGCACCCCCGGGTGGCCAGAATCGGCATGGCCCGGCCCCGGTGAACGCCGTGGTTGTCGGCGTGGCGCATGTACGACTGGATGGGAAAGGCCCTCCATGCTGGCCGCTGGATCTCGTCCACGCCGCGGATACGGTCCCGTCTTTCTCCGGTGGCTCCACCGTCCTCGGTGCGCCAGGCCACCCCCGCCAATCCCTCGACGGATTCGCCCTCTGCAATCCGTTCCAACAGGGCTGCAAAAGACTCCTCCCCCTCGTGGAGCACCACGTGGTCCACATCAGGGCTCATGGCGAAAATCTGCTTCCAAAACGCGCTGGCGTTCTCCCCCCCAAGGACGATGACGGCGTCCGAGAAGCGCGCCCGCACCCGGGATGCAATCTCCCGGACCACCGGCCACTCGTGGAGGAACATGTGGGTGATTCCCACCACCTGTGTGGTGGGGTCCAGGCGATCCACAATCTTCTTTGGGGAGAGCCCCTGCATCTCCAGGGTCCCCAGGCGCGGCGGTCCCGGAATGTCCCGGGTGGCATCCAGCGCCTCCCCCGCAGCATCGACCACCTGCACGTGGTGCCCCTCGGCCTCGATGGCTGCCGCCACGTACGCCAGGCCAATGGGCGGAATCGCGCCAAAGGAGCTCAGGCTCCTGGGCAGCTGCACAATCGGAGGGCGCACGAGTGCAACCCGCAGACGCGGCGTCTTCATGGGTGCAGGATAGTCGATCCGCGGACGCGGATCAGTTTATTGCCCGTCGCAGCAGCGAATGATCTCTTTTGTTTCGTTCCGCATGGCGGGTCGCTTCCAGAGACGGTTGCTCTTGGCGGCGTGTGCATCGGGTTTGGAGCCCCGGGGGCTGTCCGGCAGGGAGTTGGACAGCTCGGCCACCATCGAGGAGGGAATCTGGTCCGTGACGACATCTTCCACGACGCCCGCCCAGAGGACGGTGCCGTAGCGGGCATCCAGGAGCCGCAACCGGATGGTCACGTTGGCGTGGCGCAGAGCGGTCTTGCGGTCCTTGAACTCGCCGCGCACGGAGACATCCACAATGCGGTAGGCCAAGAGCTTGGTGGCGGTGAGCACGTCGTTGGTGAGGGAAGGGGGCGCGGGCAGGGACACGCGGGTCAGAACGTCGTCGCCGGGATCCGGTCCCAACTCCAAGAGGTTGGTCCCCGGGGGCAGCTCGATCAGGGTCTCGCCGTCCAGCAGGTAGCGCTCTCCGGGCACATAGCGCCGGGCGCCCATCAGCTCCGCATCGAGCACGATCTGGTTCTCGGCATCCTTGGTGTAGCCGGTGACTCCATACGCCACCTGCTCCCCGGAGCCTTCCTGGGCCAACCAGCGCAGGGACTCACTGTCCCGTTCCACCACGGTGATGCCGGCGCCCACAACCGCATTGGCCAGGGCGTCCTCCACGATGGAGGGGGTTGTGAGATCTTCGGCCAGGACTGTGTCCAGGTTGACGATGGCCACCCGGTCCTCTTTGGTCCAACCGTCGATGTCCTTCACCGCATGGTAGAGAACCCGGTGCGCTGCCACGGTGAGGTGGGCGTGGTGGGTGGGGAAGTTGCCCTTCTGGGCACAGGCCCCGAGGGCGAACGTCGCCACCAGGGAAAGGGTCACGGGCAGGGCGCGTGTCATGAGACATCTCCAACGAGAGGGCACGCTACCACAGGGGCGGCAAACGGAAAAGAGAGGTCCGAAATGGTGTGTGGAATTCAGACCAATCCGGCCTGGCGGTGGAGATCTCGGAGGGGTGCAAACCGGGGACATGGGTGACACTTCCGACCCCCGTCGAGCGCCGAGCCCCGAGCCCCGAGCCCCGAGCCCCGAATTCCGAATTCCGTTCCCTCTACGATCCCGGTGTGACAGCGATCTCATCCCCGAGAGCCAAGACCTCACTCCCCCGACTGACCCTCCAACGCCTCCAGCGTCGCCGTCAGCGCCTCCAACGCCTCCCCATACCCCGCCCAATCTCCAGCCTTCTGCGCGGCTGTAGCGGCTTCCAGGTCGTAATTCGCCTGCTGGGCCAGGTTCTGCCACGTCTGGGAGAGGACCACAGCCGGTTGTCCCTCCACAGCAACCCCCTCTTCCCCAGAGGCCGCTTCCACACCCACTGGCGCCACCACCCGCGGCGCCGGGTCAAACACCGCCCGCAGCGCCTCATCCAACGTCGTGCGCATAGCGATCTTGTCCCCGTAGGTCACAATCACCCGCTTCAGCTCCGGCAGCTGGCTCGACTCCGCCTGCAGGTACAGCGGCTCCACGTACATCAGGCTGTCCTCGACCGGAATCACGATCAGGTTCCCCCGCACCACCCGGCTTCCCGCCTGGCTCCACAAGGTCATGAGTTCCGAGATTTCCGGGTCCTGGTCGATGCGGGCCTCGATCTGCCGCGGTCCGTAAATCAGCTTCTGCTTGGGGAACTGGTACAGCACCAGTTTGCCGTAGTGGGGGGCGTCGGAGCGCCCGGCGAGCCAGGCGATCATGTTGTCCCGGCGGGTCGGCACGAAAGGCATCAGCAGAATGAACTCCGCGGTCTCCTCCCCGGGGAGCTTCATGATGAGCGTGTAGCTCTCCATGGCCTGCTCCTGGCGCCCATAAAGCTCCTGGGGGATCTCCCACATGTCCTCCTTGTTGTAGAAGACCGTGGGATCCGTCATGTGGTAGGCCCGGTACATGGTGGTCTGGATGTCGAAGAAGTCCGCCGGGTACCGGATGTGGGGCTGCAGGAACTCCGGCATTTCCTCCAGGGGCTTGAACACCCCGGGGAAGATCTTTCCGTAGACCCGGATCAGGGGATCCTCCGCATCGGAGATGAAATAGTCCACGCTGCCGTTGTAGGCGTCGACCACCACTTTGACCGAGTTGCGGATGTAGTTCAGGCGCAGGGAACGCCCCACCCGCACCGGCTCGGAGTAGGGGTGCTTGTCGGTGGTGGTGTAGGCATCGATCATCCAGTGCAGCCGGCCATCCGCCACCACGAGGTAGGGGTCGTGGTCAAAGTGCAGGAACGGGGTCAGGTGTCGGACCCGCTCGGAGATCTGCCGGCGCATCATGATCTTGCTTTCCGGCTGCAGGTACTTGGAGAGCATGATGTTGAAGCTCTTGAACCACAGGGAGAACAGAGCCTTCTGGCCAAAGGTGCCGATGGGCACCCCGCCTTCCCCTGCGTACTGGGTGTACACGTTGGCATCGCCGCTGGGGTAGTCGAACTCCTCGGCGCTGGTGCCCACGAGCACGTAGTCATCGGCGATCTCGCCGTAGTAGATCTCGGGCCGGGTGACCTGCAGGTCCGTTTCGGAGGTGGGGGGGATGTCCTTTACAAACAGCTTGGGCATGCCGTTGGGCAGCACCACATTCACCGGGGAGAGGGTCAGCCCGTACCCGTGGGTGTACTGGAAGTGCTCGTTCACCCAGCTCTTGGCCTGGGCCGGGACGTTCTGGTAGTTCAACTCCCGGGCGGAGAGCATGACCTGGCGGAGCTTGCCGTCGATCACATAGCGGTCGACGTCCACATCCAGGAAATCGTAGTAGAGCCGGATTTCCTGGAGCTGGCTGTAGGTGCTCAACAAGGGGCGCGTGTCCCAGACCCGCACGTTGTCCATGGTCAGGGGGTTGGCCTCGATGTCCCCCATGGTCAGGCTGGACTCGGCATCAAAGGGCTTCACCTCGATGCGGTCCAGGGCATACCCGGCGTTGGTCAGGGCGATGTTCCGGTCCAGGTACTCCCGCTCCAGCTCCAGCTCGTTGGGCTTGACGTAGTAGTCCTGGGTGATGCTCGGCCAGACCCCCGCCACCAGAATGCGGGCCACCGTGTACAGCCCCACCACCACAATGGGCCCCCTCCAGCCGCTGCGTCCCAGGTTGGCCAGGATCCCCAGTCCGGAGAGTGCAGCGATGCCCGATAGCGCGGCGTAGCCAGGGAGCCGCGCGGCAGCATCGGTGTAGCCCACCCCCCACACGACGCCGTTGTGCTGGAAGAGCAGGTCAAAGCGATCAAGCATCCAGCCGCCAGCCAGCCCGAAGAAGATTCCTGCCACCAGCACCAGGAGGTGCGCTCGCTGGGCGGTGGGAATCTTGGTGGGCTCGTGTCCCGCGAGGAGGGCGTTCAGTCCATACAGCAGGAGGCAGGGAATCAAGGCGATTCCAAGCAGGTTCACCGCCAGGCTCTGTCCCAGCTCCCACAGGGGCAGCTGAAAGATGTAGAAGCCGATGTCCTTGCTGAAGACCGGGTCCACGGTGCCAAAGGGCTCTCGCTGCTGGTAGGCCAGCACGTCGAGCCACTGGGTGGCTGCCACGGTGCCAAAGAGCAGGGAAGGGAGCACCACCACCGCCCCAAGCGCTGCTCGAACCAGGTTTCGAAGCTGACGGGGGTTCATGTTCCCCTCGGCCAGCAGCATGCTCAGGCGCATGGTGTTGATGGGGGCCAGCTTTGTGGCGATGCGCAGGTTCAGGGCCATGAAGGCGGCGGTGGCACCGGCGCCGATGAACCAGAGCAGTACTTTGGCGGACAGGGTGGTTTCAAAGATGCCCAGGTAGCCAGTGGCATCAAACCACAGCCAATCCACCAGGATGGCCACCACCGGTGCATGCAGCATCCAGGCGGCCACAAGGGCCCCCACAACAAAGACAAACCAACGGGGTGTTTGCACGGCGGGTCCTCCGCGCTGCCCCTAACCGGGAGGAAGGCTAGGCGGTGCGTCTTCGTCGTCGAAGAACCCCGATTCCTGCGAGGGCCAGGATCCAGGCGCCGGCAGGGGAGGTGCCCTGGGCGCTGCAACCGCAGCTGCCGCCACCTTTGGCGCGAATGGTCTCGCCCCAGGCGGTGTCCTCGGTAAGGCCTGTGTCCTCGCAGCTGGTCACGATTGTGGGATCCGAGTCATCGCAGTCCTCGCCGCCGTGCTCTGCGCTCGTGGCACCGTCGCCATCCGCATCGAAGTCATCATTCCCGGCACAGTCCGAGTCCACGCTGTCGTACCAGGTGTCCTCGGCGTCCGGGTGGATGTCGGGGTCCGTGTCGTCGCAGTCGGTTCCGTCGTAGTCAGTGCTTGTGGCGTAGCCATCGCCATCGGCATCGTAGTCATCGTCCCCGGCGCAATCGGAATCCACGCCGTCGTACCAGGTCTCAGGTGCACCGGGGTAGATCTCGCTGTTTTCGTCGTCGCAGTCATCGCCCCCGTACTGCATGCTGGCGTGGCCGTCGCCGTCGCCGTCGTATTCGTCTGTCTCGTCGCAGTTGTTGTCGATCCCGTCAAAGGGATCATCCTCCGGTGCCCCCGGGTAGATGTCCGCGTCTGTGTCGTCACAGTCTGTGCCTCCGAACAGGTCCGAGTCGTGGCCATCCCCATCGGCATCAAAGTCGCTGCTGCCGTCACAGTCCGTGTCCACCCCGTCGTACCAGGTCTCGGTGGCGTCGGGGTTCACCTCATCATCGGTGTCATCACAGTCCGCGCCCCCCTGGGAGTTGGCGTCATAGCCGTCCAAATCGGCATCATTGTCTGAGGCGCCATCGCAGTCGGAGTCCACGCCGTCGTACCAGGTCTCGGTGGCCCCCGGATACACGGCAGCATCCGTGTCGTCGCAGTCGGTGCCCCCCTGGGAGTCGGCGTCATAGCCATCGGCATCCGCATCGTTGTCCGAGGCACCGTCACAGTTCGAGTCAAGGCCGTCGTACCAAATCTCGGCGGCGCCCGGATTCACTGCTGCGTTCGCATCGTCGCAGTCCGTGCCCCCCTGGGAGTCGGCGTCATAGCCATCCACATCGGCATCGTAGTCCGAGGCACCATCACAGTCGGAATCCACGCCGTCGTACCAGGTCTCCAACTGGTCGGGATTCACCGCTGCATCGGTGTCGTCACAGTCGCCAGAAGCATCCCACCCGTCCTGGTCCAGGTCGTCGTCCAGGGTGCTCGCATCGCAGTCGTCATCGAGCCCGTTGTACGGGACCTCGGTGGCCCCGGGATGGACCGCTGCATTGGTGTCATCGCAGTCCGAATTCGTGTAGTAGCCATCCTGGTCGGCATCCACGTAGGAGGAACCAGGACCGCCATAGGCCCCGATGTCCGATCGGGAGCCATCAAAGTCCAGGATGTTGGGGTCCCCGGCATCCACTAGGGGGCTGCCGGAGGAGGGGAGCAGATCGTCGTTGTCACAGTCCCCGTCCAGGCTGTAGTTCGCCAGGACGGGGTCCACGGAAATGCTGCCGTTGGCTGCCACATCGGACGCATCGAACTCGCCCTCTGCATCCCTGTCGTTGTCAAACCAGGCGTTGTGCGAGAACGTGGCGCTGCTGGTGGTGTTGCCCTCCCCCCGAACAGCCCCTCGCTGCTGCGTCCAGGCAAACAGGTTGTTGGTGAAGCGGGTCACCCCATTTGTGAGGTAGATCCCCCCGCCCTTGGTGACCGCCGTGTTGCCCACCACGTGGTTGTTGGTGAATTCGGTGTCGTCGGAGTCCTTGAGATAGAGGCCTCCGCCATTTTTCCGGGCTTCGTTCTCCTGGAACACGTTGTTGGTCCAGACATCTGAGTTGGACCCGCCATAGGTGTCCTCGGCGTAGGCTCCGCCGCCGTTGTCTGCGGTGTTGTTGCAGAAAGTATTGTTGGTGGCTGAGATGTCCTCGGTGGAATCGGCGAAGAACCCGCCGCCAGAGCTGTTGTTCGCGGTACCGACATTGCCCTCGAACAGGTTGTCCGAGAAGGTGATGGTCTCCACGTTCTTGGCGTAGATTCCAGCACCGTCGGAGAAGACCGTGTTGTCGATGATCTGGCTGTCCGCCACCACCAGCTGCTCGGTCCCTGACACGACCGGGGCCTGGTAGACGCCCCCGCCATCTCCATAGGTGGCGGTGTTCCCCGTGAGTTCCACGTGGGAAAGGTCCACGCTGCTCTCTCCCGTAGACGAGATCCCGCCCCCATTGAGATAGGACCTGTTTCGCGCGATCGTCGTCTGGGAGGAGACCAGGTCCGTGCCATCGTCCAGGGCAATGGCCCCACCGCTTCCATAGGCGGCCACCGAGCTGCTGATGGTGCTGTTGTGCAGGGTGACAATGTCCTGCAGGCCGGCCAGGTAGATTCCGCCGCCGCTGTCATAGGCGTAGCCGTCCGTGATGATGAGGCCATCCAGTGCCACCGAGCCCTCGCCGTCCAGGTACAGGGCGCCCCCGTTGCCGAAGGACGAGATGCTGTCCTGGAACTCGCTGTTGGAGAAGCTCACGTCGAAACGGGTGAGCGCTGCCACGTCGCCGCCGTCTATGTAGCTGGAGTTGTCCCGGAAGGAGTCGCCATCTGCGACCAGGGTGCTGTTGTCGTTGAGAAGAATGGCGCCGCCGCTGCGGGCGTAGTTGTTGGTCCAGGTGTTGCCCGAGAGGGTCAGGTCGTTTTCATCGTAGGCATAGAGGGCGCCGCCGTGGCTGGCGGTGTTGTCGTCGAACACCGCATTCTGGACCTGGGCGGCTGCAAAGCTGGAAAGGTAGATCGCGCCGCCGTTGTACCCGCTGTTGTCGTAGACCGAGTAGTTGCCGCTCCAGGTGCCTCCAGCCACAAAGAGCAAGGTGTATTCGGCCACGTAGAGCGCGGCGCCATGGGTGTGGTACCCCCAGTTGTCCTGGAAGTCGGTTGTGTCGAGGGTCACGGTCGTGGTGGCCCCGGCGTAGATGCCGCCTCCGTAGTGGTAGGTGTGGTTCCGAATGAGGGAGGAACCGGTCATGGTGAGGGAGCCGGACTGCAGGTAGATCCCTCCGCCATACGCTGCGTAGTTGTTGTCCAGGGTGCAATTGGAAAAGGTCGGGTTGCCCTGGTTCACCACGTAGACCCCGCCCCCGTAGTAGGCGGTGTTGTCGGTCAGGGTGACGGACTCCAGGGAGGGACTTCCGGCATCGATGTAGATGCCGCTGCCGTCAAAGGACTGGGATCCCAGGTTTTCCAGGGCCAGGTTCCTCAAGGTGGGGCTGGTTCCATAGACGTAGATGCCGCGCTGGGTGCCGTTTTCAATGCTGAAACCATCCAGGATGGACAGGGCTGTCTCCCCGGTGGAAAAGGTCACGCAGTTGGTGGTGTTGCCCATGCCATTGATCTTGGTGGCGGCGGCGCCACTGGTGGAGACGACCTCAATGGCCTTTCCTCCAAAGTCGATGGACTCGAAATAGGTGGCGGGGAGCACTGAGATCGTGTCCCCGTCCAGGGATGCATCAATGGCTGCCTGGATCGTGTCGTGATCGCCAGATCCATACCGATCCACCGTCAGGGTGGCGGCTTGGACAGCGAGAATGATCGAAAGGAGATTGAGCATGCTTGGACGAGAGCGCAGTCTACCCTGAATCTTCGGCGCAGGTCATTCTCCCTTCTGCGGCCTCCTACCCTCCCGGGGCGGCGGATTGGATGGTAAGCTTGCACATCCTGCCCCGGGGAGGGGTCTGCCTAGCACATGATGAGAGTTCTTTCGTTGCTGTTGTCGTTGGGAATCTCTGGCTGCGCCGGAGAAGATGACGGCTTCGGGGTCGCTCGTAAGAATGGTGTACCCAAGGACACCGAGGACTCCTCCATCGATACGGAGACCGACTCCGACTCCGACACGGACACGGACTCGGACTCGGCAATCGACCCGGTGGATGCCGATGGGGATGGCGTTCCCGAGGACGAGGACTGCGACGACAACGACGCCACGGTCTACCCGAGTGCCGATGAAATCTGTGATGGGCTCGACAACGACTGCGATGGCGCGGTGGATGAAAACCCCACCGGGGCAACCACCTGGTACGCGGATGCAGATGGGGACGGGTACGGCGACCCGAATGTCTCCACGGAGGCTTGTGACCAGCCGCCGAACACCTCCGCCTTGAACAGCGACTGCGATGACACCTCGGCGATCATCCGTCCCGGCGCCACCGAGGTGTGCGACGGCGTGGACAACGACTGTGATGGGGCGGTGGATGGGGCGGATCCCGGGGTGGTGGGGGCCAGCACCTGGTACTACGACTACGATGCCGATGGATACGGCCAGGCCAGCCAGTCCACCTCCGCCTGCGATCAGCCCAGTGGCTACGCCAGCGCCTATGGGGACTGCAACGATGCCAACGCGGATGTGTACCCCGGCGCGCCGGAAACCGATTGCACGGACCCGACAGACTACAACTGCGATGGCACTGTGGTGTACGCCGACGTGGACGGCGACGGCACGGCGGCCTGTGAGGACTGCGACGACTCGGATGCAGCAATCCACCCCAGCGCATCCGAGATCTGCGACAGCATCGACAACGACTGTGATGGCCTCGTGGACGATGACGACACCAACGTCTCCGGCGCCACCACCTGGTACGGCGACAACGATGGAGACGGCTACGGCTACCTCTTCGATGTCGTGGCGTCCTGCAGTGCTCCCAGCGGGTACGTGGCCGATGCCACGGACTGCAACGATTCGGATGCCACTGTCTTCCCGAGCAGTGTCGAGTACTGCGATGGAGTCGACAACGACTGTGACGGCGTTGTGGATGACAACGTAGTCAACCTGGACTGGTACCCGGATGCCGATGGGGACGGGTACGGGGAAGACGCAGGCGGCGTCACCTCCTGCGCCTTCCTGAGCGGTTGGACCACGACGGGCGGCGACTGCGACGACACGGACGCCACCATTCTGCCGGGGGCCGTGGAAGCCTGCGACGACATCGACAACGACTGTGACGGCCTAGTAGACGCCGACGACCCCGACCTGGTCGGCACCCGCATCTGGTACCTGGACCAGGATGGCGACGGCTACGGCCACCCGGTCATCGCGGTCAGCTCCTGTCCCCAACCCTCCGGCTACGTGCTGGACAACACGGACTGCGGCGACACCAACGACCAGATTTACCCAGGCGCCATCGAGCAGTGCGACAACCTGGACAACGACTGCAACGGCACCGTGGACGACAACCCGGTCTACACGAACTGGTATCCGGACGTGGATGGCGACGACTTCGGCGATGACAACATCTACACCTACGATTGCCTGGCCCCCACCGGCTACATCCCGACCGGAGGGGACTGCGACGACTCCGACGATGCGATCAATCCGGATGCGGAAGAGGTCTGCGATGACCTGGACAACGACTGTGATGGCACCGTGGATGGGGCCAGCGCAACGGATGTCTCCACCTGGTACCCGGATGCGGACTCCGATGGTTTTGGCGATTCCACCGGGCCCCAGGACACCTGTGATGCCCCCTCGGGATTTGTCTCAGATGGCACAGACTGCGACGACACCGATGCCACGGTGAATCCCGATGCCATCGAGTACTGCGACAGCATCGACAACAACTGCGATGGCAGCACCGATGGCGCAGATGCCGTCACCGCATCCCCCTGGTACCCGGATTTGGATGGCGACGGCTACGGCGACACCAACAACCCGGACACCCGGTGCGATGCCCCCACCGGCTACCTCGCGGATGGCCAGGACTGTGACGACACCGATGCGACGGTGAACCCGGATGGCTCCGAGGTCTGCGATGGCGTGGACAACGACTGCAACGGGACCGTGGACGATGCCGCCTCCGATGCCAGCACCTTCTACACGGACCTGGATGGAGACGGCTACGGCGATCCAAACGGCGGCACCACCCAAGCCTGCAGCGCTCCCTCCGGCTTTGCGGACAACCAGACCGACTGCAACGACGGTGATGCCAACACCTACCCGGGCGCGGATGAACTCTGCGATTCCGCAGACAACGACTGCGATGGGAGCGTGGACGAGACCGGGGCCATCGATGCCCAGGACTGGTACACCGATGCAGACGGCGATGGATTCGGAGACTCCGGTGGAACGGCGGTCAACGGCTGCCAGGGCTTCAGTGGCATGGTGGCGGATGCCACCGACTGTGATGACGACGATGCAGCGGTCAATACCTCCGCCACCGAGATCTGCGACGGAGTGGACAACGACTGCGATGGCACCACCGATGTGGGCGCCTCGGACGAGCTGACGGTCTACACCGACAACGACGGGGACGGGTACGGTGACGA
>CAZSZE010000082.1:0-18094 GCA_964610645.1 uncultured Enterobacterales bacterium | reverse complement strand
CAGCTGGTAGTCCTGGCTGCTGTTGCTGCACCGGTCGGGGCCATCGCCCTGGCACTCGTTCGAGTCCTCGTAGTTTTCGCTGGATCCATAAGAGGTGAACCCGCCCAGTCCCGTGGGCAGATCGACGTGGTGGGCTGTGGAGTAGCCATTGGCCCGAAAGGTCGTGATCATGGTCCGATCCTTGTTGCCATCCTGGACCCCGTCCCGCTCTCCCCACTTGAAAGCCACCACCCGCTCGCTGCCGGAGTGGCTCCCCGCCCGCAACACAGAGTCGTTGTAGCTGAAGTGTTCGAAATTGCAGAGATGGGCGCCCGTGCTGTCAGACCAGTTGGAATCTGACCCATCTCCGTTCCAGGTCAGCGCCGAAATGAAGGCCTGGAAGCTCTGGGAGGTCCAGCAGTTGTTTGCAAACAACACATTTGTCTGAGCTTCTTGCACCAACAAGTCGGTGCCGGGCACATCCATGTATGCCTGGCTTTTGTAGTCCGTTGTGAAAGAGACCGCTGTGCCGAGGGTGGTGTTGTGATCCCACAGACCCGCATCCTGGGTAGGCATGAACTGGGACCACAGGTCCGATCCGCTGTCGGAGAGGTTGGCCACCAGGGTCCAGCCACCTCCATCGGTTGTCATGTCGCAATAAACCTCGTAGTCGTTGCTCCCAGAAGGGTCGATGGTGTAGAGGCCGTCCCCAACTGATCGGCCGGCGCTTAGCAGAGCGAGGCAGCTTTCCAGGTAGCAGTCTCCATTGGCATCCGGCACGACCGCGGCATCACCGTCGTTGCAGTCGCTGTCGTCCGCCACGTAGCCAGTGGGCTGGGTACAAGCGGTGGCAGCATTATTTGCATCACCGTATGTGTCCCCGTCCGAGTCGGCGTACCAGGTGGATGCATCTGTTGCATCCGACCCGTCTGCATCCCCGTTGCAGTCGTTGTCCAACCCGTCTCCGCAGATCTCGGTTCCCGTAGGACTGGCGGCGGAGGAACCATCGTTGCAGTCGGTGGCGTCCGCCACGTAGCCCGAGGGCTGGGCACAGGCGGTGGCGGTATTATTTGCATCACCGTAGGTGTCCCCATCCGAGTCGGCGTACCAGGTGGATGCATCCAGGGCATCGTCCTCATCGGTCACGCCATCGCAGTCATTGTCCACCGCATCACAGCGCTCGATGGCGCTCGGTGAGACCGCCGCCGAGGTGTCGTCACAGTCCCCCGCACCGGAGGTGTGCCCGCCAGGTTGGCTACAAGCGGTCGTGGCGCTGGCTGCATCGCCGTAGCCATCTCCATCTGAGTCGGCGTACCAGGTGGGTGCATTGATGGCATCGTCCTCGTCTGTCGACGAATCACAGTCGTTGTCGGCGCCGTCACAGACCTCCCAGGCCCCGGGATGGTTGTAGGCACTGGAATCGTCGCAGTCATCCCCATTGCTGGAATGGCCCGGGGGAGGGTTGCAGGCCTCCGACACGCTGGTGGCGTCGCCATAGCCATCCCCATCCGCATCGGCGTACCAGGTCAGGAGTACCCCCTCGTCTACTGCGCTGTCACAGTCATTGTCCGCCGAATCGCAGACCTCGGTGGCCCCCGGGTGGCTGCTCGCATCCAGGTCGTCACAGTCATCGGAGCTGGCGACATACCCGGCTGGTGCAGAGCAGGCATCGACGGTGAATTGGCTGCCCCCGTGACCGTCGCTATCGGCGTCTGCGTACCAGGTCGTGGCATCCGAGGCGTCTTCATCCACGGCTCCGTCGCAGTCGTTGTCGATTCCGTCGCAGACCTCCGACGCACCCGGGTTCACATCGGCCCGCGTGTCATCGCAGTCCAGGCTGGCCACAAAACCATCGCCATCCGCATCGATGGGCACCCCGGTGTCGATGGATGTGTCGGTGTCCGTGTCGGACCCTGTCTCGACCTGGGAGTCCACCTGGGTGTCGTCGACAGCGCCCGTGTCCAGGGGCTTGTCGTCCCCCGACCGGCACCCGGTGGTCCCCACCACAAACAACGCCATCAGGGTCCAGATTGAACGCATGCAAGCCTCCGTGCCGCGGGGGAAAGCTACCACGAGCACAACGGGTCCCCGGTGCTATCCTCGGCCCATGGTGCGGTCCCTCCGTCGTCTCTCTGTTGTGCCCATGCTGATGGTGCCGCTCGCGGTCCTTCCGCTCGCGGCCCTCGCGGCCCCTGCGGATCGCCTCCCCGCCCCCCGGCCGGAGCCCTGCCTTTCAATTGAAGGGGATCCAGAAGAGGGCGGCATGGTGGCTGCTTCCGGCTTGAGCTACGAGGAGGTCACCGTGGCCCTGCAAGGGGTCATCCAGACCGCCCTTTACTGCAAGCAACCAGCCGGTGTCAGCGAGCTGCACCTCTCCTTCGACCTGGTGGTGGGATGCGACGGCGTCGTGGCCAGTATCGAGACCATCGACGATGGAGGAGCGCCCGCGGACTACGTGACCTGCGTGTCCGATGTCATCGCCAAGGCGGACTTTCCGGGCCACGACATGCCAACGGGAATGCCCCTCACCTACCCGGTGAATGTGGCCTGGTAGCGCTCGGCCTACCCGGCAGGAAAGACAAAGGGGTAGGTCACAATCGCTACACGACCCCCCTCCAGGGCTGGAAAACGCGCTTCCGCCACCCGGGCGCTGACACAGTCCTCTGTCGGGGTGTCCCACAGACTGGTAGAGCGGATGGCCGTGCGGGAGACCGATCCGTCCTGGGCAATGGAGAACCGCACCAGCACCTTTCCCGCCAGGGCAGCGTTCTTGGTGCGGGCTTCCTCGTAGCACCGGTTGATCGCCTCCATCTGGGCATCGACACCCGCAGCCACAGCCTCCGCAGAGATGGCACCCAGCACCACGGGGTCGGGGAGAATCGGGGCACCGCCAATGGAACCGGCAGGCGGTGGCGGCTCTGCCTCCACGACAGGTGCCGGCGAAGGCGCAGGCGCGGGCGCCTCCACTTGTTCCGGCGCAGGGGAACCACAGGCAAGCAAAAGCAACAAGGAAACCATCCTCCCCAAGCTACCGCATCCCGGTCCCCCGCGCCCCCGGGGTAGCGTAGGCAAAGGCCTGAAAACGCCAGCCTCAGGCGACGAGGTCACACACCTCAATCTGCACCTGGCGCTTGGCGGCGGCGGCGGCGATTTCAAGCACCTGTGCGGCTCTGTCGTCGTCCAGGTAGTACTCCCCACAGTTGTCACAGATCTCAGCGGGCACATTGCGGATGACCACGCAGGTCTTCCCTCGATTGAGGTTTACGGTCGCCATGCCGGCCGAGGTTTGACCGTGCTTGCAGATGACACAGTTCATCCCTTCCTCCGCGACTTGAATGCGTCGTCCCAGATCTCGGGACTTGGCTCGTACACCGTGACGATGATTCTCTGATGGGCTCCTTCATTATAGGCAACAACCACGTGGAGGGCTCTCCGTTGTGGATGTGCAGTCGCAACTCACTCGGGTAGGGCATGTCATCGGGGTATCTGGCGATGATCTCGCCGGCCTCCACAACCGCCACCACTTCCGCTCGCTCGATGGAACGCTCGAACATGCGCTTCAAAGCATGGGCGCTGTAGACGGTTCGTGTTTCCAAGCGAAGTCCTAGAGAAAATGACGGTCGCGGCCGGGGTCACACACACAATAGCGTTCGCGGTGCTGTCCTATGATCGAACGGCCGTCCCCCGCGCCCCCGGGGTAGCCTGGGGCGGTGCTTGCCCTCCTCCTTTCCTTGGCTGTGGCTGTCGCTGCTACACCGGCCACTGTGGAGGTGCGCCTGGTGGACGACACCAGCGGTGCCCCTGTGTCCGAGGCGCTGGTGCAGATCGAGGTCGAGGAGATCGTGCTGGCCACGGGGAAAACCAATGCAGCGGGACGGCTGACCCTCGCCATCGACCAAAAACAAGTGCTCCTTCGAATCGTGCACCCGGACTACCTGGAGATCGCCCACGAGGATCTGGAGCCCAAGCCCGGTGAGACCACGGTCCTGCGCTACCGGATGCGAATGCCCGGCGGGGCGGAGATCGTGGTCCTGGAGGAGGCGGTGGGGGAGGAAATCCACCGCACTGTGGTGACTGTGGAGGAGCTTCGGTCCGTCCCCGGAACCTTTGGCGACCCGGTGCGGGCGCTGCAGACCCTGCCCGGGGTGGCCCGCCCGAACATCGCCGAGGGGAGCCTCGTGGTGCGGGGCGCCGAGGGCCTGAACACGGCCTACCTCGTGGACGGCATGCCGGTTCCCTACATGTTTCACACCCTCGTGGGGCGGAGCGTGGTGACCCCTGGTTTCATTGACCAGGTGGACTTCTTTCCCGGGGGCATGCCCAGCCGCTACGGCGAGGTCACCCAGGCCGTGGTCAACGTGCGCACGGACACCCGCCCTGTCGGGCGAACCCGGGGACACATTGGCGTGGACGCCCTGGATGGCACCGCCAGCTTCGAGCACCGCATCAACGACAAGTGGCTGGTGCGCAGCGCAGGCCGCTACAGCTGGATCCACGCCTTCATCTGGAGCGCAATGGCCATCCAGACCGTCCGGGCAGGGGGCGAGGCCTACGAGGCCGGGTACTTCTCCCCGAAGTACTGGGATCTCTTCCTGGATGTTCGCTACACACCCACGAACCAGGATGAAATCAGCTTTCTGGCCCTGGGCAGCCGCGATTCCCTGGTCGCCCGGGAGCCCCGCTTCGATGACGACGGCGACGGGGAGCCTGACGAGCCCTCCTGGGCGGAGCACGACCTGCCCTACGACCCGGAAATCTGGGTCGACAACCAGTTCTGGCGCACGCGCCTGCGCTGGTCTCACGACGGTTCAACGCGGGATCACGAAACCTGGGTGGCCCTGGGTCCCGAGCGGGAGACCAACCTGCTGGGGGCCTGGTGGCTCTCTCGGCAGGGCCCCTATCGGGGGCAGGTGGAGGGCTTCTCCACCACCGCCCGGCACGAGCAGTTCATCACCTTGGACCACACCACCCTCGCCACCGGCGCCCAGTTCACCTCCATGCCTGTGGTCGCCTATGACTTCCAGGGAGTGTGGGACGATCCAGAGGCCGAGGTCCCCCAGACGACGGACACCCAACTCCGCGGCGCCGCCTGGATCGAGCCGCAACTTTCCGCCGGAGACCTCTACATTGCTCCGGGAATGCGAGTCGCCGCCTACAGCTGGAGCGACAAGACCTCGGTGGAGCCCGAGCCCCGCATCTCGGCCCGCACCCTTTTCCGCGACACCCACTACATCAAAGCCGGACTCGGGCGCTACACCCAGATGCCCCCCATCGAGCGCTACGCCCAGGGAATCGGCAACCCGGACCTTCCGATCATGAGCGCCTGGCAGGCAAGCATTGGGGCCGAGGGCCCCTTGTGGGGTGGGCTTTCCTTCGATGCAAGCCTCTACGGCGCCCTCATGGACAACCTCATAGTGCGCAACCTCGTGAGCGAGATCTACAACGACTCGGACGTGGCTTATTCGACGTTGCGTCCCGAGTTTCTCAACGTGCAGGGCCACGCCTATGGGCTGGAGGGGCTCATCCGCATGCAACCCCAGCAAGCCCCCTGGTGGGGCTGGGTCAGCTTCACCCTGGGCCGCGCGGTGCGAGGCGATTCCGAGCTGGGCCGGTTCCCCGGCGACTACGACCAGCCGGTGAGCCTCACGGTGCTGGGTGCCTGGAAGGCCAACCGTAAGATCGAGTTGAGCGGCCGGGTCCAGTGGACGAGCGGCCAACCCTACACCCCGCTTTACGGCGTCTACCTGCCCCAGTGGGCCTGGTTCACCGACTACCGGGGCGAGATCAATGCCGAGCGATACCCGGCCTTTTTCCGCGTTGATCTGCGGGCTCAGAAAACCTGGGAGACCCGTGCCGTGGACTGGGTCGCCTACCTGGACATCTACAACGCCACAAATCGAAAGAACCCCTTCATCGCCACCTACAACTACGACTACAGTGAGTTTTTCTCCATCGCGTTCCTGCCCATTCTCCCCACCGTCGGCGTGGAGGCCCGCTTCTGATGGTTTTCCTTCTTCTCACCGGATGCATCTTCGAGCTGTTCAACCAGCGGACGACGTACCTCGCCACCGAGTACACGATCGAACATCCCCGGATCGTGGCCCTGTCCTTGAATCCTCCACGAATCGAGCCGGACCAGGCCTACGAGACCGATGCCCTCATGGCGGCCCCGCCGGAGATGGAAGTGCAGCAGTGGACCCTGAAGACCTGTGCCCTTGGCAGGGACGTGCCCACCTACATCGACAACCTGAACTGCTTCAATGACCCGGCGGAGATCACGGTATTGGCCACGGGTACAGAGCTGCCGCTGGCATGGACTCCGCCGGAGATTCCCGAAATTTCATGCGACTGGGGGGGGTACGGGTACGACACGGCCTGGGGGTACGACACTGGAAAAGACGGCAAAGACACGGGGTCGGGAGTGGATCCACCCTGCAACCACGACCTGCCCCTGGTGCTGGAAGCGACGATGAACGACCAACCGGTGCTTGCTGCCGCATTCGTGCGCTGGTTTTCAAACGCCTCACCCCGCCCTCAGCCGGTCTCCATGCGAGAGGCACGGGTGGAGTTGAGCTTGCCCGACACCGCCCAGGCCGGCGATGCGATCGACGTGGAGATCCTCGTGGAGAACGATCGCAGGGATGCCAGTTTCTTCTGGTATGTGGATGCCGGGACGTTGGAAAAGACAGGCTGGACCTCCGCCCAGAGCTGGATCACCGACGACCCATCCTGGACAGAGGGGCGCACGGGCAGCACAAACCGCTGGGTCCTTCCCGAAGATGCAAGCGGTGCCCTGCGCATGATGGTCACGGTAGTGCCCTGCCCTCCCGGCGACGACTGCAGCCCATCCCACTGGAACCCGGACACCGAGTACGGGCTGAACATGACCTGGACCCAGGAAGCACTGGAGGTCACCCCGTGATCTGGCTGGTCCTTGCATGCGGCGTCGGAAACACACCGCCGCGCTTTGAAACGGTCAACGGGGAGGACGTGAAGCACCTCTTCGGGTTGAGCTTCCTTTTCGACTCATTGACCGCCTTTACAGGAGAGCGCCTGGACATCGAGTTGGGCATCACCGACCGCCAGCGCGATTCCTTTCGACTGGTCTGGCCCCAACAGCCCCCCGGCTGGTCCTGGAACGAGACCGAGACGCGGGGGCATTGGATTCCCCCGACGGGCTGGTGGCAGACCTGGACCTCCCTCTCGGTGGTGGCCATCGATGCGCACGGCGCCAGCGAAGTCCTGTACCTGGAGATCGAGGTGCCCGATGCCGTGGAGTGGGACACCGGCAAGGACAGCGGCGACGAGAAACCCTGGGGCCCCTGATCGATCAGCCTGCGTGGTGGTGGCTCGACAGGTCCTTGAAGAAGGCCAGCTGCTCGGTGGTGCGCCGCAGTCGTCCACACAGGTAGACACACAGGGTGTGGTAGACGTCCGAGGCAAGCTGGGTGTCGGACGCCAGCAGCGCGTCGAATCGACTCCGGTCCAACTTCAAAAGCTCGGTGTGTTCCACGGCCGTCACCGTGGCTGAGCGATTGCCGCCGTCCAAAAGGGCCACCTCGCCAAAGTGTGATCCCTGTCCCAGGCGGGCGATCTCCTCGTCGTCCTTCTCCACGGCCACCGTGCCGTAGCGAATGAAGTACATGCAGTCGCCGATCGTGTGATCGTCGAAGATAGTGTCGTGGGCAGCGTACTGGACGGTCTCCGAGGCCTCTGCCAGCGAATGGAGTTCGCCCCGGTCGAGATGCTTGAAAAGAAAGCACTGGGCCAACAAATCGTCGTTTTGCATGGGATTCCTCCGAGAAGAGCAGCGAGTCTATCGCCTGAGGTCCCGGGAGACAACGAGGGCCGTCCCGCGACCCGGTGCAGCTCCGGGGTCACCGTCAGATCACCCGCATCCGGTACCGGCCGGAAATCGCCCGGTGTCCAGGTCTCGTCGGACCTCCTCCGTGGGCAGGCGGAACTTTGCGTCCTGGCGCATTCCCTCCGCATCCTCCCAGGACACGGTCACCGTCCACTTCTGGGATCCTTTCTTCAGGGAGTGGCTGGTCTGGGCTCCCTCCGCCGGAGAAGCGAGCAGCAAACCGAGGACAAGGAGCCAGTGGGACATGGGCCCATTCTCTCATGGTGACCGGCCCCGCTTTGACGCCATGGGTTCCCCCGCGAGAAGATCATGGCCTTGAAGGAGTACCGCCCATTGCGACCAAACGATGCAGCCGACAGCGCAGAAACATCTGGACCCGCTGGATGGGAGGGGCCATGGCCTTGGGAGGCGCGGTGTGGGCAGCCCAATTCGCGCTGGGTCCCCTGCCCCAGGACCTTGTGGACCCCGGGTGGCTTGCCACCGCTGTCGAGTCGGTCCGACTCTCCGATGAAGAGCGCCACTACGAGAAGATCCTCTTCTCTGACGACATCGTCGAGACAAGAAATCTGGCGAAGGAGAGCGGGCGGCCGATCCTGATGTTCAGCAACGACGGTCCCCTGGGACGGTGTTGAGAGGGGGGGACGATCGCGCGGGCGAGTTCGTTCGCTGATCCCCAGATCGTCCAGCTGTTGAACGAGCGCTTTGTCCCGTTCCTCCATGACAACGACATCTACTCGTCGTCGTTCTACCAAGCGCCACCGCCCGCGAAGGATCGACCTGGTCCGTGCCAGAGGAAGCCGCAAAAACCATTGGAGTCCACTTCGGCCCCCCCGGAGAGACCTATGAATTCGATTCCCGGCGAATCCAGACCCAGACTCTGACGGCCCGCCTGGTCTCCCGGCAACAGGAGGTGCAGACCATCCAACTGGACGGCACCCTGGTCATGGCCCAGCCCTGGTGGGACCACACGGACGATGAGCGGGCCGAGTGCCGAGTGGTGGGTTTGATGGCCACCGACCGCATCGAGTCGTTTTACCTGGCATCGACCGAGGCTCGCTACCTAGGCGGCAACTTGCGTCCTGGGCTGTCGATTCCCTATGCAATTGGCCTGAAAATGCCGACCGCCACGGACCTCATGGCCTTTGGGCGCTGAGTCGCCTGGGTCGCCTGGGTCGCCGTCAGTAGCACTCGGTGTAGGTCACAGCGAGAGCCGGGTAGGTGGACGAGTTTTCTCGATCCTGGAACATCACGCTCCTCCCGCTGACAGCGCTTTCCCCAATGGCCATCCCCTCATCGCGAAGGTCCCCCAGGTTCACAGACCCCAGGGAGAAGCAGGCATCAGTCCAGGCCCCCTGCCAGGTAAACGAGGTCAGCGTGGAGGTACTGCAGGAGTGGCTCCCCCAATACACGTTGTTTTCGTCCCAGCTGTTGCAGGCTCCTCCCCCAGTCAACTGGTACACGGTCAGATCGATGGATGCTGCACCGAGGACCCCATGACCCGGATTGTCCTCCAGGCACAACTCCACGTCCTGTAGGGTGCCACCGCCAGGCACAATGCTCGTGGCATCGAACTTGAGCCAGGACACCTGCACACTGCTGCCTGTGGATGCGATCATCAAGAAATTGCCGTCGTTGTTGGAGGCGTCGACGTTGTCCAGGTAGGCATCATCCGTGGCCTGGCTCATGACGGTCGTGGAGTGGATGCAGTCCGAGTCATTGCAGTCGGTGTCCCCATCCGCGTCGTTGTCCGTGCCGTCGGAGCAGTCTGTCTCCGTGGAGGGCACACAAGCGCTGTGACCACTGCAGTCCGAGTCGTTGCAGTCCGTGTCCCCATCTGCGTCGTTGTCTGTGCCGTCGGTACACACCTCGTTGTTCACGCACGCGGAGGAGTCCAACTGGCAGGAGCCATCGCAGGCCAGGGCGCCGGAGTCGAACCCCTGGCTTACGCAGGTCTCCCCATCGAGGTCGGCGCCATCGCAGGCCTCGCCTGAATCCACCGATCCATCCCCGCAGGTGGCAAAGGTCGCGCCCCCGGATGCCAGCTCCGTCTGCCAGTCGTACACCGGGTACTCCACATCCCACTCGTCCGTGAGCCAGGTGTCAAACTCCAGCCCCACCGCGTATTCCTGCCCCACGTAGAAGCTCCAGGCGTAGTCGGCCGTGGTGACTTCAGCGTCCACGCCCACAAAGGTCTTGGCCGACACGGTGGCATCCCCGTGGGCGATCCAAGCCATTCCATAGCCGGAGAAGACCAGCTCCAACTCGGGCTTCAGGTACAACTGCAGGGGGTTGAGGCGCGCAACCCCATCCACCGTGGGCCCGACGAAGGTCAGAGTCGGAGTCGGGGCCGGCATGCTCACGCTCCAGGCGGAGCCGTCGTAGCGCAGGGCCGGTGCAGCCTCGACACTCGCCCCGGCACCGCCGGTGACCGAGAACGCCGCCTCAGCGACCAGGTCGTAGCCGGCATCGAGGTCCAACTCCACGTCCACGGAGACCCAGACCACGGACACCCAGAACCCCCCAGAGGCCAGCTGCACCTGGGCGATGTCCGTGAAATCGGAAACCGACATGGCAGCCACCGCTTCCGCGCTCAGGGCGATGTTCCCATCCACCGTAAGCTTCGGCTCGAATGCGAACCCGGTGAGGTTGTCGTTCTCATCCACGTTGAACTCGACCCACAACTCGGCGGTGGTCGAAAGGGTGAGGTTGGTGACCTCCACCTCCAAGCCGCCGCCCGTGGCCAAGACCGCCGACTCCTGGAAGGTGTGGCTGGCGCTCGTATGAGAGGACGGCACCGGCGCGGGCCAAGGGCCTTCCGGTGCTTCCTGGAACTCGATGTAGCCAGCGTACTCAAATGCGTCTGGAAAGAACTCCGCCAAGCGTGCCTTCCGGGTCTCCACGTGCAACCGGCCGTCGGACTGCTCGACCACAGAGGTCACCGCCCTCATGTAGCCCCCGTCCGCCTGCCCGTTGATCAGGCTGCCCACCTCAATGCCCAGCCCCTCTGTGGGACACGAGACATCAAAGACCACGGCAGCTTCCTCCACCTCGATCCCCGACACGCAGTTCGATGTCTCGGGAAACACGACCCCGGGCTCAAACGCCTCGCAGTCCACGGAACCATCCGCAAGGTCCAGATCCACATCTCCATCACAGTCGTTGTCCAGGTTGTCGCAGATCTCCTCTGCATCGGGGCGAACGTTTGGATTGGAGTCGTTGCAGTCCCCATTCGCAACCGTCCACCCGTCCCCATCCTCATCGGTCGTCACCGGGTCGCCGGTGTCCGTGTCCGAGTCGGGATCCGAGTCGGGGTCCGTGTCGGGCTCATCCGAGTCGGGCTCCACTGTGTCCACCGACGATGTGGAGTCCCCACTGTCGTCCTGGACCGGCCCCCACCATCCCTTGCAGCCCGTCCCCAGAACAGCAAACAAGAAGGCCAAACTGCTCAGGCGGATTCTCAAGTTCGGTTCAAGCATCGGTTCTTCTCCGGAGGAGAGGCCATCCTACCGGTTCGCCCCCCTGTTCTCCAAGCAGACTGGAGGCCCATCTGAAAAAAACAACCCTTGCCGGACCCGCGGTATGGTCTGTGTGGCTGCGGACAAGTGCTGGTTCCTGTGTCTTCCCGGCCTGGAGGTCCCGATGCGCTCCTGGGTTCTGCCGATCACCTTCCTCGCTCTTTCTGCCTGCCCCGAGGCAGAGAAGGACGACATAGTCCGTGACACGTCCTCGACCGTCGACACAAACATCGACACCGACACAGACGACGGTACACCCGTGGACCTGGATGGGGACGGCTACCCGGCCGCCCAGGACTGCGACGACAACAACGCGGAGGTAAACCCCGGGGCCGAGGAGATCTGCGATGGCGCGGACAATGACTGCGACGGGTCCATCGACGAGGGCCAGCCCGAGAATGCCCCCACCTGGTATGCAGACGCCGATGGCGACGGGTACGGGGACTACACCGACGTGCAGATGCGCTGTGTCCAGCCCCACGGGTACGTGGCAGCCGGTGGGGACTGCGACGACACCGATGCGCTCTACAACCCGAGCGCCCAGGAGGCCGACTGCACCGACCCCAATGACTACAACTGCGACGGGTCCGTGGGCTACGCGGACAACGACAACGATGACTTCCCCGCCTGCGAGGACTGCGACGACAGCGATGGAGCCATCAACGACAACGCCCCCGAAATCTGCGACGGCGCCGACAACGACTGTGACGGGGACGTAGACGACGACGACTCGAGCCTGGAAGGGGCCTATACCTACTACGCCGATGCCGATGGCGACGGCGTGGGGGGCAGCCAGTTCAGCGTGGACGCCTGCCAGGCCCCGGACGGGTACGTCTTGACCAGCGATGATTGCGACGACTTGAATGCCCATACCTACCCGGGCGCCACCGAGATCTGCGATTTGGAAGACAACAACTGCGACTCCCAGATCGACGAAGGCCTTGCCCAGACCTGGTACGCGGACGTGGACAGCGACGGATACGGCGATCCCGGCAATGGGGTCAGCAACTGTGAAGCGCCCGTCGGATTTGTGTCCAACAGCGACGACTGCAACGACCTGGCCCCCGAAAGCCATCCGGGCGCCAGCGAGGTGTGCGACCTGGATGACAACGACTGCGACGGCACCGTGGACGAAGGGGTCGGCAGCACCTGGTACGCCGACTCCGACAACGATGGGTTTGGCAACGGCAGCGTCTCCACAGTGTCTTGCGAGGCCCCCTCCGGGTACGTGTCCAACGCCCTGGACTGCGACGACTACACCAGCACCACCAATCCCAGCTCCTACGAGGTCTGCGACGGCGTGGACAACGACTGTGATGGCACCGTGGACGAGGGGGATGCCATCAACGCCACCACCTGGTACAGCGACGCCGACGGGGACGGATACCCGGACGCGGTCAACGGGGTCTCGTCCTGCACGCAGCCTTCCGGCGCTGAAACCAGCGGCACCGACTGTGACGACAGCGATGCAACCGTTCATCCCGGGGCCATCGAGGCCTGCGACGGTGTGGACAACGACTGCAACGGCACGGCGGATGGAGCCGATGCCGTCGATGCAAGCACCTACTACCAGGATGCGGACGCCGATGGCTACGGCGACGCCAACAGCACCCAGGACGCCTGCTCTCCTCCCTCCGGGTATGTCACCGACACCACCGACTGCGATGACAGCAGCGCCAGCGCCTTTCCCGGCGCCCCCGACACCTGGTACGACGGCGTCGACTCCGACTGCGATGGTGCCAGCGACTACGACCAGGATGCAGACGGGTACGACAGCGATGCCTTTGGCGGAGACGACTGCGACGACACGGACAGCGCGATCAACCCAGGCGCGTCGGAGATCGTCTCGGACGGCATCGACCAGGACTGCGACGGGACCGACTCCACATGCACCACCCTGATTGTGGTGGAGGGAACCAGCGGCGACATCAATGTCTGCACCACCTGCGCCACCGGCGACCACTCCTGCCAGGCGCAACAGATCTGCGACTTCCTGACCGGCGAGACCTGCCAGCACCAGGGCTACGACTGCGCCACCGGCAGCCTGGGTTCCTGGTACCCGCCCTCCCATGGCGGCGGCAGCAACTTCAACTTTGCGTATGCCTATGACATCTGGAGCACAGACTACGGCAACATCTGCGACTGCATCAACGTTTCATCAACCTACGGCATTGCATCGAACCACGACTATTGCGGCACGGGCAGGTGGTTCCGGCAGTAGCGATCAGGCCTCGGACGAGGGAGCGCCGGAGGCGGAGTTACCGCCCTTCATCCGCTCCAGGAGCACGTTCGCGACATCGGTGATCTCGCCCTCTGTACTGCGGGCAGCCCCCAGCATGCGGTGGCAGCCAGGGCACCCGGTCACGACCTTGGACTGGCCCGTGGCCTCCAGGGCATCCCAGCGGTTGCGGTTCACCTTGGCCGGTGAATCCCACAGGAATCCCCCGCCCCCGCCGCCGCAGCACCGGGGAATCTCCGGGCTCTTGCCCGCGGTAGAGGCCGTGACCCCCGACGCCTCGAGCAAGGCATCCATGTCCCCCGCCTCATCGTTGTGGATGGTCTTGCAGGGATGGTGTGCCGCCATGGCTTCGGGCTTCTTTTCGATTTCCAGTCTGCCCTCCCGCACCAACTCCGCCAGGAATTCGATGTGGGAGCGCACTGTGGTGAACGCGTCGGTCACCTCTCCATACTGGACGCTGATGTTGTCCTTGCAGTGAGGACAAATGGTCAGGAGAGTCCGACTCCGGTCGCCCCCCAACGCGCCGTCGAGCTCCTCGATCCGCTCCATCTTCCAGAAAGGCCAGTCCTCCATGAGCCCGCCCCCGTGGATCAACGCCTCCCCCCAGCACTTTTCTTCTTCAAGAACTCCAAAGGAAACCCCAGCTGCGCTCAACAGCTTTGCCGTGGCGGCTGCAACCGGCTGAACCTCGGGGGCGTTTGCACCCTGGCACCCGAGAATGAGCAGCACCTCGTGCTGAGCCACGTCGAAGATGGGCATTTCCGCATCGGCGACGAGCTTGGTGCGGGCCTCGTTTCCTGCCCCGAAGATGTTTCCCGTGGCTGCCACTGGGGCTGCGCCTTCGACGAGTGCGGGCACCGGGTACAACCCTTCAAAAGTCATGCGCCCCCGGATTTCGAGCCCGGACTTTGCCGGACGGTTCCCCACGGGACAGACCGCATCGCACGCCCGGCACTGAGTGCAGGTCGCCAGGATGTCGGGAGGGATCAATTGGGACAAGCCCTCGCTGTCCACGCTGGGATCCCGAAGGGACAGCACAAAGTGGTCCCTGGGCTGCAGCCCGGCCCCGGCGGATGGACAGGCATCGTTGCACCGACCGCACTCGATACAGGCGGCCGTATCAAAGAGGGAGTGGAAGCTGAAATCGGCGACGCCACCGGGCATGCCCACCCGGGCGTACTCGGCCTCAAAGGCATCCTCCTCCTCAGGCATTTCGAAGTCCCCCCCAGGGATGGGTCGATCGCTCGGGAGCTCCGTCATGTAGCGCAGCACCACGTTGATGGGAGCCAGCATGAGGTGGAGGTGTTTGCCGTAGGCGATCAGCGCCGGGAAGTAGCACAGGATCAGAAAATGGGTCCACCAGTTGACCTTTGCGCCGGTGCCCACGAGACCCAGCCCCACCCCAAAGGTCTCGCGCTCCAACATGTAGGTGACCATCAGACCGCCGATCATCGCGAGCACTACCCCGGACTCCAACATGTGGGTCAGGCGATCCCGCATGAAGAAGTACCGACGAATAGCCATGAAGATGACCGCCGCGAGAACCAGCACGCTGATGACGTCGAGGAAGGCGTCCAGCGGCCCCAGGGGAATTGGGTGTTCCAGTCCGAGAAGACCGTTGAGTACGTGGGTTACGCTCTTCAGACCAAAGACGACAAACCCATAGAAGATCAGCAAATGAGCCACGCCAGCCACGGGACGGTTGGCGATTACCCGGGTCTGAAGGGTCACCTCGAGAATGCCCGAGACGAGTCCTCCGGGGTTCACAATCTTGATCTCGCCCCGCTTGGGCCAGACGTGCTTGAGCCGCCTGTTCCAAAGAATATGGACAAAGAGAACGCCGCCCTTGAGGGCAGCCGCGGACATCAAGGCAAGTTCGATCCAGCGCATCCGGGCCCCTTATCTCGGGGGGTCTGCAGATCCACTCGGCCAGTAAAAGCACAGATCACGCTCGCCAGGGCTTGAGTGTTTTCATCACTCCGACGAGAATGGCAACTCGCCGAACCCAAGGCGCTGGCGCCGGTTCTTGAACGGGAGTTCGTGGAAGATGTCGAAGACTGCCCCCATTCTCGTCGCAACCCTCCTTCTCGTTCCCACCCTGGCCTGGGCCAGCGGTGGCGGAGACGAAGGCGGCCACGCCGTCATCACAAACATCGCCCTGTGCATGGTGACTGCCAGCGTCCTGGGCCTGCTCATGAAGGTCACCAAGCAGCCGCTCTTGCTTGGCTACATCCTGGCCGGGGTCTTGATCGGCCCGGTCGGCCTCAAGTTCATCACCGATGAAACCGAAATCCTCACGGTGGCCGAGATCGGCTTGATCCTGCTGCTCTTCATGATCGGGTTGGAAATCGACCTGAAGAAGATGCTCTCCGCGGGCAAACTGGTGATCGTCACCGGCCTGGTGCAGTTCCCCATCTGTGTGGCGCTTGGGTACGGGGTCTTTTCGGCGCTGGCCGCTGCAGGGATTCCCGTGGGCTCCGGCACTTACGGCACCATCTACGTCGCCCTGGCCATCGGCATCAGCAGCACGATGATCGTGGTGAAGCTGCTGTACGACAAGATGGAGTTGGACACCCTGCCCGGCCGAATCACCATCGGCATCCTGGTCTTCCAGGACATCTGGGCCATTATCGTCCTGGCCATCCAACCCAACCTGAACAACCCCGAGGTCCTGGGAATCCTGGCCACCTTTGGCAAGGGCGCCCTGCTCGTGGTCCTGGCCCTGTTCTGCACAAAGCACGTGCTGCCCAAGGTCTTCCGCAGCGTTGCCAAGCTCCCGGAGCTGATGCTGATCATCTCCCTCGGGTGGTGTTTCCTGGTCTGTCTCGTGGCCGCGGACCCCGCTGTTGGCCTGTCCATGGAAATGGGTGCCCTGATCGCCGGCATCACCATGGCGACCTTCCCCTACAACGTGGACGTGATCGCCAAGGTCATCAGCATCCGGGATTTCTTCATCACCCTGTTCTTCGTGGCTCTCGGCATGCAGATCCCGGTGCCGGAAGCATCGGTGCTGGGGGTGGCGGGAATCATCGTGGGAACCGCCCTTTCCGTGCGCGTGTTCGGGATTTTCCTGGTGCTGTACCTGCTGAAGGCTGGGCACAGAACCTCGCTGCTGACCACCATCAACCTGTGCCAGGTTTCAGAATTCACCCTGGTGATTCTCTCGATTGGTGTGGGCTATGGCCACATCGAAAAGGAGACCATGACCGCGGTCATCTGGGCCTTCTCGGTCCTGGCGGTCGGCAGCACCTACCTGGTGACCTTCAGCCACGGACTGCAGGGCGCAATCAGCAAGCTGCTCAAGGCTGTGGGACTGAAGGATCTCTCGAATGCAAACGAAGAGGAACTCAAAGCGCGGGACCGCCCCATCGTCATGCTGGGGTTCTTCCGGGTGGCCAGCGCCTTCATGGATGACGTCCACCGAAAGCACCCGGACCTGTTGGAAGACATCATGGTGGTGGATTTCAACCCGGAAGTCCGGGCAAAACTGGAGAAGATGGGCGTGCCCTGCGTGTATGGAGACCTGGGATCCATCGACACCCTGCACCATGCGCACATCGGTCACGCGGAGATCGTGCTCTGCACCATTCCCGATGCGATCCTGAAGGGCATTTCCAACGAAAAGCTGATGACCATTGTGCGGGAGCTCTGCCCCGAGGCGCAGATCATCACGATTGCTGAAAGTCCCAGCAAGACCGGGGCCCTGTACAAGGCCGGTGCAGACTATGTCATCCAGCCCAACCTGGAAGCCGGCGGATCCCTCATTTCAGCCGTGCAGTCCGCCCTCATCGGCAATGCCCTGGATCTGCGGGAGAGGGCCCAGGAGGAGCTGGAAGAGCGCAACGAAATCCTCCACTGACCCCTCTTTCCGAAAGAGTCACAGGCAGTGTCCGTCACTGTGTTGAATGAGCCGCCTGTCGACCAGGTGTTCAGAGTAGGGAGGGTTTTGAGCACCCAACCACCGCCCCGGCCAGATTGCGGTCACTGAAGGAGTGACGCTGAGTTCGGGGTGCCTACCTTGCTTCAATGACCGCCACGCCAATCGCCTGGCACGTCACCTCTCGACTTCTGAGGAGCCGGGTCATTCCGAATCCTCGTGGTGTGGCGCGTGTCGTGCTGGAGCATGCACGGTGAGACAGTTGAGCGATGTTGCTGGCGTTTTCGGTGCCGGACAACCACGTGCACTTGCTTCTTTCTGGTGGCCGGAAGGCGGTAGGGCAACGGGTCAACCACCTCCTCGGCGGGCTTACCCGGCGGTTGGAACTGGAAGGCGGCTTTTCGAGTGCCTGGTTTGGTCCGGTGGAGACGCAGCGGCACTTTGAGCGAACCCTTCACTACGTGCTTCGCCAGCACCAACGTCATGAAACCACCCATGACCTCTTTCGGGAGGCAAGCAGCTTGCCGGATCTACTTGGGCTGCGGCCGATGGGCGGGTTTCTGGTGCTGCGGGAGACCTTGGGGGCTCGCTCCGCCCTGAGCGCCTGAGGAGGGCGGACC
>CAZSZE010000081.1:0-18627 GCA_964610645.1 uncultured Enterobacterales bacterium | reverse complement strand
TGCCCGCTGAAGCAGTCGCTTCCGGTTGGCCACCAGGACGCCGATTCGCCACGCTGCAGCCGCTGCCAGTCCGCCTTTCCACCCCAAGGCCACCAGGAGAGCCAGCGCAGGGAGGTCTCGGACCAGCACCGACCCGTGGGGCAGACGGGCACGATGTGCCCACAATCCAGGGGACACCAGGAAGACCGCCAGGAGCACGGCGGCCAGGCCGGACCCCGATGAAGCAGGCCAGGCTGCAGCAGCCCACAGCGCCCAACCCCACCGGGCAGCAGGGGGCGACGCCTTCCGCACAGGCAACTCCAGGAGTCTTGTTGCGAGGACCACGAGGAATGCGGGAGGCACCAGGGAGACGGCGAGCAGCTGCCGGGCAAGGAGGGTCGGGGCCAGGTTGCCCAGGTACAACCTGTCGGCCAGTGCGACCCAGAACGCGCTGTCGGCGACGAGCAGCGCCACGGGTGCCGCCCAGCAAAGAAGAACTGCAACTGGCTGGGCAGGGGCGAGAAACAAGGTCAGCCCGAGCAAGAGGCCCATGGCTGCCCCGATTGCCAGGAGAGGCAGGGGCGTGGGGGGGGCCGTGGGGTCCTCCGAGATCAGGAGCGTGCCGGTCTCGCCAACCACGTGAATTCTCTGGATTCGGACCGGCGCCCTGGATGCAGCACTCAGTTCAAACTGTGCCCCGGCAGCCCCCTCCAGCAGGAGATCCCCCGTGGGGGTGGTCAAGAGGACGTTGTCGTCCTTCCACTGCAGGGTCCAGGCAGGTCCTCCAGCGCCGTCCCTGGACTGTAGGGAGTAGGTGGCAGGCCCAAGTACCACCATCGGCCGCGGGCTGGGGGAGGGGTCTGTGGTGGGGAACTGCACCTGCAGCGGACCGGAATCGGGAGCCAGGACCAGGTCGACGCGGCCGATGGCATCGCCCCCCTTCGGAAGTAGGATCTCGCTCTGGCCGAACTTGTCGTGGCCGATGACCAGCGCCCCCCCGTGCACGTGGGTACCCCGGCCAAGCCTGGGATGGACCAGGTGGTCCTCAGAGTCCGCTCGAAACAGTACGGTCCAGTCGGATCGATCCACAGGCGTGGGGGGCACAAAATTGCTGGAGAGGGGACCCACCAGGAGAGCCCCCAGGAGAATTCCCACCAAGGGCAATGCCCACCGGGCTGCCTCCCGGCTCACTCGGTTGCCGGGTGGAAGTCATAGCCGGAGCTCTGAAGAAGCTCTACAAAGGCTGGATCCAGCCGGAGCGCGTCGGGCACCACCTGGCCGGCCCGGGCGGATCGGAACCCGTCCCAGGTGGCAAGGAGATCCGTCACCACGTGGGGGTGATCTGCAGCGACGTCCTGGAGTTGCTCTGGATCGGAGTCCTGGAACAGGCAGGTCTGGGGTTCTCCTGGAAGGGGCATGCGGCTGCCACGGCCTTCGGAGCACAGCCGGTCCTGCCGAAGGAGCACCCAGGGCGGAGAGATCACGGCACCTCGAACAGCCGTGAGGTTCTTCCGTGCCACGCCTCCCTCCACGAAGGCCGTGGTCCGAATCGGCGCGCTCCGCCCCTCCAGCAGCGACCTCCCGGAGACCCCGTCGATCCCGGCGGGAGCTGGGACGCCCACCATGTCCAGGATGGTGGGGAGCAGGTCCACGTGGCTGACCAGGGAGTCATTTGCGCCTGGCTCCACGCCTTGGCCCGACATGATCAGGGGCACCCGAACCACGGAGTCGAAGTAGGCGTCTCCGTGCAGCATCTCACCGTGATCGCTCAGGGACTCCCCGTGATCCGCCACCAGAATCCACAGGGTGGGCCGCCCCCGGCGTTGTACCGCATCGTTGATCACCGCCACATCCAGATCCGCCCCTCGCACGGCCTCGGCGTAGGCGCTGCGCCAACTTGCCGTGGCTGCAGCCCCTCCTTCAGCCATTGCTGTCAAGAGCGGATCGGGTCCGCTGTCCACCACTCCCTGCACCTGAGTGCCCCCCGCCATTCCGGGCATGGCCTGTCCGGCGCCAACCGGCTTCCCCCCGGCCGAGTCCCAGAGCAGTCGCCGAATTCCCGTGGGGTCGCTGTCCAGGTCCGCATCGGAAACCAGGAAGGGGTAGTGGGCCGTCCTTGAATGGAACATCAGAAAGAGAGGCTGATCGGTGGGCTGCTCACCCAACCACCTGGCTGCAGGCATGGCCGATGCGCCGCTTTGTGTGGGGTCAGCGCCCGCCCGGCGTCCGTCAGGGGTTTCCAGGGGCGCAGGGGAAATCTCCAGGTGTTGGATGCCCCTGTCGAGGCCGTAGTCCGGCCGAAAGCCCGAGGCTGCATCGATGGTGAACCCTCCGGTTCGGTAGCCATACAGTCCCAGGACCTCAGGCAGGGTGGGCACGGACTTTGTCAGCCCCTTGTCCCACCCCACAACGCCCGTGGTGCTTGGGAAGCGGCCCGTGAGAATGGACGTGAGGCTCGCCAGGGTGAACGGAGAGGCTGCATAGGCCCCATTGAATCTCTGGCCGCTCTCCGCCAGCTGATCCAGGACAGGTGTGAGGCCGGCCACGGAACGGTAGGCCCCCACGTGATCCTGGCGCAGGGAACAAAGGGTCACCAGGATGACATCGCAGCCAGCACAGGGAGCCTCTGTTGAAAAGGGTGCAGTGGAGCGGGGGCTCTGGGAAGTGAAGATTCCCGCCCCTGGGCTTACGCCCCGGGTTGCGGCGGCTTTCGGTTTGGGGGCTGGCACCTTCCCGGAGGCCGGCGTTGGGTCGGGACGCAGGACCCCGTACGCAAGCCCGACCGCCAAGGCACCCACGCCCCACGGAAGCAGCTTGCGACGAATCCGCCGAGTACGTCTAGACCCCACGAGGCCCGCTACTTGTCCTGCAGATCTTCGCCCATGTCCTCAAGTGCTGCCCCCAGCTCCTGGGTGGCATTCTCCATGGCCTTTTCCATGCGCTTTGCAGCTTCTGAGGTCAGCTTCTCGGTGGCTTCCGCAAGGTCCAACGCCGCCTCTTCAGCAGCCTCCCCCGCTTCCTCCATGGCTTCCGCAAGCTCGCCGTCCTCCAACTGTTCCTCCAGGGCGTCCGCAGCCTTCTCAGCGGCGTTCTCCATTTCCTTGGCGGCCTCGCCGAGTTCCTGGCCCAGTTTCTCCATGGCTTCTTCCAGGTTCTTGGGCTCCTCTTCCTTCTTACAGCCTGCAGCCACAAGGGCCGCGCTCAAGATTGCAACTGTCCAGGGGATGCGCATTTTAATTGTCCTCCGGCCGCGAGCATGACACCGGCTGGTTCTCCAGGTCAAGATTCGTTTGGCTCGGGGTCGTCTTCAGTGGCCTGGGATTCAAGCTCCGCCTTGGCGATTGCCTCCTTTCGGCGCTCCATCAGCAGCGTCTCCACCGCCTCAACACTGGCCTCCAGGGAGGCCTTCACGCCGATTTCGAAGAGCAAGGTGTGCACCATTTCCCCTGTTTCTGCGGACAGGTGGAAAACACCCGCATCAAGGGACTTGCTACCCAACCCCATTGAGGCCTCTTGGGTAGACACACTGGATCCTCGATGGGCCTGGCTCCAGACCAGGGCAAAGCAGGGAGGTTGAAGCAGTTCTTCCTCCAGGGCTGCGGCGAGCTTTGCCTCCAGGGCGGCGCAGATGCGTTGCAATTCTGCGGGGTCGATCGATGCACCCCCCGGCATCTCCAGGGCCAGGCGTCGGCGTTCGAGCTCTATGCGAAGGGTCTCCGATGCCCGGTCTTCTCCACCAATTCCAAGAGCGGTAGGTGTTTCATCGGCATCTCCGAGCACTCGGATCACCGCACCCTTGTGGGCGCGGCTTTTTCCGCCCACCAGGGCGCCAGGGTCTCCGTCCATCCAGATTTGCCCATCCGAGTCAATGTTGCATTGGATGGCGCCGTTTGTCAGTCGGACATCACCCCTCGAGACGATTTCTGCATGCTCCGCGCCCTCGGCGATCACGGATCCGCCCGCCCGTACTCGCAAGACTCGCCCCTCCTTGCCCAGGAGGCGGCCCAGGACGACGATGTTTCCGCCGGCTGTGATCTCGTTGCAGTGGACATCGCCATGCACCCAGATGTCCCCTGGGGCCGTGATTCGCGCGCTTTCTGGAACAGAAATGCGCACGTCCAGAGACCCATCTGAAACCCGGGTCGCCTGGGAGGTGGAATCCACCACGTGCAGGGGAACGACGTCCAGCAGGCCCCCACGGGAGAGAATCACTCCGTCCCGGCGGGCGATGGCTGTGAATCCCCGCATCTCGATTCCGCTGCCCACCACGAGGGGGGCGGGCTTTCCAGGAAGGGCAGGAAGCTTGCGCCCGGTGACGGTTCGGCCGTGTCGGCCCCGGGCCGGAGGTTCGACGGTCAACACCGGGTCCCCCGCATTGACCACAAGGAGTCCCCCAGACTGAACGATTTCCACTTGGCTGGCGGGGGCATTCAAGTCCACCAACCGAAGCCATCCGGACTCGCCATGGCGCGGCAGGATCCCGTTTGCGATGGCCACCCTCGTCTGTCGTCTGCCCGAAGCAATCGCCTCTTCGATGGACGTGTCCAGCGTGTGGAGATCCACAGTCGACTCGTCAATTCCCAGGCCCTTCAGAACGGAGAGGAGCTCGTCCGCGGAGGTGGGGGTGCCGTCTGCGTGGCAGGGGTAGATGTCCATGGAAACGGACATCTCGTCCTTGGAAACCGTCACTCCGGGCCGGATTACGACCCGCATCTTTTGCGTCTGTTGGATCGGGCCTTCTGCGTGCTCTTCGATCTCCGCCAACTCGACCGTTGCACCTCCGTAGGTCTCTGCCTGGAGGGTGTCCTGGGTCAGCGTACAGGCGGTTGTTTCCACAATTTCCAGGTCTTGCAGCCGCTTCTTGGGAACAAGGGTCTCTCCCGTGATGGTCCTCCCAGGCACGACAGGCTCGGTGGGGATGCGCTGAAGAAACACGTCGCCTGCCCGCAGGAAACCGGAATCCAGGGCGGGCAGGGACTCCAATCGTGCATGTGTTCCCTCTTTCGGGGGCACCCCGTGGGCAGCCCAGACCTGCAGAGACTTCTCCCCGATGGCCTGCAGCTTGGAGGACAGGGTTGCCTCGTCGATGCAGGACGGGTCGACACCGCACTGGACAAGTGCTGCCAGGAGTTGATCGGGCTGGAGAGGGCTGCCATCGAATCGGTTCCTTGTCACCTCCACAAGGCAGCGCATGTCTTCATCCACGAACCGCAGGCCGGGGTCCACGGATGCGGTGGTGCCATCCCATCGAGCGCGTCCAATGACCGATGCGCTCACCTCTCTTCCGCCGTGCAAGAGGCGCGATCCCTTCCCTGCCTCCACGACGGGTGGAACAGGGGAGGGAGGGGGTGAAATGGGCGCGCCGTAAACATTTCGGCCCGGGATCGGTGCCACCCCATCGACCACCTGGAGAAAGACGTCTCCGGGAAGTACGCAGCCATGCTCAATGCCGTCGGCCACTGCGATTCGGCCTGGGACACCCTCCTGGGGCAGGGTTCCCCGGGCAGCACAGATCCTCTGCTGGTTGGGGTTCAGTCCGGAGCTGGCCGCTTGCAGCGCCACGGACAATGCCTCCAGGTCCAGAAGGTCCTTGGCAATCCCCTCGGACACCAGCACCTTCACAAGGTCCTCCAACAGGACCGGCCGCCCATTGGGTCTCCAGGGCGCCACATCCAGGAAACAGGCGAGGCGATCATCCGAGACAGTGACTCCTGGAACAACCGAAACCGAGCGCTGGTTGATTTCCACTCGGCCATACCTGGATGCCTCCACCTGCGCGCCTTCCTCCTGGATCAGGCAATGGTCCTTGGCCGTCATGCCCTCCGGCCATGCATCAGGGGAAAGCGGCAATTCGTCTCCCATGACGTTGATGCCCGGGGTGGGGTCTTTCGCTCCTTCCAATCGCACGACCACGTCACCTGGAAACGCAATGGTCTGGCGGGCGGGGCCAAGGGCCACCAGGACGCCGGGTTCCCCCGGGCCGGGGGCAGTGGAGAGCGCCACCGGGACATTCAGCTGGGGGTGTCCAGTGGTCAGAGCTGACTCCAGGCAATTCTCCAGGGTGACCGCGTCGATGCGATCCGGTGAAACGCCGGCCATTTTCAACACGCGGAGCAAGTTGCGGAGTTCGGTGGGCGTGTCCGGCCCCTGCTTGGGGTAGATGTCCATCACGCATTCAATTCCGGCTTCATCAAATCGCAGCCCAGGGGTCACGGTGACCGTTGCCCCTTCTACGGAGACGTTGCCGTACCATTCGGCCTGTGCCTCCTCATCCGCATTGATGTGCACGCCCTCCCCCGCCTCCATGAATACCGGCTCCCCTTCGCCTTCCACCGGCACCTCCGTGTCGTCGAGCGTCCATCCGGGGGCGCCAGGAATGGGGGGCAGCACGCGGGCCACCGGTTGTTCCGGGAGGAATCCGGTCGTGGCCGGATCCCCGATTGTGGTGATTCTTCCGTCCTGGGGGGGACGAGGGAGCACGCCGCTTGCAACCCGGACGTTCCGCTGCGGAGCGTTCTCGGTCTGGGCCCGGGCGATTGCGTTTCGCAAGGCATCCAGATCCACGCGGTCCATGGGGACGTTTGCTGCCTTCAGGACTTCCAGGAGGTCGGGTTCGGTCACCGCCCGATTGTCCATGCGCCGGGGGAAGATGCTCATGGTGACGTAGAGTCGGTCTTCGGAGTGCCTGAGCCCGGAGCGGATCCCTACCTGTACGTCGTCCAGGAAGGGCTCCCCATACAGCACAGCGACCGCCATGCGGCCCCTGGCGGTCACGCTGCAGCCGGGGCCAGCCCTGAGGTGGGGACGGTTGGGGTTGGGGGGAGCCTGGACGCGAACACCCAGTACATTGCGTCCGGCCTTCGATGGTTGGTCTGGCCCAAGCCCGGCCACCACATCCCCAGCGAAGGCGCAGTGGTTCGCCAGGGCCCCCACTGCTTCCACCTGCCAGTTTTTGCTGAGCACGGGCGCGGTCCCTGCGGCAGCTTCTACGCCAAACCGGATCTCCATGGCCTCATGGGCTTGTTTCAAGCCACTCTGCAGGGACTCCGAGAGGATGGCAGCCGGGTCGATTCCCGCAGCATGCAGCGCAAGCAGCAGGTGTTCAATCCCAATGGGTTTGCCCCGGAAATCGATAGGGGAGATGTCCACTGTGCAGCGCATCTCCCGGTTTGTGAAGCGCACTCCTGGCTCGACCTCCAGCCCGTGCCTTCTCTTTCTGGCAAAGCCGTAGCCGGTGGCAATGATTTCGGTCTGGGCCTCATTCAGTTGGCATGCTCCCCAGGGCCTCAGCATGGTTCCGGGAGACCCCCTGGAAGGAGGGATTGGATGGCCGAGTACGCCGGTTCCTTCCCGGCCTGGAGTCTCCTCCTCTCGCGAGGCAAGCACCATGCCCGGCAGCACGCACCCCTCTCCGATGCCCTCCACGGCCCATTCCCCCTGTCGAGGGGGCTGGGGAAGGATTCCTCTCGCCACCACCACGGTGTGAATGTCGTCCAGGGTGGTTGCATGCACCAGGCCTTCCCGGAGGGACTCGTGGTCAATGCAATCCGGATGGATACCGGCTTCGTCCAGGGCGCCCAGCAGATCCTCCAGGGAGACCCGGCGACCTCCCGGACGACTTGGGTGAATGTCCATTTCGCAGGCAAGCTCATTCGCCGAGACGCGGAGTCCTGGCTCCACATACATCTTCAACCCACTCCTCCGGACAGTACCGAGAAGCGAGGACACAAACGTGGTGCCGTCCTCGTGCAGGTCGCACCCGGTCACGGCATCCGCCACGCTTGGAGGCGTGGGAGGGGGCGGCAGTGCCTTTCCCGTCACATCGATGCCCGGTACGGCCGCAATCGTGCCGACTCTTCGAGCCACCGGGTCCCCGGCGAAGACCATGCCCCCTGCAAGCCCCCCGACCGGATCCAGGTGGCCCCCGAATCCCACGTGGGGTTCTTTCGCCTTGGCAATGAGGACGCCGAAGATGGGCCTTTCTGTCTCCAGTACTTGCCTCAAAGAGGACTTCACAAGATCCCATTGGACCAAGGGCTCGTGCAGTCCTGCCTCGTGGAGAAGAGTGACGAGATCGTCCTCTGTGACATCGGCACCGGTTGTTCTCCGGGGATAGAAGTCCATTTCGGCCCGAAGACCTGCCGCGTCGATCCGAAGTCCCCTGCGAACAAACCCCCGGGGGCCGTCCACGGTGGGCTGGCCATACAGCCTTGCCTCCAGCAGGTTCTGGTCTTCCGGGCTGAACAGCACGTCCTCGCCGGCCTCCATGGCGCCGGGTTCTACCTCGGCCTCTGTGGGAATGGGTCTTCCCTGGACGTCGCAGCCTTCCTTCGGGTCCACTGGGGGCAGAAGACGGGCCACCGGGTCGCCGGGCAGTGCACAAGCGCTGGAATCGCGGGTTGCCAGGACGACCCGTCCGTGCTCTCCGGCGTGTGGACGCACACCGCGGGCGACCTGCACATTTCGCTGGGGGGTCTGCTCCTTCCACGCCCTTTGGACTCCGTCCCGAAGGGCCTCGAGATCCATGCAGTCTTCGCTGATCCCCGCTTTTATGAGTACGGCCCTTAGCAGGGACTCCGTGACCGCTTCATCCGAGGAACGACGGGGGAAGATGTCCAGGGTGCAGGACAGTCCATCGGCAGATCGGTGCACCCCCTCCCTCACACGGGCGGTCTGGCCCTTGAAGGATGCTTCGCCATAGCAGCTGGCCACGATGACGCTGTTGTTCTCCTCCACGCTGCAGCCGTCAGACGCCACCAGCCTGGGAGGGCGAGGATTGCGCCGTGGAGGGATGGGCTCCCCCAACACCGTGCAGCCGGGTTCGCTGCGATCCAACAGGCGACGGGAAACGACCTGGTCCCCTGGAAGAACACAAGCGTCCTCCAGCACACCGAGAACCTCGATCTGCCAGCTGGATTCACGGGAGGGGGGCACTCCTCGGGCCACGCAAACACCGGGTTGGGGTCCTTCTTCCCGGGCCCTCTCCAGGGCTTCGGCGAGGGCGCTTTCATCCAGTCGCTCTTGGGACACACCGGCACTCGCAAGCAGGCCAAGCAGGTCCTCCAGCTCGATCAACTCTCCGGAAGCGCGCTGGGAGAACACGTCCATTCGCACTTCCATGGCCTCGACGTGGAGTCCCGGATCCAAGACCACCAGACCTTCCACCAGCCGCCCCAGTCCATAGGCGCCTGCGGTGGCTTGTCGGGCGGTTTCATCCAGGAGGACCGGGCCCTCTCCCCGGAGTGAAAGGACCTGAATTGGGGACTCTGGAAGCACCGGGATTCCCCGAACGGTGACCCCGGGGGCTGGTGGCCGGGCCCCAACGACGGCGGCCATGGTGTCTCCGGGAAAGAACGCTCGATCAGGGCTGGTCTGGTCCTCGATCGTTCCTGCGGCTCCGTTGTCGGCCGGGGTCCAGGTCGCCACCAACACGCCAAACTGGGGGGAATGGATGCTGGTTTCGAGGGCGAGGCGAATTGCATCTCGATCGACAAGGGGCTCGTGAAGGCCGCTGGCCCGAAGCAAGCTCATGAGGTCCGTCACCCCCATCTTGCTGCCGTCGGTGCGCCTGGGCAGTACATCCAGGTGGCACGTGCTGCCGTCCTCCTTGATTTGGATGCCGGCCCGCAACTCCGGGACATCCCCATTCTTTGCCGCTTGAACGGAGAGCTCCAGCAGTTCCTTGTCCACAAGATCAAGGCGGACGCCGGCCTTCGCGAGGGCTTCCAGGTAGTCACGGTCTTCGAGGAATGTGCCGTCATGGATCAGGCGTCCATAGTGGTTGGCGGTGAATTTCAACCCGTCAACGGAGGCTGAACACCCGGATCCCACATGTACATCGAGTGCCTCGATGGATTCATCGCTGTGAAGCGGTTCTCCCCGAACGCCGCATCCGACCTCCTCTGGCTCTACATCCACAATCCGAGCGACGACCTCTCCGGAGAAAAAAGCCGAGTCGATGGGTGCATCCACGACCTCGAGTCGGCCGGGATAGGCGGGGACGGGGTCAATGGCCATGGCCACCAGCACATGGGGCACGACACTGTCTTCCTTCTGTGCACGCACCAGGGTGTTGAAGATCTCCTCGGTATCGATCCGCTCCCGCAGAACCCCTTGTTTCACGAGGGCCCCCACCAGATCATCGGCCTGCAGGGGCGTTCCATCCAGCCGCAGGGGGTGCACATCCAGGTGGCAGGCCCGACCACTTTCTGCGAATTCCGTGGCCGGCCGGATGTCAGCCTGGGAACCTTCGCAAAACGGGGTTCCAATCGCCAGGGCCTCCAGCGCAAGGTCCTCATTGTCTGAGAACCGGGCAAACTCCCCTGCTTCGATCAGCCCCTCTTTCACGACCGCCATGGTGGGAAGCTCCTGGCCCCTGACAGACACCCCCGGACGGGCGGGATCTGGAGTTGAAAGGCGGGCGAACACCTCCCCCGGCAGGGCGCATCGCAAGGGGTCATCCGTCACGACCTCGGGGCCACCGTCTCTTCCCGGGAAGATCGGAGTCCCCTGGGCGACCAGAACGTCCATCGAGGGGGTGTCGGTCTCCCGCGACGTTGCAAGGGCCTCTTCAATTGCGTTTTCGTCAATGAACTCTGCAAGCACGCCTGTTGCAAGCACGGCTTCCACGAGGTTCAAGGAGGAAAACTCTCTGCCGGTGAATCCTTGCGGGTAGATGTCCATGTGGCAGGCCAGCCCGTCTGCAGAGAAACGAATGCCAGGGCGGACAGATGCCTTTTCACCTTGCAGGCTGGCCAGTCCGTAGGTGGTGGCCAGGATCACATCCCCGCGGGTGGAACGCTTGGACCCGGGCCCGGCCTGGAGATGGGGGCGGTTTGGGTTGGGGGGTGCAGTCAGTCGATCACCGCGAACCGTCAACCCGGGCTTTGGGGGGGTCCGGGCAGTGCGTTCCAGCAGGGTGTCCCCTACAAAGACGCAGTGGTCTCTGGGGTCTCCTCCAGGCCGGACTTCCCAGTCGCCCCCCTGAATGGGGGGGGCCCCGACTGCCGCTTCGATGCGCAACTGGGTCTCGCTGGAGGCCCGCGCACGCTTCAACCCAGCCTTCAGGGAGTCGGGGCAGATTCGATCGTCTGCGATTCCTGCCTGCCGCAGGGCTTTCTTCAGGTGGGAAAGGGTGACATCAGACCCGTCTGTGCGCCGGTGGGTGATGTCCATCACGCACCGCATGCTGTCGGATCGGATGTGGATGCCGCTCTGGAGAGCCAGGGTTGCATCATGCAACCGGGCAAACCCGTATTCCGCTGCCTTCGCCCGTCGACCACCGGCTTCCAGCGCCACTGGACCCTCTACTTGAAAGAAGGCGGGAAGGTCACCGGCCGAGGGAACAATCTTGTCTCCCCGGACGCTTAGGCCGCTGCGTGCAGGAGTCCCCGGGGAAAACTCTCCAAGAAGGTCACCGGCGAGCACACATCCGATGTCGAGATCCCCGATGGGTGAGGGTGTCCCCGGGTTGGCAGGCTGGGCGGGGATTCCCAGGGCGATCGGCACCTCCACCGGGACATCCCCATTCTTTGCCGCTTGAACGGAGAGCTCCAGCAGTTCCTTGTCCACAAGATCAAGGCGGACGCCGGCCTTCGCGAGGGCTTCCAGGTAGTCACGGTCTTCGAGCTCGCGCCCATCCATGTGGCGATCTGTGATGTCCATGAAGCAGCTCATGCCATCCGGCGAGATCCGGATTCCGGGTGTGACCTCCACCCGTCTTCCTGCAAGGACTGGCGTTCCAAACACGGTGGCCCTGGCCAGGTGCCCGTCTTCTTGGAGCACCACTCCTTCTCCAGCTTCCATGGGGTCCAGGACGATGTCGCCTGGGGCTTCGATGGGCGCCCCAAAGATGTTCTCACCGGGCGTCGGGGGTTGGGCATCCACCAGCCGGGCCACATTGTCTCCGGTGAAGACACAGCCTGCCTTCCGGGGTCCGTCGAGCGCGACTTCCCCGGAGGCGCCCGGGTGGGGGGCAAGGGCCTCGGCGACCACCACCCGGTCCCGGGGGAGGTTTCGCTCCAGGGCCTCTGAGTGCGCCTTGGCCAACGCCTTCTTGTCCACCCGTTCCTCGGCAACACCCTGGGCCAGGATCAGGTCCTTGAGATCCTCCAATTGGACGGGGTCCGACCCCCTGAGTGGAAACACGTTCATTTCCAGGACAAGGCCCGCTTCCCTGGATCGAAATCCAGGCCGAATGGAAACAACGGACCCATTGATTCGGACCTGCCCATAGACCTCTGCCCGGGCGGTATCTCCGTCGATGGACACGAACTCCCCTGCTTGAATCTCGGCTTCTGAGCCGTCGGTCAGGGCGAAACAGGGTCGCCCGAGAAGGTTCACCCCTTCCTGCCGAAGAACAGGCTGCAACAACCGGGCAACGGGATCTCCAGGAAAGACACAAGCGAGCTTTGGATCCGCCAAGGCTTCCACTTTTCCGTCCTGGCCCGCAACCGGGCGCTCCGCGACCGCTACCTGGACCTCTTCTTGGACGGCCTGTTCGTTCCATGCGCGAGAAACGGCGTCCCTCAGGACAAGGGTCTGAACAAACCGCGACTCAATCCCGGCTTTTTCGAGTACCCGGACCAGGTCCTCTTCTGTGAGCGCTCGCCCACCCACACGGCGGGGAAACACGTTCATTCGCGCGGAGAGCTTGTCGAAGTCAATCCTGAGTGCCGGCCGAACGGAAAACCGATTCCCGTCCGCCACGATCCTCCCAAAGACCGTCGAGGTGATGAAGTTCCCCCTGGGGTCCAGGGTGCAGTTCCTCCCTGCTGTCAGCTTCGGTCGGTCCTTGCTCGAAGGCGCCAGGATCTTCTCTCCCCGCACGCCGACGCCCGCCTTGGATGGAACCCGTGCGCCTCGCCAGGCCACCGTGTCTCCGACCATGACGCAGCGGCTTTGGAGATCGTCCGGGACACAGATGGTCCAGTCCTCACTGACCCGGGGGGGGCGCCCCATGGCCACGAGCACACCGGGTTGTACGGTGTCGGATGCGAGGGATTGGCGGAGGGCGACCGCGATGGCCTCGGGCTCGATTCGTTCCCTCTGGACCCCACTTTGGACCAGCAATTCCACGACGTCGTCCACGTCCAGTTGGGAACCGTCGATGCGTCGATGGTGAAGATCCATGGTGCACCGCAGGCCGTCTTCCGAGAAACGCAGGCCTTCTTCCAGCACGATCCGGGACCCCTCCCGGTTTGCGAAGCCATACACGTTCGCAACAACCTTGCGCCCGGCCTCCACGGTTCCGGGTCCTTCGATCTCCAGGACGGCCTCCGAACCGAGGGGGGGCGGAGCGAGCCGGGTACCCAGCACGCTTTGTCCGGGAGTCGGTGGCGCGGATCGGGCCAGGTGAAGCAACACATCCCCAGGGAGCGCACACCCGTCGGCAAGGTGGGGAGGGGCTTCAGGGACGCCGGCTGTGCCGGGGGTTGGGGGTGTCCCCGTGGCGATGCAAACCGGGTACGGTTCTACTTGTTGCGCCAGGGCCTCTTCAACGGCCTGTAGATTCACGTTTCCCTTGGGAATGCCCCGCTTGAGCGCGTGGGCCTGCACATCTCTCACCGACAAGAGGGTGCCATCGAGCCATCTTCCAGGCAGATCCATGGTGGCTGTGAGGCCATCGTCCGCCACCTGGATGCAAGGGACCACGTCTATGAACGCGCCCTTTCGTTGAAGCCTGCCGTAGGCACTCGCGGTGATTGTGGCGCTTTCTCTCTCCAGGTGGACCCCTCCGCCAGTGGAAACCGGGAAGGCTGGTTCTTCTGTGGGAGGCAAGGGGTCCCCATAGATGCTCTTTCCGTTCCGGGGGGAGCGTGCGCCCTGGAACCGGCCGATCAAATCTCGGGGTCGCAGGATGACCTCTGGGGGAATCTCCAGGACAAGGGCCCCCCGGGTGCCGGGATCCGACGGAATCGCCGCACCTACCTGGACATCCGCTACCACTGCCTGGTTCTGCCCGGCCTCTGCCAGGGCAAGGCGCAGGGTCTCCACGTGGAGGCAATCGGGGTCGATCTTCTCCCCCTCCAGGAGGGAGAGCAGGCTGGCCATTTCCACAGGCTCCCCGCTTGCGCGGTTGGGAAACACGTCCAGGCTCACGCTTTGGCCTGCCGGATCGATTCGCAGTGCAGTCTCGACCTCCATCCGAGAGCCACTGCACACGGCCCGCCCGTAGACGGTGGACAACAGCCGGTCATCCTCCTCCGGGTCATACCGGGTGTTGGGCCCCGCCTCCATTTCGGCGTCCCGAGCGGTGTTGTCCGCGGCGAGGTTGTTCCCAAACAGGTCCATGCCGTCGATCGCCTCCACGGGTGGAATCCGTCGTCCAACCTCCTCTCCCGGAAAGAACCCAACGGTGGGGTCATCCGTGAACATCTCCAGGCAACCGTCTCGTGCGGACTCCGGGACCCGGCCCTGGGCCACCAGCAGGTTGTGCACGGGTGTTGGGTCGGCCCGAAGCTCCTGAATGGCCTCTTGCAGTGAATCGACGAGCACACACTCGGGCTGGATGCCTGCTGCGGCAAGCGCTTGTTCCGCATCCTGCAGGCTGATTTGGCGGCCGGACATGTGCTCGGGGACCAGGTGGATGCGACCCGTCAGGTTGTCCTGGGAGATCTGGAGTCCGGGGTCCACCGAGCCGGTCAGCCCCTCCAGTTTGGGGGTGCCATAGGTCTCGGAGACCAGGAAGTCGCCCTTGGGAGACAGGACCGTGTGAGGCCCGGCCACCAGTCGCGGCGCATTGGCGGGAGGGGGAGCGGGGAGGTGGGTCCCGTCCAGGGCAACGCCGGGTCTGGCTGGGGTTTTCGGCACCAGCTCCACCAGGCGATCTCCCGCAAGCACAAACCGGTCCGTCCACTCGCCACAGGGCCGGGCAAACCAGTTGGATTCAGCCTGGGGTGGCTCGCCGAGGGCAACCAGCACCCCTTCCTGGGCGGCTCCGGTCGTCTTCAGGTTCTCCAGTGCCTTTGCAATTGCATCCTCTCGAAGGAAGGATGGCTGCACTCCAGCCTGAAGCACCGTCTCAATGACCTCTTGGAGGGCCAGGGGAGCCTTGACGGTCTTCCCAGGAAACAGGTCCAGAGTGCAGGTGAGCTTGTCAGGGGAAAGGTGCACCCGCACGCTTCCCTTGCCGCGACGGGTCCCTGGCTTTTCACCCGCCAACGGGAACTCCTCGTCTGTTTGCTGCGCCTTCTTGGCTATTCAATCTCGCAGCGCGGATCGGTGTTCGCCGTTTCAATGGACTCCAACTCGCTGTCGACGGGCGATCCCGACAGGTCTTCGAAGGAGAGGTCGAAGCAGTAGGAGTGTCCATCGGTGGGGCATAGCTCACAGGGAATGTAGAGATTCCCCATGATCTCACAAAGGGAGTCGGCGGTCTGCCCTGAGATGAGCTCAGCGATGTCCCTGGAGTCGACCACTGTGGTCATGGCCAGTCCACCAATGGAGGACCCGTCGGCGGCAAACGTGCCGCTCAACTGCAGCTGGTAGAGGAACATGTCGACGGCGTAGGCACCAAACTGGAGTTCGTCGGTGAGCAGGTGGAACCAGGGGAGATTGGTCACGTCGGCTGCGGGCAGGTCCACGGTTCTTGCGCAGAAGTCCTGGTTTTCGGGGTCGTCCCCGAGGGCTCCTCCGATGCGCATGCGCAGCCAGTCTCCATCCAGTCCCACCACGGACGCCAGCAGGTTCCGGTCGAACAGCGTGGCGGCCGTGGCGGCGACTTCAGCGCCGGCCACGAAGCGGGCTTGCAGCATGTCCAGTGTGAAGGTGCGTCCCACCAGAGAAGAGGGGTCCGTCAACGTGGTTCCAAGGGAGGAGGTGGTGAATTCGATGCTGGGGGCTCCCCGGCAGTATTCCAGTCCCACGGTGTAGGTCGTTTCGGGATCCAGGGGGACAGTGGGGGTGTAGAGGATGGTGCTGCCACCTTCCCGGGCCGTTTGGATCCCGTCGAAGTCGGCAATCACCAGCGCGGTGGGATCGGGCTCCGAGAGGTGGAACTCAATGGCGCCTCGGTAGTAGCCATCCGTGGCACCATCCAACGGATGGGTCTTGTCGATGGTGATCGGGCAATCCACCGAGGTGTCCTCGATCTGGGTGTCGATGTCCACGGGACAGCCGAGGAGCGCAGCGAAAAGCAACATGGAATTGATCCGGGTGTCCGGGCGGTTTCAGTGGGGTGTGGGTGTGTTTGAGGGGCCGCCAGAAGGGTAGCACCCCGAAGCCTATTCCGCTTCGATGGGGGCGCCATTGACAATGGCGACAGCATCCAGGTCAAACCCCCCTGTGAGGCCTGCGTAGTCGTTGGAGCCCGTGTCCTGGATGCGGATGTACCGGGCCCGGGAGAGTCCCAGGTCGGCCAGGTCAAAGGCGTCTCCGCCAGCGGTTTCCGGGTCCACGGGGCTGACGCCGTTGTCCGGGTGGGCCAACACTGGATGCATGCCTGCGCATCCGGTCCGGTCCTCATCCTCCGAGCAACTCCAGGCAAACCAGGTTTCCCCGTCCTCGCTGGCGGAGACAATGCCTGCTTCCAGCCAGCCGGGAAAAGGGTTTTCAAACACCAACAGGTCGGGGCCCTCTCCGTCGATCGCCTCGATGTCGTCGAATCCGACCACGATCGATCCCTCGCTTCCGAGGGAGACCACGTCGGTGGAGCCTGTATCGGGTCCTCCGCCCTTGGGAGGGCCCAACACCACCCACGGGAGCGACTCCTCACCAAATCCAGCCCCTTCACCCGGATCGAAGGACACCAGGAAGTCAGCAAATGGGTCGGGGGCATCCGTTCCCTCACCGGTGTCGGGAGGCGCAGCGGTGTCGGCGGAGTCGGTTGGAACACAAGCTGCCCAGGACAACCACAAGAGGAGCATGTCGTTTCCCTACTGGCGCGTGAGACGCGTCCACGCGTTGTCGTCAATTCCACAGCCGCTGCTGGAAAAATCGGATGCGTCCGGTGGGTCCACGTTCAGCGCGTCGTCCTTTGTTTCTGCACAGCACTCTGAGGGACAGACCCAAGCACCACTGCTGTCCAGGCTCCAGTCAAAGCGGCTCCAGGCTCCACCGTCGTCTGCGTTTGCGTCGTCATTCCGGGCCACAAGGAAATTATTGTCGTTCCAGAAGTCTTCAATGTGAAACAACATCGTTTCTTCGCCAGCGTCGACGGTTTCCGTCCAGGTATCGCTGGTGATGACCACAGCCTCATCGTTTTCGTTGACCCAATCCCCGATCATCTCCAGCTCGCCGTCCGATGGGTTTCCCACGTCCGAGTCGGTGTCGGCATCCCCTTCCCCGTGCTTGAAGGGCACGCACTCTCCATCCTGGTCCACGCCGTAGCCCTGGTCACACTTGGGCCCGCAGCTGGGGCCCAGGGTGGTCAGAAAGATCAGAACGAGGGACAGGGTGGGAATTCGGTGCATGGTTGCTCCAGGAGAGATGCCCTCCAATCTACCCCGGGATCGGGGGGCGGTGGGTAGGTGGTTCAAGAGGGGGAGAGTTGACTCCAGACCCAACCCCGACAACCAGTGCCTTCCAGGTCGGAGGAATCCGCCTCTTGGGTCGCCAGAGCCTCGTTTTCCGAAGCGGCGTTGAACGTGGTCATGCAGTACCAAATGCTGTTGTTGCCATCCACGTGCCAATCAAACCGTGTCCACAGGTTGGGGCCCCATCCATTGGTGGAATCATTCTGTGCGATCACGTACCGGTCGCTGTTGTCGAACTGGGAGATGTGGAAGACATAGATCTGTTTCGCTGGGGGTGGCGGCATGAGGGACCTCCACAGGGTGCTTGAGATCGTGATGTTGTAGGTCCCGTCGGTCCAGGCGCCCACAAGCGCGAGGCTGGTGGGGTCGGAATCGGCATCCGAGTCGGCATCGGCGTCGGCATCAGCGTCGGCATCGGCATCGGCGTCGGCATCAGCGTCGGCATCGGCATCGGCATCGGCGTCGGCATCGGCATCGGCATCCGAGTCGGCATCCGAGTCGGCACACGCGGGTGCATTGAAGCAGTCGGAGTCCTCGCAGTCGAAGTACCCATCGCCATCGTTGTCGGCGTCGTCTTCGCACTCAAAGGGCTCGTCGCCTTCCCTGTCGGCCTCGGGTTCGGTGCCGGTGCACCCCACGCCGTTCATGACAGATACCAGCAGCCCAAGAACAGAGATTTTGTGGAACCGGGTCATTGTGTCTCCAGAAGGAAGGGAGGCACCCGCGGGTGCCCCCCCATTATCCATGGCTTCGGCGGCCTGTCTACGAACCGTCCGGGGTCATGGCAGTCATGGCCGACCAGGCGAACCCGCTGCAACCGCCTGCTGCGGGATCGTTGGAGGTGGCAGCCGGTGTGTCCACGGCTGCGGTCTCGTTCGCGGCATCGTAGATGGTTTGGCAGTACCAAAGGGCCCCCGTTCCGTCGAAGATCCAGTCGAATCGGCTCCAAAGATCTGCGTTCCACGCATTCGCGGAGTTGTTCTGGGCAATGACCACGCCGAAGTCGTTTTCGTACTGGGTGATGTTGAAGAGGGAAGTGGAGCTGCCGTCGATGGCCGCCATGGTCCACCCACCATTGTCGATGGTGTGGTTGGCCCAGCCGTCGGTCCATTCGCCACCAATCAAGAGGTCGGCATCGGCGTCTGCATCCGCATCCGCATCCGCATCCGCATCG
>CAZSZE010000080.1:18283-18804 GCA_964610645.1 uncultured Enterobacterales bacterium | reverse complement strand
TGGCAGCCGATGCCTTTCAAACCACCAAGGGGGCCTTTGACATCGAGGCTGCGGTCTTGTTGCTGGAGGCGGCTCCCCTCGCCAATCTGTCCCTTGTCGCCGCCAGCAACGGCACCACCTCCATGATCGACTATGCCGCCATGGCAGCCTCCGAGGGCTGGACCGCCCCGGACACCCTGAACTTCGTCAGCGTGGTCTCCTCCACCACGAACAACCACGGAATACCGGACGTACCTGCCACCCCGGCCCTGTTCTCCCATCCCAAGAGCGAAGCAGACAACAACGAGCCCTGGAAGGCTGAAAACCCTGGCGGCTGGGAATTCACCGAGTACGACCCCGGCGCACATGGCACGCGGATGTTCCAGGCAGCGGAAACATCCGCAGCGGACATCCACGGGTGGCTCGAAGCCCAAGTCGAGTGAGCGGACCCGGCCCTTCCTTGCGACAACAACGGGGGGAGATACCCTATCCCCCCCTCCAAGTGGCGCACCGGACGGCTGGATTGCGACAGTTTCGGGGAG
>CAZSZE010000080.1:0-18183 GCA_964610645.1 uncultured Enterobacterales bacterium | reverse complement strand
GTCGCACTTTGCCCTCCCAGCGCCCATCCCTGCGACAACAACGGGGGGAGATACCGTATCCCCCCCTCCAAGTGGCGCACCGGACGGCTGGATTGCGACAGTTTCGGGGAGGGTCATTCTATACCCCCCTCTTCTTGTCGCACTTTGCCCTCCCAGCGCCCATCCCTGCGACAACAACGGGGGGAGATACCCTATCCCCCCCAAAAACTGGCGCACCCCCCGACCGACTCTCTCCCTCTCGTCCTTGGCCGCCGAACTGATCGGTCGGGTCTCTACGGAACCGGATAGGCGCCCGGCCAGGACTCCAGCTCGAGGTAGCCGGCCACTTTCATGATCGCGACGCCCCCGTGGGCGGGAATGTCCAGGCGAATGGAGGGATCGTCGTCGTAGAGGGACAGGCCCCCCAGGGCAAAGCCCGGCTCGTCAAAGCCGGCCATCTCCCCGGCCCGGTACTGCCATCGCTGCATGTACTGGGCACCGAGAATGGCTGCCCGGCGGTAGGTGCGCATGCGTTCCGTGTCGAAGACAGCTTGGGCCATGCGCCAACAGTCTGCGGTGGCTTCCAGCTTGAGGGTGTGGCTCCAGTTGGGGGGTCCATCCTCGTTGGGGGGGTTGGCGTAGAAGCCGCCGAGGCGCTCCTCCTCGCGCGTGTTCAGCGGCGTCCACTGCTTCGCGACGACTTCGTCTCCCACATAGAACAGCAGCTCGGGGATCCAGTCGGCTGGGCGCAGGCTGTACAGGGAGACAAGGGGCTCGGCCGCCCACAGGCCGTAGAGGTAGGGGTACTCGAAGAGGTCATCGGTGTCGTCGCGGTTTTCGTAGTGGTAGTGACCCAGGACCTCGAGGGCATCCAGGTAGGCAGCGTCCTGGGTATGGCTCCACAGGTTCCACAACGCCTTGTGTGCCTGCTGGGCCTGCAAGCGGCTGGCCCCTTCCGCCATGCGGCCTTCGCTGTCGATCTGGGAGAGGACATAGGCTCCAAAGCCGTCGATGGCGGCATTCCAGTCCACAGCACCGGTCAGGCGGGCATGCTCGGTCATGGCAATGGTGAGCAGCACCGTACCGCCCATGGATGTGCGCTTCCAGCTGCCATCCTCCAGCACCTCGATGTCCTCCAAGTGGGCCCGAATCCCGTGGCGGGCACCCACCTCGAACTCCGAGCGGCCTGTCACATCAAACGCACGCACCAGGCTGATCACCGCCATGAGTTGGCGGCCCAGCGAGTCGTCATCGGTCCACTCTCCGGTCTCGGGCTGGTATTCGAGGCCGGCGGGAGATCCGATTCCCTGGTTCTGCACTCTCAGAAGGTAGTAGGCGGCCAGGGAGAAGGTGTAGGTGAGGGATTCATCGCCGTTGTCGCCGCCGGTCTGCTCCAGAGGCAGCGCGAGGTCGTCCCAGGTGGCAGCATCCTCTGGCAACTCCACCAGCGGCGTCTTGGAATCGTCGTAGACGTAGTGCGGAGGGTCCTCCACGTCCCAGTCCCCTGGGCCACAGGCCAGGAGCATGAGCGCAATCATGGGTTCTCCCAGGCAATCACCCCGGCGTAGCCCACCACCGCTTCCGGATCCTGCTTCACGTGAAAGCTGTCCCCGCGCACCGAAAAATCCGTCATCTCGCGGCCCATCCCTGCCAGCGCTGACATCATCATCGCTGCTACAACCTCCCCACCAATCGTGATTTCTTCCGTGGTGACGTAGTGGTAGAGACCATCTACATCGAGGGAATTGATGTGACTGAGAAGCTGGGTATCCTCCGCCTCGGAAGTCTCCACCGAAACGTAGTGGGTGAGGTCGGAGGTCGAAAGCAGCAACACGTCGTCCCTTGCTGCCAGCACCTGGAGGATGGCGGCCCCGAACTCGTCGACTCGATCTGCATCGAAGCCCGGAAAGTGGGTACTGGGGGTGTCCCGCACGGCGATAACAGCCACCTTTGCCTCCGGATTCAGGTACTGGATGAACGGAAGCTGCATTTCGGCGGGGTGGTTCTCGAAGGCCACGCGATCCGGGACGAGATCCGGCAGGGCGGTCTGCAGCGCTTCCGTCAGCTCCACATCCACCTCCAAAGCATGCCCTGGCACGAGCCACGGCCCCTCGGTCCAGAGGGCCAGGGCCTCGCCGTTGTTGGAATGGTTGGGGACCAGCATCAGCACGGTGCCCGGCACCTCAATCCGCGCGTAGACCTCCGCTGCGATGGCCCCAGAGCTGATCAAACGGGCATGGGGGGTCATGACCGCTGCCGCTGACGCCCGATCTTCGGTGTCAATGGCCTCCAGTAGACCAGCGATCTCGGCATCCAGTTCGTCGGGATCCAGGGGGTACCAACTCCCGGCCCGGTTCCAGGTGCGGGCGGTGGGATCATCAATTCCAGGTTGATCGAATCCGAGGCCGGTGTCCTTTGGATCACCGGTACAGGCAAGAAGAATGAGGGACAGCATGCTGCCCTCCTAATACGCCTGCTACTTCACCCACAAGTGCCCATCTCCACTTCCCTTGGCATCGCTCCGGCAGCCCGGGTTGTTGCCCTCCGGGTGCCGCTGGTAGGCCATGGACCAGGCGTAGCTGTGATCGTGGTGGTGCCCGAGCCCCCGGGTGCCGCCGTTGGGGCTGAACTGCACCAGGGATCCCTCATACGAGCCCGTGCAGCGAGAGCAATTGCCATTGTAGACGGAGACTGTCGCATCAAAGCTGCAGGAAGTGCTGCAGTACATGGTCTGGGCATTGCTCTGGCCATCCCAGCAGGTCATCCGGTAGGAAGTCGTGCCGGTGTACGGGCTGGCTGCCTGGATCGCGTTGATGGTGGAATCCGCGAACTTCTGGGTGGTGGTCACGTTGGGTTGAATGCCCGTGGTCGGAACGGAAACCGCGGCCGTGTTGTAGTGGGCCTCGCCACTTGCGGTGGTCATGCGGGCCACAAGTGCCCACCCGCCGCTGTCCTGAGTCATGTCGCAGTAGATGCTGAAGGGGCTGGAGCCTCCGGACCCATCGAGATCGATGGTGTAGGTGCCGTCCGCTGCCCCCGGGTGGTTCTGGATGAACTGGTGGCAGGAATTGCAATACACGACCGCTGAATCCGAGTCATCGCAGTCACTCGCCGTCAACACCCCATCGCAGTCCCCATCGGTGGCGACGGTCGTGGAGGAGGAGTCCCCATCGTCGCAGTCCAAAGCGGTCGGCACGCCATCGCAGTCCCCATCCCCCACACTGGATCCAGCGGAAGCATTGCTGTCATCACAGTCCACAAGGGCCAACACGCCGTCGCAGTCCGCATCCTCGGCCACCACCGTGGAGCCGCTGTCCGAGTCATCGCAGTCATCGGCCGTCAGCACGCCATCGCAGTCCCCATCGGTGGCAACGGTGTGGGAGGTGGCATCTGCATCATCGCAGTCGGCTGCAGTCAGGACTCCGTCACAGTCAGCATCCACATCGGTGGAGGTTGAAGCACTGTCTGAGTCGTTGCAGTCCGTGGTGTTGTCGGCGTATCCGGTGGGCTGGGTGCAGGCGGTGGTGTTGGCGCCGGAGACGCCGTAGCCATCCCCATCCGCATCGACATACCAGGTGGTCGCGTCCACGGCGCCGGCCTCGTCCACGCTGCCATCACAGTCATTGTCCACGGCGTCGCAGACCTCGTCGGTTCCCGGGTTCACAGAACCGTTGCCGTCATCGCAATCCCCACTGTTGGCCACGTGTGCACTTGGGGCATTGCAGGCTTCGGTAGGACTCGCCGAGTCGCCGTACCCGTCGCCATCGGCATCGGCGTACCAGGTGGAGGTGTTGATGGCATCCTCATCCACGCTCCCATCACAGTCGTTGTCCACGGAATCGCAGATCTCGTAGGAGCCCGGGTGGGTGCTGGCGCTGTAGTCGTCGCAGTCCAGGGAGTTGGACACATACGAGGTGGGTGCGGTGCAGGCGACGGTGGAGACGCTGCCGTTGCCATAGCCATCCGAGTCGGCATCCTGGTACCAGGTAGAGCCCACGCCCTCATCGATGCTCCCATCGCAGTCGTTGTCTGCGAGGTCACAGGATTCCTGGGCGCCCGGGTAGCTGCTGGCATCCAAATCGTCGCAGTCATCGCTGCTCACGACGTAGCCGGTGGGCGCGGTGCACGAGATGGCCGTGAACTGGCTGCCGCCGTGGCCGTCGCCGTCTGCATCCCCGTAGAAGACCGTGGCATCTGTGGCGTCTTCATCCACATCCCCATCGCAGTCGTTGTCCACGCTGTCGCAGACCTCGTCCGCGTTCTCATTCACATCCGCATCGGAATCGTCGCACTCCTCGCACGCTGCAAAGCCATCTCCATCTGCATCCGCAAAGCCCACGGAGCCGTCGCAGTTGTAGTCGGCCGGGTCGGTGCAGTCCGCCTCCAGGGCGCTGGGGTTGTAGCGCGGGTCCGTGTCATCGCAGTCCCCGGTGTAGAGGACGTACCCGGGAGGCTGGTTGCAGCTCTGGGTGGTGTCCCCGTCTCCGCCATAGCCATCGCCATCGCCATCTACAGTCCAGGTGCTGGCATCCGTGGCATCGCTCTCATCCGTGGCCCCGTCGCAGTCGTTGTCCCACCCGTCGCAGGTTTCCTCAGCAGCCGGGTGGATCGATGCATCGAGATCGTTGCAATCCGAGTGGTTGTCCACGTAGCCGCCGGGTTGCTCGCAGGCGTCCTGGGGAAAGTCCTCCCCGCCATAGCCGTCCGCATCCGCATCGACGTACCAGGTCGGTGCATCCACGGCGTTTTCATCGGTTTCGCCATCGCAGTCATTGTCCACGTAGTCACACAGCTCTGCGGCGCCCGGGTGGATCGCAGCATCGCCGTCATTGCAGTCCTCTGCCGCCGGGTACCCATCGGAGTCCGCATCCACTGGCGGATCCCCGCTGTCGTCGGCATCGCTGTCTTCGGTCTCCGTGTCCACCGGTTCGCTGTCCACGGTGTCGGTCCCGCCTGTCTCCTTGGGGTCCTCCGGCTCCCGACAGCCAGGGAGAATCAACAGGGACAGCAGTACGCCAATACAGAAACGGGTCATGGGAATTCTCGTGCCAGGAGGCGATGATAGGACAAGCAGGGGGTGGAGGCGCAAGGCAATGGCCATTTCCATGCACAGGGTGCCCGTCCTGGACCCACCCCCGCGGCTGGATCGCTATCTCGCCACCGATCTGCAGTGGTTTGCCTCCCGGGCAGCCGCCAGGAAGGCGTTGAAGCGGGGGGAAGTGCTGCTGGATGGAGAACCGGTGGAGTCCTCCCGCCTGCTGCGCGAAGGAATGGAGTTGCAGCTGCTGGCCCCCACGCGACGGCCCCCCAAGGTCTTTGAGCGGGAGCTGGAGGTGCTCTTTGAGAACGATCTGCTGGCAGCGGTCATCAAGCCGGCGGGGCTGGCCACCAACGGAAACAGGTACCGGACCCTGGAGCACGCGCTTCCCAACAACCTCGCCCCCTCCTCCGCACCGGATGCCCTTCCCTGGCCGCGCCCGGTGCACCGACTCGACGTGCGCACAGGCGGGATCGTGCTCTGCGCAAAGACGGCCTCCGCCCACGTCCACTTGGGGCGGCAGTTCGAAGAGCGCCGCATCACCAAGCGCTACCGGGCGATCGTGGTGGGGCAGCTGGAGGGCGAGGGATGCGTGGACCTGCCCATTGACGGCCGCGCTTCCACCTCCCGCTACCGGGCGCTCCCCCCGGTGCGGGCCCTGAAGACCGACTGGGTGACGCCCGTGGACCTGTGGCCCGAGACCGGACGCACGCACCAGCTGCGCATCCACATGGCCCACCTGGGCCACCCGGTGCTGGGAGACGACCTCCACGGCACCGGCCACCCGATTCTCAGGGGAAAGGGCCTGTACCTGTGGGCGGTGTCCATTGCCTTCCAGCACCCGGAATCCGGGGAGGCCCTCTCCCTCGAATCATCCCCCCCGACCCGCTTCCGGTCCTTCCTGGCCCGGGAGGCCCGGCGGTGGGAGAAGCACCGGGGTTAGGAGGCTGTAGCGCATTGCGGACCGAGAATGGCGCCGCACACGTGATTACAGGTGCTTACGGGAGGAGGGAACATGTCTGGACATGTGACCGACGAGCGGAAGTGCCTGGAATTGCGTGGGCAAGCCAGTCGACGGGAGCAATGCACTACAGCCTCCTAGTCCGGGTAGACTGACGCGCGGCCTTCCGCGGTGAACGAGAAGAGGTTTCCCGGCCCGTGGCTGAAGTGAAGGGTCAGTGTGCCCGGTGCCTCCGCACGGCCATCGACACAGAGGAGCTTCTGGAGATCTACCTCGACACAGGTCTCCTCCTCTGTTGCCTCGATTCGCAGATTGACGGCCCCAAATGAATTGATGGAGTCCAGGCGAACCGCCGCGGACTCGGATTCATTGCCATTTTCGGATTCACTGCCATCTGCGGACATGAACAGGGTGTCGTCGTTGGCATAGACGTAGAAGCTGCCACAACCGGTCCGACAAGCAGTGTGGGTGTCCGGATACACGCCGAGCTCGTACCAGTTGTTCATCGTGACCACAAAGGACACCGCCCAGTCCTCCCCGGCCACAAATCCAAGTTCCGGTGTCTTGAGCAGGTGCCAACTGGTCGGCAGGAACCAACACGAGAAGTAGAGATAGGGGCACCCTCCGCTGGCACAGCCCGGGATTTTCCAGCCCTCCGCCGACCCGTCGAACCCGTCTTCATAGATGACCCTCCATGGGTCTTCGCGGGTCACCACCGTCTCCACTCTTGACTGCGACGTTGCTGAACCGTCGCTTGCGGTCACGGTGCAGCGCCAGGTCTCCTGAAACCCGATCTCCGCGGCGCCCACGGTGCTTTTTCGTCCATTGTCCTCGGCGCCGGTGTAGGCCTCGTCATCCACCGTCCAGGACCAGGTGTAGGTGATCACATCCCGATCGACATCCTCCGACCCCACGTCCACGCTGCACACCAGGTCGTCCTCCCCCGGCTCCGGAGGGTTCGGGTGCAGGCTGACCCCAGGACGCCCCGGGGGGGTGTTCTCAACGACCACCGCCTCGGATTCCAGGCTCACGTGTCCAAACCCGTCCGTCGCCTGTACAACCACCGTGACGCGGTCCCCCTTGGCAAAGGCCGACCCGTCCAGGGTGTTCTCCACGCCAGCCTTGGCCAGTGAGTTGACCCGCCATGCATAAGTCACCTCCAACTCGTCCCCGTCGGCATCCCACACCACGGACTCCGCCGACAGGACATCGTTCGTGGCCGGTGCTTCCGGCGAGACCACCACCGATTCAATGACCGGGGCGTTGTTGGCAGTTTCCTTCTGGGGCAGGCGATCAGGTCGGCAGCCGCAGAAGATCAGACTCGAGACAAGAAGAACGCGCACGCCGGATCTGTAGCATGGGTCATCCGGGGTGCAGGGCTTCGGCAATGGCCTCGGCCACAAGATCCGCCCCCAAGGCCGTGAAATGCAGCCCATCGAGGAAGATCCCCTCCCCGGGCAAGCCGGGAACACGGGCGGAGGTCTCCACGAGGCGGCGAATGTCCACGACCTGAATCCCGAGGGCCTCTCCCAGGGCAACCACGCGATCTCCGTGGCGATGTGGCGCCCGGTCCGACCGGGTCGGGGGCTGCCGCGCCTCGGCCTGGCGATAGAACGAGATGGCGCCCTGCACGTCGCCCTCCCGGAGCGATGCCCGACCGGCCAGGAACAGCAGGTCGGAAAAAGTATCATCCACGGCCAGAATCGGCGCCAGGTCCGCCATCTTCAACTCCGCCTCCCGGTTGGGGTCCCCTTCCTCCCCTCGGGTCTCCAAGCGCCGGGTGATCTCGGACCAGCCGGCCTCGAAGCGGGCCAGGTCCTCATCTGACAGGTCCTTCCAATGCATGGAGCCCGACGGCTTCCAATCCGCCCGGGACACAGGAGTCACCAGGACAAGGTCAACGTCTCGAGACTCTGCAGTCTCCTTCAGCCACGTCACATTCTCCTGGTAAAAGGCCGAGACATTTGCCTCTGCGAGCTCCTGTTGCACCACGAGGTCCTGCCGCGCTGTGCGACTACGTGGCACGGCGAGGGGATCGACCTGGAATACCGCCCGGGCCTGGTTGCCTCCAGCCGGTGCCACCCGGGTGGGGAGCTCCGGGAGCGCTCCGGCAGATCGCAACACTTCCCGAATCCACCGCCAGAGCGCAATGTTGTCCCCGATGGATCGCGTCGTGCGAAGCGCAGGCGAGGACCGCAGAGCGGCTTCCACGGCCGGGTAGTAGGCATAGTCATTGTGCCCGGCGTAGAGCACCAACACGTCGGGGGAGAGGTCCCAGACCTCGGGCATCATGCGCCGAATCTGGAGCGTGTTGTAGCCGGCCACCCCGGCGTTGATGACCTCAACGCTCTCCCCTCCCCGGGCTTGGAGCCGCACCTCGAGGCGACTCGGAATCGACTGGGCATCCTGGAGCATGAATCCCTGCACGGAGGACCCTCCCAGCACCACCACCCGCCGCACGCCCTCGGACTTCTCGCACAAAAATCGATCCGGCTGCATCGCGTCCCGCTCGGAGTTCCCATGGAGGGTGTGTTCCGGAGCCGGGCCGCAGAGAGTCTCCCCGGCAGCGGTCTCCAACCGGGCGAAGTGGTCGGTGTACTGCGGGTAGAAGTGCTCAATGGAGATGACCCCGTGCAAGCGGCTCCAGGTGTCCCGATCCGGGGGGGCCCAGCCCGTAAGCCGCAAGCCCACCTCCGCCACGATCAGCAGCCCGAGTCCCCCGCAGAAAGCAAGGAACTTCAGACGAGCCCGGGGGCTTGGGGGGGAGGATTCCACGCCTGGGGAGTTTACCGGATCGACCCGGCAGGGGTGAGGAAGAGGGCCCTCTACCGGACCCAGATGGACCAGGAGCCGTTGCTTTGCCAGGTCGGCCCCTCATCGTAATCGTCGCACTCGTAGCGAACGTTGTTGGTGCCGGAGTAGCCTCCACCCAGCATGAAGTGGGCCTGGCTAGGTATGTTCATGGCTGGGGAGTGCAACCGCTTGTCCGCATCGACCCATTGGCTGCCCCATCCACTACCGGTCCAGGAGTTGGGATTGGCCGAAAGATTGGAGGTGTCATCCGCGTACACGGAAAATGTTCCCGCGGCCGTCACTACGCCGCCCTGGTTCGTGTAGTAGTCCAGCACAGACGAGTTGCTGGTCACAATGTGGAACTTTCTCCCTACCGCGTCCTTTTCACACTCAAAGCGCAACTCGTTGAAACCGGTCAGGTTCCGCAGGCTGCGGAGTGAGTTGGGCAGCACGTGCCCTGTGCCAGTGGCCGCCGCCGCCAGGCCATCAGCAAGCCCCAGCCCGTTCGCACCCGGGAAGGAGGAATCGGAAATGTCCAAGCCCAGAATGCGGGTCCATCCTCCCCCGTCCGTGGTCATGTCGCAGTAGCCCTGGACCACGTCGGTGTCGTCAAGCTCTGGATCCAGGTAGTACAGGCCGTCGGTCGAGCCAGGATGGTCCGTCAGCAGAGAGTCACAGCTCTGCGCAGGGCAGTTCGCGGTGCCATTCCGCAGTCCAGCGGACACGCTCGGGTCGTTGTCATCGCAGTCGGTGGGCCACGCTACGCCGTCGCCGTCGTTGTCAATGAGCACACGGGTTTCGCAGATGTAGGACCAGTTGCTCCCGCTGGAATCATCCGCCCAGACACCTATGTTGGTGTGGGAGGTGCCGTGGACGTAGGTGTAGTCCTGGTTCCCGCCACCATTGTTGGGCTGTCCGGACTGCCAGTTCTCATAGAGAACCGGAAAGCCGGATTCCCAGTAGAACGTGCCCTCCGAATCCTCATCGGTGAGACCGACCCACCAGACGTTGCCATCGCCGATCATGTTGGCGTTCACAAAGTCCTGATCCGCCTGGGAGAGGATGGTGGCGAGGCCATCGTGTCCAGCATTGCGGCAGGACAGATCGGCCGCCGCCCAGCTCAACTCCTGGGGACAGAACGTGAAGTAGTTACCACTGGTGTCGAACAGTCCAGCGCAGTCGAGACCATCGCAGTCTCCATCGACGCCGTCGCCATAGGAATCGCTTCCACACTCCAGGGTCACGGTCACCACCAACTCGGCGGAATCGCCGACGTCCCACCCATCATCCGGCCAGACCCGGCACGTCCAGTCCTCTCCCGCAGAGGTCTCTGAACCACCCACCGTGCTGGTGAGCGCGGTGTCTGCACTGGTTCCGTTCCACGCGAAACCGTCCACGAGCCACTCGAAGGAATAGGTAATCGGGTCGCCTTCCGCATCCGTGGACGCTGTGTCCACCGTGCAGACCAGGTCGTCCTGCCCTTCAACGGGCTCGGAAGGAGCCAGGGAGATTCCGGCCGCCGTGGGGGGGGAATTGGCCGAAATCGTGACGGTCGCATCGGTGTAGGAACCACAGCAGTTCTCGTCGTCAAAGGAGTTCGCTCTGCAGGTCCAGGTTTCCCCAGCAGTCGTTTCAGCGGCAGCAACCGTACTGGTCAGGCTGGTGTCCGAGGAGGTGCCGGTCCACAAGAGGGTGTCCACGTACCACTCGAAGACGTAGTTGATTGGATCTCCATCGGCGTCCGTGGCTTCTGTGTCCACGGTACAGAGAAGGTCATCCCGCTGCTCAATGGGGCTCGTCGGTGCCAGGGAGACGGCGCCGGGGCCCGTGGGCCCCGAGTTGACCGCGGTCACATCCACGCTGTAGGGCGCACCCACCACTGCGGGGTCGTTGGTCTCATACGGAGTGGCTGTGCAGGTGATCACGTCGCCCTTCTGGAACTGCCCGCTTCCGATCAACCCGGGATCAGTCTCTCCGGGCAACGTTGTTCCGTTCACCGCCCAGCTCCACGTCACGCTGACATCATCCCCATCGTCATCGCTGGTCGTTTCGGAAGTGCCGATGGAATCGTTCACTGCGGGCGAGTCGTTGTGCAGGATCAAGCTGTCCACGCGGGGCAGGGAGTTGAGGATCGTGGTCGCAACACTGGTAAAGGAAGAACCATTGTCGGTGCCATCATTGGGGGTGACCGTGACGGTCACCGACTGCCCCTTGGAAAAGTACAAACCCGTGAGGGCGGTGTCCGTAGGTCCCGAGATGACCAGGGTGCCATCGACACTCCAGGAGTAGTTCCACGTCACCGAGTCCCCATCGTCGTCGGTGTAGGCCAGGTTCCCCGCTTCCAGGGTGTCTGCCTCGTAGGCACTAGCGCCGGAAGAGATGTCCACGCCGGTGGCCACGGGGGCGGTGTTGCCCACTGTGAGGCTCGCGCTGGTCGCCGGATCGCCATCCATCTCGCCGTCATTCGGGATGACCGTGCAGGCCACCGCCTGGCCCTTGTCAAAGTAGAACCCGTCCACGCCATCTGCCGTCGAGCCTGCATCACTCCCATCCACTGTCCAGGAGTACGTGTAGCTGGCGGTGTCACCGTCCAGATCTGCGTAGCCCTCGGGCACGCAGTACACCGTGCTCGACTCATAGATCTCGGTAGGGGTCAGCGATGCGCCTGTCAGGGTGGGAGGAGAGTTTTGAATCGTCTTGTCTTCGCTGGTGACAGAGTCGCCATCAACAAACCCATCGTTGGGCGTCACGGTCACAGACACCACCGAGTGCTTGTCGAATTGTTCGTGAAACAGAAGACGGTCCGTCGCATCGGGAAGCACGCTGCCATCCACGGTCCAGGCATAGGACAGGGTCACCGTGTCTTCATCCTCATCCGAGGTCTCCACCACTGCCTCCAGGGTGCTGTCCTCGAAGGCGTCCCCCGGGTGCAGCTCCAGGCTGTCCACCACCGGCGCCACGTTCTCGATGGACACGCTGGCGGTTGCTGGCTCCCCGTCCTCCTCGTCGTCCTTGGGAGTTACCGTCACGGTCCAGACCTCTCCCTTGGTGGTCTCGTCCGAAGACAACTCCTCTCCGTCGATTTTCCGGTCCGAGTCTCCCTCCACGGTCCAGACAAAGGAGACCTCGACCGCGTCATCATCCGCATCGGATGTCTCTGCTGCTGCGGACACGCTCTCGGTAGACAACGGCGTCTCCAGGCTCACCGAAACCGTAGCGATCGGCGGGGTGTTTCGGACCTGGACCTCTGCGGCCGCCGGGGGTCCCTGCAGCTCGCCATCCGTAGGCATGACGATCACCTTCCACGCTTCTCCCTTTGTGGTCATCTCCGACCCGATTGAAGTGCCGTCCAGATCGGTTTGAGCCTCGTTGTCCCGGTACCAGAGGTAGGTGTAGGTGACGGACGACTTGGCATCCGGGTCCGCCGACTCGCCGATGATGACCACCTCGATCGCATCCGTGGTCAGGGGCGCCTCTGGGGAGAGGGCGATGGTGACCGGCCCCGGAGCGCTGTTGCAGGCCGAGAGGAGGACACCGAAAAACGAGAGGATTCGCATGGATAATTTCCCAGGAGAAAGGCGATTCTGGCGCAACGTACCCTCTGCTGACAAGGCAGTGGCCAAGCGCCCGCCTCCATGGAGTATCATTCCGCCTTCATCCGCCAAGGAGCCCTCATGGAATTGGACGACATCTACGACCTGGTGATTGACTCGGTACGCCAAGCCCTGGCCGAGGAAAACGGCGGCGGCGACATCCAGATCTCAGCCCGCATGTCCGGCGGCCACGTGATCTTCGAGGACGGCGAGGCCCGGGTGATGAAGGATGTGCCCGTGGCCACGGTGTTCAAGAAGGTCACGAGCGTGCGGGAGAAGCTGCGGGTGCTGGAGCAGAAGATCAACAACCACCCGAGCCTGGATGCTGCCGAGGTGGCCGAACTCCAAGCCTACATCTCCCGGTGCTACGGAAGCCTGACGACGTTCAACTTCCTGTTCCGGGACGAGGAGGACGAATTTCGAGGGACGGGGGGGTAGGGTCTAGCGGGCGTACCAGGTCGCGTTGGTGTTCACGGAAGCATCCGCCCAGCCCACCCGGTTGTTCTGGTCGTGAAAGAAGTAGACCTCGTCGCCTGAGAAGGAACAGTTCCCCGGGTAGTAGCCCACGCCACGCATGTTGACGTGACGACAAGCCCCACTCTGCGCCCCCTGGTAGGTGGTGGCCACATCGAACCAGGCGGAGCTGTCAGAGTTGTTGTCGTAGGCAAAGGCCTCGTCCGTGTCCCAGTAGTAGCTGGAGGCAATGCTCAGTCCCGGCACGATGGCTCGAAAACGATCCGAGGTGTCACTGCCGTAGCCCAGGATTCCGTTGATCTCATCGTCGGAGAGCTTGCAGAAATCCGACTGGTCAGCACAAGAGCCGCCGGACACGTTGGCGCTTGTATACAACACAGTCGTCGATCCAGCGTTGGGCATGTAGCTCACCACCGTCCATCCGCCCCCGTCGGTCGACATGTCGCAGTACACCTCAAACGCTCCCGAGCCGTTGGGGTCAATCCAGTAGGTGCCATCGACCACGGATGAATCATCGTCCAAAATCTGCCGGCAGGAGCGGCCCGGACAGCTTGCCGTCCCGTCCGGCACAGTGAGGGTTGCATCGGAATCATCGCAATCCAGCCAGGACTCGACTCCATCGCCATCGAGATCTTCCTCGGGGCACATGCTCAACCAGGCCGCATTGCCAAGGATCGTGCCATCGAATGCACCGCTGCTCTGGTCGGACACTGTGGTTCCAGCGCCTTCCTCGAACCCGAGTCGAACCAGGGTCGTTCCGTCCACGGGAAGCTCGGGATCCGGTGTGAAGCTCCCCGAATAGCGAAGTCCGGAACTCAACCGAAAACCCCCCAGCACGCCGTCCATCGGAGAGACGCCCGGCTGATTCGCTCCCAGGTACAAACTGTTCGAGGGAAAATCCGACGGAAAGTCCAGAGCCTCCGATGCGCAGTCCAACTCCCCATCCACGTACATCCCAAATTGATTCGGCTCCGCACCATCGTCCGTGTAGAAGGCCACGTGGTGCCACCCGCCATCGCTCACGACCGTCCGCCCTTCGCAATCCCCCGAATAGCCGTGCTTGCCCCATCGATAGAACAACAACGATCCGTCGGATTGAAAGCGGAGATCCAGCCAGTTGTCCGAGGTCCCGAGGATTCGATCGTCGGTTGCAAAGGAATCCACCTTGAACCAGACCTCACCAGTCCACCAGCTTCCTACCGGGAACATCGTTCCAATGTTGTCTGAAAACTCAATTGCGTCGTCCACACCATCCATTTCAACAGCCAGGCAAATACAGGGCGCACTGCCACCCCAAACAGTCGCATCGTCGTCGTCACAGTCATTGAGCACCGTGTACCCGTCCCCGTCTTCGTCCACGTCCTTCACGTAGACCTCAAAATTATCGAAAACCCCGTTCCCGTTTCCCAACTGTAGGAACAGCTGCCCCGGAGGGGCCGCGGTGCCCGTGGCGCAGAGCAACTCCTGGTTCACACCGCCGACCACCTCGTACAGGCAGGTAGTGTCGTCATCATCGTCCACCTCCAGGCGAAGGGTGGTGTCGTTGCTGGACAAGGCGGTGGCGAAATCCAGGGAGGCCGAGGCGGCCGTGCCTCCCTCTGCTGCCACTGTCAGGGTGCCTGCGTTCCAATATGCAAATGTCGTGGTGCAGCCGGTCCAGCAAGCGGTCGACACATCGGCCGTCAACCCAAACTCATCCCAGTCGTTCAGGGCAATATCGAAGTTGACCGCCCAGGAGTCCACCGTGGACGGAATCCCAAGGGTCGGCGTCAGGACCTGGTTCCAGCTGCCCACCAGCTGGTAGGCGCCGCCGGAGACCGTGGGACACCCGGCACCCGCACAGGCCGGCGAGCTCCAGGAGGTGTTCGTGCTGAAGTCCTCACTGTAGGCCAGGGTCCAACCGGAGGGCGTGGAGACGGAGGCGGTGGCAAAATCCCCCGCAATGCCGGAATCATCAAAGGCGTACCCACGGCAGGTCAGAGTCCACCCGTACTCCATGTTGTCTTTGAGGAAACTGGACTCATAGTCACTGGACCAACCCGTCCCAACCCAAGAAACGCCGTCCACAAACCACTCAAAGCCGTAAGTCAGAGAGTCCCCATCTGCATCTGGCGCGGGGGTGGCAATTTCACAAAGCGCGTCATCCACACCCGGAACGGGCTGGGCCGGAGTCACCAATAGAACGGGCGCCCCGGGCAGGGAATTGAGCACCGTCACCGAGGAGGAGTTCAGGGGCGTCCCTGAATCCAGCCCATCGCTGGGAGTCACCCGCACGTGTATGGCCTGGTGCTTGTCGAAGTCGGTTCCAGCCAGGGTGTCCTGGTTTCCACCCGAAGGCACACCATCGACAAACCACTCGTATGTGTACGAGATCGAGTCACCGGCATCGGGATCGTGCATGCTCTCAAGCACCGTGACTGTCGTGTCCGTGTACACGGAGGTGGGCGTCAAGGACAAGGAGAGCAGCTCCGGTGCCGTGTTGATGGCCGTCCCGGTGTTGGACATCACGCCCAAACCTGCCTTGTCGCCATCGGTGGGGGTCACTATGGCCACAATCGTGTCGCCGCGATCAAACCACGCGCCGGCCAGGGTGGCGTCATAGGCAACCGATGAACCGTTTACAGTCCACTCGTACTCGTAGCTCACCGGGTCCTCATCCACATCGCTGGCGCCGGTCACGAGTACACCGATCACGTCAGCCTCCTGGGGGGCCGCGTTTGACAGGGTCACCGAGGTGATGGTCGGCGCAGAATTCTCCACCACCACTTGTGCGCTTGAAAACGCCGATCCGGCATCCTCCCCGTCGTCCGGCGTCGCCGTGCAGGTGAGAACGTGGAGCTTGTCAAAGTACGCTCCGGTCAAAGTTTCCGTCGTCACCCCAGGATCCACCCCATTTACGGTCCAGGACCAGGTGTACCCCTCGGTATCGGAATCCACGTCCACCCAGCCTTCCGGTGTGCAGGTGGCCGTGGTGCTCTCGAACACTCCCACCGGCTGGATGCTGACCCCCGTGATGGATGGCGGCGTGTTGACCACAACCACCGTGTCAGAGGCAAACGAGTCTCCATCCTGCAATTCGTCGCTTGGAACACAGCTGACACCAACTACCCCACCCTTCTCGGTGTGGCTGGGGTCCAGCTCCGTTCCAGCGGACAAATCCACAGTCTCCTGAAACACCGCGACCCCCGCAACGGTCCAATCGCAGGTTGCCGAGATCGCATCCCCATCCTCATCTGCACCTTCCAGCGCAGCGGAAATCGAGTCAGTGGTGGTGGGGTCCGTCGGCGAGAGGGTGATCGCCGTAATCGCTGGCGCCGTGTTGCCAATGACAATCTCAAGCGACAGGTCCGCGCCGGTGCCTTCTCCATCCCCGGGCATGGCGGTCAGCGTCCACACCTGGGATCTCTCGGTCTCCACCGCTGGCAGTGTGTCCCCCTCCACCACGGTTTCACTCCCTGCCACCGTCCAGACAAACTCAAAAGTGACCAGGTCCTGATCAGCATCCGACCCAACCGCAACCGCCTGCACGTCGTCCACGGTCTCGGGCGAATCAGGCTCAACCGCCAGGGATTCCACCACCGGGACCGTGTTCAATACAGTCACTTCCGCGCTTGCAGGTGGGCCATCCAGGGTGCCATCCGAAGGCGTCACGAAGACCTTCCACACCTCTCCCTTGCCGGTCTGGTCGGCGGGCACCCCGGTGCCATCCAGGTCGGTCCGTACGGTTCCCGACTGGAACCACTGCATGCGGTAGGACACCGTGTCCTTGCCGTTGGGGTCCACCGAGTCCGACAGGATCACCACCTCCAGGGCGTCCACCGTCGTGGGTTCCGCGGGTTGAATCTCAATCTGCACCTCCCCAGGGGGGGACTGGCAGGAAGCAAGAGCACCAACAAGGATCACGGAAACTGGAAACAGGCGCATAGCGAAAACCTCGAGGACGCAGGCGGGGATTGTCGCGTCTGCTCACTGCCCGGTCAACCGGTTCTTCTTTCTAGGAGTTCGATCCCCCGCCGGAATCTCGAATCGCCTGGATCATCGGCACCACGCCGAGCTGGCCATCCCGGGTAAGGCGATTGTACTTCCCGTCGGACACGTACTTTCCCCGGTTGTACTGATCGGTGCCGGAAAAGACATACGGACTTGGGGTCCGCCGCTGGTAATAGCCCAGGCCGTTGTAGTACTCGGCGTAGGTCGCCATCGCTGCCATGTCGGTGGAGCCCTTGTCCAGACGCAGGTCGTCCCGGAGCCACGTCTTCTGCCCAAAAGCATGGATCGCAGAGTCCTCCCACTTGTAGAAGGTGGGGATGTTGGTGGGGTGGTGGCGCGGCGGTCGCCCGAGGGGATCTCCCTGGTGCATGTAGGTGCTGAAATCTCCGGTGCTCTCCCGCCAGTGCAGCGCCGCGATCAACTCCGGAGGCAAGCCCACCGCATCCGCCACCGCCTGGTAGCGGGCCTTGTTTCGATTGTAGTGATCCAGGAAGTCCCGCAGGTCGCTGGCCTGGTTTCCCCGTAGACGTTTCTGCATCTTCGCGATGCGGTCGGCATTCGCGTCATACACCGATCGAATTGTTCCAGATTCTGGCCGGTGACTCTCGGGTGGAAGGGAAGGCCCCACCTCAGCGCTCTGGTCGAGTGCCTCCCCCAACTCGGACACGCAGGTACCCTCCACACCGCCCCCACAGGGGCTGCCCCAAGCAGATGCAACCATCACCAGGGCACCAAGCATCTCTGCATCCCGCGGCGCCTGTGACAATATCGTTGCATGTTTCGTTCCAGGCCGAATTTCCGCAACCCCCCCCCTGAAACCCACCAATCGCCGGGATCCTCCCGTCGCAGTGGGTCACCCCTGCCCCTATTCCAGCCCCAACTCCCGGCGAATCCGCGGGTTCTCCGACCAGTCCGCCACCACCTTCACAAACAACTCCAAGTGGACCTTGCACCCGAGCAGGGCCTCGATGTCCTCCCGGGCGTGGGTCCCGATGCGCTTGAGGCTGGCGCCCTTCTTTCCGATGACAATCCCCTTCTGGGAGTCCCGCTCCACGAAGATCTTCGCCCGGATCTTCACCAGGGGTTTCTTCCCCTTCTCCCGCCGGGCCTCGTCGAAAGTCTCCACCTCCACCGCAGTGGCGTAGGGAATCTCCTTGCGCAGGTTTCGAAACAGCTTCTCCCGGATGATCTCCGCCACCACGAACCGCTCGGTGCTTTCCGTGACCTGGTCGGTGGGGAAAAGCGGCGGGTGTTCCGGCAGGAGCGCGAGCACCTCGCTCAGCAGCGTGTCCGCTCCATGGCCCTTCAAGGCCGACAGGGGCACCACCGCAGCAAACTCCCCCTCCTCCTGCCAG
>CAZSZE010000079.1:0-18931 GCA_964610645.1 uncultured Enterobacterales bacterium | reverse complement strand
CACAGGCGTCGCCGCGGGCAGTCCGCCGTGGAAACCATGCTTCTCGCCACCATGATCTGCACCATGCTCATCGGCATGCTGCATCTTTTCCAGGTGACCTGGGCCACCCAGAACGCGCACATCCGGGCCAGGGAAGCCGTGATGCATGGCACCACCTACCTGGACAACCACGCGCCGCGGGCAGACTACGTGAGCGTGGGAAGCACCCCATGGGATGACTCGGACCTGAACTACAAGAAGGCTGGCTACTCCGGATCTATCCCTGGGGGGGTGGACGTGCCCTATACGTTCTCTGCCCAGGCCACGGACGCCACCCGCAACGACTCGTTCGGCCAGCAGCTGATCGAGATCACCGCGACCATCACAAACTAGTAGGCCCCGGCCCGTAGACCGCCAGCGCGGCTGCGACGGCCGTGTCCGCCCGCAGCGTCCATTCCCCCAGGCCCGTGGGCAAGAAGCCAGCGTTTCTCGCCAGGTCTAGCTCTTCCTGGCCCCACCCTCCCTCGGGTCCGACAAGCAGCACCGCTGCTGCCCCAGTGGGCGTGTCCATCGCGGCACCCGGCACCATGACCCGGCGGACAAGTCCCTCCGGTATCGCTGCCAGGGCCGCCTCCAGGTTGTCGTGGGCCACGAGCGCCGGTGGCGTGGATCTCCCGCACTGCCCGGCGGCCCCCACGAGAATCTTCTGCCACCGTTCCATGTGCAGACCTGTGGCCACCGAACGCTCCGCCACAAACCCATGGATCTCCGTGACCCCGAGCTCCGTGGCCACGCGTAGGATCCGCTCCCATGCGGGCTTTTTGGGCAAGCCCTGCACCAACACCAGGGGGGGCGGGTCTGCCTGCTGCCGGGGCGCCTCCAGCAGCTCGAATACCGCCCGGCCGTCCTCGACATCCACCAGGGCTGCGCTTGCCTCCAGCCCGTCGGGGGTGAACAGGGTCACGCTCTCGCCCCGTGGAACCTGCACCACCCGCAGGACGTGGTGGGAGGTGTCCTGCGGCAGCCGGACCCGCTCGCCAAGAGCGGGCAGCGATGCGCAGGGAAAGCGCCGACTCACGGGCGCACCAGGTGCAGGCTGACCCACTCGCCGTCGTCGGTTTTCGACTCCAGGGGAAGCCGGGCGCCCATCAGTGATCGTGGTCGTGGGGTTTGGCCGGGCTTGCCGCAGGCATTTCGTCGCCCCGCTCGGCGGCTGCCACAATCAACTCCACGGCATCGTCCAGCCCGTTCACCACCTGCACCCACTCCGAGCCGGGCACTACGCCTCCCAGGAAGAGCGACGGGGTTCCGTGGATTCCAACGGTCTGGCCCGCGTTTCCGTCGGCCTCCAGGGCGTCCCGGGTCTCAGGTGCTTCCATGCAGGCCGAGAATGTGTCGGCATCCAGGCCCAACTGGCGGATGGCGATGAACTCCACGTCCTCTCTTCCCAATGTCCCCATGTTCTCAAAGAGGATGTCGTGCATCTCCCAGAACCGGCCCTGGGCATGGGCACAGTACGCCGCGCGGGCCAGTACTTCCGAGGCCTCGGACAGCACAAAATGCTTGTGGACCAGCTTGAGGTCCGGGTGTCGGGCGACGAGTTTCTTGATGGGGGCAGACAGCGCCGCGCAGTGGGGGCACCCATAGTCCGCGAACTCCACCAGGGTGTAGGAGGCTGAGGGGCGGCCGTACATGGGCTCCTTTCCCGTCAACGCCAAGGGTCCCCGGGTCTGTGCGTAGAGCGCATCGATTCCGAATTCCTCTTGCTGTTCCTCCGCGTGATCTTCGCTGGTGTGGGTTTCCGCGTAGACCCCGCCCGCCAGTAGCAGCAGTACGCTGGTCGCCAGGGCGGCCCCGGAAGATCGATCTCCCTGGCCCAACAGCACCTCTCGCATGTGGTCCAGGTAGCCCTGGTCTCGCGCACCGAGGATCCCTGCCACCAACAGCAAGACGCTGACACCGTACAGGCCAATGCAGAACAGGCACCAGGCCCCCAACTGCGACGACTGCCACGCAAGGAAGGCTGAGAAGATGACAGCAAAGAGGCCGGATCCCAGCACCAGCACAGGTGCTCGGCTGTATCCAGGGCGCTCCTTCCAGCTCTTCCAGGACACCACCATCAACGCTGCGTAAAAAGCAGCAGCCCACAAGGCCGTGGGCAAGCCGAGCACCTCGGACCAGGCTGAGGTGTTCACCCGATCGCAATCCAGGGTGGCGGAGAGACTGCAGATGCTCTCGTGGACCCCGGACTGGCTGGCCACGTGCTGCCAGCTCAAGTACCCAGCGATACCCGTTCCTGCGGCCGAGGCGATGGCCGCCCCCGCCATGGGATGCGCCACAAGGCCTGCCACGGTGATTGCCAGCAGGCAGCCCATGCCCGCAAGAATGGCCACCAGGTACTGCCCCTGTCCCGCCATGGAAAAGGCGGCGCCCCCCAGCCCGAGGGCCACAACGGGGAGTCCAAGTCGAGCAAATGCGCCCATGTTGCCTCCGGCCACTGGCAACTATCTCCGGCGGAGGGCGCGGTCCATGTCCCGCTTGTCCTGGGCGCCTTTCAGGGACTGGCGCTTGTCGTGCTGCTTCTTCCCCCGGGCCAGGGCGATCTCCAGCTTGACCCACGCCCCCTGAAAGTAGAGGTGCAGGGGCACGATGGTGAGGCCCTTTTCCTTCAAGCCCTTTTTCAGCTTCTGCAGCTCCCGGTGGGACAGGAGCAGCTTGCGGCGCCGGGTTGGCTCGTGGTTTTCAGGGCCGGCATGGGTGTAGGGGGGGATGTTGGCCCCCACCAGAAACGCCTCGCCATCTTCCAGTCGCACATAGGCTTCCTGCAAGCTGGCCTTTCCGCCGCGCAGGGACTTCACCTCGGTGCCCTTGAGCACCAGGCCTGCCTCGAACCGGTCCATCAGCTCGTACTCGTGGCGGGCTTTTCGGTTGCGGGAAATGGAGCGCTGGGACTGGGGCTTGGACATGGGCTTCTCCCTCATCCCCCACTTCTCGCCCCGGTGCAACCAGTCGAACCGCAACCCGGCGGGGCCGTGTGTCATGTCGCGGCGATTGCAAGGGGTTGAAATCCCTGGGTCAGCGGCGGGATGAGAAAAAAAACACGCGAATTCAACCAGATGGCTTGCGCGGGGAGCGAAGTGGAGTATTGTGGAATGGCAATGCTCCAATAGGGGGTGTTGTGGTAAGTGCGCGCAGGACATCCAAGATGCCCGGGGACCCATGCTCCAAGAGCGATGCCAGGTCAGCATCAAGCTCGATGACAAGGGTCGCATTGCTCTGCCCGCACGACTTCGCCACAAGCTCAGGGACGCGGGAATCAATGCGCTGGTGTTCACCTACTTTGACGGCGGAATCAAGGCCTACACACCGGCCTGGTTCGAAAAACGAATTGAGGGACCCATTGCGGAGCGGGATCCCTTCGACCCGGATGTCCAGGTCCTTCACCACGCGGTCCTTGCGGAAGCAGAGGATTGTGCGGTGGATGGACAAGGCCGGGTGCGAATTCCCTCTCGGCTCCTGGAGGCCTGCGGACTGGCAGACGAGTGCGTCCTGCTCTCCATCCTGGACTGGGTGGAACTCTGGTCGCCGGAACGCTGGGAGGCACGTCGCCTCGAAGCGCAGTCCCGGCTGGCGCAGAGAGCGCGCTCCGACTGAGATGGGCGTCGCCCACCAGACCGTCCTGAAGCAAGAGGTGGTGGATGCCCTCGTTCCGGTCGATGGCGGGGTCTACCTGGACTGCACCCTGGGATGGGGAGGCCACTCGGAGGCTCTGCTCCAGGCAAGCGCACCTGCAGGCCGTGTCATTGGAATCGATCGGGATCCTGCGGCCCTCGAGGCGGCTGGCGAGCGCCTGGCCCCCTTTGGTTCTCGCTTTCAGTCGTTTGAGAGCTCTTTCGGGGCCGTGGCGCCCCTGTTGGAGGTGTTGAACATCGAGGGTGTGGATGGGCTGGTGGCGGACCTCGGCGTTTCCTCCCCACAGATCGATCGCGCGGAACGCGGTTTCTCCTTTATGCAGGAGGGTCCCCTGGACATGCGCATGGGGCCCGATGTCGACCGGACGGCGGCCGACCTGGTGGAGGAAAGCGATGAATCCTCCCTGGCCCGCATTCTCTGGGACTTTGGCGAGGAACGCCACGCCCGTCGAATTGCCCGCGCCATCGCCGGCAAGCGCTTTGAAACCACCCTGGACCTGGTCCGGGTTCTCGACGACTGCATTCCGGTGCGCGGCCACCAGCGCATTCATCCGGCCACCCGGACCTTCCAGGCCCTGCGAATTGTCGTCAACGATGAGTTGGGTCAGCTGGACCAGCTCCTGGAGAACCTGCTCTCCCTGCTTCGTCCCGGGGGGCGGGCAGCGCTCATCTCCTTTCACTCCCTGGAGGATCGCCGGGTGAAGAGGGCCTTTCGCCTTCTTGCTGGCGAAGGCGGGGAGAAAGATGCCTACGGTGACTTGTTGGAACCACCCCAGGCGCAGCTCATCGGCCGCCGGGCCGTGCGCTCCACCGACGAATCCAATCCCCGATCCCGCTCGGCCCGCATGCGCGTACTCGAGCGGCTTCCCGAACCTGAACCCTCCTGCTGAGACCGGAGTCCTCAATGTCAATGGAATGGAGCCAACGCATGGTCGGGGCGGTGCCCCACCGGGAGTTGACCCGGCCCGAGGTGGCAGGAATTCCCGTGTCGGGCCTGGTTCGCTACGCGTTGTTCGGGCTCTTTCTTGTGGCCATTCTCATGTTTTACGTCTGGTCTCGTGTGGCGGTGCGGAGTGTCGCTGCGGATCTGGACCTGGCCGTGCGTGATCTGGAGGTCCTCCAGGTGGATCGGGACCGCCTTCGTCTCGAGCTGGCCATGCGCCATGACCTGGCCCGGGTGGAGACCGCCGCCCTCGCACTGGGGCTCGAGGGAGACCTGGAAGTGGTGGAGGTTCCCACCCCGTGACCGTGAACCGGTTCCCATCGAAGCGCCGTCGGCCCCTCGGGAGCCTGGCTGCGGCGTTGCGGGCGGAACCGCCTCCGGAAGAACCCGAAGTCATCATGGAGCGGGCGCTTTGGCGGCTCGCCGGTTTGCGGGGGCTGGTGCTGTTTGCCCTGGCCCTCATGGGGGTGCGGGCGGGCATGCTCACCCTGGTGCCAGATGAACGGCTCAAGGCCAAGGCAGCCGTGCAGTTTCGGGAATCGGTGACCGTGCAGGGAGTCCGGGGAGAAATCCTGGCCCGGAACGGCGGCGTGCTTGCCACCACAGTGGACATGCCCTCCCTCCATGCAGATCCCTCGCGAGTGGATGCCGAGGACGTGGATCGGATTGCGTCGGCGCTTGCCTCCCTTTTGGACATCTCCGAGGCCCGCCTGGCTGCGAAGCTTCGCATGACCGATCGCCGGGACGTCACCCTGGCCCTTCGCATGTCGCCGGACGTGCTGGATTCGATTCGGGCCCTTGCCCCCCGCACCGTGCTCTGGACCCGGGAAAACCCCACCCGCTACTACCCGGGCCGTTCCCTGGCCTCCCAGGTGTTGGGCGTGGTCAGCCGCGCGGGCCGGGGCCTGGAAGGGCTGGAGCTGTACCTGAACCGACACCTGCGCGGCGACACCTTTGTCTTCATGCAGCAGCGGGACCGAAAGGGCCGGGCCATCTCCACCTCCACTGGAATCCGCCAGCTTGCGAGTCCAGGGGACACGGTGGTCCTGACCCTGGATCGCGCCATTCAACGGGCTGCGGAAGAGGCGTTGGATGACCTGGTCCGCGTCTCGAGACCGGAGGCCGCCACCGCCATCGTCATGGACGTGAGAACCGGAGAAGTGCTGGCGTTGGCAAACCGCCCCACCACAAATCCAAACGACCCCAACCGAAGCATTGCGGCCTTTCGCAACCACGGGGTGGTCGATGCATACGAGGTGGGGAGTGTCATCAAGCCCTTCATTGTGGCCTTGGCCCTGGAAGAAGAGGTGGTGCACCTCGGGGAGGCCATGAACTGCGAGAACGGGTCCTGGCACGTGGGCCGCAGCCGCATCCGTGACGACCACCCCCACTCCTGGATCTCCGTGGGGGATGTCATCAAGTTCTCCTCGAACATCTGCACGGCCAAGCAGGCTCTGCGCCTGGGGCCGGAGCGGGTCATCGGTGGCTTGAAGAACTTTGGTTTCGGCGCCTCCACCCAGGTGGGCATGGGCGGTGAGGCATCGGGATTCCTGAGGAACCCGGACAAAATAAAGCGAATCGAGCTGGCCACGACCTCCTACGGCCAGGGGATGACGGCAACCGGCATGCAGCTGGTCTCCGCACTGGCAGCACTGGGCAACGGTGGGGAGCGCATGCAGCCCTACATCGTCTCGGAGATTCGGGATCGCGTGGGAGAGGTGCAGATGCGCAACCGCCCCCGCTCCCTGGGCCAGGTGGTCAGCCCCGATTCGTCCGCGGCAGTGGTCAAAATGATGGGGACCGTGCTGGAGGAGGGCGGCACCGGCGTGTTGGCCCGCGTGCCCGGCTACTCCGCTGCGGGCAAGACCGGTACGGCCCAGAAGGTCGTGGACGGTGTCTACTCCCCCACGGCCCGGGTGGCGTCCTTCTTTGGGCTGGCCCCCGCGGAAGATCCCGTGCTTGCCATTCTGGTCCTGGTGGACACCCCCACGGAAGGAAGCCGGTACGGTGGCACCGTGGCTGGCCCGGCCTTTTCGGAGATCGCCCGGCGTTCCTTGCGCTATCTGGGCGTGCCGGAGAACCGTCCACTGGAGGTGGGGGAAGACGAGGACCGGCTGGCTCCAGACCGCTCACTCGTGCTGGCCCCCGAGCTTGTCTGGACAAATGAAGGTGCCCTTCGCGTGCCAGACCTGGAGGGACTCTCCATGCGAGATGCCCTCGGCACTCTCGACGGCGCGGGGCTGGAATTGGCCCTCCTGGGGTCAGGCCACGTGACCTCGCAAGTTCCTCCTCCCGGTGCAGCCGTTCATCCTGGCGAGCGCCTGGAGATTCGCTTCCAATGACCCTGTCTTTTCCACAATCCGTTTCCCCAAGCGGGCCCGCGTGCGGTCTCTCGGGGGTGTGGATTCATGTGCGCCGTGCGCTCGATGTGCCCTCCCGGGGCTCTCGGACTGCCACTTCCTGGGTCCAGCCCTCGTATCTGGCCCACGGCATCCATGGATTTGCCCCCGAAGTTGTTTCTGCTGATGTCGTCACCCCGATGACTGCGCGCGGGTCCCGCCACCCTCTTTCCCATTTGCTGCACCCCTTCCGAAACCCAATCTCATTTCCCGCGAGACTCCCTGGCTATGTAGGGAGGGGTGCTTCCTTCCAGGCCTGTTTCTGAATCGTTCTTGATTCAACAGGCGCCGTTTCTCACCTTCCTTTTCCCCTTTCCCCCCCTTCCGACTCCATGCAACTCCAGGCTCTCCTGGACCGGGTGGACCCCATCTCGGTCCAGGGTGACACCCAGCGTGCCATCCAGCGCGTGACCCAGGACTCCCGCGATGCGGGGGCACAGGATCTCTTCGTCGCGATTGCAGGCGAACGGGTGGATGGGCACCGCTTTGTGGACGGGCTGGCCTGTGCCGCCGTGGTGGTGGAACAAGATGTGCAAACACCGATGGGTGTGACACGCATTCGAGTCCATGACAGCCGGCATGCTCTGGCCCAGTGTGCTGCGGCGCTTGCGGGGGATCCCTCGGGGCAGCTGGCCCTGGTGGGCGTGACCGGTACCAATGGCAAGACCACCACCTGCTGGATCCTGGAGTCGATCCTGTCGGCTGCTGGAACGGCCGTGGGTGTGGTCGGGACCACGGGGCACCGGGTTCGGGGAGAGAGCCGACCCTCGCGGTTCACCACGCCTTTGCCCACCCAGTGGCAGGGCCTGCTTCGCGACATGGTGGAAGCCGGGTGTGCTGTGGTGGCGGCAGAGGTGTCCTCCATTGGACTTGCTGCACGGCGGGTGGATGCCTCTCGGTTCGCGATCGGTGTGTTCACCAGCCTGGGACGGGACCACCTGGACTTCCACGGAGACATGGCCACGTACGTGGAAGCCAAGATGCGCTTTTTCCAGGAGCTGGTGGTCGACGGCGGCATTGCTGTCCTGCCGGCGGTGGACCCGACCGGCACGCGGCTGACGGAAGCCTGCACGCGGCTCAACGTGCGGACCTATGGCCTCGACTCCGGAGAGGTGGCCGCCCGCGACATCACCCTGTCACCGGCCGGAACTCGCGGCTTGCTGGTGGCGCCGGAAGGGGAGGCGTCCTTTTCCTTGTCACTGGTGGGGCGCCACAACCTGCACAACGGTCTTGCTGCTGCTGCCACCGCGTTGGCCCTGGGGTGCTCCGTGGAGGAAGTAGCCACCGGGCTCTCCTCCGTGCCTGTGGTGCCCGGTCGGTTGGAACCGGTCGTCGGCCCTGGACCCACAGCGGTTCCTGGCCTGACCGTGCTGGTGGACTACGCCCACACCCCCGATGCCCTGGAAACCGTCTTGTTGGCCCTGCGGGAGCTGGCGCCAGGACGGGTGGGGGTAGTCTTTGGTTGTGGAGGCGACAGGGACCGTGGAAAGCGCCCAGAAATGGCCCGTGCGGCTTGTCAGGGGGCAGATTGGGTAGTGGCCACCACCGACAACCCCCGGGATGAAGACCCCCTGGCCATTCTGGAAGAGGTGCGGGTGGGGTTGGATGATCGGGCGGAGGTTCAGGTGGATCGAGGCCAGGCGATTCGCCGGGCGATCGTGGACTGGGCTGAACCAGGGGACCTCGTGCTCATCGCTGGAAAGGGCCATGAGCAGGTCCAGGAGATTCGGGGGGAGCAGGTCGAGTTTGATGACCGGGTTGTGGCGGCGGCGGCTCTCGCCGAACGGGGGGAGACATGATTCTCTCGACCCGGGACATGGCAGCAGCAACCGGTGGGAATCTTCTTCGGGATGCGCCGGCGGGGCGGATTCACACGGACACGCGAACCCTGGAGAGCGGGGACTGGTTTCTCGCCCTTCGCGGCGAGAATTTCGATGGCCACGCGTTCCTGGACACGGCAGCTGCAGCTGGTTGTGCGGGTGTGGTGGTGGACACGCCACCCGAACACTGGGAGCGCGGCGTGCTTGTGGTGCCGGACACAATTCGTGCGCTGCAGGATTGTGCTGCAGCCGTGCGGGACACGGTGGATGGGCCTGTGGTCGCGGTGACTGGTTCCGCAGGAAAAACGACGACCCGGGCCATGATCGAGTCGGTGTTGCAATCCGTCGGACCGGTGCACGCGACAGCCGGGAACTTCAACAACCATGTGGGCCTGCCTTTGACCCTGCTGGCCATGCCCGCCGATGCCCGGGTGCTGGTGCTGGAGATGGGTATGAGTGCCCCAGGGGAGATCCAACGCCTCCAGGAGATCGCGCGGCCGAACGTGCGCCTGATCACCAACGTGTCCCTGGCCCACACCGAGGGAACGGGGGATCTGGCCGGTGTGGCGGCCTGCAAGCAGGAGCTGTTCGACGGCGCCAGCCCCCAGGATCTTCTGGTGGTGAACGCCGACGATCCGTGGGTGAGCGCCATGCCAAGGCCCAGGGAAACACGTCTTTTGCTCTATGGATCGTCGCAGGGTTGCGATGCTCGGTTGCTGAATGCGCACGTGGATCCCCGGTCCTTTGTGACGCGGGCGACCCTCGAGTTGCCCTCCCAGGTCATTGAGGTGGAGATGGCAGCGCCCGGACGACACGTGGCCCTGGATGCTTGTGCTGCCGCGGGGGTGGCCCACGCCCTGGGCGTGGATTCCCTTTCGATCGTGCGGGGTCTGGCCTCCTGGGCGCCGGTCGGCATGCGCATGAAGGTGGAGCGGCTGGCGGATGGCGTGGTGGTGCTCAACGATGCCTACAACGCAAACCCGGCCTCGACCACCGCAGCACTGCAGGCGCTCTCCGCCAGTGGTGGAAGCCGCCACATTGCCCTCCTGGGGGACATGCTGGAGTTGGGGAGCGCCGAATCAGAAGCCCACGAAGACATGGTGCGGCAGGCGTCTGCCCTGGGGCTGGCGGTGTTGGGCCTGGTTGGACCCCGGTACGGGGATCATGTGGGACTGGCCCGGGAGCTCAATGGAGGAGAGGTACTGGTTGCCGAAGACGCGGCTTCTCTCGCGGAGCAGGTCCAGGGTCGCCTGCAGTCCGGGGATGTGGTCCTGCTCAAGGGTTCTCGGGGCATGCGCATGGAGCGCGTGCTGGACCGGCTTCGTGGGGAGGGACCATGAAGGGCATGCGCATCACTGTCCTGGGTGCCGGGCGATCCGGACGGGCTGCTGCAGCCTTGGCTCGGAGCAAAGGCGCGGCCGTGGTTCTTTCCGACTCCAATCCGGACTGTCCGCCCATGAAGGGCGTGGAAAACGCCATGGGCTCCCACCCCCACGATGCCCTGGTGAACGCCGATTGTGTGGTGGTTTCGCCCGGCATTCCGGTGGCATCGCCCCCGGTGCAGACCGCGCTGGAGGCAGGGGTCGACGTCCAGAGCGAGCTGGGTTTTGCCGCATCACTCCTCGAGGGGGAACGGCCCGTCATCGCCATCACCGGAACCAATGGAAAGTCGACCGTCACCTGGTTCACTGCCGGATTGCTTTCGGCAGCGGGCCGGTCCGTCTTTGTGGGGGGAAACCTGGGCACGCCGCTCTCCGAGGCGGTGGACCAGGAGTGGGATGTGGCCGTGGTGGAGGTTTCCTCGTACCAGATGGAGCTTCCCGGTGCGTTCCGGCCTTCCGTGGCTGCCGTGCTGAACCTGGCCCCGGACCACCTGGAACGCCACGGCACCATGGAGGTCTACGCCGAGCACAAGTGTCGACTGCTTCACTTGCTGGGCGAGGACGGCATCGGCGTTCTGCCTTCTGATGACCTGCTGCTTTCCAAGCTGGCCGCCCGTCACCCGGGCGAGCGCCTCTGGCTCGATGACCTGCCGGGTGTGCTGGTACGGGACAAGAAGGCCCACTTTGCGGACGGGTCCGTGGATCTCGCGAGCTTGTCGGCGCCCGGGGCCTTGAACCGATGGAACGCTGCTGTGGCCTGCCTGCTGGCCCATTGCGTCGGGGTGCCCCTGTGGAAGATGAAGGTGCCGGAACTAAGCGCCCTGCCGCACCGCATGGAACCCGTGGGGGTCGTTGGCGGCGTTCGGTGGATCAATGACTCCAAGGCCACCAACGTGGATGCCACCGCCCGAGGACTGGAGGGTCTGGAAGGCCCGGAAGGCTCCCTGGTTGTGCTCCTGGGGGGCCAGGGAAAGGCTGGAAGCAACTACCGCCAGCTGAAGGGCACGCTGCGGGAGAAAGCCCGGGCGGTGATTTGCTTTGGTGACACCGGACCGGAAATTGCTGCGGACTTGGAGGCGCTGGCACCGGCTTGCGTGGGCGGACTGCAGGATGCCGTGGCCTTGGCCCGGGACCTGGCGCAGGAGGGAGACACCGTTGTGCTCTCGCCGGCCTGCGCCTCCTTCGATGAATTCAATGACTTTGCGGATCGGGGCGACCGGTTCAGGCAGTGGGCGATGCCACGTGCCAGCGGGAGAGTGGGATGAAGCTGCACGGACACGATCGCATTCTCATTGGGGTGGTGGCTGCCCTGCTCACGCTGGGGTTGATCATGGTGCTCTCCGCATCGGGTCCGGTGGCGGCGGAGCGGGCCAATGACGCCTGGTATTTCGTGAAGCGTCAGTCCCTGGCCATGTTCCTGGGCCTCTCCCTGGGGGCTGTGGCGGCCATCGTGCCCTATCGCTGGATCAACCGGTATGTCTGGGCAGCCTATGTGGCGGTGATTCTCGCGTTGATTCTGGTGCTCGTGCCGGGTGTGGGGACCCGCATCAATGGTGCCCAGCGCTGGATCGGTGTGGGAGGGCTGCACCTGCAGCCCGCTGAGTTCGCCAAGGTCGTCACCATTCTCTGCATGGCCTGGTTCCTGGACCGGAACATGGGGCGGCTGCACCAGAACAAGACCTTCCTCCGGTCTCTGGCGATTCCAATTCCCGTGATGATCCTGGTGCTCATGGAGCCGGACTTTGGTTCCACCGCGATCATTGCCCTGCTCGTGTTCCTGATGTTGTGCGTGGCGGGGCTGCCGAGCCGCCGAATCTGGGCGCTGGGTGGGACCCTGGTGGTCATCGGTGCGCCGGCCATGATGTTGGCGAGTTACCGCGCCCGGCGGTTCCGGGGGTTCCTGGATCCCTGGGCGGATGCGGGGGGCAGTGGCTACCAGGTCATCCAGTCCATGATCGCCTTTTCCTCGGGTGGATTCACCGGGCAGGGACTGGGAGAGTCCCACGCAAAGCACATGTTCCTTCCGGAGCCGTGGACCGACTTCATCGGGTCGGTGTTGGCCGAGGAGTTGGGCTTGCTGGGGGTGCTGGGGATGCTGGCGCTCTACGCGGTCTTTGTGTGGCGCGGCATGCGCATCGCCCGCCGGGCACCGGACATGTTCGGCATGCTGCTGGCCTCGGCGATCACCGCCCTCATCGCCGGCCAGGCGATTCTCAACATCGGCATGGCCATGGGCGTGTTGCCACCCAAGGGCCTGGTGCTGCCCTTCTTGTCCTACGGGGGGACAGCGGTGCTCTTGCACCTTGTTTCGGTGGGCATTCTGCTCAACATCTCTGCCAACGGCCGGGCTGAGTTGAACGTTCTGTCGCCCTACCGACGGGCTGCAGTGGCAGAGGGGGTCCTGGGATGATGTTTCGCGGCAAAGTACGCAGTGTCCACTTTGTGGGCATCGGTGGCATCGGGATGTCGGGCATCGCCGAGGTGCTCATCAACCTGGGCTACCGGGTGACCGGAAGCGATCTCCGCGAGGGACCCGTTGTACAGCGGCTCCGCTCCATGGGGGCCGACATTCGCATCGGCCACTCGCCGGGGAATCTGGCATCGGCGGATGTCCTGGTGAAGTCCACCGCGGTTTCCATGGAGAATCCGGAGGTGCAGGCAGCGATTGCAGCCCATGTGCCGGTGATTCCCCGGGCGGAGATGCTGGCCGAGTTGATGCGCATGAAACACGGCCTCGCCGTGGCGGGCACCCACGGGAAGACCACGACCACCTCCATGCTGGCGACGGTGTTGGCGGAAGCAGGCCTGGATCCCACGGTGGTGATTGGCGGCAGACTCAATGCCATCGGGTCCAATGCCCGGCTGGGCCAGGGGGACTTCCTCGTGGCCGAGGCGGACGAGTCGGATGGGAGCTTCATGCTCCTGGCACCCACCGTGAGCGTGGTGACGAACATCGACCCGGAGCACATGGACCACTACGGCTCCATGGAAAAGCTCACGGACACATTTGTGGCCTTTGCCAACAAGGTGCCCTTCTACGGATTCTCGGTGATGTGTCTCGATCACCCGGTGGTGCAGGAGCTGCTCCCTCGCCTGAAGCGGCGGGTTGTGACCTATGGTTTCTCCCGGCAGGCGGAGTACCGGGCCGAGGCGGTGGAGTTTGATGGCATGCGCTCGCGGTTCACCGTGCTCAAGCAGGACACTCCGCTGGGCCAGGTCGAAATGGACATGCCGGGCAGACACAATGTCCAGAACGCCCTGGCAGCACTGGCCGTGGGAATGGAGTTGGACCTGCCCTTCGAGGACGTGGCCGGAGGCCTCCAGGGATTTGCTGGCGTCGAGCGTCGCTTCACCTGCCGGGGAGAAGTGGAAGGCGTGACGGTCATCGATGACTATGCTCACCACCCGGTGGAAATCGAGGCCACCCTCGAGGCCGCTGCCCGGGGCTACGAGGGGCGCCGGGTGCTGGCCGTGTTCCAGCCGCACCGCTTCAGCCGGGTGCGGGACTTGTTCGGGGAGTTCTGTCGCTGCTTTCACCGGGCGGATCACGTGGTGGTCTGTCCGGTCTATGCCGCGGGGGAAGAGCCGCTGGAGGGGCTGGATCACCACAAGGTGGCGGAAGGTCTTCGCACCCATGGACAGCGCTCCGTGGTCGCTGTGGAGGACCTGGACGAAGCGGTGAAGCACCTGCGAGAGGAAATGAAGCCCGGGGACATCGTGATCACCCTGGGCGCCGGCAACGTGAACCGTATCTGTGACGACCTGTTGGAGGACGCACCATGATTTCCGAGGCCCTTGTGGAGAGCTTGCACGATGTGGCAGGACTGGAACTTCGGGCGGATGAGCCCGCGGCCCGCCACTGCCTGCTTCGGGTCGGCGGCCCCATCGAGTTGTGGTTGGTGGCGGAAACCGAGGCTGCTGTGGAAACGGCCTGCGGGCTCTGCAAGGAGGCGGGCCACCGGGTGCGGCCCGTGGCGAGTGAGCACTTCCTCGTGCGGGACGGAGGGGTGGACGGTGTCTGGATGAAACTCGGGGCCGTGGGCCAGGGGATTGTGGAGAGGGACAGCCTCCTGGATGTGGGGGCGGACCACCCGGTTGCAGCCCTTGCTGCGCGGGCGGAGACCTTGGGGGGTGCTGGATACCAACACCTGGCCAGGCGTTCCGGCACCGTGGGGGAGGCGTTCATTGCGGGCCTTCTGGACCAGCGGGTCGAGGACCTGCGGGTGCTGCGGGGGAGCAAGGCCACGGATCTCCCTCCAGAGAAGATCCTCGATGCCCACATGCTCCTCCGGGTGCGCTTGAGGAGGTTTGCCGCTGGGGAAGCTCCTCCCGATCCCGTGGTGCGTGGTCCCGCCTATCCGGGGGTGGTCATGGTGGATCCCCCCAAGGAGTCCGCAGAGGACATGGTCTATGACGCGGGGCTCGCGGGGGTGCGCCTTCACGGTGTGCGGGTGGGCCGCAGGGAACCCAACAGTCTCGTGAACCTGGGCGGCTCCAGCGCCCGGGACGTGACCCTCTTGCTGCACATGATCCGGGACCGGATCAAGCTCCAGACCGGGGAGGAGCTTGGCTCCACCCTCAAGCCTCTTGGGCGGGGAAACTGATGGCTGTCTCCAAGTCTGATCGCATTGCTGTCCTTATGGGTGGGATGTCCACCGAGCGGGATGTGTCCCTCAAGTCCGGCAGCGCTGTGCTGGAAGCGCTGAAGTCCCGGGGATGGGACGCGGTGGGGGTGGATGTCAACCCGGATCTGCCACAGAAGCTGCGGGAAATCGGCGCCCAGGCCTGCTGGATCGCGCTCCATGGGCAGTTCGGGGAGGACGGCTGCGTCCAGGGTCTCCTGGAGATCATGCGCATTCCGTACACCGGTGCTGGCGTTGGCGGGTCGGCGGCTGCCATTGACAAGGTGACCACCAAGAGACTGCTCGCGGACACAGGCGTGACGATGCCCCGCGACTGGCTCTGGCGGGCGGGCCAGGAACTTCCGCAAGACCTGGTTTTTCCCATTGTGGCCAAGACCCCGGAAGGGGGGTCGACCCTGGGCATTGAGATCTGCCAGGACCTGGCCGCTTTGGAAGACGCGTTGCCCCGGTTGGCTGCCCTGGACGAGGAGGTCTTGCTGGAGGAGTTTGTCTCCGGAGTGGAAATCACCGTGGCGGTGGTGGACGGGGAGGCGCTTCCGGTGGTGGCCATCCTCCCGGAGTCCGGGTTCTTCGACTTTGCGGCCAAGTACACCAAGGGGGCCACGCGCTACGTCGTGCCCGCGGAACTCGAGGAATCGGTGGCAGCACAGGCACGCGCCGATGCGGTGACCGCCTTCCGTCGCCTGGACCTGTGGGGGATTGCCCGGGCGGATTTCATTGTGGATGACGAGGGTCGCCCGATGTTCCTGGAGGTCAACACCATTCCGGGAATGACGGCGACCTCCTTGTCACCAATGGCAGCACGCGCCGCGGGCATCTCTTTTGAGGAGCTGGTGGAACGAGCACTCCTTGGGGCGCGATTGCAGTTGGCACGTAGGGATTTGCCCGATCAAGACGTGCTTGCAGGTGCCGAATGAACTATTTACTTGTCAAGACTTGTGTCTGGTTCGTAGAATCAAGAACCAGGACATCCGTGGTTGAAATGTCCCCCCTCCCCGCTGCCTGCCCCTTGCTCTCCTTGCTGAACCTGCCGCGCCCCTCATGAACACCTCCTTCCACGCTCCCCGTGCGCATGTCCCCTGGTGGGTTGTGATCGGCGGCTTCGGACTGGTCATCGGTGGCGGATTTCTCGCCCGGACCCTGGCCGATGCCCGGGTGCAGGAGATCGATGTGGTGGGCAATGTGCGGTCCGGAACTGTGGCCGTGCGCCATCTTGCAAATGTGCGGGAAGGCGAGAGGCTCTTGGCGGTGGATCTCTCCGAGGTGATCGATGGCGTGCTTCGCCATCCATGGATCTCCCGGGCAAGCGTGCGCCGGGTCTTTCCCTCCACTCTGGTGGTCGAGGTGGAGGAGCACCAGCCAGCGCTCCTGCTCTCCTACCGCGGCCTGTACCGGATCTCCCAGGAAGGGACTCTCTTTGCGCGGGCCCGCTCGTCGGACCTGGACCAGCCCCTGCTGACGGGCATCGACCCGGAGCTCATCGACCGCCAAGTGGCCGTGGCCCGGCGCATTGTCGGAGATGCCCTGGACATTCTCCATGCGGTGGAGGCGTCCGAATCCCTGTCGGTGGACGACCTCTCTGAAATCCACTTTGACGAGTTCCTTGGCTTCTCCCTCCGCCTGCGCAACGGCGGGCGGGTCCACCTGGGCTACCGGGAAGCCGCCGGCCAACTCCAACGACTTGGCGCCATGGTCCGGGCTGGCCTGGACCTTTCCTCCCCCCACGAGATCGACCTGGATCTTGACGGTCTCGCCGTCGCCACACCGATTTCTGCCTGAATCCGCCCAGCGCGGAACCCTCCTTTCCCCCCCCTTCATTACACACCGCCCCTCGGGGCAGCCGAACCTTCCGGGCCTGACCCGGGCTGGAGACCAAATGACCATTGAACTCATTGAAACCGAACTTACAGGCGCCAAAATCAAGGTGATCGGTGTGGGAGGCGGCGGAAACAACGCTGTCAACACCATGATCGAAGCCGGCCTGATGGGCGTGGAGTTCATCGCGGTGAACACCGACTCCCAGGACCTGGGACGGTCCTTGGCCACCCGCCGATTCCAGTTGGGAAGCCAACTGACGAAGGGACTTGGAGCCGGTGCCAACCCAGAGGTGGGCCGAGAAGCTGCCCTGGAAGACCGGGAACGAATCGCCGAGCTGGTGGTCGGGGCCGACATGGTCTTCGTGACCGCAGGCATGGGCGGCGGCACGGGCACCGGAGCTGCGCCGGTCATCGCGCAAGTGGCCAAGGAGTGCGGTGCCCTGACAGTGGGCGTTGTGACCCGGCCGTTCTGGTTTGAAGGCAAGAAGCGCCGTCGCCAGGCGGAGCAGGGCGTGGAGTCTCTGGAAGGAGTGGTGGACACCCTGATCACCATCCCCAACGAGCGCCTGGTTCACATGGCGAATGAGCGCACCACCATGAAGGAAGCTTTCCAGATGGCGGACGAGGTGCTCCTGCACGCGGTGAAGGGGGTCAGTGACCTCATCAACTACGAAGGCAAGGTCAACGTGGACTTTGCGGACGTGCGGACCATCATGGCGGAGAAGGGCGTGGCGCTGATGGGCGTTGGCCTGGCAAGTGGCGACCACAAGACGGTGGATGCAGCCCAGATCGCCATCTCCTCGCCGCTGTTGGACGACGTCTCGATGGCGGGTGCGACCAGTGTGCTCATCAACGTGACCGGCGGGGGCGACTTGACCCTGTACGAAATCAACGAGGCTTGCTCCCTGATCCAGGAAGAGGCCCACGAGGACGTCAACCTCATCTGGGGTTGGGTCACGGACGAGAGCATGGCCGACACCGTGCGCATGACCGTGGTGGCCACGGGCTTCCAGGAGTCTCTTCAGGCTGCTCGCCCTTCAGCGGAACGACAGGTAGCCCAGAAGGTGGCAGCCGGCGGTGGACGGGGCGGCCAGGTGCGCGGTCCCACAAACCGTGAGCTGGCAAGTGGGTTCGACCTGCGCCACGACGACTACGACATCCCGACGTTTTTCAAGCACGCGGACTGAGACCGTCTTCTCAGGGGTGGTATTCAGCGTGACCGCGGGCCCTCCGTCGAAAGACGGGGGGCTCGCCCTCTTTTGGGGTAGGCCCTTATCTTTGGATTTCTTGGAAATTGTCGCTTTCGCCCTTGTCGATGCCGGGCGCGTAACTACTGTTTCAGGCATGTTCTCGTCCGAGCCTGCCCTTGCCTGGCACGTGACAGCCCGACTCCGCCGGGATCGGGTCATTGCTGCGCGTTCTGGGGATGCACGGCGGATCGCGCGTATCGTGCTTCGGCAGGCCCGACCGGGAGGGGGTGGGGACCCCGGGTTGGTGGCGTTTTCGGTGCCTGACACCCACATGCATGTGCTGCTGGCGTGTGATCGCAGAAGAGCGGGAGTCTTCGTCAACCACCTGCTGGGGGGGATGGTTCGTGGGCTGGAGTTGGAAGGGGGGTTTGGCGAGGCCTGGTTTGGCCCGGTGAAAGACCAGCGGCACCTGCGTTCGGCGGTTCACTACATCCTGCGCCAACACCAGCACCACGAAACAGAACACGACCCGTTTCGCGAGGCGAGCAATCTGCCGGACCTGCTTGGGTTGCGCACCCTCGGGGCCTACACGGCGGGTCCGATTCGGCGGCTCCTTCCGCGGCTTCGCCGCTCAGATCTGGCGACCTACCTGGGAGGCCCGCTTCAGGCGGGCAGCCACCCACAGTTCCTGGCGGATGCAACGGCTGGGGTGGTCGCGGCGGAGTCGGTGCAAGCGCGAGGGCAGGTGGCGAGGGATGCCCGAGTCGCCGCCGCACATTGGGCGCACGGCCGCGGTTTGTCCCAAGATTGGACCGCTCAGCGGTTGTGCATCCACCCGAGGACTGTGCGCCGACACCTGGAGCGGGACCCCGATGCGGATTTGCTTCGCGGGATTGGTTTGCAGGTCGGTCTTCGGGAGGCCCATCGGCCGTCTCACGCCTTGACGGCCTGACTTCTGTCCGTTGAGGTGACAAACCGGGGGTGTCGCAGTCTGCGAGGGTGCCGATCTGTCCGCTGGAGTGACAAACCGGGGGTGTCGCAGTCTGCGAGGGTGCCGATCTGTCCG
>CAZSZE010000078.1:9627-19939 GCA_964610645.1 uncultured Enterobacterales bacterium | reverse complement strand
AAGCGCATTCGCTTCGACGACGAGGTCTTCAACTTCCAGCGGGACTGGCTGGAGGAGTTCTGCGCTACCTACCCGGTGGAGGTGGGGCTGCCCTTTGAGATCTTCATCGAGCCCAAGCTGGTGAATGAAGAGCGCATGACCATGCTGCGCAAGGCGGGGCTGGTGAGCGTGTACATGGGCATCCAGTCCTCAGAGCGGGTGACGGGTCACCTCTATGACCGCCGGGTCAAGAACAAGACCCTCCCGGAGATTGCCGAGCTGTACCACCAGCTGGGCATCAAGCCGCACTTCCAGCTCATCTTCGATGACCCGGTGTCTACCGACGGCGATCGGCGCACCCTGTTCGAGATGATCTCCAAGTTCCCGCGGCCCTTTGATTTGTACCTGTTCTCCATGACGGTCTTCCCGGGAAGCGAGTTGAACCACAAGCTCCTGGAGAGCGGGGTGATCTCCGAGTACGACATCGAGGGGATCAACACGCGGATTTTCTACCAGCACCGGGTGAACCTTGAATACCCCCGGCCGGTGCAGGAGACGTTCTGGATCACCCTGATCCAGATGCTCTCCAAGGACTTCATCCCCCGGCCGATGCTGGAGCAGCTGGCGAAGAGCGAGTTCCTCAAGAAGCACCCCTGGCCGCTCATCAAGATGGCCCACACCGCCAACTACCTGAAGATGGGCACCACCGCGCTGAAGATGGCCCGGGACGGGGAAATGACCCCGACGCTGTGGCGCCGGTGGGGGAGTATGGATCGGGTGATTACGACTTAGGTTCGGGGCGAGTGGCTACAGCGCTTCGCCCAGGAACCAGAAACTGGCGGGATCGCCGCAGGCGAAATCGTCCATTCCGTCGTTGTTGGTGTCGCCGAGGGCCTTGGAGTAGCGACAATTGTCGAACGTGGCGCTCACCTGCGAGCTGTCGGTGTTCGCAGTGATCGGTCCGTAAAACAAGTATCCGAGATGGTCGGTGAGGGATGGGCTTGTCATCAGGTCGTCGTAGCCGTCTCCGTTGATGTCTCCAGCATTGTTGGTGTAGCTTCCGAACTTCTGGCCTGTGTAGGAGCCTTCGATCTCGTAGGTGGCGTTGGAGTTGTCCAGCGTCCCGCTTAGGGGGCCGGCCCAGATGCGAACCAGCCCGCCCTGGTAGTAGGTTCCACTGGCCGAGGGGTCACCGGCGGCGACATCCATGTAGCCGGAGTCGGTGTACTTTCCATAGGAGTGGCTCTGGTTGCCTAAACCCAGAGACGCCACCGAGTCGCTGCTCTGTACGCTGGGCCCGAATGGCCCAGTGAAGAAAGTGCTGTTGCCGTACTGGCCCACGACCACGTCATCCGTTCCGCTGTTGTCGATGTCCCCGCACGCTCGCAGAGCGTTTGAGTAGTAGGGCGAGTGATGGATGATGGTGTCGGCATCGGTGTAGTCGGCGCTGGTGGTGACCGGTCCATTGAACACGTACACGGCTCCCTGGCTGGTCAACCCCAAGTCGTCGGCACCGTCGCCGTCAAGGTCCCCCAGGTTCTCCAGCTCACCATAGAGGTTCGCGTTGCCCGACCACGTGATGGTGGCGATGGAGGTTGCCATCAACTCCTGGTCGCCGTAGAGACTGGCCGCATCTGCGACGTAGTAGTTGTTGTCTTCATCGACCACCACCATGCCTGTGCTGCCCCCGCCGCCCCAGCCGGCAAATCCGGCTACTTCCGATCCAGCCTCGTTGTTGAAGCTGCTCCCGGTAAGGGTGGCGTCCGCATTGACCACGGGATCTACGTTGCCGGTCACCGGCCCGTATACGATGTAGGTCCGTCCTCGGTAGCCGTCGTAGCCCTGGTCGCTGAAAACCCAGTCCAGGGATCCGTTTCCGTTCAGGTCGGCGGTGGTCAGGTCCAGACCGCCCGCGATGCTCCCAGTGGCCGAGGCTTCTGGGATGCTCCCGTACAGTGCGCAGTTGCTGTTTCCCGGGTGGATCCCTGCATCGGTGTCGTCGCAGTCTCCGGTTGTGGTGGCGGTGTAGATCCCCGTGGTGATGCAGTGGCAGGCCCCTGAATTGGCAACTCCGTAGGTGTCCGCATCCCAGTCCTCGTAGAAGTAGGTGCAGTCTGCGGCATTCTCGTCGTTTGTGTCCCCGTCGCAGTCATCGTCGTACGCCGTGGCGCAGGTCTCGTCTTGCTCGACGTTGACGAAAGGGTCCGAATCGTCGCAGTCGGTCGAGTTGTTGGCCGCGTAGATCGCGGTGGCCGTGCACAGGCAGAGGTTGGTGGATGTGCCGAACGTGTCCGCATCGGCGTCCTCGTAGTACACCGTGCAGCCAGTGGCGTTTTCATCGTTGGTGTCGCCATCGCAGTCGTCGTCAAAGCCCGTGGTGCAGGTCTCGGTGGCACCGGGATTGGCTTCTGCCCGCACGTCGTCGCAGTCGGTTCCGTCCGCCACGTACCCGGTGGGGGCATCGCAATCGGTCTGGGAATCTGAGGCATCTCCGTAGCCGTCTTGATCCACATCCCGGTACCAGGTGGTGGCATCGGATGCGGTGGCATCGTCGGTGTTTCCATCACAGTCGTTGTCGGTGGCATCAAAGCAGACCTCCACCGCACCCGGGCTCACGAGGGGGTCGGTGTCGTCGCAGTCGTGATCCTGCAGCGCGTCGTAGTAGCCGGAGTTCTCACAAAGGCAGAGGGAGTCGCTGGAGAGCCCGTAGCCGTCCCCGTCGCCATCGTAGTAGCGAGACAGGCACGAGACTCCCCCGGGGTTGTTGTCGGATCCGTCGCAGTCATCATCGTCGGGGGTGTTGCAGTTTTCCTGGACGTAGGGGTGCACCAGGGGATTGGTGTCGTCGCAGTCTTCGTCGTTCAGAACGCTGGTGCCCCCGGAGACGCACTGACAGATGCCCGCGCCAGCACCGGCGCCATCGCCATCGGCATCGGTGTAGAAGGTGCGGCAGCCCAGGGCGTCCAGGTCGTTGTTGTCCCCATCGCAGTCGTCGTCAAAGGCGGTGGCGCAGGTTTCGGTTGCGTTGGGGTGCACCCCTGCTTTCCCGTCGTTGCAGTCTCCGGCAACATCCACGTAGCCGCTGGGGGCGTTGCACCGGTCCAGGGTGACGCTGTCGGTGCCGAACCCGTCTCCATCCGCATCCAGGTACCAGGTCGTGGCATCCACCGCGCCCAGGTCCACCCGGCTGTCACAGTCGTTGTCGACGCTGTCGCAGACCTCCACCGCTCCCGGGTTGGCGTCGGCGTTTCCGTCGTTGCAGTCGCTGAAGTCCGTGGTGTACCCGCTGGGTGCGGAGCAGGCCTCCAGGTCCAACTGCCGGTTCCCGTAGCCGTCCCCATCCGCATCCTGGTAGAAGGCGGTGGTGACGCCTTCATCGAAGATGCCGTCGCAGTCGTTGTCCAGGCTGTCGCAGGCCTCGGCGGCCCCCGGGTGGATTCCTGCATCCCCATCGTCACAGTCGGTGTTTGCCTCGACGTAGCCGTCGGGGGCCTCGCAGCCCTCGTCAGTGTCAATCGTCGTGCCGTACCCGTCTCCATCGGCGTCCGCATACCAGGTCGCAAGCCCGCTCACGGTTGGATCGGCATCGTCCGTGAGGTCATCGCAGTTGTTGTCCAGCCCGTCGCAGATCTCCGGGTGGTTGGGGGACACGCTCGCCCGGCCATCGTCGCAGTCTCCGGGATCCCGCACGTAGCCAGCGGGTCGTTCACACTGCTCGGCCGGGGGAAAATCGTCGTCTCCAAAGCCGTCGTTGTCCGCATCCCGGTACCAGGTGGCGACCCCTTCCATGCCCGGGTCCAGCTCGTCGGCCAGTCCGTTGCAGTCATCGTCGATGGGAATGCCGTTTGCCTCCTGGGAGCAGGTCTCCTGGGCCCCGGGGTTCACCGCCGCGACCGTGTCGTCGCAGTCGCCTCCCAGATTGACGTAGGCCTGGGTGGGTGACTCGCACTGGAGCACCATCGTCGAGTCCTTGCCGTAGCTGTCCCCGTCCTCATCCAGGTACCACTTCCCCTCGTCCACCGCGTCGTTGTCGATCAGCCCGTCGCAGTTGTTGTCCAGGTCATCGCAGATCTCATCGGCACCCTTGAAGGTGGCCGCGTTCTGGTCGTCGCAGTCCCCGTCGTCCTCGGATTGGCCATCTTCATCAAAGTCATTGCTTGGGTTGTCCCAACGGTCGTAGGCGGGGAGCGGCGGCACACAGGCGGACAGCAGCCCCAGAGACAGGGCGCAGATCAGACAGCGGCTGGTGGCGGGCATGCGAGCACTCCCCGTGCAGGAGCGCCACGGTACCACGCGACTCTCAGGCCCCGGAACGGTCCCCAGGCTGAGTTCTGAGTCTCTGAAAGACCAAGCTCCGCAGAAAGGCCGTTGGAGGTTTACAATCGGTGCTAATTGAAGTTATGATATTGAATCTGCCCCATGGCCGCCGATGAAGATCCCGAGACACTTGCTGCCCACCTTGATCGAAGATGCCCGTGTCTTCCCTGTGATCACCGTGACGGGGCCGCGTCAGTCGGGCAAGACAACGCTGGTCCGCGCCGCTTTCCCGGATCACACCTACGTCTCCCTTGAAGACCCGGACGAGCGAGGCCATGCCCTGGACGATCCTCGTGGATTCATTGGCCGCACCCAAGGCGGGTTGATCATCGACGAGGCCCACCATGCGCCTGAACTTTTCTCCTATCTTCAAGGAATCGTCGATGGGGAAGACCGGCCAGGACGCTTCATCCTGACCGGCTCACACAACTTCTTGCTGATGCAAGCGGTCTCGCAGACCCTGGCTGGCCGGGCCGCCATCCATCACCTGCTTCCGCTCAGCCACGATGAGCTGCTTGGCCGCCCAGGGTTGGCCACGGGGGGCTTGTCTTCCGCAGAGCGCACAAGCAAACCCCCGAACGACCTCTTCAAGACGCTGTTCACCGGCGGATATCCACGCATCCACGACAAGAAACTCTCGCCACATCGCTGGCTTCGCGGCTACCACCAGGCCTACCTGGAGCGGGACGTTCGCCAGGTTTTGAACGTGGGTGACATCGATGCGTTCCGGCGCTTTGTCCTCCTGTGCGCCGGGCGAGCGGGGCAGATCCTGAACCTGTCCTCTTTGGCCAACGACTGTGGCATCGCCCAACCCACCGCCCGCCGATGGCTGAGTGTGCTTGAGGCCAGCTTTATCGTGCGCCTGTTGCGGCCCTACTATCGCAATTTTGGCAAGCGCATGATCAAGGCGCCGAAGCTCTATTTCGTTGACAGTGGTTTGCTCTGCTACCTGCTCCGGATTCGTTCGGCCGAAGAGTTGCGCTTTCATGCAAGCCGGGGCGCCGTGTTTGAGTCCTGGGTGGTCTCCGAATTCACCAAGCGGGCCTGGAACGCGGGTGCCGAGCCGGATCTCTGGTTTTGGCGTGACAGGCGGGGCCATGAGATCGATTTAATCGTGGAGGCTGAAGGAAGCGCCTGGATGATCGAACTGAAGTCCGGCCAGACCCTTGGCTCCGATGCCTTCAAGAACATCGACTTTCTCCGCGCCCTCCCCGATGGAGGGGCCATGAAGGCTGCGGTGATCTTTGGTGGGGACCGAAATGAACAGCGCACCAAGGGCCTCGTCCGCGCCTGGTGGAGTCTCTAACCCTGGTTTCTCAGGCCCCGGGCGGGGTTCGCACCGCGAGCAGGCGGATCTCCGTCATGTCCTCCATGGCGAACTGGATTCCCTCTCGTCCCAGGCCGGAATCCTTCACCCCGCCGTAGGGCATGTGGTCCACCCGCCAGCTGGGAACATCGCCGATCACGACGCCCCCCACATCCAGGGTGTTCCAGGCTTTCTGCATCTTGTAGAGGTCCCGCGTGAACACGCCGGCCTGCAAGCCAAAGACCGAGTCATTGACCTCGGCCAACGCGTCGTCAAATTCCGTGAACGACGAAAGGCAGGCCAGGGGACCAAAGGCCTCCTCGGCGTTGGCGGAGCAGTCCCGCGGCACGCCTTCCATCAGTGTGGCTTCCAACATTGCGCCCTCCCGGGATCCGCCGCACAACAGCGTGGCGCCGGCCTGTTCGGCTTCCTGGATCCACCCGTGGAGCCGGCTCGCCTCCCGCTCGGAGATCATGGGGCCAATAAAAGTCTCGGGGTCCTTGGGGTTGCCGGACTTGAGCTTGCTCGTGGCAGCGATGAACTTCTCCTTGACCTCGTCGTAGATCGACGCGTGGATGATGACTCGCTGTACGCCGATGCAGCTTTGGCCTGATTGGTAGAAGGCACCCACGACGAGGCGGCTGACCGCGTCATCGATGTCTGCATCTTCATCCACGATGCAGGCCGCGTTTCCTCCCAACTCCAGCACGACCTTCTTCTTGCCAGCCTTGGCCTTCAGGGCCCAACCCACCACGGGAGAGCCCGTGAAGGAGAGCAGCTTCAGGCGATCGTCCGTGGTGAACAGGTCGGCCCCATCCCGGCGGCAGGGGAGGATCGAAAAGCTGCCCTTTGGCAGGTCGGTCTCGGCCAATACCTCGCCAATGACCAGGGCCCCGATGGGGGTCAGGCTGGCGGGCTTGAGCACAAAGGGACACCCCACCGCGATGGCCGGGGCCACTTTGTGGGCGGCGAGATTCAGGGGAAAGTTGAACGGGGAGATGAACGAGCAGGGCCCGATGGGCACCCGCTTCCACATGCCGGTGTAGGCCGAGGCCCGCGCGGAAATACCCATTTCCATGACCTCGCCGGTCATGCGAACCGCTTGTTCCCCGGCGTAGCGGAAGGTGTCGATCAGGCGGGTCACCTCGCCCCGGGCATCCTTGATGGGCTTGCCGGCCTCGATGCACAGGGCATCGGCCAGCTCATCAAAGCGCTCCGTGAACCGCTTGACGCAGTGGGTTAGCACCTCCTGGCGGGCATAGGCCGGCATGGCCCGCATGGCCTCAAACGAGGCATCGGCTGCGGTGATGGCAGCATCGATAGCTTCCGGATCCGCCATGGCTACCCGGGTGGCGACCTCCCCGGTGTACTTGTCTGTGACCTCCAAATCGTAGTTCGGGGCGTGGGGTTCTCCGGCGAGCCAATAGGGCCAGGTCTCTTGGAGCATGGTGGGGTCCTTCAGATGGAGTGGGCGATGTAGCCGAGCCGCTCCGAGAGCAGCGCGTTTTCACGGTAGTCGATGGGAATGGTGATCAAGGTGGGCAGATCCGCAGCCAGGGCTGTGTCCAGAGCCCCCCGCAGGTCCCGGCTGTTGTTGACCCGGACCCCGTTCCAGTTGAAAGACTCGGCGAGCTTGACCCAGTCGGGGTTCGTGAAGGTCAGGTCCGTGTGGCGCCCAAAGTGGTTCTGCTGTTTCCAGGCGATCAAGCCGTATTCGTGGTCTTCCCAGAGGAGCACGACGATGGGCAGCTTCAGTCGATAGGCCGTCTCCATTTCCTGCACGTTCATGAGGAAGCCACCATCGCCGCAGACGGCCAGCACCTTGCGGTCTGGTCGGGCGAGCTGGGCCCCCAGGGCGCCGGGCAGGGCAAAGCCCATGGAGCAGAAGCCGTTGGAGATCAGGCAGGTGTTGGGTTCGTCGCACTGGTAGTAGCGGGCAATCCACATCTTGTGGGCTCCCACATCGGACAGGAGAATGTCCTCGGGGCCCAGCGCTTCGCGCACATCCCACAGGGCCTTCTGGGGCTTGATCAAGCCCTCGGTGTCATCGTCGGCGTACTCGGCAAAGTCCTCCAGCATCTTCTCCCGGATGTGGTGGTGCTGGTCGATGTTGTAGTGCAGCGGGTCTCTTTCGTTGCGTTCGTTCAGCATCCACAGGGTGTGGGCGAGATCCCCGACGACCTCCAGTTCCGGGTGGTAGTTCTCGTCGATCTCCGCCGGCAGGAAGTCGATGTGGATGATGCGCTTGTCCTTGTCGCCGTTCCAAAGCCGTGGGTGGTACTCCACGAGGTCGTAGCCAAGGGTCACCACAAGATCGGCGTTGTCGATGGCAACTGCCACGAGATCCTTGGCCTGCAGCCCGATGGTGAACAAGCTGTAGGGGGCCTGCCGGCTCACGGCGCCTTTTCCCATGAACGTGCAGATGGTGCCGAGCCCGGTGGCCTCACAGAGCGCCCGCAGCTGCTTGGACGCTCGCTTTCGAATGGCGCCGTTGCCCGCCAGCAAGACGGGACGCTCCGCAGAACGAATCAACTCCCAGGCCTCGTTGACCACCTTGTCGTCCGGGACCGGGCGCCGGAGCTTGCGGACCGCAAGAGGTTCACCTTCCACTTCGTGGGCAGCGATGTCCTCTGCCAGCTCGATGTGGGTGGCGCCTGGCTTTTCCTGGGTGGCGATCTTGAAGGCCTTGCGCACGATCTCGGGGATGTTCTCCGGCTGCAGGACCGGCGTCGCCCACTTGGTCACCGGCCGGAACATGGAGACCACGTCCATGTTCTGGTGGGACTCCTTGTGCTGGCGGTGGGAGTCCGCTTGCCCGGTCAGCACCACCAGAGGCGCGCGATCCATGTTGGCATCGGCCACACCTGTGACGAGATTGGTTGCCCCGGGGCCCAGCGTGCCCAGGCAGACCGCAGCCTTGCCGGTGAGGCGCCCGTAGACATCCCCCATGAAGGCAGCCCCCTGTTCATGGCGGGTCAGGACAAAGGGCATTCCCGCTGCCTCGATGGCCATCATGATGTCGGCGTTTTCCTCGCCCGGCACCCCAAAGATGTACTCCACTCCCTCTGCTTGCAGACACCGGACAAAGAGTTCAGCAGCGTTCATGTGCAGGGGCCTCCCTGGCCAGAGGAGATTGAGAGAACGCGAGTATGCCTGGGAGACCCTTTGGAATCAACGGGGGGCGGCGGCCCGGTCCAATTGGTGCAACAGCTTGTCCAGGTCTGCAAGGTCCTGGTGCAGCTCGGCCAGGTCGGACTCCAGGGGGCCCAGTGCCACCGGTCGCCCCGCCTCCCGGGTGCGGGCTGCTGTGGCGGCGATGCGCCCCGCCAGCTCCTGGATGTCTACGGCCTTGGCGCCCAACTGGTGCAAGGCAACGCGGGTCGCATCGGCACCGTCCGCGACCGGGGCCTCTGCAAACGCAACCCCAGCCGCCAGCGCGACCGCCACGGCGAAAAGGCGCACCGCTAGACCGGCGCGGTGCGGCTCTTGGAGTCCAGCAGCTCGAGCTTGAGCAGGGACAGGAACCCGGCCGAGAGGCGCTTGAATTCCGTGGGGGTGGAGATCTGGGCTACCTGCCGGGCGATGAACCGGGGGCGCATGTAGAACTTGCGGTGGGCCACCTTGAGCAGGTCGAGAATCTCCGCCTTGTTCAAGTGCTCCTCCCAGGCGGCTGGGACTTCCACGCCGCAAAGGGGGTCCCGCATCAAGCGGTCCCAGCAATCCGCCGGGAACAAGCCCTTCTTCACGCCTTCCTCGAAGGAGTCGGTGCCCGGGTAGGGGCTGAAGACGGCAAAAACGGCGTAGCTGGCGTCGAGTTTGAGCATTTCGTCCAGGTTGGCCAGTGCCTCGGCCTTGGTCCGCTCATGCGGTCCCGCCAGCATCAAGTAGGCCACGCTGCGCACGTTCTCTTCTCGACACCATCGAAAGACGCGGTGCACGTCCTCGGTGTCGCAGTGCTTGCCCCAGGCATCGAGGCCCTCGTTGTTGGCCGACTCGACCCCGAAGTGGATCTTGGTGCAGCCGGTCTCCCCACAGCGGCGCACCTGCTCGCGGGTGGTTCCCGCAATGGTGGTCTTGTAGCCCCAGTTGAACTTGAGGCCGCGCTGTTCGATGCCATCACAGAACTTCAGGGCCCACTGGCTGTTCGGGGTGAACAGATCGTCGATGAAGTGGGTTTCGGTGATGCCCAGGGAGAGGCAGTGCTCCATTTCATCGAGGATGTTGTCGATGTTCCGGATCCGGTACTGCTTCTTGTAGGTCAGGCAGAAGGGACAGGAGTGGGGGCAGCCGCGGGAGGTGATGGCCGTGGAGACCACGGGGGCCTTGGTGCCGGGCAGGTAGTACTCCTGGTACCGGGGCAGTCGCCGGCGATCGGGCCAGGGGTATGCATCCAGACTCTTTGTGGAGGGCCGCTCCGGGTTCTTGATGACCTGGCCATCGGCCTTGAACCAGACTCCGAGGATGCCCTCGAAGGACTTGCCTTCGTTGACCGCATTGATCATCGCCACGAAGGCGTCTTCCCCGTCTCCGATGATGATGGCATCGGCCCCATCCAGCTCGATTGCATAGTCGGGGAACATGGCGCAGTGCGGCCCACCCAGGATGATCACCGCGTTCGGGTTGAGCTTGCGCACGATGTTGATGGACATCTGCACATCGGGCAAGGAGTGGGTGAAGGTGGTGATGCCCACCACATCCAGGGGATACCGC
>CAZSZE010000078.1:0-9617 GCA_964610645.1 uncultured Enterobacterales bacterium | reverse complement strand
AGTCCGGATAGTCCAGGTCGTCCAGGACGGGGTCGTAGATCTCCGCCTTCCAGGGCGTGTACTTCTCTACAGAAGCCTGGATGTACTGGAGGCCGAGAGGGGGAAAGCAGTAGACGCCGTGGGCGTGGGCTTTGGGGATGCCCGCCCAGACACGCATCTTCTCCGGTGGATTCAGCAGCAGCAGGTCCATGAATACTCCATACCTTGTGTGCGCTCACGGTTCCCTGGCGTTCCCGGCGCGGCGGCTGCGAAAGAGCAACCCCCAGGGCAGGAACAGCGGAACCTCCCTACGATAGCGCACGTATTCGTCGCCGAACACCTCTACAAGTTGCGGCTCCTGGCGCCAGACTTTTTCCGCGAGGGAGATCGCGAGCAGCATCGGCACCAGCAGGCCGCAAAAGGAGATGGAATTCAAGGCGAATCCCACGGAGAGCACCCCCAGGAGTTTGCCGAAGATGGAGGGGTTTCGGGAGTAGGCGTAGATGCCCGTGGTGACGAGACTCTGAGTGCGTCCCGCGGTGGGGGAAGGAGAGCCCTTTCCCTGGGTGACCAGCTCCGCGTAGGTCCAGACCCACAGGAGGATTCCCAGGACCAGCGTGCCGGCAGCCACGGGCCAGCGAAGGGCCTGCGGAAGAAAACCCCCGCCCCACCCCAGGAGGTTGTCCAGCCAGAGGGCCACCACGGCGATGCAGAATGTCAGGGGAAACAGCACCGGAATGTAGACCTTGCACACCATGTGCACGATCTCTCGGGAGAGGGCGGTCTTGAGAAGTCGAGTGACCATCGCGCTGGGATGATACCTTTCGCGGGAATGCGTGGTTTTCTGGCCATCGGGGTTGTTTTGTCGTGTGTCGGCTGTGGGACCGATCCGGTCCTGGAGGCGGCCCGCAGGGAGGCCGCTGCCGAGCACGGGGGAGCGGAGGAAGGGGAGCAACCCACGAGCGTGTCCCCCAAGCAGGCCCACCCGATGGATGGAGGATCTCCGACCGACCCCAGCGTGCCGGGGGATCACGCCCCGGGCATTCCCGATGAGCCGACGCCGGGAGTCCCTACGGATCCCTCTCCGGCAGGGGTGGGAACTCCCGGTCCCGGCACACCCGATGCACCGGTGCCCGGGGTACCGACCGGACCCACCCCCATGGCTGGACAGGAACCGAAACCCGGAAATCCAGCGGAGGACGGGGGCAAGCCACCGGCGACCGGTCCCATGGTCACCCTTTCGGGCCACATCTCCTTTGATGGGTACCAGGGTGGGGATGTGCGCATCGATGTGTTTGATGGGGAGCACGTGGGCGGAGGGGCTGGCAAGCGCCCCAGCCTGGTGAACAGCGTGACCGTGACCCGGCTGGGGCCCTGGTCCCTGGAGGTGCCCCAGGAGCTTGGGCAGGTGTGGATTGAGGCGTCCAACGATGAAAACAACAACGGCCGTCCGGATCCACGGGATCCCATGGGCCATTGCTCCCGCAACCCGGTGTCGACCAAGAAGTCTCTGGCGGGCCTGAAAATCCACCTGGTGCGCCGAGAGGCCCCGGGTGGCGAGGCGGACGACCTGTGAGAGATCTCTGTGTGATCATTCCCCACCGCAGCAGAGAGGACCTCCTCGCTCGGGCCCTGGATGCCGTCCGGGAGTGGCCCGTGGTGTTGGTGGATGACACGGACACCGGCTGGCAAGGTGCTGCGCAGGTGGCCGCTTGCGTTCGCACGGCGGGAGGCACCGGGTTCTCCCGGGCTGCCAACGCGGGACTGGCACAGGCGGAGTCCATGGGATTTTCCTGGGCCCTTGTGCTCAACGACGACGCTGCACCTGAAACGGGTTGTGTTGCCACCCTGCTTGCCACGGCGCAGAGCCGGGATGCGGGCGCCGTGGGGCCGGTCCTGGAAGGCCCCTCCGGGGTGGAGTCCGCGGGCATTCGCTACGCGAAACACACGGGACGCGTGGCCCAGGTGCGGCGTGCACCCCAGAGCGCCCAGGTCGTGGATGCCCTCTCGGGGGCTTGTGTCCTGATGCCCACGACCGAGCGTTTCGATACCGGGTTCCCCCATGGTTTTGAAGATGTGGATCTCTGCCAGCGACTGAAGGCCCGGGGCCGGCAGGTCTGGGTGGAACCTTTGGCCCGCTGTTGGCACGAGGGGGGGAGCACGGTGGATCGCAAGAGCCGGCAGGCGGCGCGGGATGCGGTGGTGGGACACCTGCACCTGGTGGGGCCCAAGCGGATTCGGCGGGCTGCGGTGGTGGCCTGGGCGGTGGCGCAGGTGGTGCGCGAGGGGGGGCCGGCGCATCGGTTGGCCGGCATTCTGGAGGGCTACAGGGGTGCGGGGGCCTCAGGGGTGGGGGCGTCCTCTGGCTCGGGCTCCGGAACAGCCCGGGCAGCAGCGATGGCCTCAGGCAGGGCCGGCTCCAACAGCATCATGTAGAGCACCAGCTCGCGGCGCAGGTTGTTGAACACAGGTCCCTGGAGGTCATCCAGCGCCACATCGGACCACAAGCCCCCGAGGTTCAGGTGGTCCTTCTCCCGATCCCAGGTGCCCCGCGTCAACGTTCCCCAGTCCCCGGCGATGAAGATCGTGCCCACCAGGGTCTGGAAGTCACCGGGGGTGGCATAGGGATCGAGGCGGTGCCGCAGGAAAAAGACGGCATCGGTCAACAGGATCTCCTGGCGGGGGGTCAGCCCGGCCAGCCAGGGCTGCTCCAGGTCAAACACCGTGCGCACGCCCTGGGACCGGAGCTTCATCAGGTCCTCTTCCCTTGCGTGTTGCAGTCGCTCGGACAACAGGCTCCCGGCAGCGCTTTCCAGGTCTTCATCCGACAGGCTGGCGCCAGCTTGCAGGCCCTCCCAGATGGCATCGTAGGCCCCCACAATCCGCGCCTCGTACCGAGACACGATGGTGCGTTGGGCTTCTTCCAGGCGGACATGCTCCGCGTTCACCCGGGTGGCGAGCAGGTCCAACTCCGCCAGCTGGTAGGGGGTTAGCTCCGCATGGCGAAGCCAGAGCAGGATGCGTGTGCGCTGTTCCCTGTGCTGCACTTCCGGGAGAAAAGCATAGTCATAGAGCAGCTGGTACAGGGGGGGCTGGCCGGCACGATCCATGCGTGCATCCGCTGCGGAAACCCGCACCTGCGTGGGCAGTGGCTCGGGCTCCGTGGCGCAGGACAGGGCCAGCCCAAGCAGCAGCATCACTGGAGAGGTCGCCATCATGAGGGCCTGATCCTCCCACCCGTCTCGAACGCCGTCAAACCGTCGCCGTTAGACTTGGCCCATGGGGTTGTTGGACCGAATCCTGCCGCCCAAGCCGGTCCGGTGGGGCCTGCTGGGCGCTGTGGTGGCTGCGGGGGTCATCTGTTGGCCGACCCCGATTGATCCCGCCGGGGGAATGACGGGGCATCCAGGCAACGACATCTGGAACCATGCCTGGGGCCTTTGGTGGGTCTTTCGCGGCATGGTGGAGTCCGGCGCGGTGCCCTCCCACACCGGCCTGTTGAACTATCCGGACGGTGGCTCCCTCTTCTTCATCGACAGCTTCAACGCGGTGGCATCGGCGCCATTGCAGGCCCTGTTCGGCCTGGCGGTCACCTACAACCTCGTGGTCTGGGGGTCCTTTGCCTGGACGATTTTCGGGGGGTGGATGCTCGGGCGGCACGTGCTGCGCGATGAAGCGGCTGCAGTGGTCTGTGCCTGTGTGTACGGGTGCAGCGCCCACCTCCTGGGCCAGGCGTACAACGGCATCACCGAGACCGTGAACGCGGGCTGGATTCCCCTGTACGTGCTGTCTTTGCTTCGGGTGTTGGAGCATCCAAAGATCCGCCGGGCGCTCCTCATGGGGGCACTTTTCGCCGCCTGCGCCCTTTCCAACTTCTACTACGGGTTGTTTGCCACGCTGCTTTCACTTCTGGTGGTGGGCCATGCAGCGGTGACGGACCGGGGGCGGGTGGCTTGGAAGGACGCAACCCTGTGCATCGTGTTGGCGGCGGCGAGCTCCATGACGGTGGTGCTCCCGGTGCTCGCGCATCTTTCGGGCACCATGGGGGCTGCCGATGCCATGGTCGCCCGGGATCCCCAGTTCGTCTGGGAGAGCCTGATCCGACACAACATCTCGGATGTGATCGGCTTCTTCCGGCCCGGCAAGCACTACTCCCCCGACCTCAAGGCCCAATACGGGGAGGAGCTCCTGATTGTGACCTACCTGGGATGGGTGGCGCTGGTGCTGGCCAGCGTGGCGCTTGCCATGCACCGACGGCGCCGGGACCTGTCCCTGTGGCTGTGTGTCTTCGTGCTGTTCTTCCTCTTTTCCCTCGGTCCCTATCTCCACGTCAACGGCGAATACCTGACCTTGGACGGGCGACGGATTCCCTTGCCCTTCCTGCCGTTCTTCGAGGCCTTTCCCATCTTTGACCGCATCTCCCACCCTTTCCGCTTTGTGGTGCCGGCGACCCTTGGGTTGGCGGTGCTGGCGGGCCACGGCACGCGGCTCTTGTTGCGGGGGTTGTCGGAGCGGGCGCGGTGGATGGGCGTGGCGGGACTGGTGGGGGCGATCAGTCTCGAGGTGTTGGTGGCGTCCCCAGCGGTGTGGCCCATGCCCCGGTCCGAGGCCGAGATTCCTGAGGCCTATGCCTCCCTGGAAGCCGACGGGGCCCTGCTGGACCTGCCGATCACGGTGCCCAACCTGGAGCGGGCGGTCTACACCTACTACCAGACAGCCCACGGGCTCTCGAGTCCCTATGGATTGAACGAGCCGGTGCCGCGGCGCATCTGGTCCAACCGCCTCACCCGTTTCATCGTGACCCTGGAATCCGGACGCGCGGTGACCCTGCCGAGGCTCCTTCCGGACCTGGAGTTGGTGACCGGGGCCCGCCTGCTCCGCGCCCAGGGGTATCGGTACGTGGTGGTGCACGAGCGCCTGTACACCCAGGCGAAGGCCCACATGGTGGAAAAGGTCCTCACCAGTGTCCTGGGGCCGCCTCGCATCTACGGGACCGATGGGCTCGCCCTGTATGAGCTGCCGAAATGAGTGCTCTGCGCCTGCCCAAGAAACAGCTGCCTGTCGGTTGGGTGTGGGTGTTGGAGGCCCTGGTGGCGACGGCGGTTGCCTTGGGCGCCGCCGCGGTGATCACCTGGCCGGCCTTGCCCCACACGGACTCCGTCATCATGGGGGGCGGGGAGTTGGGGGGCTGGCTCTGGCGGTACTGGTGGCACTTTCTTGAGCTGGATGCCCTGGGGGAGTCGGACCTGGGTTGGATGGAGCGGGCCCGGATCTTCTTTGCCCTCGGCCGCTATCCGGAGACGGGGAATATCCTGGACGTGCTGCTGATCTCCTACCCCTTGCAGCGGCTCATGGAGCTTCCGGGGCACTACAACGCCAAGATCTTCCTGGTGCTCGTGGGGAACGGTCTCTGTGGCTACCTGTTGGCCCGCTCCCTGGTGGGGAGCCGATCCGCCAGCCTGGTGGCGGCGGTCATCGCGGTGGTCAATCCGCTCGCCATCCAGGACATCCACGGTTCGGGTCTGCGCCAGGTGGTGCTGTGGTGGGTGCTGCTCTTGCCGGTGCTGCTCAACCGTGCCGCCACCACGGGGCGGTGGCAGTGGGGGGCAGCCACGGGTGCGTGCTTTGCCCTGTCGGCCGGCTTCTTCTGGTTCTACGGGCTGTTTTCAGCGGTCTTTCTCGGGCTGTGGGGCCTGTACTTTGTCTGGAGCCGGCGCGGGTCGATGGCCTGGAAGCGGGTGGCCCGGTGGGCGGTGCCTCTGGTGGTGACAGCCACCGTCCTCTCGGTGCTGTTTTTCGTGCCCTACCTGCAAGCAGCCGGCGGGGCCGAGGCGGGCGGGGGGACGGGAACCGTGTTGCCGGAGTTGTCCTTCTTTCTGCCGTTTCCGGAGTACGACGTCATCAAGGACGTGCCCCTGCGGCCCTCCAACTACGCGGAGAACGTTCTCTCGTCCCTGAACCGGAACATCATGTCCTCCTGGTCCATGGACTACCTGTTCAACCCGGCCCATTTCCGCGCTTTGTCCCTGGTGGTGCTCCTTTGCGGCGTGATTCCAGCCCTGTTGCACCGGGGGGATTCATCGGGACGGGGGCGGTTCTGGCTGGTGGTGTTCTTCTTTTTCTACCTGGGCACCCTGGGGCCCTACCTCAAGCTCGGAGGCAACCAGGACAACGCTGAGGTGGTGCGGCTCTTTGATGTCTACGTCATCCGCATGCCGTTTACCTGGATGTTCCGCTGGATTCCCGGCATGAGCCGCATGTTTGCTCCCTATCGAATGGGGGCGTTCATGGTGGTGGGCGCGGTGGCGTTGGTGGCGCTGGGTCTTTCCCGGGTAGGTTGGGGCGGCCAGCGGAGACCCTGGGCGCGGCGGGGTCTTGCGGTGGTGGCGGTGGCGTGGACCCTTGGCTCCACCAACTACCGGTGGGAGATCGGTCCCGTGCCGGAGGATGCCATTGCCCCCACGATGTGGCGGGCCCCGATCAGCGTGTCCGGCATCCATGTGCCGGCGTTTTACTCAGGCCTGGAAAAGGGGGCGCCGCAGGGCATCGTGGAGCTTCCCCTGGAGCAGCAGCAGGACCTGATCTACTTCTACCAGGTGGCCCATGGGTGGAAGGTCTACGCTGGCTGGGCGACCCCTCCCGCCATTCCGCCGGTCTTCCGGACCGAGGGGGGCGGGGCTGCTGGGGAGCAGATGCGCTACCTGGCGCGGATCGATCGGTTTGGCGGCGAGGCAGGGGATCTGCTGCTGCGCCTGTCCCGGAATCCCCAGGAGGTGGACCTGGACGAGGTGCCCGACTCCGCGCTGGCGCACCTGTTCCTGGGCAACCAGTATCGGTACCTCGTGGTCCATGAGCGGGGCTACTACCTGGTGGACCCCATGCAGGGACCGCTCCTGTACCGGGACGTGGTGCGGCGCCTGGAGGCGCGCCTCGGGGTGAGCGCCGAGAGCCAGGTGGAGCAAGAGTGGTTCGACTACCCGGGGAACCGCTACCAGGTGCCGGATGGACCGGTGTACATCCCCTGGTCCAGCCACGAGGTGAACCTGCCCGACCGCCAGATGCCCAACCGGTATTTCATGGCGGTGTTCGACCTTGCGCCCTTCCTGGATTCCTATGACGGCCCCCCTCTTCCGGTGGTGGAGGAGAAGCCAGCCGAAGCCCCGGAATCGGATGCAGCCGCACAGCACGAGGAGCGGGTGCACGAGAATGTTCCGCCTCCCGAGGATGTTCCGCCTCCCGAGGAGGTGGAGCACAAGGAGATGCCGGCTGGTGCACCCAAGCCCGCGGCTGCCCCGGAGCCCGCGGGGGGGTGAACTTGACAACCGGTCGCTGGACGGGGTTCGATCCCTTACGTTCTGTTCCTGGTTTACCGGGGTGGAGGATTGATGCGAGGCCTGGGAATCGCCGCGGTGTTGTTGTTGGGCCCAGGTTGTCTTGGGGCCAAGGCCGGCTACGCGTTGTACGAGCTGGAGCAGTCCTACGCGGCTGCGCAGCAGCAGAACGCCTCTGAGTTGGCGGTCTACGAAAGCACCCTTTCCGAAGCCTACCGGTCCAAGGCCTGGGAGGAGGCTGGCTACAACCAGTACGAAGCGGCCGAGACATTGATCGCCAAGGCCTCGGAAATGGCCACTGCTGCGGAAAAGCTGGCGACGGAAGAGGCTGAGGCGCTGCGCTTGCTGGAAGAGTTGAGCCAGGACGAAGAGCTGGTGCCGGAGCAGGTGCCGGTGGTGCCCGAGGCGGTGCCCGAGGCTGAAACCCCTTGGAGCGAACCCGCCCCGGAAGAAGAACGCCTGGACGAGTGGGTGGAATAAGCGTGCTTTCGTATCTTCTCTGGATCGGTTGTGTGGACCCTTCGGGTCTCAAGCAGGACCACGATGCCCTGACCCGGCTGCTTGCCACCGCCACCCAGCAGGGTGCCCGGGAGTGCGTGCCCCGGGAGATGGCCACAGCGGAGGCCAATGCCGAGTTTGTGCTCCTGGAGTTCAAGCAGGGGGACCCGCGCCGGGCCCGGGACCACATGGATCTTGCCATGGCCAACGCGCAACTCGCGGTGGATGGATCCCTCGGGTGCATGACCAAGGACACGGATGGTGACGGGGTGGTGGACATCGATGACCGCTGCATCGACGAGCCCGAGGACATCGACGGGGATCGGGACGACGACGGGTGCCCGGACATCGCGCCGGATCCGGACGAGGATGGTCTCACCGGCGAGAACGATTTGTGCCCGGACGATGCAGAGGACTTCGACGAATTCGAGGATGAAGACGGCTGCCCGGATCCGGACAACGATGGCGATGGCCTGTTGGATGGCGTGGACGGCTGCCCCCTGGAGGCCGAGGACCTGGACGAGTTCGAGGACGAAGACGGCTGCCCGGACCCGGACAACGACGGCGATGGCGTCACGGATGAAAACGACAAGTGTCCCGAAGAGATGGAGACCCCGAACAACTACGTGGACGACGACGGCTGCCACGACGAGCTGCCCAAGAACGTCACGATCGTGCACAAGCAGATCGTCATCGGCGAGAAGATCAAGTTCCGATCCGGCCGGGCCACGATCCTCAGTGTCTCCCATGGAATCCTGAACTCCGTGAGCCAGGTGCTGCAGGACCACCCGTACATCACGGTGCAGGTGGAAGGGCACACGGACGCCGACGGCGGCGAGGAGATGAACCAGAAGCTCTCAGAGCGCCGGGCCGGTGCCGTGCTGGACTACCTCATCAAGACGGGCATCGAGGCCGAGCGCCTGACCTCCACGGGCTACGGCGAGCTCCGCCCCATCGCCAGCAACCGTTCCGCGGAGGGCAAAGCCGAGAACCGGCGTGTGGAGTTCCACATCACGTCGGGGATGGACTAAAGGCCGCGTAACGGCTTTTTCAGGTTTCTACACCTCGTCTGTGACCCCGCCTCTCAGGCACTCTCCAGCAGCTCCTCGAGCCACTTTTCAAGACGATCCAGGTCCTGATTCAAAGGGGTCTCCAGCCGGATCGCTGCCGCTCGATTTTGCTGAAGTTCAGCCGGGTCAAGTTCAACTGCGTAGGCGTTTCGCAGAAAGTGTCGAAAGGCAAGCAGCCGGCGGAGGTCGTTGGCTGTCTTCGGGCCGATGATGGCGGGTCGAACGGCCGGAATGTCCAGCGTCATTCGGTGGAGCAGCTCCGCGTGCCAATGAGGCGTCCTGCTTGTTTCGCCGTCGATTGCACGAGAGACGCGCGAGAGCAACGCTTCGATGGCCGAGTAGCCGTGGTGGAGCGCAAGGGCTGCTTGGGCGGCGCCCCCCCGCGCTCCAGTCACCCGTGCCAGGGGAAAGAGCCTGCAACTCCGAAACACGCTGGGAAAAGACCTGTCGATCACTCCGGACTTCCGCCAGAAGCCGGGCGATGGTGAGACCTGCCTCAGAGAGGGTCAAAGCTCGCGCCCTGTCGCAAGCACCCGCTCCACCAGACTTGGGGAGGCCCGATCAAGGGGGACAAGATCCACGCCACACCCCAGGCCCTCCATCAACATTCCCAGGGCTGAGAAGTAGGTGCCAGTCTCGAGTCGGTCCACTGCAAGATCCACGTCGCTCTCGGGGGTTCCGTCTCCCGTTGCGAGGGAGCCGAACAGCCAAACTCGCTCCGCGCCGTGTCTCTCACGGA
>CAZSZE010000077.1:0-20114 GCA_964610645.1 uncultured Enterobacterales bacterium | reverse complement strand
GCGCTCACGCTCTGGAAGAGGATGGTCGATGTCGAGTATTGGCTGTGGTGAACGGCGTACCCACCGCGGTCACGATTCACCTGGAACCCGCCCAGCCGACCACCGTGGATGACCTCCAGGTGGTCTTTGACACGGAGAGCAGTGACCCGGACGGCGGTGAGATCTACTACCGGTATGCATGGAGCCTCGATGGCGTGGGCACGGGGACCCATGACGACGGGTCTGTGTCGGCGGAGGACACGTTTCGGGGCCAGGAGTGGACTGTGGAGGTCACCCCCTTCGAGTTGGAGGCGGATGGCCCGTCGGATGTGGCCTCCGTGACCATAGCCAACTCACTTCCGGAGATCGATGGGGTGACCGTCTCCCCAGCTGCCCCCTTCACAGACGACGACCTTTCATGCCAGGCGGGCGCCACGTCCGACTTGGATGGAGACCCTGTCGCTGTCTCCTATGCCTGGTCCAGCAGCGGCTTTGTGCTGGGGACAGATGCGACCCTTCCCTCCACCCAGACCCAGAAGAACTCCACTTATGTCTGCACAGTGACACCCAATGACGGCGTGGAGGAGGGCTTGTCGGTGATCTCCAGTGACCTGGTGGTGCAGAACACGTTGCCTTCCCCGCCCACCCTTGCCCTGTCCACCTCGGAGCCTGAACCGGACGGGGACGACCTGGTCTGTTCCATCTACCAGGCGGCCACGGACATTGACGGCGACACCCTCACCTACACCTTCACCTGGTACAACGACGGTTCAGTTTGGCTGGGCGCAACCCAGCAGACCCTCTGGCCAGGCGACACCATCGACGGCCTGTGGTTGGTGGAGAATGAGACCTGGATCTGCGAGGTGGAGACCAGCGACGGCGATGGGGTCAGCGTGTACGTCGCCTCGGATACCGTCACGGTGGTCAACCCGCTGCCGGACTTGGATGTGGACGGCACATCCTTCACCCTGACCGCTGGCATCTACGCCTATGACGACGTGAATGTCATCAACGGGGGTGTACTCACCATCACGGGCGACGTGGAGATCGATGCGGACACCTTTACCGTGGACAGCAGCTCGTCGGTGACCGGAGTCGGCGGTGGGCCGGTGGGCGTGTCCCAGGCCAGCGGGTCGGGCACGGCGCCGGGGGGATGGAGCTCAGACTCTGGGGGCGGTGGCGGCGCTTATGGCGGCGATGGGGGCCGAGGGGGGTTGGACAGCGGTGACTCGCCGGGCAGCGGCGGGAGCGCCTATGGAAGCTCGAGTTCGTACGCCATTCAAGAAGGGAGCGCTGGGGGCAGCACCGGAAGCTCGTCGAGCTACGAGCCGGGGGGCAATGCCGGTGCCGCGCTGTCCGTCTATGCCGAGACCATCTACGTGGCGGGCGTCATTGATATGGGCGGTGATGACGGCCCCTTTGCCAGCTCTGCCGGGCGCGGGGCCGGGGGGGGCTCTGGCGGTGGGCTGCTGCTGCACGGCGATGTGTTGAGCCTGGAGGGGAGCCTGTCTTCGGCGGGCGGCAGCGGCGGCACAGACACATCGTCCTCTGCCGATGGTGGCGGCGGTGGCGGCGGCGGCCGCATCAAGGTCTTCTATGGCACGTCCCTGTCCGGTAGCTGCAGCAGCACTTCCTGCTGGGATGTGTCCGGCGGTGCCGGGGGATGTTGTGGAAGCTCGTCCTATGGCGACGATGGCGACGACGGCACCACCTATTCCACAACCCGGAGCTATCCCTGATTCCGAACTACTCCGGCAGGAACCCCGCCGCATAGGCCATGTGCTGCGGGCCCGTGGTTCCCAAAGTGGCTGCTTCGCCCAGGTACTCACCGGGCACACCGGCATCTACGCCTGCAAACCGCTTGATCTCATCGGTGCCAAAGCTGGACAAGTAGAGATCGCCGTCCGGGTCGAAGATCATGCCCGTCGGGCTGGTGAGTCCCCCGATGTCCCCGGAAGCTCCGGAAATGAACGCCTCGCCGGCTCCGGGTGCTGCCGGGTTGAAGCGCATCACCTGGTGATTCTCCGTGTCTGTCACGTACATCATGGCGTCCTCAAACGGGTAGAACGACATGGCCCCGGGGGCGCCGATCACCCCGGCGGCGATGTAGTCGTCGATGTAGGCGCCGGTGCTTCCGTCGAACCGCTTGATGTCCCCCGTGCCTGAGGAGACGACCAGCAGGTGGCCTTCCACGATGCCGAAGGTGAGGTCCGCCGGGCCGGACAGGCCGCCGTCCCCGGCTGTCACAAAGACCTCCATGAAGTCCCCCGGGGCCCATCCCGATGCGGGGTCGGTCTCCGGGCCGGCAAATCGCAGGACCTCGTGGGTTGCGAAAGAGGACACCAGTACATCCCCCCCCGAATCGATCTCCACGCCGGTGATGCGGGTCGCGCTGGGGTAGGCCGCCGCGGGAATGGAGTAGCCCGTGGAGCCAGCCAACATGTACCCCCCCTCCAGATCCACCTGCACGGCCCGCACGAGGCTGCCACTTGTCGTGTCTCCCTCGGAGATCAAGAGCCCCCCGGGACCGAACCGGATGTCTACTGGATCGGTGAGTCCCAGGTCCACGGCGGGGACAGAGCCCACCTCGACTTCTTCATCGACGTTGTATCCCCACAGACCGCCGGCAAAAGTGACCAGGAGGTTGGGAAAGGGAACGGGGTCGTCGGTGTCGCCGGTGTCGTCGTCTCCGGTCTCGCCGGTGTCGGCGGAGTCGCCCGTGTCATCCGGGACTTCCGACTTGTCGGTACAGCCGGTGAAGAGGATCAGGGAAAACAACAGGGAGGGGGACATCCGAACTCCTGGGGCAGAACATCAGTTGGCCTCCAAGATGACGCAGGTGTCAAGAGAGGGGTTACTCAACCTGCATGAAATGGGCAGCGCTTTTTCTCGTGGGGGCCGTGGCTGCCACGCTTGGCGATCGCGGTCACGTGGCGTTCTCGGTCTTGTCCTATCCGGGCGGCGGGCAGCCTCTGTGGGTGCTGCCGGAGATGGGGCTGGCCACCGTGGGGCTTGTGTGGGGATGGCAGCTCTTCCCTGGTGCCTCCCAGGAGACGAGGCTGTCCCTTCGTGACACGGCGGTCCCCTTCCTCTGGTTTCTCGGCGCCTACGGCCTGTCCTCCCCCCTGTCGGGGTGGCCGGTGCTGCTGTGCTTGGGGCTCCTCGGGCTCTTTCTTGTGCGGGCCCGCCAGGAGCACCTGCCCCGCCCGGCGCTCCTTTACTGCGTCGCGGTGGCGGTCGGGGGGACGGTGGCGGAGACGATCATCAGCAGCCTTGGATTGTTTTCATACACGTCGCCACTTTTTGGTCCGGTGCCCATTTGGCTGCCCATGCTCTACCTGCACGTCGGGCTGGCTACCCGGTCGATCGGACGGGCGTTTCCATCCAATGTCGTTTTTTGAACCGGAATTGCCCTTCCTTCAGGTATTCTCTGCTCGGCACAACCCAGGAGCCCCCATGCGACTCTCCCTCCTCCTCTCCGTTTCCTTGATTCTCGCCTGTGATCGCTCGCCGGAGCCAGTGGCGGACATGGACCCAGTGGGTCGGATTGCCGGAACGGTCACGAACCTCACGGGACAGCCCATGGAGGGTGTGCAGGTGGATGGAGCTGGGGCAACCGTTGAAACGAATGGCCAGGGGGCCTTCCTCCTGGAAGCTGTGGAACCCGCGGACGGCATTGTCCTGACCTACACCACATCCGGCTTCGCCACGACCTATGGCCGGGTCGACCTGCATGGATGGGAGACTGCCACGACGTCGGCCACCCTGTTGGAAGTGGATGGCATCCTGGAAATGGAAGGTTCGGTGGGGGGGACCTATCACCTGGACACGGAGGCCGGTAGGGTGGACTTGACCTTTGAAGCGGGCAGTTTCCTGGATTCTGCCGGTGAGGCGGTGTCAGGAAGCGTCATTGCCTCGGTCACCTACCTGGATCCAAGCAGTGAGGAGTTTCTCGCGGGTCCCGGCGATCTTCGGGGCGAGGCTTCGGAGGATCAGCAGCTGCTCGTGTCCTACGGCATGGTGGAAGTCGCCCTCCAGGACGAGGACGGCAACACCCTTCAGATTGCCGAAGGTTCGCCGGCCACAGTCACCATCCCCCTCGTGGATGACGACAAGCCTGACTACCTGCAGCTGGAAGCAGGCGCGACCCAGCGAATCTGGTCTTTCGATCCCCAGCAGGGAATCTGGGTGGAAGAGGGCCTGGGCGTGGTGGTGGAGGACACCCTTGGCAACCGCCGCATTCGTTTTGAGGCCCCGCATTTCAGTTGGTGGAATGCAGATGATGGACGGGCGGCCTACTGCGCGACCGGCCGGGTGGTGGACGTACTTGGTTTCCCGATTCGCGGGGCAGAGGTGACCTGTGTGGCCGAGGTGCCGCCGTTCTATTGCGCCTTCGACGGCGACCTGACCGATGACTGCATTCCCCCCCAAAGCAGCGATGACAAGGTCTTGGCGGACCCCTTTTCCGCCGATCCATTTGCTGGCGAGGATGCGGTGCCCGGAGATCCTGGTGCGGATCAGAACTGGCGGGAGCTCAGCGCAACCAGCCGCAGCATCAACGTCGTGACCACCGATGAGAACGGCTACTACTCCTGTGAGGTCTGGGCAGGGGGCAACGCGGTCTTCCAGGCCACGACCTTTGTGGCGGACCTCAACTGGTTCTCCCAGGTCCATGGGCAATTCATCGCGGGCACCACCGACAACATCAACATCTGTGAGCCGATTCCCACCCTGCAGATCGATGTCTGCCGCATCACCGGGTCCATCAACGTCGAGAACCTCTCGACCCTGGTGGAGGAGGGACAGATCGAACCGGCCGACAACGTCTCCGCCCTCTTCTTTGATCCCAAGGGCTACCCCGAGTACTGCGACAACCCCTGGGACGGCGTGCCAGAAGGCGATTGCATCACCTTTGCCGCCGAGGACATCGCCTCCTACCTGCCGATAAGCGCCATGCCGGGGGTGCCGGCAGACGGCCGCTCCATCGGGTCACGCCTGACGGTCACCTCGGACGGGGTGGATCATGATCTCGACCGGGTGCGGATCGATGGCAGCCCCTACTATTCGTGGGATGGCTTGAAATCAGACAACCAGGGCGACCTGCAGACGGATCGCCCGGAATTCAACGCCGGGGACCGCATTGATGTATCGACCAATGGCGATGCAGGGGACTACATGGGCCCTTGGTCCGGTTCCAGGATTGCCACGGTGCCGCGGGCCCTCAGGTGGACCGACGACTCTGCGGTCACGGGCAGTACGTCCTCTGGGCTCCAGGTGCAGTACGACGGGAGCAACGGGGATTCCCGGGGCGCGATTGTGATGGGCTCTTCGCTGGATGCCGAGACCCACATGATCTGCCGCGTGGCGGACAACGGCCGCATTCGCTTGACGGGGCAGCAGCTCTCCCGGCTGGGCGTAGAGAAGGCGACGCTGGGCGTGTACCACATCGAGGATGGAATCGCGGTTGGGCCTGATGGGCTGCCCATTCGCCTGCAGATCTTCTCCGGGGCGACCTCCGTGGTGAAGATTCAGTAGGGAGCCATCCGCGCAGGTGTACCCTGACAGGTCATGGACACCTCCCACCCCAAGTACGTGGCCTGCCATTCTCGTAAGTGCTCGATGCTCTCGTGCAGCCGGTGCGACGCATGAACGAGCGGCGGCTTGTCGCAGCGGGCGTGACAGCGCTTGGCGCCAGCGGTGTCATTTTCGCCCTCCTTTGGCGTGGAGGCCCGGAGCCCAATGCGGTCGACCTGGTAGAAGCCTTTCGATCCGACCCGGTGGGAACCATGGAGAAGGTTGCAGCCATGGAGGATCCGATCCGCCAGAGGGCTCATATCGTCGCACTTTCCGAGGCCCACCTGGGCCAGATGGGTCCCCTCTGCAAGCACCTGGCCAATCAAGCTGTCCGGGAGTACTGCGTTCGCCTGGCGGAGCGAGCCCACCTGCGAACCTCGCTTCCTGCGCCTGCGGCGAAGTCTCCATCCATCTGGGTCCACGGATAGCTGCCCGCCTCGCTTTCGAGCACCTGGGATGGCCTGCAGCCAGACCCCTCGGGCTGCGACGAAACCCGCGCCACCTTTCACGTCTGCCTGGCCGAGGCGGCCCTCGAGAGGGCGCTGGCCGGCCAGACCCGGGAAGCGGGCGCCACCTGCAGGGCATCCCGATCCGAGACCCTGCGCCAGGACTGCTTCATGGCCACCGCTGGGAAGCTGCAACAGCACAACGACAACTATGAGGCTGCCATGTCTCTCTGCCTCGGAGCCCCCAACTACGCGGAGCTGTGCAGCGACGACCTGTTGCGGCGCATGATTCCCACCTCGCCGCTCTCCTCGGAGGAAATGGGCGCCCACCTGGCGAAGAAGGCGGAGACTCTGAGGTCCTTCTGGACCCGGAGTGCACCGAAACTCGCCCAGGGCCTGGAGAGCCTGTTCTGGGCAGACTCCATCACCGCCGCCACGTTGAAGGCGGACTCCGTTACCGGCGACCTCCTGGACGCTGTGCCACCGCTGGCCGTCCCCCACGTGCGCGCCGTCTCCGCACTTAGGCTTCTTCAATTGGAGGAGCGTACACAGCGCGATCTTGCCGGGTGGGTGGAGCGACTGGAGGCCGTCCTCTCGGAGCGGGTTCCTGGATCAGGTCCCGAGATCGTCCCCTGGCCCCTGTACGATCGGGCGGGAAGCATGGGGCGTTCCATTCCCTGGAAGGATGCGCCTGTCCCGTCGGTGTCCTACCTGGGGATCTCGCGCCGGGCTGTTTCCGACGACTCGGCGGCGGACCTGGCGATCTGCATGCTGGAGGCTGCTGCGATGCACCCCGCCAGACCCCCCGGCCTGCTGGAGGAGGGCGCCCAGCACCCCGACTCCCTGGTTCGCTGGACCGCGGAGCGGCTGATCGACGGGGTGCGGGGCGAACCCATCCGGGACCGGTAGACCCCGTCCGGGGGGAGGTTCGGTAGGGCGGCCGCCGGTCAGTCCTCGTCCGGCGTCACCGGGGGGATGGGCCCCGGGTGGGACTCCCCCAGCTCGAACAGCAGGAAGTACAGACCGGCGGTGAAGAAGCTCTCGGCGTGGTCCAGGGCGTCCATGGATCCCTCGTCGATCACCCGGTCGAGCTCGTCCATGAAGTACCCGACGTACTCCCTCTCCTCTGTCGTGGTCTCCGTGGAGTCGAGAACGCCCTGAAAGAGGCGCTTGGCCTCGTGGGCAACGGACACGCCGGGCTCCTGGGCGCCCTCGTACTCAAAGCGTTCGTCGTCCCGGCCAAACCAGGTCACGAACTGGGCGGTGTACTGCGCATCGGCCAGGAGCATGCGGTAGTCGATGGTCTCCGGGGTGTCATTCACCGTGTGGTAGAAGCTGAACCCCGGATTGGTGAACCAGATCGCTGGCACCGAGCGGTCAAGAAACGGATCCTGGTCACTGGAGAAGATCGGCACCACGTCCCGGTGGATGAAGACCACGGGCACGGGGGAGAAGGCTTCGGTCTCCCGGAAGCGGGCCTCCAGGGACGGATTGCGATCCAGCCCGATCAGCACGATGGGGGAGAAGTCGGGGAGCATGGCCCGGCCCAGTGGGTCCAGGCTGACGCCGAAGACGATGTCCTCCTGGGCCACGGTGTCCGCTCCGATCCAGGCCCGGGCGCCATCCAGTCCTGCTTCCTCGTCGTCGGTGAACAGGATGGCCACACTGCGATCGAACTGCACGTTCTCGGAGATCAACACCCGGGAGATCTCCAGCAGCATTGCCACGGCCGCTGCATTGTCGAAAGACCCGTTGAAGATCTCCCCGGTTTCGGTCACGCCCAGGTGATCGTAGTGGGCCATGAGCACAATCGTCTCGTGGGCCAGGGCCGGGTTGGACCCGGGAATCAGCCCGACGAGGTCCCAGCCGGTGTCCTGGGTCTGGGGCACGATGGTGCCATCGGCCAGGGCCTGGAAGCGGTCCGAGCGGGGTGTGTTGTCGTAGGGGAAGAGAAAGCTGTCATCCAAGCCGATAGGAAGCAGCCCGATCTCCCCCATCTCGGCCTCGATGTACTGGCGGGCGATGTGGTGGCCGTAGGAGCCGGGAATGCGGCCTCCGAGGCGGTCATCCGCCAGCACGTTGGTGTGGGCCTGCATCCGCTTCCAGGACAGCTGGTCCACGATGGCGGCGTCCAGGGGCAGATCGACGCCGGGCTCGGGCGGGTCTGTGGTGCAGGCGAGTGCGAGCAGGGGGAGGAGGGAGATCACGTGGGTCCCCTAATGGAAATCTGCATTCGCGGCCCCCGAAGCAGCGTCTCCCTGGCGCGGGCGCGAGGCGCGCGTGAAGTCAATCCGACGTTGGCTTGGTGCCAAGCATCACCAGTTGCTCGTCGTAGAAGTCCACCTTGTGCAGGGGCATCACGACACTGGACACCACGTTCAAGAGGTGGCCCCCCACCCGCTTGTAGAAGCGGGTCAAGAGCACCATGGACGTGGTCTGGGTGGCGGTGAAGTCGCTCTTGGCGAGGGCCACCAGCAGGTTGTCACAGCGCTTTCCTGCCATGCGGCCGATCTGCACCAGTTCGTTGGCCCGTTCCTGGTCCTGGTCACTGAAGACCTGGTACACGTGGTCCATGAGCATCATGGCTGTGTCAGCCAGTTCCGCCAGCTCTTGGCGGAGATCCCCGTCGGGCACCGGTCCGCCGCCGAGCTCCGAGACCTCGGAGATGTTCTTGATGTAGTCGCCCATGCGCTCCACGTCCTTCACCAGGCTCATGAGCAAGAGGCAGTAGGGAATGTGGTCCCGGCTCATGGTCACGTGGGCCACCACGCGCTTGCGAATGGAGCGCTCAAGCTTGTTGACCTGAATGTCCATCTTGTAGATCTCGGAGCGCTGCTCCAGGGAGAGGGAGTGCTCGAAGATGTGCGGCCTCACCTGGGTCGCCATCTGGTGGACGATGCCGTACATCTGCTCGAAGTCCTCTGAGAGCCCTTCCATGGGATTGCCAGGGCGAAACAGCTGGAGAATTTCAGACCACATGTTCTCTCCTCTGGGGCTATCGGGCCCCTCCGAGTAGGACGATCAAGGCGGGGAGGCCGTAAAAGAGCGCGGCCACGTAGAAGAGGGCCCACTTCTTCGAGCGCGTGGCGAACTCGGAGAACCATTCGGCCAGGAACAGGGGCAGGCGGCGGGTGGTGGCCGGCACATACCAGATCAGGATGCCACACAGGTTGAAGCTCAAGTGCACCAGTGCGATCTGTCGGGCCACCATGGCGGTCTCGCCGGTGACGGCCATGGAGGCCAACAGGGCTGTGACCGTGGTGCCGATGTTTGCCCCAAGGGTGATGGGGTAGATCTGGGTGAGGCGCAGAGCACCGGCACCAGCCAGGGGCACCAGGATCGACGTGGTGATCGAGGATGACTGCACCATGACGGTCAGCAGAATCCCCACCACAATGGCCACCGGCCCCCCGGATCCCAGGAGCCGGTTCACGTAGCGCTCCATGCGCTGCACCACGACGCCGCGCATGGTTTTCACGATCCCGGTCAGGGTGACCAGGATGATGACGCATCCCGAGAGCGCCAGGAGGATGTAGACGGTTTGTGGGTCGTCTACAAAGTGCTCGATGCCGTGTTCCACCCACTTCTTGCCGGCCTTGAAGGCCTGCTTGAGCGGGCTCTTGTAGGTGGCTCCCTTGGAGCCCACGGTCCAGCGGGCAACGGTGGCTGCGGTCCACTCGAGAATGCCGGTACCCCAGAGGTTCCGGGTGATGATTTCGATGGGCAGCAAGACCAAGACGCTGAGGAAGTTGAAGAAGTCATGGCAGGTGGCTGCCGCAAAGGCCCGCTTGAACTCCCGGTCCTGGGTAGCGTGGGCCATGCTGGCCAGGGTGTTGGTCACCGTGGTGCCGATGTTGGCCCCCATGATCATGGGCACGGCCGAGGCGACCCCAAGCTGCCCGGAGCCCACCAGCCCGACAATCAGGGAGGTGGTGACCGAGGAACTCTGGACCAGGGTGGTGGCAAGGATGCCCACCAGCAGTCCCAGGACCGGGTTCATCCCCTCCGCAAAGTAGGCGTCCATGACGCCTGAACCGAGGCCCTTGATCCCGCCGCCAAGACAGTTGATGCCCACCAGGAACAGGTAGAGCAGCACCACCGTGCCTAAGAGCCGCAGCGCGACGGAGTCTCTCAACTTTGCAGGCATGGTGGGCCGGGTGAGGGGTGCGTCTTGTTAGAAACCGGCCTGCATTCGCACGAACACAGACTGGCCGTCGTCTGCATCGCCTTGGGGCAGGGTGCGCTCGTAGAAGACCCCCATGCTCACCTGGTCGCCGTAGTTGTGGGCCAGTCCCACCAGCGCGGTGTTCTGGGTGTCTTCGTCGAGGCCCGTGTCGCCGTCCCAGGAGTCGAACCGGGCAACAGCATGGCCGAAATCACCCAAGTGGCAGACCGTGCTTACCGAGAAGCCCGAGGCCAGGAGATCGCCTTCTGATCGGCCCAGGTATTCCAGCCAGACAAGGCCCGCGTCGACCTTGTAGCCCACAGAGGCTGCATAGGTGATTCCCGGGTCGCCTTCCTTTCCAATGTCGACCGGGTCGTAGGCCACAAAGCCGCTGATGGGGAGCTTGCCTCCGCTGGAGACCAGGGGATTGATGCTCACCCGCAGCTGCGCGGTCTTGGAGGCATCCTGTTCCGGTGCGGTGTAGCCAGTCCCGTTGAGCAGGGCTGCAGCCCACGTCACCAGGCCCTCGGAGAGGGACCCCATGGCATGCACGCCCAGATCGGAGCTGCTCAACACGTCTTGTTGGTCTGAAAAAGACTGCTGAACCCACCGGTGGCCCCAGAATCTTTCGTGGTGTGCAATCCAGGGCGTGTTCGCCATTCCGAAGCGAAGCTTGACCCCGGGCAGAGCCTCCTTCCATTCCAGGTAGGCGTACTTGAGGAACACGCGGGTTCGGGTGTCTTCTGCGACGGGGATGGGCAGCGTGGTCCCCATGTACGGGACATTGACCGACTGGGTTTCCTCTCGGCCGACATCGGTGGTGACGCGCACCGCAAAGGAGTCGCCGATGTTGCGCCGGGCGTTGAAGTAGACCCGGTCGAGATCAAACTCGTTTGTCATCTCGTTCAGGTCGGCCCCCCAGTGTCCGTAGATCAGACCTCCCAGGCGAAGACCCTCGGCGGCGTTTTCCTCTGCGAGGGCAGGATGGGCCAAGGTGAGGCCCGCGAGGCCCAGGAAGGCGGTCATGGAACTAAATTGAATGCGCATGGTTCTCCTCCAGTGTCGAAGTGACAGGCCCCATTCTAAAGAATCACTGTGACGGGACGGTGACAGGGGAGTGGCACCCAGGAAACACCCCCCCCAAAGGCTAATGCCCAGCGTGATCCTGGAAGCGGTAGCCCACGCCACGCACGGTCTCCAGCTTGTCCCGGGAGGTGAGCAACTTGGAGCGCAGGCGGCGCACATGGGTGTCCACGGTGCGGGTGGTCACCCCTGCGTTGTAGTGCCACACGTCCTGCAGGAGTTGTTGTCGACTTTGCACCCGGCCCTGCCGTTGCATGAGGGTGGTGAGCAGCTTGAATTCCAGGGCGGTGAGCTCCAACTCCGTGGCCCCGACCCAGGCTCTGTGGGCCCCGGTATCCAGCCGCAATTCGCCCATGAGTAGGACGGGTTCGGCGACTGGATGCTGTGTACTGCAGCGCCGTAGAATGGCCCGGATGCGGAGCTTGAACTCCCTCAAATTGAAGGGTTTTTCCATGAAATCGTCGGCGCCAGCCTCGAACCCTCGAATGCGATCCTTTTCCTCGCCTCGGGCGGAGAGCATCATGACCGGTACCCGGGCCGTGGTCCCATGCGCTCGGATTCGGCAGCAGAGATCCTCTCCCTGGATGTCGGGGAGCAAGAGGTCCAGCACCACCAGGTCGGGCACCTCCTCGTGGAAGAGCTGGACCAGGGCGTCTCGGCCATTGTGTACGGTGGACACGGCATAGCCGTCCACCTGCAAACTCAGAGACAAGGTGGTGGCGAGGCCGATCTCGTCTTCGACGATGAGGATTCGGTGAGCCATGAACGCGATCCTAGGGGAGATGTAACCCGGCGCCCATAGAGGCGGAACAATGTCCTTGGCCGACCCGCTATGAGCGAATCGCCAGGCTGGTCAGACCCACTGCCACCAGGGTGTTTGAGGCGGAATGGATCTTTGTTTTTGGCCAAAAAGAATGGACCCTGCCAATACCCTGCCAGCTCCCGCTTGCTAGGTGGCAGGGGGTGTCCAGCCCTCCAGGACGGCGGCCAGGCGGGACACATCCGCCAGGGTTAGTTCTCGTTCAATGGGACCTTGGGGCTTCTCCTCGGTCTCGAATCCAGTTTTGAGCTCCCCGGTGTTCAGCAGGCGGCGAATTCGACTGTTGGTGTCCGCCAGTTGTCGGGAGAGGCTGGCAAGGAGAAACCTGCGCAGGGCGGCAGCTTCAAAACTTGGTTCTGCCATGTGGAACCGGCAGAGATCCAGGTCAATGGCCAAAACCAGGGCTTCTTCCTGGGCTGAGCAGGTTGCGCAGCGCGGAGAACCGTCCACCAGCCCCATGTGGCCGATCATGGTGGGGGCTTGCAGGCTGGCCAGATCATGAGGGGCACCGGACTTGTCCAGGCGGGTGACGCGAATCTGTCCTTCGACCAGGAGGAACATTTCGCTGGGCACGTCGCCTTCCGAGCAGAGAACCTCTCCATCGTCCAGGTGGATTGGCTTTCCCACTTCCAATGCCGAAGCCAGGTCGCCGGGGTGCACACCGCGCACGTTGTGGGCCGCCAGTAGCGCTTTTGCAATGGGTGCCAGGTGCTCTCGCTTCATCCGTTGCTCCCAAACAAGCTGCGCAGGCGCTGTGAGAAGCCGGCGGGGGAAGGGGACTCCGGAGCCTGTGGGGAGACCTTCCAGGCTTTCTGGATCAAGAGGTTGGTCTGGCGAACTCGGCGTCCAAGCGTGGCGAGCAGGTGCAGCTCCAGCACGGCGACAGCGGGGTTGTGGGAGAGCTCTGCCAGGAGTGTTGGCGCCAGTACCAGGGCGATGCTTGCCTTGTTTGCCTGGACGGTTGCGGATCGGTGGATGCCGTCCATAAACAGGCACTGCTCCCCCACGATTTCTCCCGGGTGGATCAGGCCCAGGTGCCGCACCCTTTTCTCGGTCTCCACCGACACCTCCAGCAGGCCGTCCAGGAGCAGCAGGCCGGTGTCGCCGGGATTCCCTTGCTGGTAGACCAGCTCCGCCGGCGCAAAGCGGGTTGTCTCACACCTTTCGGCAAGCTCTCTCATTGCATCGCCGGGGATACCGGCGAAGAAGGGAGCGATGGTGGCCAGGTCGTGAAGCAACAACGAGAAACCCTATTGGGACATGCTTAATGGCGCTGAGACCTACTGGTAGTACACGCCCCAGCCACCGGATCCGCAGCAGGTGAAGGAGATCCAATTGTCTCCTCCGCCGCCTGAATTCATGTACAGAGAGGCGCTGTCTACCCAGCGCCCCGCAAAGGAGGTGCTGGCCCCACAGCGGGCCGAGATGCCCTCGGTGGATCCATCGCTGAACGTGGCGGTGTAGCTTGCGGACTCGCCGTCATTGCACCCTACGCTCACCCAGAGGCCGGTCACCCAGCGGGACCCGCTGAAGCCGCAACTCAAGTTGGTTCCGGGACCCATGGCCCCCGGGCCTCCGCAGCTGATGCTGCTGGTGGAACATCCCTCGTTGATCTCGCTGTCACAGTCCTCGCTGGTGTTGTTTCCGCAGGTTTCCGGTGCCCCTGGGTAGATGTTGGGGTCGCCGTCGTTGCAGTCTCCGGTGGAGGCCGACCAACCGGACTGGAGGTCGCAGTAGCTGGCGGTGGTGCTGGAGCCGTAGGTGTCGGTGTCCGAGTCCTGGTACCAGGTGCTGGTGCTTCCTGCGCCATCGGGGTCGTAGTCATCGGCCAAGCCGTCACAGTCCTCATCGAGATCCGCAGCGTCACAAACCTCCGAGAGGCCGGGGTTCCGGCTGCTGTTTCCGTCGTCACAATCGGTGTTGTCGGTGACCACGCCGCCGGGGATGTCGCAGTAGCCTGTGCCTGCATCGCTGGAGTCGCCGTAGGAGTCCGAGTCTCCATCCGGATAGGTCATGGTCTTGCCCGTGGCGCCTTCCGGGTCGGCATCGTCGGCCAGTGAATCGCAGTCCTCGTCCACATCGGCGGAGTCGCACACCTCCGGTTGGCCGGGATTGATACCAGCGCTGGAATCATCACAATCGGTGTTGTCCGTGACGACATTGCTGGGAGGGTCGCAGTACTCGGTGCCCAGGTCGAGGGAGGCGCCATATCCGTCTCCATCTCCGTCCTGGTAGGTGAGGATCTTTCCGGTGGCACCACCGGGATCGAGATCGTCGGCCAGGGAATCGCAGTCCTCGTCGAGATCCACTGCATCGCACACCTCAGGCAAGCCCGGGTTTCGGCTGCTGTTTCCGTCGTCGCAGTCCGTGTGATCCGTCACCGTGCCGGAGGGGGGGTCGCAGTAGCTGGTGCCCGAGTTGCTGGAGTCGCCGTAGCCGTCGCTGTCGGCATCTGGCCAGACCAGGGTCTTGCCCGAGGCACCTTCGAGGTCGGCATCGTCGGCCAGGGAATCACAGTCCTCGTCCACGTCCGATGCATCACAGGCCTCGGCGGCAGACGGGGAGACCCCGGCATCCGAGTCGTTGCAGTCGTCGTCCAGCGCGGAGGTTCCAGAGGGGGCGGCGCAGGCTTCTGTGCTGCTTGCCGCGTCGCCGTGGCCGTCTCCATCGGCATCGGTGTACCAGGTTGTGCGGGTGCTGAGATCCAGGGCGGCGTCCGCGTCGTCCACACTGCCATCGCAGTTGTCATCGATGCCGTTGCAGACCTCGGTGGCATCCGGTCGCACCGCTGCATCGGCATCATCGCACTCCAGGCAGGCAGCCCAACCATCCCCATCCTGGTCGGCATAGGCCACTGAACCATCGCAATTGTAGTCGTTGGGGTCGGTGCAGTCGGCCTCTGGCGCACCCGGGTAGTAGTCGGCGCTTGCATCGTCGCAGTCAAACCCATCTGCCTGTTCGGCCACAAAACCCGACGGGGCTTCACAGCCCTCCGCAACAACGGTTTCGTCGCCAAATCCGTCCTGGTCGGTGTCCGCGTAGAAGGGGAGTTGGACGCCCTCGTCTGTATCGCCGTTGCAGTCGTTGTCTGTGCCGTCGCAGACCTCGGTTCCGCCGGGGTGGGCCTCGGCATTGTCGTCGTCGCAGTCCTGGCACGCCGGGTAGTGATCGCCGTCGTTGTCGGCAAAGGCCACCGAGCCATCGCAGTTGTAGTCGTTGGGGTCGTTGCAGTCGGTTTCTGGGGCCCCCGGGTAGAAGTCGGCGGAGCTGTCGTTGCAGTCAAATCCCTCGACCCTCTCGCCCACTGTGCCGGTGGGGGCACCGCTGCATGTTTCTACAGTCGATTGCTCGTCCCCAAAGCCATCCCCATCGGCATCGGAGTACCAGGTCTCCCAAGGGGCGCCGTCATCCGGGGTGCCATCACAGTTCTGATCCACACCGTCACAGGTGTCATCCGCAGCTTCCGGATGGATGCTGGCGTCAGCATCGTCGCAGTCCTCTCCGGCGGGGAAGCCATCCTCGTCGGCATCCACCGGCGAGGCAGTTTCGCTGCGCCCGGAGTCACTGTCTACGCTCTTGCTGTCCAGGGGGATCTTGCCGCTGGAATCGCAGGAGAGGGCGAAGACCAGGAAAAAGACGAACTTGCGCATGGCTCTGTCTCCAGGATGAGAGATCATTCTACGCCTGGGAGGCCGGGGCGGGGCTACAACAACGTGATGATCACGTAGCCATCTCCCGTGTTGCCGCTGCTTCCGACCTGGCTGGAGGTGTTTGTTCCGCTGTTGTAGGACCCACCGCCGCCACCTGCACTGTAGTATCCCCCTCCTCCGCCTGAGTACCCGCCGCCGCCGCCAGGGTTGTTGTCATGGTAGGTCCCGCCTCCGCTACCAAAGCCTCCGGCCCCCGAGTTGTAGTCGCAGGTGCTGACACAATTTCCGCCTTGTCCTCCGTTGAGAAAGGACTCGCCGCCGTTGGCGGTACTGTTCGATTGGCTGTCCGCGCCATTGGTAAAGAACCCGCCGCCCCCCGGGTAGCCGCAGTTGCTTCCACCGTTTCCACCACTTCCGCCGGAGCAGCCGCCGCCACCACCATCCTTGCCAGTCTCAGATGCCGTTGCGTCGATGGATTGCTGCCCGCTGCCATCCTGGTCGTTGTCGCCGTCATGGCTGGCGCCGGCACCTCCAGCAATGATCAGTGGAGAGCTGCTGTCTGATACCACAAAGGTTCCCCCCCCGGCCCCCCCGCAACGTTCGGACTCATCGCCTTGCTGACCCACGAGGATCTGCAGGATGTCTCCTTCCGTGAGGGCGAGATCTCCAGTGATGATGGCTCCTCGACCGGGGTAGTGCGTCCCGCACCAGGAAACCGTGCAACCCACTCCGGTGGCACCGCCAGCCAGCACCATGCGGTAGGTCCCGGACTCGGGTACCGTCCAGCGCTGAATTCCTGCGTCCGTCATGGCGAAATAGTTGTTGTCCTCGTCCCAGGCGTCCGCGGGGCTGTAGCTGGCTCGGCACTCCACGAGGGTCGGACCGTCCCGTCCTGTGGATCCACAGGGGGTGAAGGTGTGACTGGAGAAGGAATAGAGGGCACAGCCCGTGTTGATGCTGGCATCTGTGTCGTTACAGTCGGCGCCGCTGTACTCATCGCTGTCGATGCCATCGCCATCCGCGTCGTAGTCCGAGGCGCCGTCGCAGTCTGAGTCCACGCCGTCATACCAGGTGTCGGTCGCGGCCGGGCTGATCGCGGGGTCCCCATCATTGCAGTCGGTCCCATCCGCGACCGTGTTGCCAGGCATGTTGCAGCTGGTGGTTGCGGTGCTGACATCTCCGTAGCCGTCGCCATCCGCGTCCGTGTAGAACGAGTAGAGTCCAGTCGCTCCGGTGTCATTGTCATCGGCGACGCCGTTGCAGTCCTCGTCGGTGTCGGATGGATCACAGATCTCCGCCGCTGAGGGGCTCACTTGTGCATCGAGGTCGTCGCAGTCGTCGCTACTGGCCACAAACCCGTTGGGGGCCGAGCAGGCGATTTCCGTCAGGATCGAGGACCCGTGCCCGTCTCCGTCCAGGTCCACGTACCAGGTGAAGGCATCGGTGGCGTCGGCGCCATCGACAGTGCCATTACAGTCGTCATCCAGGCTGTTGCAGACCTCGGTGGCCGCGGGATGGATGGCGCCATCACTGTCGTTGCAGTCGTCGTCACTGGCTGCGTACCCGGTGGGTTGATCGCAGGCCGTCTGCGAGGTCGCCGCGGATCCATACCCGTCCCCATCTGCGTCCACGTACCAGGCCTGCTCACCGACCGTGCCGGGTTCATCGCTGTTCCCGTCACAGTTGTTGTCGATCCCGTCACAGACCTCGACGCCGCTGGGGCTGGCCTGGGCGCTGCTGTCATTGCAGTCGTCGCCGTTCCAGGTGTAGCCGGGAGGGGCGGTGCAGGCCGTGGTGGTGGTGGTGGCATCTCCAAAGCCATCCCCATCTCCGTCTGCGTACCAGGTGGATTCGACGCCCTCGTCGACCGTTCCATCACAGTCGTTGTCGGCCTCATCGCAGGATTCTGAGGCACCCGGATACGAGTCTGCATCCAGGTCGTCGCAGTCATCGCTGTTGTCCACATACCCGGAGGGAAGGGCGCAGGACTCGGTCATGAACTGGGTCCCACCGTAGCCATCCCCGTCTGCATCGGCGTACCAGGTCGTGGCCCCCGTGAGGTTGCCGTCGTCTTCGTCTGTGAAGCCGTTGCAGTCGTCATCGACATCGTTGCAGATCTCGATCGCATCCGGATGGACCGCAGCATCGGAGTCATCGCACTCGGCGCAGGCAGCAAATCCGTCTGCGTCGTCGTCCGCATACCCGACGGATCCATCGCAGTTGTAGTCGGCGGGATCCTCGCAATCGGTCTCGATCGCACCTGGGTTGAACCGGGCATCCGAGTCGTCACAGTCCAGGTCATTGGCCACGTGGTCCGACGGGGCCTCGCAGGCCAGGGTCTCTTCATTGGCATCCCCGAACCCGTCGCTGTCTTCGTCGGCGTACCAGGCGAGGGCATCCACTGCATCGTCATCCACCAGCAGGTTGCAGTCGTTGTCCAGGCCGTCGCAGACCTCCGCTGCGCCCGGGAAGATCGTGGGGTCATTGTCGTTGCAGTCGTCGGTGTAGCCGTCTCCATCCGCATCGTCGGATGGATCATCGACGGCCTCCCCGCTGTCCTCGGGAGGGGTCGAACTGTCGATGGGAAGCTTGGAGTCGTCGCAGCCGGCGAGAAGCAAGATGAGGAGAAGGCGCATGGGTACTCCGATTTGGGAACCCATTGTAGGGGAGATTCGGCGTGGGGGCCGGGAATCGGGCGCGGGTTGTGTCAAGATCCACCCATGGTGCGCACCGGAACAATCGGGATCTTGTGGTGGGCCCTTTGGATGGGGAGCGCGTGCCAGGGAGCCGGCGATCCAAAGGACTCGACGGTGGACACGGACACCGGTGCCCCGGGACTGCCGGGCTGCGAGGGCATGGACGATGCCTGGCTTTCGCTGTTGGCGACGGCGGAGGCGGAGTTGTCCGAATCGGAGGTTCCTGGCGCGGCCCTGGCCTTGATCTGTGGTGGACAGCTTGCCTACGCCCAGGCGTGGGGACAGGTGACAACCTCCACGCGCTTTCAACTGGCTTCCCTCACCAAGATGTTTACTGCGGCCGCCGTGGTCAGTGCAGTGGAGGAGGGGCGGGTAGACCTGTCGGAGCCCGTGGAGACCTATGTGTCCGATGCGCCGGTGCGGGGTCCGAATGGCGAGCCGGTCTTCCTGCACCAGCTCATGAGCCACACGGCTGGCTATCCCACGATGTTCACGGGAGGGGATTCGAGCTCCATGGACCTGGACGGGTACTTTGGGAACAATGCCGACCAGCCGCTCTGGAGTGTGCCCGGTGCCGTCTACAACTACAGCAACCTGGGCATGGCCTTGGCGGGCCTGGTCTTGGAGGAGGCGCTTCAGCAGCCGTTCGCTGACCTCGTGGAGTCTCGGATTTTCGATCCGGCCGGCATGACGGGAGCCTCTATGCATGCGGCCCGGGTGGAGGCGGAGGGGTTGTTTGCAACGGGCCACTCCGGCAGTGCAGATGCGCCTCTGGAGGTCGCTCCCACGGACTCCTACCTGCCCACCGGGTACTACGGGCCCATGGGGGGGGCCTGGGGTTCCGTGCTGGACCTGGCGGCCTGGGGGGAGGTGCTCCTGGCAGGGGGAGGGGACGTGCTTTCGGCGGCTGGGGCCTCCTCCCTGTCAACGCCGGCAACCGAGACTCGGCGGGTTCCCATGCAGCACTACGGGTACGGGCTCTTCATTGACCGGATTCATGGATTCGACCTGCTCTCCCACGGGGGGAGTGTGGCCGGGTTCCTGGGCAACTGGATGCTGGTGCCGGAGGCGGGTTTTGGCGTGTTCTCCCTGGTGAACTGCGACTGGTACTACCCGGGCAGCCTCGGATACGAGGCCCTGGATCTGTTTGTGGGATTGGAGGCGTTGGACCTGACCCCGTACCTCTGGTCCCAGGCCGACTGGCCAGCCTATGAGGGCAGCTACCTGGACCCCCAGGTGCTGGGGCGTGTGGAAGTGGTCCAGGAGGGTGGCTCCCTGGTGGCACGCTTCCTCGATCTGGGTTTTGAGAGCGAGCTGACGGGCAGCTACGAGGATGTATACCGGTTCACCTACGCACCTTCGGGCGCCACCGTCTCAGGGGTGTTCTGGAGGGACGAGGCCAACGGGGACGTGCAGTACCTCGTCACCCCCTACGGAGTGGCGGCCCGGCAGCGCTGAGGGGGTTCCTTTAGTGCCGGGGGCAGTCGAAATGCTCCCACGCCATGAAAGCGTCCGGCAAAGCTCGATCTCACGTTGCAAGACGTCCGTGAAGAACAGGTGGGCTTCGGGCCCTGCGACAAGATCGGTGGGAGATAGGCCATCCCCCCCTGGAGTTGTCGGTGAGAAGCGGCCTGGCTCCATCCTCTGCGACAAGATCGGTGGGAGATAGGCCATCCCCCCCTGGAGTTGTCGGTGAGAAGC
>CAZSZE010000076.1:14734-20280 GCA_964610645.1 uncultured Enterobacterales bacterium | reverse complement strand
GTTCGTCCAATTCGGTGAAGGTGACTCTCGGGTTCGGGGGAGAGCTCTGAAATGACCACCATGGGCAGGGCTGGAATGTCGAGGCCGCGGGCTGCGACATTGGTCGCGACGAGCACGCTGACGCTGCCGTTGCTGAACTGAATGAGGACATCGTCCCGGTCCCTCTGCTCCATCAGTCCGTGCAGACTCAAAGCCATGGCGTTGTGTCGCCTGAGGAATGAGGCCAACTCATCGCAGTCGGCGCGTGTTTCAGCGAAGACCAAGGCGGTCTCTGGGCGGTACTGCGCCAGAAGGTTGACCACCATCTGCTGCCGCTGGCCTCGTTCGCAGACAAAGACGGTCTGTTTGAGCAGGGTGGGCGCCACCTGTGATTCCACTGCGATCATCTCGGGCGCCCGCTGAAAGGCCTGACTCAAAGACCGAATCTCGGTGGGGAGGGTGGCGGAGAACAAGAGCGTCTGCCGGTCCCGAGGGGCGTCTTGCAGAATGTCCGTGACCTGCTCGATAAAGCCCATGTCCAACATGCGGTCGGCTTCGTCGAGCACAACGACGGAGAGCCCGTGGAGCAGCAGGGTTCCTTTCCCAAGGTGCTTGCCAATCCGCCCGGGCGTGCCCACGACCACGTGGTTTCCATGCTTGAGAGCCGCCAGTTGGTCCCGGTAGGGTCGGCCGCCGCACAGGGTGAGGATCCGGGTGTTCGACATGCGGGTGGCGAGGCGGCGAATCTCCGAGGCGACTTGTTCGGCAAGCTCCCTCGTCGGGCACAACACCAGGGCTTGGGTCTGCAAAATGGAGGGGTCGATGGCGTTGAGCAGTGCGAGCCCAAAAGCTGCGGTCTTTCCGCTGCCCGTCTTGGCCTGGCCCATCACATCCAGACCGTTCAACATCACCGGTAGGCTTTCCTCCTGGATGGGAGTCATCTCTGTAAACCCGGCCTGCTCGATGCCCTCTTGGAGCTCGGAACGCAGGGGGAGCGAGTGGAAGGAGGTGGGCATGGGGTGTTCTAACGGCTGGGGAAGGACCCGAACCCCTGGCGCTGGTCTGGTGCAGGTCTGCTACACTCGTTTCCATGGAGTTCTCGAAGGTCCAGACGAGCAAGCGTGCGGCCCGCGTTGAGCGCGGCGCGGAGCGCTACATGGACCAGCTTGTTCGCTCCGCGGATCGGATCAAGAGTCGGGCGGGGCTGGAGGGTCGCAAGGCCAGGTACGACGATGTCCAGTACGAGTTCGTCGGCGGAGAGGGCGAGAAGATCCGCAAGCGACACTATGACAAGAGCCTGCGCCATCTCTGGAAGGCTCAGAAGGAAGCCCCGTTTCTGTCGTTCGAGGATTGCAGCAAGGCGGAGCGGGATCTGTTTGGCATGGCCCTTCGCAACCTGACCGAAGAAGAACAGGCGGCTCGGAAGCGCATCGCCATGCCCGAGTACAAGGCTCTCCTTGACCGCGAGTACACCCGGCGCGAAAAGCAGGCCATCGTCAACATTCTCAGCGCCATCGGCCACGGTGAGGCCTACGCCTGGCTGGTCTCGGCTGAGTTGCTCGGCGAGGTGGACAGCACCGGGGCTCGCGCGGCGCTGACGATGCAGGTCTTTGAGGAAGCGAAGCACTTTGTCGTCCTGCGCGAGCTGCTGCGTGCGTTCGATGTGCCCATCCCACGCCAGAGCGCCTGGGAGTACCTGTTTCTCGAGGGGGTGTACAAGGCGGATGGGCTCGAGAAGTTCTTCGGGATGAATGTAGCCGTCGAGGGGGTAGCGCTGAGCCTGTTTGGGATGCTTAGCCAGCTGCCGGGCTTGGAAGTGCTGCGTCTCTTCCACCTGGATGAATCCCGACACACCGCGCTGCCGTCAAGCTACTTTGACGAGTTCCCGATGACGTCCTGGGAGAAGCACAACCCCGCATCACGCTGGCGTCGCCTCAAGATGATTCTCCCGGCGCTCATGTTGGTGATCCACCTGGAGGAAGACCTTGCCGAGATCGGCGTCGACGCATTCGAGTTCGGTGGTTCCGTGCTTTGGAAGGTCACATTCCTCGCACAACGCAGCGGGTTCTACATGCTGCTCCCTCGCTCGGTGCTCCTGCCCCTGCTGAACGAGGCCTTCAACGGTTACTGCCGACTGACCCGGGAGGGACATCGGCGCCAGGCCTTCATGGAGGTCGACAGCACCGTCGGCCGGCGCGAGCGTGCTGTGGAGGCGGCGGTCTTCGGCTTGGCCTGAGAGGCCAGCGTCGGTTCTGAAGTCAGCCCCTTGAGGCTGTTTTGCCGAGTGCGGAGCGGGTCTGGCCAGGAGACCGCCCCTTGGAACGGTGCGGCCCCATACCGTTTCCGGGCCCCCCATGGTTTAGCATCGGGGTCCCGTCCCCTTCCTCGTCCATCGTCCTGCTGGAGGTTCCATGCCCACTGACGTCGAGATCGCCCGTACCCACACCCCCCGTCCCATTGTTGAAGTTGCCGCAGCGCTGGGTCTGGAGCCCGCCGACCTGCTGTTGTATGGGTCCATGAAGGCCAAGGTGCGCCTCGGGGTACTTGATCGTCCCCGGCCACGCCAGGCCCCCCCGCGCCTGGTGTTGGTCTCGGCCATCACCCCCACCCCCGCAGGGGAAGGCAAGACCACCACGACCATTGGGCTGGGCCAGGCCCTCGCCGGGTTGGGCGAGTCAGTGGCCCTGGCCCTGCGGGAGCCGTCACTGGGGCCCTGCATGGGCATCAAGGGAGGCGCCACCGGGGGTGGCTACAGCCAGCTCATGCCCGCCAGCGACATCAACCTGCACTTCACGGGCGACTTCCACGCCGTCACGGCCGCCAACAACCTGCTGGCTGCCCTGCTGGACAACCACCTCTACCACGACATGGAGCCCCGAATCGATCCCCGCCGCATCGAGTGGAAGCGGGTGATGGACATGAACGACCGGACGTTGCGCGACTGCATCATCGGGCTGGGCGGCCCCAAGCAGGGCGTGCCCCGCGAGACCGGTTTTGACATCACCGCCGCCTCCGAGGTCATGGCGATTCTCGCGCTGGCAGAGAGCCTGGACGACCTGCGCCAGCGCCTGGACCGAATCCTCGTGGGCTTCTCCCGGGACGGCACACCGGTCACCGCCCGCAGCTTGAAGGGCACCGGCGCCATGCTGGCGCTGCTTCGGGATGCCCTGCTGCCCAACCTCGTGCAGACCCTGGAGGGTGTACCCGCCTTTGTCCACGCGGGACCCTTTGCCAACATCGCCCACGGCTGCAATTCGGTGCTTGCCACCCGGATGGCCCTGCACTGCGCTGACTGGGCCATTACCGAGGCCGGATTTGGCTTCGACCTGGGGGCCGAAAAGTTCTTCGACATCAAGTGCCGTGGCGCAGGGCTGGAGACGGCTGCGGTGGTGCTGGTGGCCACCCTTCGGGCACTCAAGATGCACGGTGGAATCCGAACCAAGGCTCAGATTTCCCTTCCCGATGCGGCCGCCGTCGAGAGGGGCCTGCCCAACCTCACCAAGCACGTGGAGAACATCCAGCACTTCAGCGAGCCCCCCATTGTGGCCATCAACCGGTTCGCCCATGACACGGAAGAGGAGATTGCCGTGGTTCGCGCCCATTGCGAGAAGCTGGGCGTGCCGTTTGCCGTCTCGGACCACTTTGCGCGGGGAGGGGAGGGTGCCCTTGATCTCGCCCGCCAGGTCGTCAAGCACGGCTCCGGCGGGCCGAGACCCCTCCGACCACTCTACGGAGACGAGGACACGGTGGAGGAAAAGGTCCAGAAGGTCGCCGAAAAGATGTATGGCGCTCGCAACGTGGTTTTCACCAAGATCGCCAAGAAGGACCTCGGCGACATTCAACGCCTGGGCTATGCGGATCTGCCTGTCTGCATCGCCAAGACCCAGAAGTCCTTGTCCGACAACCCAGGCCTGCGCGGCCGGCCCACGGACTTCCAGATCACCGTGCGCTCCATCCGAATCAACGCCGGCGCTGGCTTTCTCGTGGTGCTCACCGGAGACCTTGTGCGCATGCCGGGACTCCCCTCAAAACCCCAGGCCTGGGGAGTGGACCTGCAGCCGGGTGGCGAGGTGGAAGGGTTGATGTAGGGACCCTTTGCTGGAGGTGGAATTGGCCCGCTTGCCGTGCTCATGCTGACTTGAAGCAGTCGCATGGCCCGTGGCTTCGTTTGGCCGGCAACGCCGGGCCCAAGTGCCGTCGATTCGTTATTGAGCCCACCAAGTCGGAGAACACATGCTCTTTCTGCTCTTGTCTTGCGCGACCTTTGATACCACCCTGAACAAGGCCGATGAGGATCCATGCGAGGCGACGGTCTGGTATGAAGATGCCGATGGGGACGGGGTGGGCAGCGACGAGGCAGCGGCAGGCTGTGAGGCCCCGTCGGGCTTTGTTTCAACCAGCGGCGACTGTGATGACCAGTCTGACCTTGTGTTCCCGGGTGCAGACGAGCTCTGCAACGGAATCGACGACGACTGTGACCTCGAGGTAGACGAAGACCCGGTCGACCCCAGCACCTGGCACATGGACGCGGACGGCGATGGCTGGGGAGTTCCCGGGGCCGACTTGGAGGCCTGCGATCAACCGAGTGGCTACGCCGACAACGCCGATGACTGTGACGACGCTGACGCCACACGCACTGAATTCTGCTCAGATGCCATTGTCACTGGCGCGACCTGCACCGGGGCTGTCTACCAGGTCATCGACCCCAACGCGACCGAGCCTGAGTTGCATGTGCTGTCGCTCTACGAGGCGGACCTGGGCCACGGCGCTGGGGCGGGATCGGTGCAGGTGAACGTGCAGCGGGCCACCGAGATGACCCTGGTGCTGTCCAGCTATGAGCCGGTCCACTGGACCATCAACGCGGTGCAGGGTGCCCAGATCAACACGGTGCTTGCGAACGGCTACCACAGCCAGTCGGTGTTTGGCGCTGGAACCGCCACTGTGGAGGTTCGCAGCTACGATCAGACCGTTACCAATTTCGGCAACTGGTGTGGCTACGAGCTGCCCTACACCGGCGGTGGCTGTGACACCAACAGCCTGATCGCTGGAGTAGAGGCCTATGTGGGGCAGAGCTTCTCCAGCTTCACCGGCTGCTACCACGGCACGGAGTTTCTGCTGCAGTAGCGCCCCATCCACCCAACACTTGGGGCCGCGTCACCGGGAAAGAGTGCTAATCTTGCCTTTGCTTTCCGGGATCACCCATCGATGGCCAAAGTCCTCCTGATTCACCCCAACAAGTGGGGCCGCGGCATCACCGCCATCTGGATTCCAAGTCACACCGCCGTGCTTCGCAGCCGCGGTCACGAGGTGGAGCTGTTCGACGCTACTTTCTATGAGGATTGGTCGGTGGATGAGGTGAGCTACAACACAGCCAATGAGCAGTACAGGCCGAGTGATTATGCGAATCACATCCAGATGTCATCCACGCCCGTACGGACTGCTTTGAGGGAGCGGATAGCCAACTTCAATCCAGATGTTGTCTTCTTCTCCGCCCTCTCGTCACACATTCATGGGGAGGGCGAATACGTCAATATCCAGTACGGTCATCAGCTTCTGGATGGAAGCGC
>CAZSZE010000076.1:0-14724 GCA_964610645.1 uncultured Enterobacterales bacterium | reverse complement strand
TGGAAGCGCCACGGATGCATTAATTGTGACAGCGGGATTGCAGGCAACAGCACAACCAATGGAAATGTTTAGCAGATTTCCACTCGTAGACTATTTCATCCGGGGAGAATCAGAGATCGTTCTATGTGATCTCGTTGATCTGAACGAGGCCGGAGGGGACCCCGCCTCCCTCAATGGGGTTGTGCATTTGTTGGATGGGAAAGTGAAGACCAATGCGCCCCAGCCGATCATCTCCGAGTTGGATGACATTCCCCCCTACGACTACTCGGTTTTCGACAACCAGGTCTTTTTCCGACCCTACAACGGTGAGGTGGTCAGAGCGGTTGATTACGAGCTCTCCAGGGGATGCCCCTTCACCTGTTCCTACTGCGTGGAGACGGTCATCCAGGGATATTATGGATTCACGGAGACCGTAAGCAATGGCGTGTTGCGCGATGCCAAGAAGTATCTTCGCAACAAGAGCGCTGATCGCATCTTCCAGGAGATGGAGGGGCTGAACAGGGAATTCGGAGTCCGACTGTTCCGATGCCAGGACACAAACTTCCTCTCCATCCACAGGAAGGTCCTCAACGCCCTGGCTGACAACATCGGTGCATCAGATCTGGACATCATGCTCTACATTGAGACCCGGCCGGAGACCATCAACAGCGCAAGCACTGATCTGTTGAAGCGTCTAAAGGTCGATGGGGTGGGAATGGGCATCGAATTGGCTTCCGAGGAATTTCGGAAGTCGAGCTTGAACCGGTATCCATCCCAGGAGAAGATCGAACACGCATTCAAGCTTCTCAGGAGCGCTGGAATTCGCAGCACCGCGTACAACATCATCGGCCTCCCGGATGAAACCGAGGAGATGATCCTGGACACGGTCCGGTTCAACCAGGCGTTGGATCCTGACAACACCACAGTTGCTTTCTATTCGCCGTACATTGGGACGCCTGAACAGGTCAAGTCTGAGGACCTCGACTATTTTGATGACTACGAGTTTCATGTGGATGGCCAGCTGCGTACACTCTCTCGGTCAACGCTGGTTTCTCCGGAGCTCCTCGAGTTCTACAAGCGTCATTTTGTGGCGCTGGTAAAGGGTGGCATCGACAAGTTGGATGCCATGAAGTTGGAGGCAGGGATTGCCTGACAAGAAGACCATTCTTGGCACCTGGCCCCTTAGCGGTGACTTTGGCAATGTGGCCCTGGCAGACGTGCACCGGGTGCTGGCGGCTGCACGGGATGCTGGTTTCCATGAGTTCGACACGGCTCCGAATTATGGCCGGGGATTCATGGAATTCGCCCTTGGTAAGATGTTTGGGGGGGATTCGGACGTCCGTATCAACACGAAATGCGGCAACATTCCATTTGGGAGAAAGTCCTTTGATGTGGCCGACATCCGTCGCTCGGTCGAGGACAGCCTCGTCCGGCTTCGTCGTGACTCCATCCACGTGTTGTTCCTTCACAATCCGCGGTCCGAGGTGTCGGATTATTCGCCGATCCTGAACCTGATGGAGGAGCTGAAAGGGGAGGGGAAGATCATGGCTTCTGGCATGAGTGTTGCCAGGGACTTTCCCTATTCAGACGGGGTGGATCTCAATAGGTTTGATGTGGTCCAGGATGACCACAACCTCCTGTACACGAGCCCCTACATTGGCAAGCTGGCTTCTTCCTCCTGTTTCATGGCTCGGTCGCCGTTGGCCAGTGGGTTGCTGGGAGGGCGAATCACGGCTGAAACGACGTTCGATGGCGAGGACCATCGCAGCGGCTGGCTGAAGGGGGAGCGGCTGGCGTTCCTCTGTTCCATCCTCGACGAGATCAAGGCGCGATGGGAGATTCCCCTTCCGGTTCTGGCCAGGGCGTTTCTGCTGCAGAACCATGAGGTCCACCGGGTGATTTTCGGTGTGAGTCGGGTCGGGCATGTGGCGGATCTTGCCGATCAACTTGAGTCGGAAGACATCCCAGGCGAGACGCTCCGCGCGATCGCGGAATTCATTGGTTCTCGCGTGGGAGGAAACGAGAAGCTCGCCTATTGAATCCGGGTTGCTCTCCTTCCACCCTTCCTGGAGGACTCCGTTGGGCGGGCGTTTACTGGGGTATTCCCGTGATTTCCCCGCAGATTCAGGTCCGCCACCCCGCAACGGGGTAGAGAGGTGCCTTCTGAACTTTCGGGAGTCACGATGCCAGATAGACGAGGTCCCCCGGGGGACTTTTCATTGTCCGACCTGTTGCGGCGAATCGGGGGGGGCCACGAGGGTCCGGCACCCTGGAAGACGATTCCGCTGTTCCTGCTGGTGATGGGGCTCCTGTACGGGGGCAGCACCACTTTCTACAGCGTGGCCCCGGAGGAGGTCGGGGTGGTCCTGCGGTTTGGCAAGTTCCATCGCACGACCGAGCCCGGCCTGCGGTTCAAGGCTCCGAACCCCATGGAGCAGGTGATCAAGGTGCCCGTGCAGCGGCAGCTCAAGGAGGAGTTTGGTTTTCGTACCCAGAAGGCGGGCGTGCGAACCCAGTACAACGCGGAGCACTTCCTGGGGGAATCCCTCATGCTGACCGGGGACCTGAACGTGGCGGTGGTCGAGTGGATTGCCCAGTACCGCGTCGCCAACCCCTACGAGTTCCTGTTCAAGGTGCGCAACGTGCGGGAGACCTTCCGGGACCTGAACGAGACGGTGATGCGCCAGGTGGTGGGGGACCGCACCGTGCACGAGGTCCTGACCGTGGGCCGCCAGGAGATCTCCGCCGAGGCAAAACTCATGCTGCAAGAGCTGTGCGACCAGTACGAGATGGGCATCAAAGTGGAGCAGATCGTGCTCCAGGACGTGAACCCACCGGACCCGGTGAAGCCCTCCTTCAACGAGGTCAACCAGGCCCAACAGGAGAAGGAGCGCATGATCAACGAGGCGCTGACCGCCTACAACCAGGTCATTCCCCGCGCACGGGGAGAAGCCAAGCAGATGATCGAGGAAGCCGAGGGCTACGCGGCTGACCGGGTCAACCGGGCGAAAGGAGATGCCCTGGCGTTCAAGGCGGTGCTGGAAGCCTATGAGCGGGCCCCGGAGGTCACCCGGGAGCGCATGTACCTGGAGACCATGGCCGAGGTCTTTCCCACCGTAAAAAGCAAGGTGATTATCGACAACGAGGTGGGGGGAATCCTCCCGCTGCTGAACCTGGGAGGGGAATGATGGGCACCTCAAGAATCGCTGTGATCGCAGTCATTGTGCTGGGCCTCTTTTCGTCTCTGGATGGCCTTTACCTGGTCAACGAGACCGAGCAGGTCATCATCACCCAGTTTGGAAAGCCCGTCGGCCAGCCGGTGGTGGAGCCGGGCCTGCAGTTCAAGGTGCCCTTCATCCAGCGCGTGAATCGCTTTGAGAAGCGGTTCCTGGAGTGGGATGGCTCCCCGAACCAGGTTCCCACGCGGGACAAGCGCTTCATCTGGGTCGACACCATGGCCCGGTGGCAGATCAAGGATCCGCTCCTGTTCTTTCAGCGCTTGCGGGATGAGCGTGGAGCCCAGTCCCGGCTGGATGACATCCTGGATGGGGAGACCCGCAACACCATCGCCAAGCACGAGCTGATCGAGGTGGTGCGCACCTCCAACAAGGAGCCGGTGCTGGAGGATGTCGAGGGCCCTGGGGAGGAAGAAGGCGACGCCGCTGAGGGCGAGGCCGCAGAAGGCGCCGAAGCCGAAGCCAAAGAGCCCGAAACCGAACAAGAGGCCCCCGAGGAGATCAGCGACGACGTGATCCGCACCGCCATCGAGGATGGCCGGGATGTCCTGGCGGCCGAGGTGCTCGAAGCAGCCACCGAAGCCCTGGATGACCTGGGGATCGAGGTGCTCGACTTCCGGTTCAAGCGAATCAACTACCAGGAAGCGGTCCGCGCCGAGGTCTACACCCGCATGATCTCCGAGCGAGCACGCATCGCCGAGCAGTACCGCTCGGAGGGCCAGGGAGAGGCTGCCCGCATCAACGGGGAGCGGGCCCGGCAGCTCAAGGTGATCACCTCGGAGGCCTATCGTGAGGCCAAGGAGGTCACCGGCCGGGCGGATGCAGCCGCCGCGGACATCTACGCCGAGGCCTACAACCGAAACCATGAGTTCTACTCCTTCCTCAAGACCATGGAGCTGTACCCGGAAGCTCTTGGAAACGACAGCAAGCTGGTCCTGGGCACGGAGGGACACTTTCTCCGGTACCTGGGGAGTTCTCGCTGACGAACGCCCTTGGCCCCCGGTGCCTCGCCACCCTATGTTCCCCTGGATGTGCGGTCGCTACACACTGACCCACCCCGAAGAAGCCATCGCCACCCTGTTCCCGGGGTTGGGGGCGGGGGAGGCGTTTGTGCCTCGGTTCAACGTGGCGCCCACCCAGACGGTCTGCGTGGTGCGGGAAGGGCGGATGGGTCGAGAGGCGGTGGGGCTTCGGTGGGGGCTGGTGCCCGGATGGGCAAAGCCGGACAAGCGGCTGCCGACGATGATCAATGCCCGCAGTGAGACAGTCCATGAGAAGCCGAGCTTCCGATCGGCCTGGCGGCACCGGCGCTGCGTGGTCCTTGCCGATGGTTTCTACGAGTGGGAGCGCGGGCCGGAGGGCAAGCTGCCCTGGCGGTTCACCATGGCGGGCGGACAGCCCTTCGCCATGGCCGGGATCTGGGAGCGCTGGACCCGGGGGGAAACACCCATAGAGAGCGTGGCGATCTTGACGACGCAGGCCAACGCGCTTGTAGGACGCATTCACGACCGCATGCCGGTGGTGGTCGAGGCGGACGCGTTCGCAGATTGGCTGGGCATGGACACGCCACCCGACGTGTTGGGGGGCCTGCTGAAGGCATTGGAGCCAGAAAAGATGACGGCCTACCGGGTCAGCCCCCGGGTGAACAAGGTAGGAGAGGAGTCGCCCGAGCTCGTGGAGGCGATGGAGTAGGACCGTGCGCGTCTACCGCTGGGATCTGGACAAGACCTACCTGGAGACGGACTTCGACAGTGTCCGATCCCTGGTGCGCACGGCCCTCGAGCCGGCAGCGGCCAAGCGGGCGGTCCCGGGGGCGCGGGCGTTGCTGAGGGCCCTGTCGCGACAGGAGGGCGCGCGAATCTCCATTCTCTCGGGTTCCCCGGTGCAGATGCGGGCGGTGCTGGCGGAGAAGCTCTCCCTGGACGGCGTGCGGTTCGACGAGCTGCGCCTGAAGGACAATCTCGGCAACTTGAAGCGCGGCCGGATTCGCGCCCTCAAGGAGCAGTTCGGCTACAAGCTGCCGGCGCTGTTCGAGGGACGCACAGGGCTCGGTGGCGCAGCACGGGAGGTCTTGTTTGGTGACGATGCTGAGGTGGATGCCCTCGTGTACTCGGTCTATGCCGATGCGGTGTCCGGGCGGCTGGCCCTGGAGGGCGTGAAGCGAATCATGCGGGCCGCCGGGGCCTACCCGGACCAGGTGGCCCATGCAGCAGCCGCCCTGGACCGGCTGGGGGTCGGGGATCCCGTCCGACACATCTTCATCCACCTGGATCGGGGTTCTCCCACCCAGCGCTTCTCGGCCCTGGGCGGGCGGGTCATTCCGGTGCAGTCCTGGCTCCAGGCAGCACTGGTCCTGGCGGTGGATGGGGATCTGTCTGCTGCGGAGGTGGTGGAAGTGGCCCGTGACGTGGTGGAGGGGGCGGGCATGGGACCCGGAGCACTGGCCAACCTCGCCCAGGACATCGTTCGCAGGGGCCATGTAGACAAGGATCCAGTGGTGAAACTCCTGCGGGATCCCGCCTGGCTTGCCCTGGAGGGCGGGGATCGCATCGGACGACGCCTGGCGGCGCTGCCACCGGGATCCGGCGAGGGTTCCGGCGCTCCTTCGACCATCGACTACGTGAAGGTGCTCAAGTCCTGGCGCGTAAGACAGGATAAATAGACAAGAATCCGGTAGTAATCTATTATAGATAGAACAAGGGCCCAAAACAGCCCTGTGACGCCGGCACGGGTCTTGCGAAACCCCCGTGTGTGGTCTGATGCCCGGAGGCTGCTTTGTCCCAATCCTTTCTGGAAGCTGCTGCTGCTGCCCGGCATGACCTGGGCAAGTACATGATCTTCCAATTGCGCTGGGTCGGCCGAGACGGTCCCCTGGAGGATGTACGGGAGGCCTTGGAGTCGGACCTCTTGCGGACTCGGGACGGTCCGGGGGGAACCGTGAACGCAGCGGCCATCTGGGTGGAGTTGAGAGATGGCCTGGCCCCCTTTGACCCAAGTGCGGTGGCGAGCCTGGATGAAGGGATGGCGCTTCTCGCAGATCAACTGCCGGGACTTACAGCCGGAACACTGGAGGACGCGGAAATCCGCACCCTTGCCCAGCTGGCGTGGTCTCTTTCGGAACAGTTTGAAGCGCTTTATCGGCGCGCAAAGGAGGAGTAATGGCTCGGATTCTCATTGTGGATGACCAGGACCGCACCGCAAAACTGTGCCGCAAGGCGCTGCCGGAGCACGAATACACCGGCCCGGCCCGATCCTGGAGCGAGGCGGAGGCCTCCATCCGGGAAAAGCGCCCGGAGCTGGTCCTGCTCGATGTGCACTTCGACATTGATCCGGCAGCCCTCGTGGGGCTCCCTGAAAATGCGGATGACCGGGGACTGGAACGGACCCGGCGGGAGCAGGGCATTCACATCCTGGACTTCCTGCGAAAGCGCTGGCCGGATCTGCCGGTCATTCTCATGACCGCCCGGGGCGATCTTCCCCTGGAGCGCGCCGCGGAGCGCTTGGATGCGGAGGAGTACACCTACTTTCTCGACGACGACGGGGTGGATGCTGCCACGTTGAAGAACCAGATCAGCGGCATTCTCCGGGCCCGGCGAGGGCGGGAGCGGGAAGGGCCTGTCTACTGGGGGCGCACCGTGAAGATGCAGCGCATCCGGCAGCGCCTGCACACCCTCTCCAAGGGGAGGCTCCCGGTGATCCTCGCGGGCCCGACGGGAACAGGAAAGAGCCTCGTGGCGCGGCATGTCCTGCACCGGCGCTCGGAGCGGCGGGGGCGGTTTGTGGCCCTGGATCTGTCCACCATTCCCCGGGATCTCGTGGGGGCCCAGCTCTTTGGCTCGGTCAAGGGCGCCTACACCGGCTCCATTGGGGATCGTCCGGGGGCCTTCGAGGAGGCGCAGGGGGGAACCCTGTTCCTGGATGAGATTGGCAACCTCCCGGAGCCGACCCAGAAGATGCTGCTCACGGTGCTGCAGGAAGGTGTGGTCACACGCATCGGCGAGAGCCGCGAGCGGGAGATCGACGTCAAGCTGGTGGTGGCCTCCCACGAGGATCTGGGGGTCATGGTCCGGGAAGGGCGCTTCCGCCAGGACCTGTACATGCGCTTGAATCCTGCGTGCACCGTGGCACTGCCGCCTCTTTGTGAGCGGGACATTCCCATGGAGGGTCTTGCGGAGTTTTTCTTGCAGCGAGCCCTGGGCACGGCCACTGTGGCGGACCTCGTGCGCTCCCACCGCCTGGCCCATTCTGTGCCGGGAGACGTGGTAAACGTCGTGATTGGGGACCACGTGCCCGCAGTGGAAGAAGGGGTGCTGCACGTGCTGCTGCCAGCCCGTTCCCTGGGGCTCTTGCGCGAGCACCCGTGGCCCGGAAACCTTCGGGAGCTGGCCATGGTCATGGAAAACGCCCTGGTGTTTGCCCTGGCCGAGTCGGGGCCGGTGGGGGGACGGGGAGATGTGTTGCAGTGTCGTCCCAAGCTCTTGCGGGATCTGCTGCTTCAGACCCGGGGGTTGGCGGTGGAGGGCCCCGAGGACGGGTTTGGACTGACCGTGCACCTGCAAGCGTCGGACACCCTCAACCGGGTGGCAGCCGATGTGGAGCAGCAGTACTTCCGGGCCCTGTTCTTGAAGCACGAAGGGGACTTTCGCCAGATGGCCGTGGTGTTGATGGGAGACCCGGAGTGTGCACGAAAGGTGCAGTTGAGGTTCAATCAGTTGGGTTTGAAGGTGCGGGAAATGAAACGACGGATGGGGTAGGGCGTGACTTGCTGGCTGCTCATGGGTTGGATGGCGGTGCCGATGGCGCTGGCCCAGGAGGGTTCCGTGGACACGGGCCTGGACGGGGTGAACCGCGCGCGGCTGACCCGGGCCGGGCACCTCATGGCCGCCGGGGGGCACGAAGAGGCACGTGGGGAGTACCAGCGGGTGTTGGATGTGCGCGGCGACTCGCCCCGGGCACTCCTCGGGCTGGCCCAGGCCCTGGAGGGTCTCGATCGATGGGAGGAGGCGGAGCAGACCTGGCGACGTCTTCCCACCCACCCGGACGCGGTGGAGGGGTTGGCGACATTGCTTCTGGATCGGCGCCCCGAAGAAGCGCTGGTCCTTGCCCGCCGTCTCCAGACCTTGAGGCTCGGGGAAGCCCCACCCCACCTGCTGGAGAGCAAAGCAGCCATGGCAGCCGAGGATCTGGAGGCTGCAATGGCCTCGGCGGAGCGCTACTTCGCCTGGCCTGACCGGGAGGAACTTCCCGAGGACGGTGCCCGGCACCTCCTTGCAATGGCCCAGACGCTGGAGTCCGATGGCCGGACCCAAGCGGCGCGGATCTGGGCGCGAAACGTGCTGGAGGCCTGCCAACAGGAGCCCGTGGTGGCCGAAACGCGGGAGACCTGGACCCGCCTGCAAGCGGCGCTTCACAAAGAGCTGGCCCAGGCACACGGGCACGAGACCGCACAAGAGTGGGGGCAGCGAGGAGAAACCCGCCTGGAGGCACAAGACCCGGCCGGGGCGGAAGCGGCCTGGCAGATTGCCTGGTCGCTGGATCCGGCGGATGCCCGGTGGCCAGGGCACCTGGGCAAGCTGTTGGCAAAGGGGGGAGGCCGGTCCCGCGAGGCCGCCATGGCCTACGAGGTGGCGCTTTCCCTGCGGTCGGTTGTGCCGGAGTTGACAGAAGAGCCCCAGGCGCCGCCGCCGCCCCTCCAGATCCCGGCCCCGGTGGAAGACAGGCCTGTTCCGTGGGGAATGGGACTCGGGGTCCTTGGGGCACTTCTCGGGGTGGGGTGGTGGGCTCGAAAGTCCACTCGGTCGGCGGGGGCGGACCTGGATGCGCTGCTTGCGAGCGCCCCCCGGGCCGGTCTGGAGCTGTCGGGATTGGTGGCAGCCATCAGCCACGACATCATCAAGCACAACACCTCCGTGCTGCCGGCCCTGGCGAGCGCCCTGGAGGCTGGCAGCACCGAGTTGCCCCTGGATGTGGCCTCCCGGGTGCTGGGACGGGATGGCGCCGATGGAATCTGGTCCCGCTGGCAGTCCCTGGCGGGGCAGATCGAGGGGCTCGGACAACGCCATGGAGTGCCCGTGCGCCTGGCGGTGGATCCGGTGTTCGGTCCCCTGGGACAGGGAATGGCGGACCTTGCTGCGGTGGCTCCCGCACTGCACCGGAAGGGCGGTGTCGATCCGGGGGAGATTCGACGGATCTCCCGGGTGATCAACGAAGAGGCGGGCGTGGCCCTGGCATCCATGCTGCGGCGACTGGGGACCTGCCGCCTGGACAGGCGGTGGCTGCGGGCTTGCTGGGATGCGGTTCGCTCTGAGCCTGGCCTGGATGTGGACGTGGGGGAGTACACCGTGGAGGGATTGCAGGAGCCGGTCTGGGTACAGGCTCTGCAGGACGACCTGGAGGTTGTGTTCCAGAACCTGTTCCGCAATGCGATCCAGGTGTCCCGCGGTGCGCCGGTTCTTGTGCGCGTCGAGGCCCACGCGGATGCCATCACCGGCCTCGAGGAAGTGGAGGTGCACATCGTGGACCTGGCTCCGGCGGTGCTTGATCCGGCTGTACTTGCCTCGGCGTCCTCGAAACGGGGCCTTGGCATGGCCCGCAACCTCTTGGGCCGGCACGGGGGAGCGCTGCGGGTCGAGGCCCGAAGCCCGGGCAAGGCCATCGTGGTGCAGCTCCAGGGAGCACCCCAATGAGCCTCATTCGGGTCCTGGTGATTGAAGATGGCACCGAGTACACCGAGCGCGCCCGGCGCTGGATGGGGGAGGGCTTTGTCTTTGAGCGAGCGGGGTCGGGCCCGGAGGCTCGACGGGCCCTGGCGGACCAGGCGTTCGACGGCGTCTGGCTGGACATGGATTTTGGCCGAACCCCGCCCGATCTGCTCCTCGGGAAACTGGAGTCGAGCCGGCTGGAAGGAGATCCGGCGCAGGCCCATCTCGCTGCCCACCAGGGTCTCTACATCCTGGCGGATCTTAGGGCGGCAGGCCACGCACTTCCCGTGCTGTTCAGCCATGACTTCGGCGACATGCCTAAGCGGTGGACGCACCTGGTTCAGCGCCTGGGTCCGCACCTGGATTGGCTTCCAGAGACGGCGGATCCGAAAACGGTTCGCGCCCGATTCCTGCAATGGTCGAATCGGTAGCCGTCACGTTGGTCGCCTCGAGGGTCTCGTCATCGGCCATGGGGAACTCGGCCACCTCGGCCACGGGGCTCGCAGTCAGGGGGCGCCGCATGTGGACGCGGTCATGGCCGGGACCATACTCGCCGATGCACTCGGCCACGACGGCAAAGCCAAACTTCTCCTCGTAGAGACGGATGGCCGCCGTGCTCTTGGGGTCGACCTCCAGCACCACCGTGCGGGCGCCGCTGTTTTCCAGGGCCTTGAGCACCACATCGAGGAAGTGTGTGCCCAACCCCTGTCCGCGCCAGCCGGGTCGGATGGCCATCGAGAACAGCACCACCTCCCAGGGCGATTCCCACGAGCGGATGCACTGGCAGGTTCCCACGGGAACATCGTTGGCAAACAGCACGTAGGTGCGGCCGTGGCGGAGCATGAGCCCTGCTGTGTAGCGGCTCCACGTGGGCTCCGAAAAGGTCATCAGGTCGATGTCGAGCAGCGTGCTGATCAGGGAAGGGTCATGCTCGGAAATCTCGGAAACCTGGATATCGTAAGCTTGGCCGCCATGGCGCGAAAGCGTCATCTTCACGGGTTGTGCCTCCCTTTTCAGCGAATGTGCAAAGGTTGTAGCGCGTCGGTCGCCACCGTGCACATGGCCCGTCCGGTTATGCTGGGAATGCCCGATCGGAGCCGAGTTTGAGACCCGTCCCACAATTTCCCGCCCTCGTGGCGGACCGCCGCACCCGGGTCCTTGGCGCCATGGAGCCAGGGAGCGTGATGCTTCTTTTTGCTGCACCGCACCCCCTTCGGAATGGGGACTCCGAGTACAAGTACCGGCCCAGCTCGGATGTGCTCTACCTGACCGGATGGGAGGATCCGGAGGTGGTGGTCTTCCTGCGCCCGGATGCGGAGGAGCCGTTTGTGTTGTTCGTGCAGCCCCGGGAGCCCGAACGGGAGGTGTGGACCGGATTGAGGGCTGGCGTCGAGGGGGCGGTGGGTGACTTTGGCGCGACTGCGGCGTACCCCATCTCGGAGTTGTCGTCGCGCCTTCCGGAGATGCTGCTGGGTGCAACCACCCTCTACCATGACCTCGGCATTCGCGAAGCCATGGACGAGCTGGTTTCCACGGCGCTCACCGCTGCCCGCCGCGCGTCCCGGACCAGTCACCAGGAGGTGCCCGGGGCCATTGTTTCGTTGAGCCGGCTGCTCCACGAGCAGCGTCTCGTGAAGAGCGAGGCGGAGATCGACCTCCTGCGAGAGGCTGCTCGCATCACGGGAGAGGCCCACCGGGCCGCCATGAAGGCCACAAAGCCGGGCATGTACGAGTATGAGCTCGAAGCCTTGATCGACTACACGTTCCGCGCCTTGGGGGGAGTGGGCCCGGGGTATACGTCCATCGTGGGTTCCGGGGCAAACGCCTGCATCCTCCACTACATCTCCAACCGCGACCAGCTGGCAGACGGAGACCTGGTGCTGGTGGATGCTGGATGCGAGTACGGCTGGTACACGGCGGATGTCACGCGCACGTGGCCGGTCAACGGCACCTTCAGCACGCCCGCAAGGGAGATCTACGAGCTGGTCCTCGCAACCAACGAGGCGGTCATCGACAAAGTCCAGCCGGGCACGCCCTACACCGCGCTCCAGCAGCTGGCCGTGCGGCTGATGACCCAGGGACTTGTGGACCTGGGCATTCTCGTAGGAGACGTGGACACCCTGATCGAAGACAAGACCTACCGCCGCTTCTACATGCACGGCGTAGGCCATTGGCTGGGCCTGGATGTCCACGATGCCGGGAAGTACGACCTGGACGGCGAACCGCGCACCCTGGAACCGGGCATGGTCCTGACGGTGGAGCCCGGGCTGTACGTCTCGCCCATGGATCTGGAGGTACCCGAGCGCTACCGAGGCATCGGGGTTCGGATTGAGGACGATGTCCTCGTGACAGAGAATGGCCCCGACGTCCTCACCCGAGAGATCCCGAAACGGGTGGAAGACGTCGAGGCACTTGTGGCAGGGTAGAAACCCCGCCTGAGAGGTTCTCTTCTACGGACACTCCTCGTTTCCGACAGACTCGAGAGCATCCTGGTTTTCTGCACCCCAGGCGGAAGCGCTCTTTCCAGAACCGGCGGGGAAGATGGTGAAGGCGCCTTCCAGCCAGACGGCGTTGCCATCGTTCAACTCCACCAGGACATCCACCGCGCCGGGCGTGGCGTCGTCGTTGGCGGTGACCGAAACGAGCACCTCACCGGAACGAGCGATCAGGGCATCAACAGAAGCATCCCCATAGACCACGACGTCATGGCAGTCGCTCAGGGTGAGATCGCCTTCTTCCACGGTGAGGCGGCCGATGAACGACTCGCCCTGTTCAGCCTGGGGAGGCAGAAAGGCCAAGGTCACCGAGGGAAGCTCTGGATTGTCCACGGGGGTGTCGATTCCAGTGTCATCGGCGGAAGCGTTTCGCTCGCGGACGGTTTCGCTTCCGTCGTTGTCGTAGATGATGCAGCCGGACGTGGTTGCAAGGGCAAGGGCAAGGGCAAGAATGGGTTTCATGATCGGTCCTCCAGGGTGGATGCCGGAACAAAGCCCACACGGGGACAAGAGGAGCCCGGCGAGGTAGAGAACGGGGACCTTCTGGGAGTATTCATGTCATCGGTGGAAAAAGCGTACAAGAATCTCACGTTCCTCAACTCGCCCGAAGCACGGACCATTCGCATCCTCTGTGAATACGAGGAACCCAAGCAGCGATTTGAGAAGGCAGGCGTCGAAAACACCATCGTCCTGTTTGGTTCAGCCCGAACGCTTTCCAACGAAGAAGCCACAGGTCTCCTGGCCACGGCCGAGGAGTCTGGGGACGCCGATGCCATTGCAGATGCACAGCGAAAGGTGCGCCATTCCCAGTTCTACGAGGATGCCCGCGAGCTCTCCAAGCGGATCACCGAGTGGTCCATGGAACGGTCCGGTGCCGACTACCTGATCTGTACCGGCGGTGGACCGGGCATCATGGAAGCGGGAAATCGCGGCGCCGCCGAGGTGCCCGGGGGCCGGAGTGTGGGCCTGGGAATCTCCCTTCCCTTCGAGGAAGACCTCAACCCCTATGTGACCGATGGGTTGGACTTTGAGTTCCACTACTTTTTCACGCGCAAGTACTGGTTCATGTACCTGGCCAAGGCGCTGGTGGTCTGTCCCGGCGGGTTCGGGACCCTGGATGAGTTCGCCGAACTCTTGACCCTGGTGCAGACCCAGAAGATCAAGAAGCCCGTGCCGATTGTGCTCTTTGGAAAGCAGTACTGGCAAGACATCCTGAACATCGAGAAGATGGTGGAGTGGGGGACCATCTCCGCCAAGGATCTCGACCTGTTCTTCTACACGGACTCCGTGGATGAGGCGTTTGCCCACCTGACCACGGCCCTGGAGCAAGACGAGGGGGGGCGATGAAGCCCGACCGCGAGTACTGCGACCTCCACATCCACGTGGGGGCCAGCGTCGCCCCGCACATCATGTGGGCCATGGCTCACGAGCAGGGGTTCAAGCTTCCCGTCAAGGACTACTGGGAGTTTGTGGGGTTGATCACCGCGGATCCGCGCAAGGTGCATTCCCTCGAGGAGTACCTCGCGATCCTCCACACCTGGACCGAGCGTATCCAGTCCAGTCCGGCCTCCGTCGAGCGGTCGGTGTACGAGATCATTGGCAAGGAATACCGGGGGTCCCGGGTGACCCGCATTGAGCTTCGGTTCAATCCCATGAAGCGAAACCTTGGGGGGGAGCGAGACCTGGATCACATCATTCATGCGGCGTTTCGGGGCATGGACCGGGCTTGCCTGGAATATGGCATCGAGGCGGGGCTGATTTTCTGCCTGGCCCGGGAGTTTCCGCCGGAACAAAACGAGAAGATCCTGGAGAAGGCCATTCTGTACCAGGATCGCGGCATTATCGGGATCGACCTGGCCGGGACTGAAAACGAGCCCATGGAGCTCACGGATTCCGTGAACAAGTACGGGGAGATCTTCCGGCGGGCCCGGGAGGCGGGGCTGGGCACCACGGTCCACACCGGAGAGACCCAGGCCACGTCGGGTGAAGGGGTCATGGCGGTCTTGAAGGTGCTCAAGCCGGTCCGGATTGGCCACGGTGTACGAGCGGCCTACAGCAAGGATGCCACCCAGATGTTGGCGGACAACGGGACGGTGCTGGAGCTATGCCCCACCTCCAACCTGCACACCCGGGCGGTGCGGCACCTGGAGGACTTCCGGTATGTGGTGGCGACTTTTCTGGAAGCCGGGATTCCACTGACCATCAACACGGATGGCACCTATCTCTGTGGGACGAACCTCCAGCGGGAATTCAAGCTGCTGCAGGACGCGGAAATCCTGACGACCGACGAAGCAGAGGCGTGTCGCGTGCTTG
>CAZSZE010000075.1:0-20419 GCA_964610645.1 uncultured Enterobacterales bacterium | reverse complement strand
GACGGTTGCTACCAGTTCGATACCAACGGCTCCACCTACGACACGGTCCTGCGCCTGTACGACGAATGCGGCGGGGTCGAGCAGGACTGCGACGACGATGGCGGGGCTTCCACCCAATCCTTGCTCGAAACCTCTGTGGCGTCCGGCGAGCGCGTGGTGGTGGTCGTGGATGGGTTCAGCTCAACCAGTACGGGCAACTACGAGTTGAACATCACAGCGGCTGCCAGCTCCGGATTCAGTGAGGACCTGGACCTGGGCACGGTCAGCGGTGATGCCGTGGCCACCGATGACAACACCGGCATGGGGGACACAGTGGAGGGCATCTGCACCTTTGGTGGCACGGGGGAAGACATCGTCTACCGGTGGGAGGCCCCTTCCACGGACTGCTGGATCTTTGATTCCGAAGGCAGCAGCATCGACACCTACATCACCCTGATCGACGCCTCGAACCTCTGCTACGAGCAAACCGTGTGCGACACGGCGAGCGCAGCCGATGGAACCAACGCACGCATCGAGTTGTCCGTGGATTCGGGCGAGAGCTTCTTCGTGGTGCTGGACGCTGAGTACGCAGGCGACCTCGGCCCCACCCAGCTGAACATCAACCCCATGGGCTTTACCTGGGATGTGGACCTCGGAACCAGCACGGGCACTGCGATTTCCACGGATTCCATCATTGGGGCCGGTGACTCCCTCAGCCCCTCCTGCGAGATCAGCACCGGAGAGGAGCTTGTCTACCGCTGGGAGGCACCCTCGGATGGCTGTTGGACCATAGACACGGTGGGCAGCACCATCGCCAACTCTTTTGCTATTGGGACCATAACTGTAGACACGGCAGGATGGGCCATTGGAGATACCCTCACTATCGATGGGATTGCGCTCACAGGAATAGCAGGAACACGGACTTCTGGGAGCGATGACTTTTCGGTGGATCCGCTCACTGAAGATGACCAGGCGGCAGAGATTGCTGACGCATTGAATGACTCATTGAATTCTTTTGCCACTTTGATTTCAGCTTCAAATACTTTGAATTCCGTGAATCTTACGGCAGTCACTGCAGGTTCAGCTGGAAATACCATCACTTTGGCTTCGTTAGTCACTCCCCCCGGCACGGTCACTTTATCCGGGGTCAGTCTTAGTGGGGGTGCAGACCTCGACACAACCCTGATGCTCATGGACAACAGCACCGCCTGCCCAGTGGAGGACGATTGTGATGCGTCCAACGGATCGGATGGCATCAGCGGTGCGGTGAGCATCCAGGCCCTGGGGGGCACTGAGTACTACGTGGTGGTGGATGCTGCCTCTTCCAGCGAGCAGGGAGACGTGCAGATGAATGTCTCCTCTGGCAGCTCGCTGCCCACGGATGGGGATCTTGCATCGGACCTGGGCCCCGCAATTTCAAGCGGCACCTTGTCGGCTGCGGACGGAAGCGACCTGTCGGCCACCTGTGGAAGCAGCTCCAACAACGCGGACCTGGTCTACTCCTGGACCGCCCCGGCAGCGGCCACGTTTGACTTCAGCCTCGAGAACTCGGGCTACGACACCGTGATCTCTCTTCACGATGGATGCAGCGGCACCGAGCACACCTGCAACGACGACTTCCACAGCCTGCAGTCCCAGACCTCCCTTGCAATGACTTCCGGCGAGGAAGTCCTGATCCGGGTCAGTGGCTGGAGCTCAAGCACCGGCACCTACACCCTGGGGATCTACGCGGATTCCGAGGTGGTCTGTGACGACGGTGTGGACGAGGACCTGGACGGTCTGACGGACTGCGCCGACACGGACTGCGCCAGCGACGCCGCCTGCGGTGGGTCCACGGGCAACTAGCCATATCTCAGGTCATTTCAAGACAAGCTCTTGACATGCCAACGGGATTCGCGGTACGAACACAGTGTGTCCTCCCTTCGTGTTGCAGCCCTGGCCTTCTCTTGTCTGATCTCCTCCTCCGCAGAGGCGATGGATCTGCGGGAAAGGGTGGGGATTGGCTACAGCAACCAGTTTGCAAGCGTGAGCAGCCTCTCGGTTCGGTACCACCTGCCCACACGCAGCCCAACCATTCGACTGGCGGTGGAGCTTTCCGCGGGGGCATCGGTCATGAACTCCCCCAGCGCTGCCACCACCTATGACGGATGGTTCGGCGGAGTCAGGGTGCTCTATGGACTCGTGGCTGAAGACAACATGACCCTCTACGCTGCCGCCGGAACCGGTTTCACCAGCACCGGTGCCGACCAGGCCGTGCGCCTACAGCCAGCCCTTGGGGCCGAGTTCTTTCTGTACGGCCTGGAGAACCTCGGGATTTCCACCGAGTGGGGACTGAACGTGGACATGGGCGCCACGACCCGCCTGAACACCATCTCGGGCGGTCCTGCAGTCTCGGTGCACTACTACTTCTGATGCGCCATCTCCCCTCTCTTACACTCGCGACCCTGGCTCTTGTTGCCGGATCAGCCTGCTCCCGGGGCCCCTGCTCTGCGGGAGACGGGCCTGTGCTCCGGGTGTATGGCCCCCAGGACAGCCACCGACTGGGGGGCACCGACCCCCTCGCCTTCTCCTCCATTCAAGCAGCTCTGTCCGTGGCGGAACCGGGGACGACCGTCTGTGTGGGCCAGGGCCTCTGGCGAGAAGAGATCCGCCTGGAGGTCCCGGAGGTGCGCCTGGTGGGTTCTGGACCCGAGCTCACGCGCCTGCAACCCCTCGTCACCGTAGAGGACCCTCGAGAGAGCGGGGCCACGGTGCTCACGCTTCTCGGGGAGGACCAACACGTGGAGGCCCTGCGGGTGGAAGGGGCCGCTGTGGGGATTCACCTGGCTCCAGGTGCCTCCGCCTCAGTGACCGACGTGGAGTTGGTTGCCAACCAGGTCGGCCTGTCCGCAGACGACGCCACGGGTCTCATGCTGGAAGATGCACGCATTCTGCGGAACACCGATGTGGGCATTCGCATCCTGTCCACTTCCCGGACTGGGCCTGTGTTCTTTGCAACCCACATCGAGGTGGCTGGAAATGGAGCCCTGGACACCTCTCTCGTGGGAGGTCTGTACAGTGAAGCACCCCTTCACATCGTCTCCTCCCTCTTCCGGGACAACACCGGAACCGAGGCGGCAGACCTGATGGTGGAGGGCTCCTTCAGCGGGCATGACCTGCACATCGAACGCACCTTCCACTCCGGGGGTGCGCCGCGCATTCGCGCCACGGGCCCCCTGTGGCTGGAGGCCACCGAGATCGCTCTGGACAGCGCCACAGCAATTGAAGCGGAGTGCGATGGAGATGCACTGGCCCTGGTGAATGTTGCAATCTCTACCCTGGACACTGCCAGTGCGCCCCCCCCCCTGGTGCTGGATGCGTGCCAGGCCACCCTTGTGCACCTGACCCTCGCCCACCTGGGTCCGGAGTCCGCACAGGCTGCAGTGGAAGCGGTGGGGGGTGACCTTCGCATCGAAAACAGCGCATTTGCTGGCTTTCTGGAGATTGCCACAGGTTCGTCCCCCGTGGAGGAAGCGGGCAGCTACGTGGGAACCGTCCTGGATGCAGCCCTGATTCGGCCGTTCCCAACCGCCACCATTCTGAGACCCCAACATGACTCTCCCCTCGTGGATGGCGGAATCTCCACGGCCCTCGAAGAAGACCTCCACGGCCGGCCGCGCACCCTCGGACCTGCCCCGGATATCGGCGCCTACGAGCGCCAGTAGGAGCGACACGGGAAGCCGTTCTCGTTAGACTGGCGGTCCGATCCAGTTCGCAGGGGTGATGAGATGAGGGTCGCGGTTCCAGCCGAGGTCCATGCAGGCGAGCGCAGGGTGGCTGCCACACCGGAAACGGTGTCGGGGCTCATCGAGCGCGGCTTTGTGGTCTCCGTACAGTCAGGTGCAGGTGTGGGTGCTTCCTACCCGGATGCTGCCTACGAGGCCGCGGGCGCCACCCTGGTCGCTGACGCGAGAGAGTTGTGGTCACAGGCTGACGTGCTGCTGAAGGTGCGGGCCCCAGAGGAACACCCCACCTTGGGTTGCAACGAGGTCAGCCTCCTCCCCCGGGGAGCAACGCTGATCAGCCTCCTCCAGCCCGCGACACAAACCGACCTGCTAGAGTCGTTGAAGGCCCAGGGTGTGACCTCCCTGGCCCTGAACTGCGTCCCGCGTATTACCCGTGCCCAGAAGATGGATGTGCTCTCATCCATGGCGAACATCGCCGGGTACTGTGCCATCACGGCTGCCACCACCGAATACGGCTCCTTCTTTGGCCCCCAGATGACGGCAGCGGGCAAAGCTCCCCCCGCCAAGGTGCTCATCATCGGCGCTGGGGTGGCGGGACTCGCAGCCATTGCCACGGCCAAGGGCCTTGGCGCACAGGTCCGGGCCTTTGACACCCGCCTGGCCACGAAGGAGCAGGTGGCAAGTCTGGGCGCCACCTTCCTGGAGTTGGATTTCAAGGAGTCCGGAGAGGGACAGGGAGGCTACGCCAAGACGATGAGCGACGAGTTCATCGCTGCGGAAATGGCCCTCTTTGCGGAACAGGCCCAGGAGGTGGACATCATCATCACCACCGCGTTGATTCCGGGACGCGCAGCGCCGGTGTTGATCACCCGGGACATGGTGGAGTCCATGAAGCCCGGGAGCGTCATTGTGGACCTGGCGGCCGAGAATGGCGGCAACTGCGAATTGACGCGGAAGGATGAGCGCGTCGTGCACAACGGGGTGCGCATTATTGGGTACACGGACCTGACCAGCCGCCTCGCCACCGTGTCCAGCCGCTTCTTTGGCAACAACCTCCTGCACCTGCTGGACGATTTGGGCAATGCCGCGGAATGGAACGTGGACATGGAGGACGAGGTGATCCGCGGTGCCACGGTGGTGCACCAGGGAGCGATCACCTGGCCGCCCCCCAAGGTGGAGCGTCCCGCGCCGGCGCCCCCCCCTCTCCTCTCTCGTGATCCCACCACCGAAGAGCACATCCTCCCGGTCCAGGAACCTGCCAAGGAGAGCAATGTAGGCAAGGCCGTAGGAACACTCCTCGTGGCGGCGGTCCTGGTGGGTGTCGGAATGAAGGCGCCCACAGACTTCATTCAGCACTTCACCGTCTTTGTCTTGGCGTGCTTCATCGGCTGGCAGGTGGTCTGGAGTGTGACCGCTGCCCTGCACACCCCCCTGATGAGCGTCACCAACGCCATCAGCGGCATCATCCTGGTGGGGGGGCTCATCCAGGCTGCAGGCCCTGATTTCTCCACCATGACCCTCGCTTCCACCCTGGGGGCGATCGCCATTCTCTTTGCCAGCATCAACGTGGCCGGCGGATTCCTTGTCACCCAGCGCATGCTGGCCATGTTCAGGAAGTAGATGATTCCCGCCTCCGCTGTCGCCGCTCCCGGCTGGCTCACCATGGCCTACCTGGTTGCAGCCGCGCTCTTCATCTTGAGCCTCGCCGGACTGTCCCACCAGGAGACCGCTCGCAGGGGGAACCTGTTTGGAATCATGGGCATGGCCCTTGCGCTTGTGGCCACCCTCGCCTGGGTAGAGACCAGCACCTACGTGGTGATTCTGACCGTGTTGGTGATCGGTGGGGCCATTGGAGCCAGGCTGGCCGCCAAGGTCGCCATGACCGCCATGCCCGAGCTTGTGGCTGCGCTGCACTCGTTTGTGGGATTGGCAGCAGTGCTCGTGGGGATTTCCCTCTTTGTGGCTCCCAGCAGCCTTTCCGGTGCGGAGAGACTGGTCCACGAGATCGAGGTCTTTGTGGATGTGGCCATTGGAGCCATCACCTTCACAGGCAGCGTCGTGGCATGGGCCAAGCTGTCCGGTCGCCTCTCGGGAACGCCCCTCCTCCTTCCAGGACGCCACGTCCTCAACTTGGGGCTGGTTGTGGGATTGTTGGTCTTGGCGGTGCTGGTGGTGACCCGCCCCGAAACCGGCCTCACCTGGATGCTTCTCAACGCCGGAATCGCATCCCTCCTGGGCATCCACCTCGTGCTCGCCATTGGCGGCGCGGACATGCCCGTCGTGGTGAGCCTGCTCAACAGCTACTCGGGCTGGACGGCGGCGGCAGCAGGCTTCATGTTGGGCAACGATCTGCTCATCGTGACCGGCGCCCTGGTGGGAAGCAGCGGCGCCATCTTGTCGTACATCATGTGCCGCGCCATGAACCGTTCCATCTGGAACGTGATCTTCGGCGGATTTGGGACCGAGGCGCCCGCCCCCAGCGGCGATGCAGAGGTCCCCGCGGGAGATGTCGAGGCCATTGACGTCGACGAGCTCTCCGGAGCCCTGCAAGAGGCGAATCGGGTGATCGTGGTGCCCGGATACGGCATGGCGGTGGCCCAGGCCCAACACAAGGTGCGGGAGTTCGGAAACCTCCTGCGAGACGCCGGCAAGCGGGTCCAGTACGCGATCCACCCGGTGGCCGGCCGCCTGCCGGGCCACATGAACGTGCTCCTGGCAGAAGCCGGCGTCCCCTATGACGTGGTCCTGGAAATGGACGAGATCAACGGGGACTTTCCCACCACCGACGTGGTGCTGGTCATCGGCGCCAATGACATCGTCAACCCGGGCGCACTGGACGATGCAACCTCTCCCATCTACGGTATGCCGGTGCTCGAAGCATGGAAGGCAAACACCGTGGTCGTACTGAAGAGAAGCATGAACGTGGGATACGCCGGCGTGGCAAACCCCCTCTTCTTCAAGAAGAACACGCGGATGTTGTTCGGGGATGCTTCTGACAGCATGACCCGCCTGTGCGCAGCACTCCGGAAATGATCCGCGCCGCCCTCCTGGCTGCGGCCCTGGCCGTTGCTGGCTCCGCGATGGGAGCAAGCTGGAATCCGGATCTCACCTGGCGCAGCCTGAAGACCGAGCACTTCACGATCACGTTTCACGAGGGGGAGGAGCAGCTGGCAGAGGAGCTGGCACAGACGGCCGAACGCATCTGGGTGGTTCTCACCGAAGACATGCAGACTGCCCCCAAGAGGCCCGTGGAAATCGTGCTCGTGGACCACACGGACAGCGCAAACGGGTATGCAACCACCCTGCCCGTCAACACCATCGTCATCTATGTGACCGCCCCAAGGGAAGACTCGACCCTCGGACTCTACGACGACTGGCTGGAGGCGATCACGACCCACGAGCTGGCCCACATCCTGCACCTGGACACGGTGGAGGGAATCCCGCGGATCTTGCGATTCGCCATGGGCCGGATTGTCTCCATCAACCACGTGTCCCCCTGGTGGCTGGTGGAGGGACAGGCCACGTTCCACGAGACCCGGCACACGGCGGGGGGGCGAGGAAGGTCGGCCAACGCGGACATGATTCTGCGCATGAGCGTGTTGGAAGACCGCTTTCCCGAGCTGGGCCAGATGGACGGCTGGGTCTCCGACCCCCCCGGGGGCAACATCCGGTACCTGTTTGGCCAGAGCTTCATGCAGTACATCGCCGATCAGTCGACGGACGATGCCTGGACCCGGTGGAACCACACCTACGGCGCTGGCATTCCGTACCTGCTCCCCGCCCGGCAGGTGTTTGGCGCGAGCTTCCGGAGCCTCTACAACGACTGGAAGGCAGACCTGGAAACCCGGTATGCCGTGGTCCAACAGGCGGTGGAGGCAGACGGGCTGACGGAGTTCCGCATCGTGTCGGATGGAGAGGATTCCTGTGCCGGCCCCGCGTTTTCACCGGACGGTGTCCACCTGGCCTACTCCTGCAGCGACCCCCGGGTAGGGGGCGCCATCTGGATGGCGGACAGCGAGGGGGAGAATCCCGAAGTGGAGATCGAGAACAAGGGGTCCAAGTCTCTGGCCTGGCGCCCGGACAGCAATGCATTTGCCTACGGCAGCGCCCGCCTGCACGAACGATTCCACAGCTACGACGACATCTTCTTCCACGAGCTGGGTAAGGACACGGACCGGCTTCTCACCCGGGGCAAGCGGGCACGGGACCCGGCCTTCTCCCCTGACGGCAGCGACCTGTACGTGGTGCGAAACAGCCTGCAGGACAACAACCTCTACCGGCTGCGCATCGACCAGAGCCTCGTGCCTCTCACCGAGTACACGGATCACACCCAGCTCTCCACCCCGCGCTGGCATCCAAATGGGACGCACCTGGCTTTGAGTGTCTGGAAGGACGGGATGCGGGACATCTGGATCTACGCGCAGGACGGCACGCCATTTCGCCGGGTCACCGCAGACACGCACCTGGATCGGGACCCGGTCTTCTCCGCGGACGGCCGGTGGCTCTTCTTTTCGTCGGATCGATCGGGAATCCCCAACCTCTACGCCGTGGACCTCCGGTCTGAGGCCCTCTGGCAGGTGACAAACGTGCTGGGGGGTGCCTTCCAACCCACCATTCGCCAAGACTTTGGCGCCATTGCGTTCCAGTCCTATTCCTCCAACGGATCGGACATCGCCTGGATGGAGTTGCAGCGGGACAACTGGCGGGAACGGGGCCACTTGTTGCCACCCAAAGAAGCCACCGGCACCTTGCATGACCTTCTGGACCACGAGCCCCTGGAGCCCCCACCAGACCCTCCAGTGGCCGAGGTGGTCCCGGAGAGCGACCCCGAGAGCGACCCGGACACCGAGGAGGACGCCCCCCCGGATTACCCCTTCTCCCACCCGGTCGCCCCCTACAACCCGGTGCCCTCCCTGTTGCCGCCGCGGTTTGTCATTCCCTCCTTCTACAAGACCAATTTTGGGATGATGGGCGCCCTGGCCACCGGTGGCGTCGACACCCTTCGGCAGTACGGGTACTCCGGCTTTCTGACCTATCGGTCGGATGCCCCCTTCCTGGGGGGCGGAGGCAGCCTCACCGTGAACAGGTGGTTGCCAGTCATGGGGGCTGGCGCGTACGCCTACGCCGTCCCCTATGGCGACGTGCTGGTGGAGTCGCCCTCCTCCACGGGACCCAATGTGCCCGGTGTCCACACAACGGAAAAGAGGTACTGGGACCAACGGCTCCGGGCCTGGCACACGGTGAGCTATCCCTGGCGGGAGTCCGTGGCTGTGGTGGGGCGGCTCTCTGCAACGCAGCGCAGCTCCTTGAACGAGCTCCCCGTCAACACCTATACCCCCAGCCTTCCCACCCGCGGCCTGTTGAGCACCCTTTCGGTGGGCGCCCGGTACGGCAAAGGAAAGGCTTTTCCCTACTCGATCTCCCCGGAGGAGGCCCGGTCCATCTCCCTCAACGCAGAGTGGACCGCACCACAGCTCGGTTCCTACACACTGGACACCCAGGACAACCCCCAACCCTTCCAGCAGATTCAGCTGACAGCCGAGTGGCGAGAGTACCTGTCGGTCCCCTGGTTTCCAAACCATGTGCTGGCATTTCGGGCGGCCGGAGGGGGCTCTGCAGGGGACCGGCTGCGGTACGGCAGCTTCCGCCTCGGCGGCAACTTCGGCGAATCTGGATTCTACGCCCTTCCGGACGAATACCGCCCCCTGCGGGGCTTTGGCTTCGCCAGCGCCAGTGGGGACTGGTACTACCTGGGCAGCGCGGAGTACCGCTTGCCGTTGCGCCGAATCGATCGCGGCACCGGGACGATTCCGGTGTTCCTCAAGACCCTGCACGGAGCCGTCTTCGTCGATGCGGGCACCGCGTTTGACTCCCCTGAAGCCATGCCGTCTCCATTGGTGGGTGTGGGAGCCGAACTGCGCCTTGTGGCCATCCTCGGCTGGGGCCTCGGACTACAGGGCCGCCTGGGGTACGCAATTGGCGTTCTTGGAGAGGGTGGCATCGAGCCGAATTCCCCGGAAAGCCTCTACTTTCGGTTTGGCTCCAGCTTCTGAGGCAGTGCCAGGAGGGAGGTGTTAGGCGGCAAGCATGTGGTTGCTTCTTGCCGCGTTGACCGCCCAGGCCCAGGTACCTCCTGAGGCACTCACAGCCATGCGCAAGGGAGACTGCCAGGAGGTGCTCCGGCTGACCCAGGGCATTGGCGGCCTGGAGCCCAGCGTGGCCCGCTCCCGCTGTGGAAACAACATTGGCCTGGAGCAGCGACTGGGCAGTGGCGGCAGCCTGGAGCCCTACGCGCGGCTGCTGGTGGCCGACAAAATCGTGACCTCCCGACCCGAGCGCGTGCTGGAGCTCCTGGATGGCATTGTTCTTCCCGGCAAGGCCGGTGAAGAGGTGCGCCTGCTGCGAGGACGAGCCCTCATCAACATGGGCCGCTCCCTGGAGGCACGGAATGACCTCCGATCTCTCCTGGACACCGATTTTGGGCCGGAAGCCCGCTACTGGCTTGCCTGGGGGGCTGAGCTCAGACATGAGACCGAAGAGGCCCTGGACACCTATCGGGCCACCTGGTCTCGCCACCCGGAGTCCCCCTGGGCCTTCAAGGCCGAACAACACATTCTCGCCCTGGCTGCGAACACAGTCGACCTGGCCACGGTCAAGGGGAGGATGATCGCCATTGCCTACGCCCGGAACCTGGTCAAAGCCCACCAGGCGGAAAAGGCCCTGCCCATGTACAACGCCCTCCAGACCGCCACGGGGGACGAGTCGCCCAGCTGGATCCTGGAGCGGTCCATGGCAGCCTTTGCAGCCCGGGACTACCCCCTGGCCCTGGAGCTGTTCGATGTGCTCGAGCCCATGAAGGCAGGGACCCACGGCGGCGCCGAGACCCTCTACCACTACGCCCTTGCCCTCTCCCGGACCGGGGACTACGAGGCGGCTGAGAAGTCCTATGCCAAGCTGATGGTCCTTTACCCCAAGGCACGCCGTGCGGACACGGCGTCGTTCAAGCTGGGGTACCTCGCCTGGGACGAGAACCGACTCGAGGACGCTGTCCGCGAGCTGAAACGGCACCTCAAGGCGAACCCCGCTTCAAAGCACGCCGATGAGGCCAAGTGGTTTCTTGGAAACAGCCTGCTTCGGCTGGGGAATCCCGACGCTGCGGATGGGTGGTTCGAGCGGGTGAAGACTGATCATCCCCAGAGCTCCCTTGCAGCGCCCGCCCTTTACTGGCAGGCAAGAACTCAAGGCATGCAGGGCAACGGATCCGCTGAAACTGCCATCCTGGAGTCCCTGCTGAAGAAGTACCCGGTGAGCGGACACGCCTGGTTTGCTGCACACAGCCTGGGCAAGCGGTACGAGGGGCTCACCATTCCCGCGCTTCCGCCGGTGCCGAGTGCCTTCTCTGCCTCCCATCCCTCAGCGGGAATCGCCGAGCGCCTGGTGTCCATGGGGCACCTGGACTGGGCGGCGGACCATGCCCGGACCTTGGTTGCCGATGCAAAGAAGGCCGATGAGGCCACCAAGCTTGCTGTGGCAGGACTCCTGGTGCGCAGCGGTGCCTACGTCGAGGCCAGGTCCCTGGTCAAGGGCTCCTGTTCCTCCAACCCCAGCAGAACCAAGAAGGCCGCCCTGGCGGTCTGTTTTCCGGTTCCAGAGCGCGACGTGGTGGTGGGATCTGCCGTGGGAATCCCTGAGTTGTTGCCCTATGCGGTCATGACCGCGGAGTCCTCCCTCCAGCCTTGGGTGACCTCGCCGGCTGGGGCCCGGGGGCTGATGCAGTTGATGCCAACGTTGGGCGAGGAACTCCATGGATTGATGTTGGAGGGGCCCTACGACCCCGAGTGGCTGTATGTCCCCGGGTACAACGCATGGCTTGGCACGACCGAGCTGAGTCGACTGGCCAAGGATTACGGGGAACGGGGCCCCCAGCCTGCCCTGCCTACGGTGATCGCCGCCTACAACGGAGGGGCCGTCAACGTGGATCGCTGGATCACCGAGGCGGAGAACGACATTGCCTTCGATGCCTTCGCAGACAGCATCTCCTACACGGAGACCCGGCGGTATGTGCGGCGGGTCCTGGGATTCCTGATGGGGTATCGCATCGTGTACGGGGACCCTATCGAATCTCCAGGTCCCAGCCCGACCACAGAAGCGCCTCCCACGGGTGAGTGAGGACCAGGGAAAGACCCGTCCATGAGAAGTAGGGGAGCCCCAGGGCAGTCCCCCCCTGCTTCTCCAGAAGACGCCCCACGAGGCTGCGCTTTCCCCGGGGGTGAAGGTCGAGCCGGCGGTGAAGTTGCAGGGGGCGAATTCCCGCGAGGTACCGCGCCCGAAGCAGCGCCAGGTCCAGTCCACCCACCGCATCCACAAGCCCGTTGGAAGCTGCAGCACTCCCAGTCCAGACCCTTCCCTGGGCCACAGCCCGGATCTCCTCTTCGGGACAACGCCGGCCAGCCACCACCCGCTGGATGAAGGTGTCGTAGATCTCCCGCAGTCGAAACTGGAGGCGCTCCCGCTCGGGACTCGGCAGGCCCTTGGAGCTGAACCACACCCCGCCGGGGGTTGCTGCCACAAGCTCACTGTGAATGCCGAGACGGGCGAGGGCACCCGACAGGGGCACCCGGGCGCCGATGACGCCGATGCTGCCGGTCAGGGTCGTGGAGGCGGCCACGATCTCTGTGGCGGCTGCAGCGACGTAGTAGCCACCGGAGGCAGCGACATTGCCAAGACAAGCCACCACGGGCTTTTCTCGCTTGAGAAGCTCCACCTCCCGCCAGATGAGGTCCGAGGCGAGGGCACTGCCGCCAGGGGAGTCAATGTGCAGGACCACGGCGCCCACACGGGGACTCCTGGCAAGGCGCCGCAGGACGGGAACCACCAGGGAGGACTCAATGCGACGCTTGTTGCTGCGCCCGCCTCCCCCTTCCACCACGGCACCCTTCAGGTGCACCACAGCGATGGCCGGATCCTCTGAAAACCACCCATCCAGGCGCTGCACGATGCGCGCAAGCTTCATGCCCGTCCCCGCCCCCAACCGGCACGGGGATCCCCCCAGGAGCTCCTCCAACTTCTCGTCAATCTCCCCGATGTATCCAAGGCCATCCACCAGGCCCCCGGACAGGGCCTCACTCCCCGTGAGCGGGGCCCTGGAGACAAGGGCTTGCACGGCTTCCGCTGAGAGCCCCCTCCCCCGGGCGATGGCGCCGACCAGGAACGTGTGGATTCCCTTCACCACAGCGACCATCGCCTCGCGATTCTCCGGACTGGCGTGGGACTGGTGCAGGGCCTCCCCCGCGCTCTTGAAGTCCCCCACACTTTCGACTTCGACCTCAATCCCCACCCGGTCCAGGGCATCCCCCAGGAACCGCAACTCGATGGCGGGCCCGACCACGCCCACATCCCCCAGAGGCGCCATCCAGAGGTGGGAGGCCGCAGAGCCCAGCACCATCTCTCGGTTGCCGAGGCTCTCCCCCACCGCCACCACAAAGCGCCCCGAGTCCACCACGCGTGCCACCAGGGCATGCCAGGCCTCCAGCTCTGCCCAACCCCAGGACATTCGCCCCAAGCGCAACAACACCCCCCGGACCCGTGGGCGCAGGAGAAGCGATTCCAACAGGGCCAGGTCCGTGCTCCCCGGAAGCCCCTTTTCTCCCCCTACATCCACGACCACAACCCCCCGGGCCCGCAGACAAACCGAGAGCATTCCCTCGGCAAGAAGGCCCAAGAGGAATCCAATGGGCCGGGTCGCACATCTCAAGAGCAGCCTAAGCATGTCAATGTCCCTCACGGATGGAAGCGTTATCGTAATGCCTCGCCAGCGCGGAGGAACCATGGCGTTCGAGCTTCTGCCATCCGACGTGGAGACAATCTCGCTGCTCCCGGAGATGGACCTGGCCGATCTCGCCGTGGACCTGGACCTGATTCCCGATGCGGAAATCGACCGCCGGGCCCTGCTCCTGGAGATGCTCCCCCGTCTGCTGGAGCTGGCAGCGAAAGAGGGACTGCCCTTTTCCCGCTGGGACCAGGAGGACCTGGAAGCGCTCCCGGAACACCACCGGGCTGCCCTCGCGGAAATCATCGGTGGGCCCTCCGACCCGGCCAGCATGCTCAAGGCGGGGGCCAAGGTCTACAAGACCTACCGAAAGCTTAGAACCAGGAGCCAGATCCCCTTGATGTTGCCCCTGTTGTTGCCGCTCCTGGCCCGCTACGCTGCAACCCCTCGCGACCCCCCGTCTGCCGACGACGACAGCAAGGTTGATAGGCCCGGTCCAGAGCAATAGAGGGAAGGGCCAACTGACCTGCCTAGGAGGGTTCGGTGGAGACCAAGACCTGTCCCGGATGTTCCGAAGATGTGCCCGCAGATGCTGCCCGGTGCAAGCACTGCTTCCATGATTTCAATGCGGTGGTGGAGAAGAAGACCTCTCCCGTGTTGACCGCGTTGGTACTGTTTGCTGCCATGGCCGTCCTCGGAGGGGGGACGTTCTGGTGGGTCTCCACCCGCGCGACCGAGTGCAAGGTGGACATCAGCCAGGAGCGGGCCTCCATCACCTGGGTCTGCCAGTACGCCACGGGCCCCAAGGCGGATCGGGTGGTGAAGTTCGGAGATGTGGCCAAGGTGCTCTACGAGTCTGGAGGCCAGGCGGAAGACACCTACGTGGTGTCCGTGTGCCTCAAGTCAGGGGAATGCCACGAGGTGGACAACAGCCGCAAGCCCCTGGAAGGAACGGCCATGCACGTCGCCCAGGTGGTGGGTGTGGAAGTTGAGAAGGCGAAGGCCGGTGGAGCCGGGCTTGGCCAAGGCATGATGGACAACTAGCCCGGACAAGGAGTCGATCGCATGTCTCAGGCACTCGGCCGCCTCGCGCGGGATCTGGCCATTGACCTGGGAACAGCCAACACCTTGATCTACGTGCAAGGCCGTGGGGTGGCCTTGGATGAGCCCTCCGTTGTCGCGGTGCAGAATGGGTCGGCAACCGGCTATCGGCAGGTCGTGGCTGTGGGAGAGGAGGCCAAGCGCATGCTCGGCCGGACTCCCGGTAGCATTTCGGCAATCCGGCCCCTCCGAAGCGGCGTCATTGCAGACTTCAAGCTGGCCGAAGAAATGCTCCGGCACTTCATCGGCCGTGCCATCGGTCGCCAGGGCATGTTGCGGCCCAGGATTCTCGTCAGCGTTCCCTCGGGCATCACGGACGTGGAACGGAGGGCTGTATTCGAGTCCGCGCGGGCTGCAGGAGGACGGGAGATCTTCCTGGTTTCAGAGCCGCTGGCAGCAGCACTCGGGGCTGCCCTGCCGGTGATGGAGCCTGCTGGGAGCATGGTGGTGGACATCGGTGGCGGAACCACCGAGGTCGCGGTGATCAGCATGGGGGGCCTGGTGCGCTCCGCCTCCTTGCGGGTGGCTGGAGACCAGATGGACGAGGCCATTGTGCAGATGTTCAAGAATGAGCATGGCATCCAGATTGGCGAGCGCATGGCAGAGGAGCTCAAGATCACCCTTGGCTGCGCCATGCCCCAGGAGGTCAAGTCCACCTCGATTCGAGGCCGCGATGTGCGGTCCGGGACGACCCGGGCCGTGACGGTCACCAACGAGCAGCTCCGCCTGGCCCTGGCCCGGCCCATCGGCAAGATCCTGGAGGCAGTCCAGGGCACCCTCGCCGACACCCCCCCGGAATTGGCAGCAGACCTTACGGATCGGGGCGTGGTGCTCTGCGGCGGCGGCGCGATGCTGCCCGGTCTGGCGGAGTGGTTTTCCCAATCCACTGGGCTGGAATTTCAGGTCACGGAAGAGCCGCTTTCCTGCGTCGTGCGCGGTGCTGGAATGGCTCTGGAGGACCCGGTCCTGCTCAACCGGGTGGCAATGGACTAGTCGTCGCGGGTTCCAGCCACTGGAGTTCGGGCGTTCCCTGGAGATCCACCTGGAGCCACGTGTGGTGGGCCAAGAAGTCTCCCAAGGTCACAAGGGTCCCCCCGGGCAGGGGCCGAATGCCAGGGCTGTGGCTGTGTCCCACGACCACCACGTCGACCTCCGCCGCCAGGTGTGATGCAGCCCACCTCTCCTGGGTTTCCAGCAGGCGATCCACGGGCCCTTGTTTCTCGTGGGAGGCGCCGGCCAGGGTCTCTCCCACTGACCGGGCGCGGGAAGGTCCCAGCGCCCCCATGAACGAGCCGAATAGCCGGCTCCGCAGCAGTGCCCGTGTCATGCGATAGCGCACCGAGTTGTCCGCCTGGTCTCCATGAGCAAGCAGATAGCGTTTGCCCCCCAACTCCACCCGGAGCGAGTCATGGGCGGCAATGCCCAGGTCGTTTTCAACGAATGGGCCCAGGGCAAAGTCATGGTTGCCTCGAATCCAGTCAATGGGAATGCCTCTGCGACGGGTTCGCTCCAGGGCCGCCAACACAGGAACAAAGTCGCCGTAGACCACGTCCGCATATCCCCACCAGAAGTGAAAGAGGTCTCCCAGCAGAAAGAGCCGATCTACCTGCAGCTCGTCCAACCAGTCCACCAGTCGGTGCTGGTTGGGATCGTGGAGCCCCTTGAGGTGGGCATCGGCGAGCATGGCAGCGTGCATGTGGGAACCCTTGTACCTCGCTGGTTCCCATCTTGATAGGTTGCCTGTTGTGAAGACCGCTCCCCTCCCCGACCGCATGCGGCCCAAGAAACTGAAGGAAGTGGTGGGCCAGACCCACGTGGTGGGACCCGAGGGACTCCTGACCCGATCCATCGGACAGTCGCCACTGCCCAGCTTCCTCTTGTGGGGGCCTCCGGGCTGTGGAAAAACCACCATTGCCCGGCTGGTGGCCGAGGAGGCCGGCACGCGATTTGTGCCCCTTTCCGCGGTGCTGTCCGGCATCAAGGATCTGCGCTTGATCATTGACGAGGCCCGGGTGGCACGGCGCCCCACCCTGCTGTTCGTCGATGAGATCCACCGGTGGAACAAGGCCCAGCAGGATGCCCTGCTGCCTCACGTCGAAGACGGCACTGTGTCTCTTATCGGCGCCACCACGGAGAATCCCTCGTTTCAGGTGATCTCCGCGCTTCGGTCGCGGGCCGAGGTGGTGGCACTTCATCCCCTGGAGCCGCAGGCCATTCAACGCCTGTTGGAGCGAGCCCTGGAGGATGCGGAGGACGGTCTGGGCGGACGAGGCGTTTCCGCGGAGCCGGCGGTCTTGCAGCGCCTTTCGGAGTTGGCCTCCGGAGATGCCCGGCGGGCCTTGGGGCTGCTGGAACGGCTGGTGGGGGAAGTTGCGGACCAGGGCGTGCTGAATGAGGAAGGCGCCAGGATGGCGCTGCAACGGCGGGACATCCTGTATGACCGCGCTGGGGAGGAGCACTACAACCTGGTCAGCGCCTTGATCAAGTCCATGCGGGGCTCGGATCCGGATGCCGCGATCTACTGGCTGGCCCGCATGCTGGAAGGGGGCGAGGATGTACTCTTCCTGGCCCGCCGCCTGGTGATTTTCGCGTCAGAGGACGTGGGGAATGCGGATCCCCGCGCCCTGGCCGTGGCGGTTGCAGCTGCCGATGCAACCCGGTTCGTGGGCCTGCCCGAAGCGCGCCTGCACCTGGCCCAGGCCACGACCTACCTGGCATGCGCCCCCAAGAGCAAGGCTTCCTACAACGCCATCGGTGCTGCCACAGCGGAAATTCGCAAGAGTGGCGCCCTGCCCGTGCCGCTGCACCTGCGAAACGCCCCCACGAAGTTGCTGGAGGAGATGGGCTGCGGCGCGGGGTACCAGGACCCGCACAAACACCCCCAGGGCTACGTGGACCAGCAGTACCTTCCCGATGGTCTGGAGGGCCGGCAATTCTACAAGCCGGTGGACTGGGGGCAGGAAAAGACAATCGCCCAGCGCCTGGCGTGGTGGCGCTCCCAGGGGGAGTGACTATTCCGCTGCCGTGTCCCCGGTGTCGTCACCCTGAGCGGGCACGCTGGAGAGCACCTCGTAGGTGATCAGCACCTCGGACAGGGGCTCGGGCACCAGGGCGTCGAAGAGAATGCTGTTGCGGGAGCGGGAGTAGGTAAAAGGCTCGTTTTCCAGGGTGGAGCCTGTCGGGGGGATCACCTCCACCTCAAGCGTGGACACCACCGGCACAGAGGAAAGGAAGAACTCCCGCTTGAGCCCTGCGGCTTGCAGCCCCAGCTCCTCGAGGACGCTGGACCAGTCGCTGTTGCAGATGGACCAGTCGATTCCCCCGACCTCCTGGGTCACCTGCAGGTAGCGGGCCCCCGGTTCCGCAGCCTCGGTGCAGTTGCCCAGGGGCTGGGGACCCACGATGGAGGAGAAGCTCACCATGTCCCCATCCACCTTCAAGTTCTCCAGCCAGGAGATGAACTCGAAGAGGTTGACCATGTAGGAGTAGTCGTCCTCATCGGAGATCGCGATAATCGAGAGCCCGGCATCCTGCCGGTAGAAACCGTTGTTGAAACCGGCCTCGTGGGTGACAAGGGCGCCCCAGGTTGCATCGATGCCCCGCTCCGTGGCGGAGCCACTGCAGCTGGTCCCGGAGCACATCTGGGCCCGGCGGGTGAAGCTGGAGACCGCCTCTGACTCGGAAAAGGTGGTGTCGATGAAGGCGGTTGCCCCGTCCATCTGGAGCTTTCCGGAGCGCCCGGGACCGCTGGCATCCATGTCCATGGAGGTGACCCCCACGTGGTAGTCCAGCCCGGAACCGGTGAAATACCCCATGAAACTGGAGAAGTTCGCCGTGAGGGAGGCCTGCTCCTCAGACATGGAGCAGGAGTCATCAATGACCCACAACACGTCCACCGAGGGAATGGTCACCTGCACGATACGGTCCGTGCGAGTCTCCGCAGCAAGATCCGGTGGGTTGTAGCGCCCGGAGCCTGCGGTCTTGTCGTGGATGTTGTAGTCGCTGCAGCCAGCGCCCAGCATCAAAAGGGGGAGAAACACGTGCATCGGCGGCAAGATAGCTCGCCAGGGCGGGGTCCGCACCTGGGCCTTCCGGTTGCTCCACAAGGCAATTGCTCCGGTCCAATCTGCGCTATGATCGAAAACCGGAGGCTTTCCCATGTAAAACGAAACACCCGCACCACCCGCAGCCGGCGGACATGACGAGGTGGGCCGGCTGACGCACCACTCGGATGACGACCAGTACCAGGCCGAGCCCACGGACCCAACCATTTTCTCCGGACAGGCGGACACCCGGAAGTCGATCAACGTGTGGCAGCTGAAGGTCGCCCTGGGAATTGCCATTCCCACCACCTTGCTGGGGATTGGGCTGGGCATGCAGACAATGGCCTCCCTCCTGGCAGGATTGACTGCGGGTGTGCTGGTCTCAGGGGCCATCCTGAGTTGGCGCTACAAGCGCGGGAAGGACTGACAACGGGGAATCCCACCGGCTGCCCAATGCGGAAGAATCGAGGGGCACCCGGGCCAAACCGGGTGACAATGGAACGATGCACACCCTCGCGCTGGCCCTGCTGCTGAATTCCGGCTGCAATGGGAACCGGGAAGACACAAAGAGTGAAGACGACTCCGCCGATACGGCCTTGGACTCGGGAATCGACACCCAGGCCGACGACACCGGTGCCGGCTGGGGAACCCTGGTCTTCTCCCTGCTGGAGAGTGCCCCCCTCCACTTTGGCGCCACCTGGTGCGGATTTGGATTTGACGGGGACCAAGTGGTGATCTCCACGGAGCAGGGTGGCACCATCGAGATGGCCCCCTACTCCCTGGAAGGGGTCCAGTCAGCCCACCAGCAAGTGGTCGCGGATCTCTCCGACACTCTCCTTGGGGATCGCATCGCCGACCACAAGCACGCGTTTGTAGACGGGCACCACTTTGTCGTCTTTTCCAATGCAGGAACGGGGTCGGGGGGCCAGCTGTCCCTCTTGAAGTTGGATGAGAACCTGGACCGGGTGGACCTCATCCAAGTGGTGGAGGACGACCCCCCCACCAACGACATGTTCCTGGTGAGCGATGGCCTGACCTTGTCCGTGGGCAAATTCGAGCCGGCGGTGGGCCATCGGGTCTTTCAATTCGACACGGACCTGCAGCTCTTGGACACGGTGACCATCGGGGGGGAGAACGCCATGCATGCCAACGGGGCCGCGGCGGTGTGGGCGGAAGGAGCCTACCACCTGTTGGCCCCCATGACGCTCGCTCCGGGTGGAAACCGCGAGTACAAGCACGGGGTCTTCGATGCGCACTGGGGGCTCGTGTCCGGCCCTGAGACGGTGCTGGAACAGGACTTCCTGGGCATGGTGACGGCCCTGGAGTTCGAGGAGGAGACGCGGAGTTTCATCGCCCACTACAACGAGGACGAGGCGGGCCAGGGAGGCGACATCCGGCGGGTCGTGTTTGACGCCGATTGGGGTGTGCAGTCCCATGAAACCGTTGCGGAGGGCAGCTACGCGAGACCGCACACGGTGTTGCTCCCGGAGGCGCTGTGGCTGGGCTGGGATGCCGACGGGCAGGTGTGGTTGAGTCGGTATGCTCTGGAGATTGAACCAGCGGACCAGTGGTAGAGTCGGCACCATGATGCGACCTTGTTGGCTGCCCATCTGCCTAGCACTACCACCAAGGGAAAAGGCCGCGGCATGGGAATGGTCAGCGTGTTGGCGGTGGTTCGAGTGGTCGGGGGTGCACTCCTGGTAGAGTCAGAACCAGGCATCGGCACTCAGGTCAGAATCTGGATTCCCACGACTTCCTTACCCTTCCAGACCCGGCATCCCCAGGCCCACCCCACCTCACCT
>CAZSZE010000074.1:0-21312 GCA_964610645.1 uncultured Enterobacterales bacterium | reverse complement strand
TCCCTGGACAGCGCCCATCCGGCGCTGGTGCTCTCGGGCCCCAATGCCGGCGGCAAGACCATCGCCATGAAGACCCTCGGGTTGGCGGCCCTCATGGTGCGTGCCGGGATTCCCTTTCCCGCTGCAGAGGGCTCCCGCGTCGATGTTTTCCCACACATCATCGCTGTTCTCGGGGATGCCCAGACCGTGGAGGAAGGTCTCTCGACCTTTTCGGCCCACATCCTGGCGGTGTCCGATGCGCTGGCCCGCTCGGGTCCAGGCACGCTGGTGCTGTTGGATGAGCTCGCCTCGGGAACCGACCCGGTCCAGGGGGCCGCCCTGGCCCAGGCGCTCATGGAGGCCATGGTGGATGCAGGCGCCAAGGTGGCCGCCACCACCCACTTTCCAGAGCTGAAGAACCTCGGGGATCCCCGCTTTCGCAACGCGGCCATGCAATTCGCTGAAGACGGTCCCACGTACCGGGTCGAGTGGGACAAGGCGGGGCTCTCCCATGCATTTGCCATCGCCCAGAAGTTCGGCCTCCCGGCCCCTGTGTTGGAGCGCTCCAGGGTTCTCCTGGGTACCGAGCAGGCCGCCCGCATCGATTCCATGGCCTGGATTGAGAAGGAGCGATCCCGCCTGGCCGATCTCGAGACGGCACTGCAACAGCGAAACGAGGAGCAGGAGTTTGAGCACGCCCGGTTGAAGCGACGAGAGGAAAAGCTGGAACACCGCGCACAGCAGGCCCTCGACACTTCCATCGCCGAGACCCTGGAGCGCATCCAGGATCTCGAGGCAGAGGCCATCGGACTCATTGGGGCCCTGCAGGCAAATCCCACCCTGGCAAAAGCAGGCAGCACGCTGGAGGAGATTCGCACCCTGAAATCCGAGGTGCAGCCCCCTCCGGCTCAATCGCCCACCGTCGAATTCAAGATCTCGGTCGGTGACAGGGTACGGCACCGCACCCTGGGCACCGTGGGCGAGGTGGTGGCGCTTCCAAAGAGCGGGCGCGTGGAGATTCGCCTGGGCAGTCTCAAGACCCTGGTGGATCGGCTGGACCTTCTGCCAATGTCACAACCTCCCGCTCCCCCCGAGCCGCCAGCGCCCATTCCCACGACCTCAACGCCCAAACTGGACGGTGTCCGGACCCCCTCCAACACCCTGGACCTGCGAGGCTTCCGGGTCGAGGAGGCCATCTTGGCCACGGAGAAGTTCCTGGACCGCCTGCTCCTGCAGGACACCCCCGCCGCCTTTCTCCTGCACGGACACGGCACCGGAGCATTGAAGCAGGCCCTTCGAGACCACCTCACCCGCACGTCCCACGCCTGGCGGGCACTGGAGGACGGAGAAGGAGGCGACGCCTTTACCTTGGTCGTGCCCTGATCCCTAGGACTCGTCCTCCTAGGACTCCGTCAGGTCCGAGGCGAGGACCTGGATCCCCCGTCCCCGACCGGCCCCCGAGGAGGAGTGCTCCACAAGAGGCCGATCCACAAAATCGCTTCGGACATAAAAAGCCCGGGTCTCAGACTCCAGGGTGACCGAGGACCCGGACGGAAGCCGCAGGCGGTCCGCCCCAGATTCCACAGGCTGCCGCAGGCCGGAAGGCAGCGTGGCTGTCCCGGAGAGATCCGGCCCGGAGCTTACAAGCAGATCGCCATTCTCATCCAGTTGTACAAAGGCACTTCCCATGCGGGCCCGCTGTCCCGCTCGCAGCACCCCCTTCTGCTTCCACCCTTCTCCTCCACTTGACCAGACCTCGGCGCTTGCAGGCAACCGCGGCGGCAAAGCGGGGTGCCCCTGGGTGAGGGTCAGCTCCTCGGGCACGGCTGCTTCCTGCAAACCCGGAACAGGCAGTTCGTCTGTGCTGTAGGTCTGCACCACCAGGTCCGCCACCGGCGCACCGGTCCCCTCGTCGGTGAGGGTGACCTTCAGGTCTTCCAGGGGCCACTCCCCCAAGATTCTGCCGTCCTTTTCGAGACGCAAAAACAACTTCATAGGTTCTACGGCGCCCCACGCAAGCGTAGCACCCATTTCCCTGGCCAGGGGGTCAGTTTTTTGTCCAGCGCGCGATGCGTTGGCCCATGCGCAGGCGCTCTCCCGCACTGATCTCCCAGGCCATGGTGCCAGCCGGAAAGACCAGAACCACGGTGGACCCCAGGTGGAATCGGCCCATCTCCTGGCCGCGATCCACGGAAACCGGAGGTTCAAGGCGAAGAAATTCGGGTGCGGCCGGCCCCTGGTTGCTCACCCAATCCACAAGGGAAAGAGAAATTCGCCCCACCCCGAACGCACCCACCAGGATCGAGGCGAAGTCGACCCCATTTGCATGGGCGGACTGCACCACCATTCTCTCGTTGCGCTCGAAAAGGGCCGGAACACGGCGCACCGCCCCGGGAAAGACCGGCCAGAGGCGCCCCGGAGCGTAGCAGACCGCCCGCACGTCCCCCTCGCAGGCGTGGTGGATTCGGTGGTAGTCCGGCGGCGCCAGGTACAGCACTGCCACCTCCACATCCCTGGGCAGGCGCACCTGCCCCAGCAGCTCCCCCACATGGCAGGTCTGCCCCCCGGGCAAGGTGAGCCGGCCCTCGGGACACCGCTCGGCAAGAAGCACCCGCCCATCCACAGGGGACACGATGGCCTCCGGCGCGGGGTCCACCGGGCGCAATCCATCCTTCAACGGCCGAACAAAGAACGCCTCCAGGGTCTCGTAGTCGGCGAGGGTCCCCACCATCTCGTCGGTGTCGACGCCGTACCACCGTACGTAGGCCCGCAAGATCCAGCGGTTGATGAATGCTGGCAGCCGCAGCCGGGCCAGACATCCCATTCCCCGGGAAACCCGGCGGCGCGGCAGGAGGGCCAGCAGGTGGACGATCAATGCGTCTTTCATTGGCAGCAGCCTAACGCCGGGCAGCATAGACTTCCCGCATGGGAAGCACCACCGGCACCTTGTTCCGGGTCACCACGTTCGGGGAATCACACGGCGGGGGTCTCGGCGCCGTGGTGGATGGCTGCCCGGCCGGGATGACCCTGGATCTCGAGTTGATGCAGCGGGACCTCGACCGCCGCCGGCCGGGCCAGTCCTCCCTCACAACCCAACGAAAGGAACCCGACCAGGTGGAGGTCCTGTCCGGGGTCTTTGAGGGCAAGACGCTGGGCAGCCCGATCGCCCTGCTCGTTCGAAACAAGGATGCAGATCCGTCCGCCTACGAGGGAACCCGGCACCTGTACCGCCCCTCCCACGCGGACTACACCACCGATGCCAAGTACGGCATCCGGAATTGGCAGGGTGGAGGGCGGGCTTCTGCGAGGGAGACCGTGGCCCGGGTTGCAGCGGGGGCGATTGCCCGCCAGGTGTTGCAGGAGCTGGCAGGGGTGGAGATTGTTGCCTGGGTCGACCGGGTGGGAGACGTCCAGGCCAAGTGCGACGCCGACGCTGTGGCGTGGAGCGAGGTGGAAGCAAGTACGGTCCGGTGTCCCGACCCTGCCGCAAGCGAGGCCATGGAGAACCTGATCAAGGAGGTCCGCTCGGACGGGGACACCATCGGGGGAATCATCCGCTGTGTCGCCCGAAACGTGCCGGCGGGCCTGGGGGAGCCGGTGTTCGACAAGCTGGAGGCCGACCTCGCCAAAGCCATGCTCTCCCTGCCCGCCGCGAAGGGCTTTGAATCCGGCTTGGGCTTTCGATCTGTGGGCATGCGGGGCTCAGATCACAATGATGCCTTCGTGTCGGTGGAGGGCGCGATTCGCACCCGAACCAATCACTCCGGCGGCATCCAGGGCGGCATCAGCAACGGCATGCCGGTGGTGTTCTCCGTGGCCTTCAAACCCGTTGCCACCCTCTTCAAGACCCAGGACACGGTCAACACCGACGGAGAGCCTGCCACACTCAAGTCCCGTGGCCGCCATGACCCCTGTGTCCTGCCCCGGGCTGTGCCCATGGTGGAGGCCGGCGCCGCGCTGGTCCTGGTGGATCACCTGCTGCGACAACGGGCGTTGGTTCCCACTGGGGCAAGAACCACTTAGAAGGTTGGGAGCCGATTCTTGGAGGCTCCATGTCCGATCTCTACCCTGTCCCCTCCCGCGTATCCGCGGACTCCCCGAACCCGCTGAACAGCCTGGCTGCATGGCGACAGACCAGCCAAGAGGCACAGGCCGACCCGGATGCGTTCTGGCTGAACGTGGCCAAGGACGTGGTCGCCTGGAACACCCCTCCCACCCTCGGGTTGGGCGGCGGATTCCACAGCATCACGGAAGGGCCCCTGCGCTGGTTTGAGGACGGCGTCCTCAACGTGACCGAGTCCTGCATTGACCGGCACCTGTCCACCCGGGGAGACAAGGTCGCCTTGTTGTGGGAAGGGGATGAACCTGACGACATTCGGCGACTCACGTACACCGAACTTCATGAACAGGTCTGTCGCTGCGCCAACGCCCTCAAGACACTTGGTGTTGAAAAGGGGGATCGCGTGATCCTCTACATGGGCATGGTGCCGGAAGCGGCGGTGGCCATGCTTGCCTGCGCCCGCATCGGCGCAATCCACTCGGTGGTGTTCGGGGGCTTTTCTGCGGAGTCCCTGCGGGACCGCGTGCTGGACTGTGAAGCCAGGTGGGTCATCACCCAGGACGAGGGGCTGCGGGGCAGCAAGACCATTCCCCTCAAGACCACCACCGACGAGGCGCTGGAAGGTGAACACCCGGTGGAGAAGGTGCTGGTTTATCGGCGCACCGGGGCGGAAACCGGTTGGGTGGAGGGCCGCGATGTAGAGTGGCAAGCCGCTCTGGACGCAGCCTCCCCGGACTGTCCCGCGGTCCCCTGTGCAGCAGAGGACCCGCTGTTCATTCTCTACACCTCCGGTTCCACCGGGCGCCCGAAGGGCGTGGTGCACACCTGCGGCGGGTACCTCACCTACGCCACCTACACCCACCGAACGGTCTTTGATCTTCGAGAAGACGACGTCTACGCGTGCGTGGCAGACGTGGGCTGGATCACCGGCCACACCTACATCGTCTACGGCCCCCTTTCCAATGGCGCCACCAGCCTGATGTTTGAGTCGATCCCCACCTACCCGGATGCCGGTCGCTACTGGGACATGGTCGAGCGCCATGGAATCACCATCTTCTACACCGCCCCCACAGCCATCCGCGCCCTGGCGGCCAAGGGAGACGATTATGTTTCGCGCCATGACCGCTCGACCCTGCGCGTGCTGGGAACCGTGGGCGAGCCTATCAATCCAGAAGCCTGGCGCTGGTACCACAGCGTCGTCGGCGAAGGCCGATGCAACATCGTGGACACGTGGTGGCAGACGGAAACCGGCGGCATCTGCATCACGCCCGTGGCCCCGGCCACACCCACCACCCCTGGCTCCGCCACCCTGCCGCTTCCGGGCATCATGCCCCAGATCATGACCCCCGAGGGCCACCCCCTGGTGGGGCCGGGCGAGGGCCTGCTCTGCCTGGCGCACCCCTGGCCAGGAATGGCACGCACCATCTGGGGAGACCACGAACGCTTTGTAAAGACCTACTTCAGCCGGTTCGAGGGGCTGTACTTCACGGGAGATGGCTGTCGCAGAGACAGCAGGGCCTACCACTGGATCACCGGCCGCGTGGACGATGTCATCAACGTGGCAGGCCACCGCATGGGCACCGCGGAGTTCGAGTCCGCCCTGGTCAGCCATGATTCTGTGGCCGAGGCAGGCGTGGTGGGCTTCCCCCATCCCCTGAAGGGCCAGGGCGTCTACGCCTACGTGGTCCTCCAGTCCGGCCGGGACTGGACAGATGGACTGGCAAGCGAGCTGAACCAGACCTGCCGCACACGCATCGGCGCCCACGCAAAGGTAGACCTGTTTCAGCCCGTTCCAGGCCTCCCCAAGACCCGGTCAGGCAAGGTCATGCGCCGGATTCTCAGAAAGGTGGCGGAAGGCGAGCCAGAGGCCCTGGGCGATGTGTCGACCCTGGCGGATCCAGGGGTTGTCGACGAGATCATCCAGGGCGCGACTACAGCGTAAAGGGGTACGTGTAGTTCTTGGCATCCCCATCAAAGGGCGGGAACTGGATGTCTCGGATGGCCCGGGACAAACAGTCGTCCAGGGAGGTGTCCCGGTACGTGCCACTGGAGATGTAGACCCGATCCGGACTGCCCGTGGGCTGAATGCGAATCTTCACGGGAATACGGCCCGAAGGCAGGGAACCCGTGGCGTTTCGGTATTGCACGAAACAGCCCTTCACGCCCCGGTTGCTTCGCAGCATGGTGTCGAGCACCGTCAGGAGCACACCCGTGCTGCCTGTGGACGAGGACGTGCGCTGGGTCGGCTCGCGCTGGGTCGGCTCGCGATTCGCCGACGAGCTGCCGGAGCTGCGGAAGTCATCGTCGTCGTTTCGGCGACTCGCTGGGGCGGCGGGTTCGTCGTCCCAGGAAGAAGAGGAGCGAGCGACAGAGGTCCCGGATCCAGACGGATAGGACCGAGAGGAGGACGAGCCGCCGGTTGATCCTCTTGAGCCCGAAGAACTTGATGAGGCAGGCCGGCTGGAATTCCCGGTGGAACCCGGACGCGGGAAGTTGGTCACCGACTCCTTCTTTGCGGGGGCACTCACCACTGCATCTCCTCCCGCAGCAGCCGTGGGCGCATCGTCACCTGGAACATCGTCCGCTGGATCTTCACCGGTCGCGTCTTCCCCAGCGACTGCATCCTCGACAGGATCCGGTGCAGGCGCCACCGCAGGGGGCGGCGGAGGCTGCTCCACCACGGGCGGCCCACCAAGGTTCATGTTGCTCCAATAGAAGCCCCAGGAGAGCACTCCGGACACCAGCAACCCCACGAACAAAGAGAGGATCACCTGGCCTTGTCGCCGCCCACGGTCGCTGGTGATGACCACCATCAACGAGCTGGTGACCCCCCACAACGTCACCAACAGTCCCCCGTAGCGCTGCCAGTCCTGGGTCGCGATGGCCAGCAGGAGCACGCCGAAGACAGCAGCAAAGTTCGCCATCATCACCACGGACAAATCCGAAGACGGATCCACCATGGAATGCATCGGAGACCTGGGATCCCCGTGCTTTGGAAGCATTACGGGCGGTGGAAGATCAGGCACCAGGGGCGGAGGCGGGAGCGGGGGGGCCGAGGCCAGGGGGGGCGGAGCGCCAGTGGCTGGCGGAGGAGGGGGGGGGCCTTCCTCCGGTTCGATGGCTGCAGGCGACCCCATGCCCGGACGGGGAATCGTGGGCTCGGCAATCCGGGCCTGCCGCAAGACATCTGAGCTGGCCACGGTCGGGTTGACCGGTTCCTCATCCACTCCCATGGCGGGTTGGAATTGCAGCCCCATGCCCTGACCCTGCGAAGCGAAACCTGCATCCTCATGGGCCTTTTCCTGCAACGCGGCCAGCTCGGAGATCTGCGTTGAAGCGTCCGGGTCCTCCTCTTCGTCACCCGCCCCAATGGCCATGCCGCCGGTCCGCCGGATGATGATCGGGTTCTGGCACTTGCGGCAGGTGGCCTTGTTCACCTCTCGGCGAAGCTTCTCCTCCGGAATCCGGTAGGTTGCACCGCAGTTGTCACAGACAACTCGCATGGTATTCCTCTTTGGGCTGCTCGCCCGATTCAACACGGGTATCCGCTCGCCGTCTTCACGGCTGGCCGGAGGGAAGAATAGGCCAGACGATCCCCGGAAGGTGTCAATTCGAGGTCTCGACCGTCACCGTGTAGGTGCCCGGCCCTCCATCCTTGTTGGATCCAAACGAAGTATTTCTCACCACCAATACCGCCGCGGTGGTGCCCGCTCCTGCTGCGGCCACCCCAGTGACCGGCCAGAACCACCAGCGCTCGGTCACTGGCTTTGTGTTCCGAACGCCCTCTTGGCGAATGCGAACCGTGGTGTTGCCCGTCTTGAAGGTGCGCTGTCGAAAGAAGGGAATCTCCCATTTACGCTTCTTGGTGACCGTTCGCGGTGGCGGCGGAGGGCGGGTCTGCTGGGGGGCTGGCTCGTCGAATTCAGGCAAGTCCTCGAATCCACTGCCCGCGCCTGCATCTCCTTCAAAGGAGGAGCGGGAGGCCCCCGCGCCCCCGCCCGAGGAGGCTCCCGCCAGCAGGCTGCCCACCAGTTGGACATAGATGGGGTCCCCTGGAAACGGTGGGAAATCCTCCAGGGTGAGCGTCAACTCACCGATCACCTGGTCTCCCTGGACCAGCCGGGCATGCATCCTGCCGCCGGATTCCACGTATCCGGACACCACGGCTCCCACGCGCAGCCGGTTTGCCACCACTCCGGCTTCCTGGGGAGAGAGCATGCGCCGCTCCGCACTTGCCTGCCGATTCGCCGCCTCGGAGACGAGCGCAACCACCTGGCTGCTGGCGTTCCCCCGGGCGCGGGTCTCAGCGTAGCCCGGATACAACCAGAGACACTGCTCAAAGGCGCGAAGCGCCTGGGTGCGCTGGCCCAGCGCAGAGTAGGCCTCCCCCCGGAAATAGTGGATGTCGGCCAGCTCAGATCGCCGCGCCAACGCTGAACCTGCCTCTTCATGGAGCTTTCGCGCCTGGTCCAGCAGGGCAATGCCCCTGGTGTTGCTGCCCGAGGACATGGCTGCGCGGGCTTGTCCCACCAGCTCGCGCGCCTTGGGAACATTGGATTCCCGGCCCACAGCCAGGCGTTCTGTGATGTCAAAGGCCTCCAACGGAAAGAAGGTCCCGTCCTCCAGGAACGCATCCCGCATCCCCTGGCTCACCAGGGAGGCGTCGTCGAAGTCCACGCCATACCCATCAAAATCCAGGACTGCGACCTCGACAGCTCCCGCCTCGGACGAGAACAGGAAGGCCCCCAAGAAAAGGAGATTCACGGCAATGGAACAAAAGCGCTGCATATCGTCCGTCTTAATTATCCCCTGGGACACACCCAGGGCCAACTGCCGTCCCCTTTATTTCGCCTATAGGAACCTCTCCAGGGCCCGCTGAAACTCAATTCGATCCACCAGGTGGCTCAAGTAGTCCTGCTTGCCCGAATCCCAGACCAGGACCGGTGAAAGGTCATAGCCATCGATCCAATCGTCGTAGAGCTTGTTGAGCCGCCGGATGTAGCCCACGGGAATGCTCTGTTCTGACGCGCGGCCCCGCCGTCGAATGCGCTGCCGTACCGCGCGGGTGTCGCATTTCAGGTAAATCAGCAGATCCGGCGGCTGGAGGGCGCTGCGCATGGACTCGTACAGGTTCATGTACGTCGCATAGTCCCGCTTGTGCATGAAGCGGCCCCGAAAGAGGTTGGTCGCAAAGATCTCCGCGTCTTCGTAGATCGACCGGTCCTGCACCACCGTTCCCGGCGCATCGTTGAGGCCCAGGTGCAGGCGGAACTTGTGGGTCAGGAAGTACAGCTGCGAATGAAAGGCCCACTGGCGCATGTCCTTGTAGAAGTCGTCCAGGTAGGGATTGGTGGTGTAGGGCTCGTACACCGGCTCAAAGCCGTACCGGGTGTGGAGAAACTCCACCATGGAGGTCTTGCCGGACCCCATGTTGCCCGCCACAGCGATGAACTTCTTCAAGGAAGCGTTCCGCTGTTGCCAAAGGCATCGGTGACCGCCACCCCGGTGGCGTCCGCAGGCAGAACCACGGCGAGGTGGGAGCGATCCCCCACGACTGTGGCCTCCACCTGGGAGGAGTCGGCCGCTCCACCGGATTCCCAGCTCACCACCACCTGCCCCCGCACCGGATTGGAACCCCGGGAGCTGCCCTCCATGTCCAGGAGGCGCCACCCCAAGGCGGGGGCGGAAAGTGAAACCTCCAGCCCATCGGCCACTGCCACCACGTCCAGCGCTGCCGGCACCACCTGGAATTCAGGGCCTTCCACGGTGTAGGGGGCGGTTTCCCAAGGCCAGCGATCTTCCTGCCCGGTGGCTCGCTTGCCCGCCACGTGGAGCCGGTAGGTGCCCTCCGGAAGCCCAGACTTGTCCTGCACATGCCCCACCGCCTGCCAACCCGCCCACCACTGGTGGGTCTGCTCTGCCTCGGCCGGGTAGAGGGGCGTGGGGGTGTGGGCCAGGAGAATGTCCCCAAAGACCTCGGTGATGTCGCGGCCGGAGCGGCTCGTTACCCCCTCCCAGGTCTGCCCGTTCTTGCGCTGCAAGGTGACCGTGGGCTGATCGACCACAGGATCCCCTCCCTCCCAGGCCAATTGCACGATGCCCGTGACCCGGGGAATGCTGGCTGGAACGTCCAGGTCCAGCGTGAGATCCAGGGGAATCCAGAAGTCTTCACCAACCTCCAGCAGGCGCGATCCAGCACCGGGGGTGGGATCCGGATGGCGCTCGGGAAGATCCCGATCCGGGTACACGGTTGGGACCCACTGGCCCAGGGGATCCGACGGCTCATGGGTGCCATTGCCCAGCAGCGTGCCGGCGTAGTCCAGCACCTGCTCCATCAGGTACTCGGCCTGCAGAGGGCCCCAGATGTTGATGTTGGGTTCATACCCTCCCACGAGCCAGTCTTCGGGAATCAGGAGGTAGCCCTCGTGGTCCTGGGCGTAGCCGACATGCAGCGACATCACGTGACCCAGCTCGGACTGGGCGCGTCGCCGCCACTGCTCCGTGAACATGGCGGTCGACTCCCCGGGAAAGAACCCCACCAGCAGGTCCCGCACCGACTCGGATCCATCCGTGTCACGGGTTGCCAAGGGGCCGATCAAGCCGGCAGTGGTCTTGGCCGACAGGGCCGACGGCATGGGCAGGGGCATCTCCTCCATGCCCCACTCCTCGGTGAGCTTGAAGATGCCCAGCAGCACCCAACTCACAAGCTCCACATCCATGCAAGCGGAGTAGGGGTAGACCTCGGTGCCGATGTTCCCGGCAGGAATCAGCGGAGAATCAGACCCGCAGAAAGCCGCCCCATAAGGGGCATTGAACTCATCCAGGGGGGAGAGAATGTCTCCGTCTTCATCGTAGATGATGTCATCGGCAAGGTAGCCCTCTTCCGCAGCGCGGTACCTCCAGTCCACCTCCCCATTCCGGGTCACGGAAATGGTGTCCAGGTCCTGGGGAATGGACCGGGAGGCAACCTCCATGCCGATCGGGTCGGCAGACGTTGGGGTCTCCGCCCACAAGCCCATCACCCCCGCCACAGCAGCTTCCCCCACGGACTCGAGCCGGGCATACCCGTCGTCCCGCCCGGCCGGCGACGCATCACCGCCCGCGCCTTGCAGGTGCATCACCAGCACCTCGTCATCGAACTGTTCCTGCAACACCACTTCCAGGTGTCCAGGGGCATCCGAGGAGATCATCGGATTGTCTTCGCCCAGGCTGGTGCCGTGTATTCCAAAGGTAAACACCATCGCCACGGGATCCCCGTCCAGGGAGTCCACCCGAAGCACGTTGAGGTGGGGGTCCTTGCCGTAGCCCGGCTCGGCATCGGGCCAGACAGCGATCTCGTTGTTCTCCCCGCGGCGATCCCGGTAGACCGCATCGTCCGGATCCCAGTCCCGGGCCCAGCCGGTGCCCAGGGCGACGTCCTCGCGGCCCTCGTAGGCCTCCATGGCAAGGTCCGTCGCCTGGGTCGCAAACCTCTGAAAGATCTCCTCGTCGTAGCGATCTCCCCCCAGGTAGAAGTGGTAGGCATCGGAGAAAGGTCCGTAGGAGGCATGGCTGTGGTTGGTGGCCACGATGACCTTGCCATCGAGATTCTCCCCGGTGGCCGCCTCCAGGCGCTCTTCCAGGGCCTCCACCAGGCCATCAAAGCTGTAGATGATGTCGGCCTTCATCAAGACCAGGTGTTCGTCTCCGTTTTCCAGCCACAAGACCTTGATCTGGGGTCGGGTCTGCACACCGGTGCTCTCCACAAACCCCACCGTGTAGTGGGAGTCCCGGTAGTCTTGTGCGCCGGAACCGCCCAGGTACCCGCACCGGGAGGAGTAGCCAGCCATGGGCGTGCCCACAGGGAGAAGCAGTGAGCCCTCCGCGGTTCCCGCGCGGGGCGTGCCGGCCACAACTGCCGGCCACTCGTGTTGGGGGGGAGCGTCCCTGGAAGGACAGGCAAGCAGAAGGGAGAGCAGGAGCATGGAATCATCCGAGAAGAGTGCCAGGGAGTTCGGTACCCCCCACAGGCAGCGGTGTCCACCCTACTCCTCCGCGCGCTCGCCCCTCCCAGGATGAGGACGCAGTACCTCAAGCAGCTCCAACGCTTCCCCCCAGGCCAACTCCGGCAGCACCACCTGCCCATCCGCCACCAGGATGTGAATGCGCCCCAACCCGTAGCCGCGCATGATGGGGCCCTGCTCCACGTGGACCGATTGCACCTTGTCCCGGGCCATCAGCCAGGTGCGCCTGCGCCAGAATCCGCGGCGCGAAATGACCGCATCCGGCTCCACCCGCCACCCCTGGAACCGGAAGTCGAGCCAGGCGCCCACCAGGCCCAGGGGAACCAGCAAGACCCCGAGCCAACCCCAGGGCCCCAGGGCCACGACACAGATTGTGATGGCCAATGTGGACTGCAGGAGGGACCCGAGAATGCCCCGGTAGAGGGAATGCTGGTGGGGAGGCAGCAGGGGCGCAGTCCAGGGATTCTCTCCGGCAGGAATGGCCTGGTGGAAGATTTCGCCCAGGCGATCCTGCTCCACCATGGGAATCATCGCCTCCGCCCTCCGGCGCCCCCCCACAACCGCCCCCAGCCCGGCGGTTTCCACGTAGACCGTGCCAAAGCCCATGAGCCGCCGCAGCACCGGCTCGAAGGCCGAGACCACCTGGACCTTGCGCAGGGGGATCTCCACTCGTCGGCGGGTGAACAGGCCTTCTTCCGTGTGGAGCCCCCCCTCATCCCGCACAAGGCGGTGGTTCCAGTGCCGCAGCAGCGCGAAGAGGGCCGACCCCAGCCAGGAGACAAGAAAGGCCAGCAGGCAAAGCCCCAACAGGGCTGCAGGCTCCAGGGCAACAACCGGCTCCTGGCCCTGGCCTTCCAGGAGGCTCTGCACCTCGATGGCCCCCAGAACCAACACCAGCACCAGCCCCGAGCTGCCCGAAGAAAGCCCATAGCCCAGAAGCTCTCCCATTCCCTGGCGCAGGATCTCCGTGCTGGCATCCTGCTCCTGGGGGACACGTCCCCGGGCGTGCTCGATGTCTGCGATCAGCGCCAGGGCCGCGGACTCCTCCAGGGCGGAGAGCAGGCCCTCGGTGCGCACATCGCCCGCGGTCTCCAGGCGAACCTCCACCAGGCCAGCGATCTTGTGGAACGGATTGCGTACCCGCTCCACGTTCTGGATTCGCGCGGGATCGATCACCCGGGATTGCCGGTGGAGGATGCCCTGGCGAATCTCCAGTTTTCCGTCATGCACCCGGTAGCGGAGGGTGGCGTAGTGCACGAAACTTGAGACCGCGCCCACACCGACGGTGGCCATCAGGACCAGCATGTCCACCACGTGGAATCCGCTCTGCCCCCCGACCATGGCCAGGATCAACACCGGCCAGAACTGGCGAATGGTCCGCCAGGTCAGGGGAAGCAGGTTCACCCAGACCGAGGCCGGGTGGATGCGCTTCCAGGTGGCTGAACTTCCCATCAGACCCCGTCGTCTCCCCCCCCTCGCCGGGAGAGGTCATCACGGATGGACTCGGCCAGGGCATGCTCCACGCCGGGAAGAGACCCATCGGCTGCCATGCCCGACGCGGTAAAGACCAGCACCCGGGACAGCCCGAAGACCTGCTCAAGCGGGCCCTGGCGGGTGTCCACGTGCTGGATGCGGGTGTGGGGAATGGAGGTGCGGCGGCGAAAGAGCACGCCCCGTTGCACGTAGAGATCGTCGGGGCGGATGGCGTACCCGAAAAAACGGAATGCCAGGGCCGGCCAGATCAGGGCCAGGGCCAGCTGGAGGGAAAACCACGCCCCCGCCAGGGCCCCCGCCAGGCCCGGCGCAAGGACCTGGGACAGGCCGAACCCCATGGCCACACTCACCGGTCCCCAGAAAAGAAGCACCCGAACGGCCCCCTGGAACCGCCAGAGCCATACAACGCGAGGATGGAGGGTATGCAGTGTCACGGGCTGCTTGTAACCGTGTTGTGGTGGGGTGTTAGGGAACCCACGGGAGAGGATTCTTGAACCGCGTATTCTTTGGAATCGTCCTGATCGCCTTTGTGACGGCGGCATTCACCGGCCAGATGGAGGCGGTGTCGGCGGCGGCGTTTGAATCGGCCAAGGCGTCCGTGGACCTGGCCATTGGGCTGATCGGGTACATGGCCCTCTTCCTGGGGGTCATGCAGGTGGCCCAGGACGGGGGGTTGTTGCGACTGCTGGCCAAGGCGATTCGCCCGATCATGGTGCGCCTCTTTCCGGGCGTTCCCGAGGATCACCCGGCCATGGGGGCCATGATCCTGAACATCTCCTCCAACATGCTCGGCCTGGGCAACGCAGCCACGCCGTTTGGCATCAAGGCCATGAAGGAGCTGAACACCCTGAACGACCGTCCCGGCGTGGCCACCAACGCCATGGTGCTGTTCCTGGCCATCAACACCTCTTCCGTGGCGCTCTTGCCCACCGGGGTGGTGAGCGTGCGGGCCGCGGAGGGTTCGGCGGACCCATGGGGCATCGTGGCCCCGACCCTGGTGGCAACACTGCTCTCCACCATCGTGGGCATCACCGTGGCCGTGTTGCTCGGTCGCAGCCGCATGTTTGCCGCAGAGAATGAGCCGCCGTTGGAGGGAATCGACATCGCCCCCCCCGAGGCGGAAGAGCCGGCTTCCCCGGAGAACTCCGATCCCATCAAGCCCTGGAGCGTGCCCCTGCTGGCCACCCTGATTCTTGTGGCGGTGGCGCTGCTGGTGGTGCCCCCGGTCTGGTCCGCCCTCTTGCCCGGAGACTCCGCCAAGGCCCTCTCCCTGCGGGCCTTTTCCGACACGGTCGGCGACTGGGTGATCCCGGTGCTCATTGTCTCCCTGCTGGGGTTCGGCGCGGCAAAGGGCGTCCGGGTCTACGAGAGCTTTGTGGAGGGGGCGAAGGAGGGCTTTGAAATCGGCGTGAAGATCATTCCCTTCCTGGTGGCGATCCTCGTGGCCGTGGGCATGTTCCGGGCCTCGGGCGCCATGGATGCCCTCACCGGCACGCTGGGACCCTTGACCGCTGCCATCGGACTGCCCGGGGATGTGGTGCCCATGGCCATGGTGCGGCCTCTCTCCGGATCAGGGGCGTTTGGGCTGATGAGCGAGCTCTTGCACACCCACGGGCCTGACACCTACACCGGGTACGTGGCGAGCGTGCTCCAGGGGTCCACCGAGACGACGTTCTACGTGTTGGCGGTGTACTTCGGGGCGGTCGGGGTGGTGCGGGTGCGCCACGCGGTGGTCACGGGCCTCTCGGCGGACCTGGCCGGAGTGATCGCAGCGGCACTGATCTGCAAGTCCCTGTTCGGCCACCTGGCTTGAGCATCGTGCTGGCGCTCTGGCTGGCCGTGGGTTGTGGCGAGCCCGAGGTGGAGGCTCCACCGTCGACACCCCCGACGGTGGAGGTGATCCCGGAGACCCGAGACCTGGCAAGCGCCCTTGGAATGGAGAAACTGCACCGAGCCCCCCTCGCCATTCGAGAAGGCGCAGTGCTCCCCTACCCCACCTACACCGTGCGCCCGGTGTCCCTGGAGGTCTTCGATGACTTCTGGATCTCCGGTGCGCTCTGGCTTCCCTCAGCGGAGGGGCCCCACCCCGGCCTGCTGGTGGCCCACGGCCACTTTGGGGAGGGCAAGTCCTCCGGGGAGTCCCAGGCCCCGGCCCACGCCATGGCCGCCCGGGGCTGGGCAGTGCTGGCCCTGGACACACCCGGGGTGGAGGAATCGAATGTCCCCCACCGACAGATTCACCACGAAGCCGGCGCCAAGGGACGGGACCTGCTCCTGGCTGCGGGAACCAGCGCCATGGCGGTGCAGCTGCACGGGCTCCAGGCTGGCCTCGATTTCCTGGAGCGTCGGCCCGACGTGAACCAGATTGCCCTCACCGGCGCCTCAGGTGGCGCGGTCCAGTCCCTGTTCCTCCTGAAGCTCGACCCCCGCCCGGCGGCAGCAGTGCTGGCTTCCCCGGTCTCCATGCCAAGAAAGGAAGGCTCCGGCGGCTGCGCCTGCGACGCCATTCCCGGGTGGACCGGCCCCGATGCTTCCTTTCTGGCCGACCTGAAGCGCCCAACCCTGTGGCTCTCAGAACTCGACCAGGCCGCCCCTCCCGGGTTTCCGTCTTCCGCGACCTGGGAGGTCCACGCAGGCCCCCACGGCTACAGCGTGCCGATGGTGCAGCGGGCAGCAAGCTGGTTGGACCAGCAGCTCAAGCGGCCGGACGCTGGCCCCATCCCGAACCCCATTCCCCACACGCCTTCCACGAGCCTCGTGTCTCCGGAGATCGGCGCAGCGGGGCTTGGGGGTTTGGTGCGCTGAGGCGGTTGAGGGACGTTCAGCCGCGTTTGTAACCCCCACCACAAAGGGGGGTTCGCCAAATCCCGGGGGGTATAAAGTGACTCCCCCCGGTTTTGGCGATGATGTGGCCTTGAGGTTCGCCAGACCCTTGGGGGGATGCGCCATCCCCCCCCCGAATTGGCGACAATTGCCGGAGGTGGTTCGCCAAATCCTGGGGGGTATAAAGTGACTCCCCCCGAATTTGGCGAAGCGAGTGGTTCGGTTCCGCCCGGCCCCGTGGCCGGGTTCCGACCGCTTCTCTGGGGCGCAGCGCTCCACCCCCTTTTCCCCAGCCGGCGGTGGGCAGGTCTGCGCTGACTTGCCCTTCAGGTACCATGAAATATTGCTTTCAGGCTTCCAGATTTCATGGCAAACACCATCCATGATTCACCGCATCCGCCGCCCCGATGCTTTCAGCGGGGCGGCGCCGGAACCCCGAGACGGCGGATCTGGTAGTCTCGCTCGAATGACGTACGGCACGCAGATAGCCAGGGAGATGCTCCGAGCCATCCACCCAGAGGATGTCGCCGAGCCGCAGTCGCATGAGGAACGGCTTGAGTCTCCATATTCCCTGAGAAAGATGCATTGGGAGATGCTCCTCTACGAGGTTGTGTTCCTCTATTGCTCCTATGGCTTCTCCGCCCAGACACCATCATCGAATCTCCGTCGATTCCAGGTGTCCTTTGGTGACTGCACGTTGCGCTTTTGGCCAGTTTCTGGGCAGCCGGGTCGGCTTGACGCGGAATTGTGCCATCGACAGGGAGAGGAGTCGCTCGGACCCCTGCATCCACCCGTGGCGGTAGCGTTGCCAGTTCTTCGTTGGGATCCATTGGCGAATGAATGGTACGGAGAGGGTGGCACACCTGCAATCGAGGTTCTTGTTGCAGCCACTCTGGTTGCAATTGGAGCGCAAACAGAACCTGGGAACGGGCCCTGAGTGATTCTCACCCGCGGGCACCAACAGGTGGCTCACCCGCGGGTTCGCAGCGAACACGTGTGTTTGGCTATTCCGGCATCCGCCAACTCTCTGGAAGGTGCGGTGGCAAAAGCTGGACCTGGTACCCTAGACCAACCCCCCCAACTCCGGCACCAGCGCTTCCGGCGCCTCCGCCAACAGCCCGGTGAGGTCCCGGGAGTTCAGGGTGTCTACAAACAAAACGGTCTCCCCGACGGTGCCAGCCTCCATGGCCCGAAGGCACGCGGCCAGGGCCTTGGCGCTGTAGGTGGGTTCCAGTTTCAATCCGCGCTCGGCGCCCAGGTCGATGGCGGCCAGGCCCTCGTCGGTGGGGAACCCGTACCCTTTGCCGATGGCTGAGGCATCGACGACCAACCGGGAACCGTCCAACTCTGGAAGGGACAGGCCCCGGGCCTGCAACAAGTCGAGGGTTTTTCGACCCAGGGAGGTGAGCGTGCCCCGGTGTACATAGGGCCAGTCCATGACCCGCACTCCGTGGACCCGCGTGTCCCAACCGAGGATGGCGAACCCCACCCACAAGCCCGCGGCCGTGCCCCCTGAACCAAAGGGGACAAAGACATCGGTCGGGCGGGGCATGTCACCCGCCTCTACCTGGGCCCCGATCTCCAGGGCGGCCTCTACCCACCCCACGGTTCCCATCGGCGAGCTGCCCCCGGCGGGGATCCACGTGGCCTCCCCAGTGGTCATTGCCCGGACATGGGCCCAGGCCATCATGCCGACCCAGGGAACGCTGACCTTCCAACGGGCGGCCCAGATCTGGTCGGCATGGTGAGACAAGAGCCTTGCGTTGGTCCGCACGTGCTCCGTCACCGGCTGGGGCACCACCAGTGCGTGGATCTTCAAGCCCATCGCGCCTCCGTGGAGGCACGTGGCCAAGAGGTGGTTCGACCCGGTGGCCCCCATGGACAGCACCGTGTCTCCCCGGCTCTTGGCATCCGGCAGCAGCCACTCCAGCTTTCGCACCTTGTTTCCCCCGTATGGCCGGGCGGAGAGGTCTTCCCGCTTGCACCACAAGGTGCCCGCCGGGGAAATCCCCTCCAGCGCCTCGATGGCCGTGGGAAACGTTCCCAGGCGCGTAAAGGGGAGCCGAAATTGGGAAAAGCGCTGGTGCAGGTGGGAAGGCATGGATTCGTGGCTATTCTATGCGCCATGCCGACCGCCACCTCTTGTTTGCTGCCCGAACTCCTCGCGGTTCTCGCAGGCACCGCCTTGCCAAGCCACCCGGGGATGGTGCGCCCGGCGGCGATGGACCAGCCGGTTCCCCCCCCCCTTCCGGGCACACGAGAACATCTGGTCGGCACACTTGAAGACCACCGGGACTCGGAGCACTTCTGCGTCACCTGGCAGAGCGGGGATGCAACCCAATCCACGGCCCAGACCGCCCTGAACGCTCTGGAAGCCGCGTGGGACGTCCTGGTGGACGAGGAAGGCTGGCAGGCGCCGGACAGCTCCGACGACTGGCTCCTGGGGGTCTACCTGGATCCAACCATCAACGCTTCCGGGTTCACCGGGCGCTACACGACGGAAACCGGGGGCATTGACTACGCCTACATCTGGCTGAATCCCCTTTACGCGGACCAAACCGACTTCTTTCGCCACGTCGCGGCACACGAGTTCAACCACGCCCTGCACTGGGCGCTTCGTCCCTACGCCAATGCGCCGGAGGATGCCTGGTACTGGGAGGCCTCGGCGGAATGGGGCGCGGAGTTGGCCCTGCCAAGCCTCGATGTGTACGGCTGGCAGTCCTATTGGTACGTCCAGAGCCCGGAGGTCCGCTACTCCTCCATGGAGGAATACCACCAATACGGAATGTTCCCCGTGAATGCATTCCTGGAGGAGTTCCGAGAGGGGCCGGGCAGCATGAAGGCCACCTGGCTCTTGGGGGAGGCATCGCCCATGGCCACCTGGGATGGGCTCCTGGGAGAGGCCGCAGGAGAACCCGCAGCGGACCTGTGGGCTGCATGGACGAGTGCCTATGCGGAGGAGGCCTTTTCCGATTCGGACGTGTACGAACGTCCGGCCTCCATGGGGCCCCTGGAAGAGGGCGTCTCCGGGGAGTTGGCGTACCTGGGGACCCACTACTACCGGGTGCGGGAGGATGGCTGGGTCTCACCCGAAGGGGAGGTCATTCTCGGTTCGCCCTGGGGCGTTGGAGAGCTGGTCGAGGCGCGGGACGGCGAGTGGCTGACGGTGACAGGCACGAACGATGGGATTGCAGGCTACAGCCTGTTCCTGGTGGAGGAACCCATGGACACCGGGGACACCGGGTTGGACAAACCCGCTCTTGGCTGCGCTTGCGGAAGCAGCCCCTCTTCCCCGGCCGAGGGCTGGCTCCTCCTGGCGGCCGGTCTCTGCGCTGCAGGAAGACGATCGGAGCGCCCGCAAGTGTCCCGGTGCTGACTTCCCCTGTGCTTGCCCTGGCGCTGGTCTTTCTCGGATGCACCACCCCAGACCCGCCCCACCCCGAGGCCCCGGAGGCCCTGCCTCCTCCCATGGCAGCCCCCCCTCCCGTGCCCGCCCCGGATCGCGATCCCGTTGGACTTGTGTCCGAGGCCCCCAAGTCCATTCTCCTGATCTCCTGGGACACGGTCCGGCTGGATCGGGTGGGTACATGGGGCGGACGGGCGGAGACCCCGCACCTCACAGCGCTTGCTGCCCGGGGCGCTCGCTTTGATGCAGCCATCACCCATGTACCGGAAACCGCCCTCTCCCACTGGTCGGTGATGACCGGGGTCGAACCGGAGGTCCACGGAGATGTGCCCGGCACGGGCGGCTCCCGGTACCGAGGCCCCACAATCGCGGAGATCGCCAAGGCCCACGGACTGGCGACCGGCGCTTTCATCGGCGGAGTTACCCTCGCCGCGGATGCAAGCGGCCTCCAACGGGGATTCGATGTCTACGACGACCGCTACAACTGGGAATCCACCCACCTCAAGCGCCCGGGCCGTGACGTCACGGAGCGGGCTGCTGACTGGATGAAAAGGCAGACCGGCCCCACCTTCACCTTCGTCCACCTCTTCGATGCCCACACCCCGTACCGGCCGCCCCCTCCTTACGACACGCTCTACCCGCCCCACCCGGGCACCCCGGCTGCAGACCACACGCCGGGCCCCGAAGACCTGGCCGCCCAGCTGGCGCTCTACGACGGGGAGATCGCGCACCTGGACACGCTGCTGCCCCCGTTGATCGAAGCCGCGGGCACCGACACCGTCATTGCCCTGTTCTCGGATCACGGCGAGTCCTTTGAACACGGCTACTTGTTCAACCACCGGGACTCCCTGTGGGACAGCACCGCCCGGGTGCCCCTGGTTGTCGTTGGGCCGGGGGTGGCGTCGCAGGTCATCGGCCGACAGGTGGCCCTCACGGACCTCTTCCCCACGGTGCTCTCCTTGGCCGGCTTGCCCGGAGACGCCAAGGCCCAGGGACAGCACCTGTTTCAAGAAGCCAACCGCACCACGGTGCACGCGGTGTCCCGCCCCTTCACGGACCGAGCAGCCTTTGCAGCCAGAACGCTCCGGGCAAAGGGAATCTGGCAATCCGATGGAACCGTACTCGGGTACGACCTGGCGCAGGATTCGGCGGAAACCAGGGACCTCGGCGCCATTCCGGAGAGCCTGGAGCCCGAGCGGGCCCGCTACCGAAAGCAGATCCTGGAATCCGCTGCAATCCAACGCGAACCGCTGCCCCCCCGGGCCCTGCCCCCCGACGCCACCGAGCGCTTGAACGCCCTGGGGTACGGAGGCGACTGACCCGGACTACCGCGCACAGCGAAACCCCGAGGTCTTCCTGCGAATCTCAGGCAGAAACGCGTGGCGTTCGCCGGCCGGGTTGGGGCGGAGGTCGTGGTAGTAGGAGCCCCCGCGGACCGCCACGTTCAAGCCCAGAGTGCCTGTTCTCGGGTTCCGTGGCGGATCTCCTGCATCCGCGATCACCAGATCCCAGGTGTCCACGCGCAGGTCCCCTGTCCACTCCCAGGC
>CAZSZE010000073.1:12524-21761 GCA_964610645.1 uncultured Enterobacterales bacterium | reverse complement strand
AGCCCCAGCTGCGATTCGCCATCCGAGAGGGTGGCCGGACCGTTGGCGCAGGCGTCGTCTCCAACATTCACGAGTAGCCAACACCCACAGAGTCGGCTATACGCCGGCGGTTCCCCGTCCGGTCGCCTTGGCGCGAGGTTTATAGATGCCCCAGAACAACAAGATTCGAATTCGCTTGAAGGCGTACGATCACAAGCTGCTTGATCGCAGCGCTGCTGAGATCGTGGAAACAGCCAAGCGCACGGGCGTTGGCGTGAGGGGACCGTTCCCTTTGCCCACCACCCGTTCCGTGTGGACCGTTCTCCGTGGGCCCCACGTGGACAAGAAGTCCCGGGAGCAATTCGAACGCCGCACCCACCACCGCCTCCTGGACATCCTGGAGCCCTCCCAGCAGACCGTTGATGCCCTCATGAAGCTCGACCTGTCGGCTGGGGTGCACGTGGAGATCAAGCTGTCCTAGTGCAGCAGGAATGAAAAGATGCCAACCGTAGACGTTTACAGCACTGAAAAGAAGAAGGTCGGAAAGGTCGATCTCGACGATGGGATCTTCGGCGTTGAGGTGAAGGAGCACCTGTTTCACGCGGTGGTGCGCCAGCAGATGGCCAACCGCCGCCAGGGCACCCACAACACCAAGACCCGCACCGAGGTCCGCGGTGGCGGCCGGAAGCCGTTCAAGCAGAAGGGAACCGGTCGGGCCCGCCAGGGAACGATTCGCGCGAACCTGATGCGTGGCGGTGGGGTGGCCATGGGGCCCAAGCCCCGGGACTACAGCTACAACGTGCCCAAGAAGGTGCGCCGTGCAGCCCTGAAGGCCGCGTTGTCCCGCCGGGTGGAGGAGGATGCGTTCACCGCGTTCGATGCCTTCCAGCTTGCGGAGATCAAGACCAGCGCCGTGGTGGACATCATGAAGCGGTTCGAGTTTGAGGATCTGCTGCTGGTGCTGTCGGAGAAGGATGAGAACGTGTGGAAGAGTGCCCGGAACATCCCGGGGATCACGGTCTTGCCGGTGGCGGGTCTGAATGTCTACGACATCCTGAACCACAAGAATCTTGCTGCCACGTCGGACGCCATTGAAGGCATCCAGCAGAGGCTGGGGAGCTGACCATGGCTGAATTGCACGACATCATCCTGCGTCCGATCGTCACGGAGAAGACCGCCCGCCTCGAGGCAACCGGCAACGTCTTCACCTTCCAGGTCGGGACCAGCGCAAACAAGCTGCAGATCAAGGATGCAGTGGAGAAGCTCTTCGGGGTCAAGGTCGATGTGGTACGCACGGTCAATGTGCGGGGCAAGACCAAGCGCCACGGGCGTCACACGGGCCGTCGTTCCGATTGGAAGAAGGCCTACGTCACCCTGATCGAGGGCGACAACATTCAACTCTTCGAGTCCAACTGAAGGTCGGGGCGATGGGAATCAAGAAATACAAGCCGACAACGGATGGCCGACGCGGAATGAGCGTGTCGGATTTTGCGGAGATCACCCGCAGCCGTCCTGAAAAGTCACTGCTCTCCACTCGCACCGGGACCGGTGGGCGGAACAACCGTGGGCGCATCACTGTGCGCCATCGGGGTGGGGGCCACAAGCGCCGCTACCGCGTCATTGATTTCAAGCGCGACAAGCTGGGCGTTCCCGGCAAGGTCGCTGCGATTGAGTACGATCCGAACCGCTCGGCCCGCATCGCGCTGATCCACTACGTGGACGGCGAGAAGCGCTACATCCTCCACCCCTTGAACCTCAACGTGGGGGACATGGTGGTGAGCTCGGACGATGCCGACATCAAGCCCGGAAACGCCATGCACCTGCACGCGGTGCCGCTGGGAACCTGGGTGCACAACATTGAAATGCAGATTGGATACGGGGGGCAGCTCTGCCGCTCCGCCGGTACCTACGCACAGCTTATGGCCAAGGAGGGCGCCTATGTCCTTCTGCGCCTGCCCTCGGGGGAGCTGCGCCAGGTGCACCGCAACTGCCGGGGCACCATCGGCCAGGTGGGCAACCTGCAGCACGAGAACATCGTGATCGGCAAGGCGGGCCGCAGCCGCTGGCTCGGTCGTCGTCCCACGGTTCGCGGCGCAGCCATGAACCCGGTCGATCACCCCCATGGGGGTGGTGAGGGCCGGACCACGGGAGGGCGCCACCCGGTGACTCCCTGGGGCAAGCCCACCAAGGGCTACCGCACTCGTTCTCGCAAGAAGACCTCGTCCAAATTCATCGTCAAGCGGCGCAAGAAGTAGGAGAGAGCCAACCATGGCCCGTTCAGTAAAAAAGGGACCCTTTGTCGATCAGCACCTTCTTGCGAAGGCTCTGGTAGCAAAGGAAAACAAGTCCCACCAGGTCATCAAGACCTGGAGTCGCCGATCCACCGTGCTGCCCGATTTCATCGGCCTCACCTTTGCCGTTCACAACGGCAGGAAGTTCATTTCCGTGTACGTCACGGAGAACATGGTGGGACACAAGCTCGGTGAGTTCGCACCCACACGAACCTTCTACGGCCACGCATCCGACCGGAAGACCCGGGTTCGGTAGGAAGAATCATGTCCAAAGCCACTCTCAAGAATGTTCGCGTGTCCCCCCAGAAGGCCCGCCTTGTCGCCAACCTCATTCGGGGTCGCGATGTGGAGCAGGCCCTCGAGATGCTGACCTTCACGCCCAAGAAGACCGCGCCGCTGGTGAAGAAGCTCATCGAATCGGCTGTGGCGAATGCGGAGCAGAAGGCCACCCTGGACGGAACCACCGTCGACATCGACTCACTCTACGTCAAGACCATCACCGTGGACATGGGCCCCAGCCTCCGTCGCTGGCGTCCCCGCGCGATGGGTCGTGCCACCAAAATCATCAAACCGACCAGCCACATCAAAGTTGAGCTGGCTGTTCGGGAGGGCTAGCCCCATGGGTCAGAAGGTCAATCCAATTGGATTCCGCGTCGGAATCGTTCGTCCGTGGAGCGGGGTGTGGTTTTCCGAGAAGGACTACCAGCGTTTCCTCGCCGAGGACATCGCCATCCGGAAGTTCATCAAGAAGAAGTACTACCACGCGGGCATTTCGTCGGTGGTCATCGAGCGGGCTGCCAACAAGGCCAAGGTCTTTGTGCATGCAGCAAAGCCCGGCGTGATCCTGGGCCGGCGGGCTGCAGGCCTCGATGCCCTTCGGTCCGACCTCCAGAAGCTCACGTCCACTGAGATCTTCCCCAACGTCATCGAGGTCCGCAAGGTCGAGACCGATGCCGTACTCGTGGCTGAGAACATCGCGGCCCAGCTGGTGAAGCGCGTCAGCTTCCGCCGGGCCATGAAGAAGGCTGTGACCCAGACCATGCGCTCCGGTGGAAAGGGCGTCAAGGTGATGTGCTCTGGCCGCCTCGGCGGTGCCGAGATGTCCCGGACCGAGTGGTACCGCGAGGGCCGGGTGCCCCTGCACACGTTGCGGGCCGACATTGACTACGGCTTGGCTGAGGCCAAGACCACTTACGGCGTCATCGGCGTGAAGGTGTGGATTTTCAAGGGCGAAATCCTCCCCGGAGACGTGGAAGAACCCAAGAACGCCCCTCCCGCTTTTGCTCCGCCCACCGATGCACCGGCCTCCTAGGAGAATCTCACCATGTTGATGCCAAAGCGCGTCAAGCGCCGGAAAGTACAAAAGGGTCGCATGCGCGGGGTGGCTCGCCGTGGTTGCAATGTCTCGTTTGGAGACTATGGGCTGCAGGCCACCACCTGCGGACGCATTACCTCCCGGCAGATTGAGGCGGCTCGTGTCGCCATGACCCGCCATGCCAAGCGTGGTGGAAAGATCTGGATTCGGATCTTCCCCGACAAGCCCATTTCCAAGAAGCCTGCCGAAACCCGCATGGGGAAAGGAAAGGGCCCGCCGGAGTTCTGGGTTGCCGTCGTGAAGCCTGGCCGGGTGCTGTATGAAATCGAGGGAGTGCCCGAGGACGTCGCCAAAGAGGCGTTCCGTCGCGCGGGCCACAAGCTCCCCGTGGGAACCAAATTTGTAAAGCGTGAGGGGGTGCTCGCATGAACTCCACTGAGATCATTGACTTCTCTGACGAGAAGCTCGTCCACACCGAGTTGCAGATGGAGCGGGAGCTTATCGCTGCGCGGTTCCGTCACTACACGAGCCAGCTCGAAGACAACTCGGTCCTGAAGGGTCTGCGCCGGGACATCGCCCGTCTCCAGACGGCGGTTCGCCAGCGCGAGATTGCCCAGGATCTTCCCAAGAATTCTCTTCGAAACCTTCATGCCTCCAGCTTCCAGCCGGAAGCGGGAGAGGGGGCCGGCCTGGTGGAAGGCGCCAGCGACTTCCTCAAGGGCATCGTTGACAAGGTCACTCCAGGCGAATAAACGCGCGTTCTTGCTGCAAGGCGAGGGCACGGCACCTTCCGGGTGCCAGGCATTGTGAGCCACCCCCGGGTGAGTCCCGCAAGGGAGACCCCCCGGGTTCCATTCACGGATCGAGAGGTCCATCAGCGCAAAGGCGCTGGAGAGCAGGAACATGGCTGAAAAGACGACATCCCGCCGGGAACTGACCGGTCGCGTGGTTTCCACCAAGATGGACAAGACCATCTCTGTGGAGGTTACCCGCCGCGTGAAGCACCGGGTCTACAAGAAGTACATCAACCGTCGCAGTGTCTTCAAGGCACACGATGAGAACAACACCTGCGAACTGGGCCAGACGGTGACGATTCGCGAGTCTCGTCCCATTTCCCGCATGAAGCGCTGGGTGGTGATTGGCATTGAAGGGAGCCCCTCATGATCCAGATGCAGTCCATCTTGGATGTCGCTGACAACAGCGGTGCCAAGAAGCTCATGTGCATCAAGGTGCTGGGTGGTTCCAAGCGTCGCTATGCATCCGTGGGCGATGTCATCGTCTGCTCGATCCGCGAGGCCATGCCCAACAGCAAGGTCAAGAAGGGCGAGGTCACCCGGGCCGTCATCGTGCGGACCTCCAAGGAGCTTCGCCGCCGCGACGGCACCTACATCCGCTTTGACACGAACTCTGCCGTGTTGATCAACCCCCAGGGCGAACCCATCGGAACCCGTATTTTCGGACCGGTGGCCCGTGAGCTCCGCGCGAAGAAGTACATGAAGATCGTTTCTTTGGCCCCCGAGGTCCTCTAGGAGTCACCATGGCCAAGTATCGAATCAAGAAAGACGACAAGGTCAAGGTGATCGCCGGAAAGGACAAGGGCCGTCTGGGCACTGTCATCCGGATCGACTCCAAGCGGGACCGCGTGTTTGTCGAAGGCCTGAACATGGTCAAGCGGCATGTGAAGCCCCAGCAAGGTCAGCCCGGCCAGCTCGTAGAGAAGGAAGCCTCCCTCCACATCTCCAACGTTGCCCTCTGGAACGACGAAACGAACCTCGCCATTCGCGTGGGGTACCAGGTCACAGATGGCAAGAAAGTGCGTGTCGATCGAAAGACCGGCGCAGCCATCGACGCGTAGAGGACCCAAGAACCATGACACCTCGTCTCAAAGAACAGTACAAGAGCGAAATCTCTCCCAAGCTCATGGAGCAGCTCCAGCTTGGGAACGTGATGCAGGTGCCTCGTCTCACGAAGATCGTGGTGAACTCCGGCCTGAAGGAGGGGACTACCAACCCCAAGGTGCTGGATGCTGCAGCAGAGGACCTGGCCATCATCACCGGCCAGAAGCCAGTTATTCGACGGGCGCGGCGCTCCATCGCCAACTTCAAGCTTCGCGAAGGCATGCCGGTCGGGGTCAGCGTGACCCTGCGCGGCGATCGCATGTGGTACTTCATGGACCGTCTCATCTCGGTGGCCATTCCCCGAATCCGTGACTTCCGTGGACTGTCCGCCAAGGCCTTTGATGGCCGGGGCAACTACTCCATGGGCCTCACCGAGCAGCTTCTCTTTCCCGAGATCGACTACGACAAGATCGCTCGCATCATCGGGATGAACATCACCTTTGTCACAACTGCTGGCACCGACGAAGAAGGCCACGCATTGCTGGCCAACCTCGGCATGCCGTTCAAGGCCTAAGGAGAACACCCGTGGCCAAAAAGTCCATGATTGCAAAGTCCAAGCGTCCCCCGAAGTTCGCGGTACGCAAGCGCAACCGCTGCACTGTTTGTGGTCGTCCACGTGGGTTTCTGCGTGACTTTCACCTCTGTCGCATCTGCTTCCGTTCCATGGCCCTCAAGGGCGAGCTTCCGGGCATTACCAAGGCGAGTTGGTAGGTCCCGGATGAACCAAATGGAGTCTTCGAAATGTCGTTGATGACCGACCCCATCGCGGACATGCTTACGCGTATCCGCAACGCCCTCAAGGCAGGGCACGCCAACCTCGAGTTTCCGCGTTCGCGGATCAAGGGGGAAATTGCACGCGTGCTTTCCGACCAGGGGTTCATTGAAAACTACAAGTTGATCGATGAGGGCCCCCAGGGCTCGATTCGAATCCAGCTTCGCTACGACAAGTCGAACCGCGCCATTATTCGTGGCCTGGAGCGCGTGTCCAAGCCGAGTCGGCGCCTGTACGTAGGCAAGGACGAGGTCCCGCATGTGCGCAACGGCCTCGGCGTCGCCATCCTCACCACCCCCAACGGCATCCTCACCGACCGCCAGGCCCGCCAGGCCGGAATCGGTGGAGAGGTGCTCTGCTACGTCTGGTAGCAAGGGAGGATAGACCATGTCTCGTATCGGCAAAGCACCCATCACCCTTCCTTCCGGCACCACGGTGACCGTGGGAGACGGGGTGACGGTGAAGGGCCCCAAGGGCCAGCTCTCCCGTCCCCTCGTGGATGGCACCAGCATCTCCCAGGAGGGAGAGGTGGTGACGGTTGACCGTGAAAGCGACCAACGCAACCACCGCGCCAACCACGGGTTGATGCGGGCCCTGCTCAACAACATGGTGATCGGGGTCAGCGCCGGCTTCTCCAAGAGGCTGGAGATTGTGGGGGTTGGGTACAAGGTGGACCTCAAGGGCAAGAACCTCGTGTTCCAGCTCGGCTATTCCCACGTCATCGACTTCCCGCTGCCCGCTGGCATCGATGCGGTTGTGGAGGATCGCGGTGCCACTGTCACCGTGTCCGGCATCGACAAAGAGGTGGTGGGCCAGACCGCTGCGGTGATTCGCGGCTTCCGTCCCCCCGATTCCTACAAGGGCAAGGGCGTTCGGTATTCCGGTGAGTACGTTCGCATCAAGGCCGGAAAGGCCGCCAAGGCGTAGAGGAGATCAACATGGCAAAGAAAACCCACCGTCGTCAGTACCTGCGCAACCGCCGCAAGGTCTCGATCCGGAAGAAGCTCCGGGGCAGCACCGAGCGTCCCCGCATGAGTGTCTTCCGCTCGAACAAGCACATCTACGCGCAGATCGTCGACGACGACACCGGGGCCACCCTCGTGGCGGCTTCGACCCAGTCCTCCGAACTCTCCGGCAGCGAGGGCAGCGACCACAATGTGGAAGCCGCCAAGGCTGTGGGTACCCTCATCGCCAGCAAGGCCAAGGCAGCGAAGATCACCAAGGTGGTGTTTGACCGCAACGGCTTTCTCTACCACGGACGCATCAAGGCCCTGGCCGATGCAGCCCGCGCTGGTGGTCTCGACTTTTAGACCGGTGGCAGTGTTCTGCCTCGGAAGACAAGGTGAATCATGAATCGCAATCGCAGCCGCAACCAACCGCCTGACGACGGAACTGTTGAAAAGGTCATCCACATCAACCGGGTGGCCAAGGTGGTCAAGGGTGGACGTCGCTTTTCCTTCTCAGCCATTGTCGTGGTTGGGGATGGCGAGGGCACCGTCGGCGTTGGCTTTGGAAAGGCAAACGAGGTCCCCGAGGCCATTCGCAAGGCCACGGTCAAGGCCCGCACCAAGATGATCGACATCCCCCTGGTGGATGGAACGATCCCCCACGAGGTGATCGGGATCTACGGCGCCGGCCGGGTGCTGCTCAAGCCTGCTTCCCCGGGAACCGGCGTGATCGCCGGCCCTTCGGTCCGCGCGATCATGGATGCTGCTGGCATTCACAACGTTCTCACCAAGAGCCTTCGCTCTTCCAACCCCCACAACGTGGTCAAGGCCGTGTTCAATGCGTTCGACCGCATTGAGAGCCCGGCCCAGTACGCACTCCGCCTTGGCAAGGACCTGGACGAGGTGCTTGTGGACTACACGGTCGGTGAGCGTGTTTGGGGCGCCGCCTACTAGGCACTGACAGCATTGTGAAGAAGACAAGGAAGACACAGTGAAAACCATCAAGGTCACCCTCAAGAAGTCCCACATCGGGTCCACGAAGTCGCAGATCGCAACCGTAAAGGGATTGGGATTGCGGCGCCTGGGGTCCTCCCGGGAGCTCGAGAACACGCCAGCCGTTCGCGGCATGGTGAAGAAGATCATCCACATGGTGGATGTAGAGGAAGCGGGCGCATAGACCCGCTTGGAGATTCCAATGGCAAATGAACTTTCCAACCTGAAGCCGCCGAAAGGCTCGACCAAGAAGCGCATGCGCGTGGGTCGAGGCGAGGGGTCCGGCAAGGGCAAGACCGCTGGACGCGGCACCAAGGGCCAGAAGTCCCGTTCCGGTGGTGGCGTACGCCCTGGATTCGAGGGCGGACAGATGCCCCTGCAGCGGCGCTTGCCGAAGCGTGGCTTCCACAATGTCTTCGCCAAGGAATACACCACCCTGAACGTGTCTGACCTGGAGGGTCGTTTCGAGAAGGGTGCTGTGGTGGATGCCGCAGCGCTCAAGGCAAACGGCGTCATCTCCAAGGTCTGCAAGGACGGGATCAAGGTGCTGGGCGATGGAGAGATCAAGACGGCGCTGACGGTTCGCGCTGCCAAGTTCACCAAGTCGGCCGCCCAGAAAATTGAAGCTGCGGGCGGCACTGCCGAAGTCGCGTGACCCAGACGATTGCGAACATCCTGAAGATTCCGGACCTCCGGAATCGGATCCTGTTCACCCTGGCCATGCTGTGCGTGTACCGCCTTGGCATCTTCGTGCCGGCACCCGGCGTGAACCGCGAGGCCCTGGGCCGCTTTTTCAATGAGAACAGCAACACCCTCTTCGGGTTGTACGACATGTTCTCCGGTGGAGCCCTGGAACAGTTCAGCGTGTTCGTGCTGGGCATCATGCCGTACATCACGGCCTCGATCATCATGCAGGTCCTGAAGGTTGCGGTGCCCAAGCTGGAGCGTCTCTCCAAGGAAGGGCAGTCCGGCCAGAACAAAATCACCCAGTACACCCGGTACATGACCATCGTCATCGCCGTGGTGCAGTCTTTCGGAATCG
>CAZSZE010000073.1:0-12514 GCA_964610645.1 uncultured Enterobacterales bacterium | reverse complement strand
CGCTGTGAGCCTGGAGCAGATGCGGGCGGGTGGCACCGAGGACGTGGTGCTGAACGCCGGCCCGTACTTCCGGATGATGACGGTCCTGACCATGACGGCGGGAAGCTGCTTTGTGATGTGGCTCGGAGAGCAGATCACGGATCGCGGCGTGGGCAACGGGGCCTCCCTGATCATCACCTGCGGCATCATCGCCCGCTTGCCGGCGGCGATTGCCTACACGATTCAAAAGGTGAAGATCGGCGACATCAACCTGCTGCAGCTGGTCATGCTGTGCGCCTTCATGTTCGCGGTGGTGGCAGCCATCGTGTTTGTGGAGCGAGGGCAGCGCCGTATTCCAATTCAGTACGCCAAGCGGGTCATCGGCCGGCGGGTGTATGGCGGACAAGCCACCCACCTTCCCTTGAAGGTCAACACCGCTGGGGTCATCCCCCCCATCTTCGCCAGCTCGGTGCTGATGTTCCCGGCCACCATCGGGACCTTCACCGACAGCTTGCTTGTGGACAGCATCATGTCAGCCCTGATGCCCGGCGCCTGGCTCTACAACCTGGTGTACGTGGCGCTGATCATCTTCTTCTCGTACTTCTACACGGCCATCACCTTCAACCCGGTGGACGTGGCAGACAACTTGAAGCGCCATGGCGGCTACATTCCGGGAGTTCGGCCCGGCAAGCAGACGGCGGACCACATCGACTGGCTGCTGACCCGCCTGACCTTTGGGGGCGCGGTCTACCTCTCCGCCATCTGCATCCTGCCCACTCTGCTCATCGCCAAGTACAACGTGCCGTTCTACTTTGGCGGAACGGGCCTCCTGATCGTCGTAGGTGTTTCCCTGCAGACCGTGGCGGAGATCGAGGCCCACCTCTTGACCCGCCACTACGACGGAGTCATGGGCAAGAACTCCTCCCGCATGCGCGGCCGCCATCGCCGTGCCCTCGAACGCGAGTCCGAAGGCAGCGGCGAGTAGCGGGCGGACTGCCCAGTACCGTCTCGGAGTCCCCCATGGTCCTTGTTCTTTTTGGTCCCCCCGGAGCGGGAAAAGGCACTCAGGCCACGGTGATCTCCCGGGAGTTGGGCATTCCCCAGGTGGCCACCGGGGACATCTTCCGCAAGCACCTCAAGGAAGGCACCCAGTTGGGGGAGCTGGCAAGGTCCTTCATGGACAAGGGCAACCTGGTGCCAGACGAGGTGGTGTGGGACATCGTGGCCACGCGGCTGACCGAGGATGACTGCGCGAGCGGCGTGTTGCTGGACGGGTTTCCCCGATCGGTGCGCCAGGCGGAGCTCCTCGTGGCGTGGTTGGGGGAGCGGGACGATGCAGTGGACTGCGTGGCCGCACTGGATGTGGCCGACCAGGAAATCGTGGAACGCCTCTCCGGCCGGCGAAGTTGCCTGGGTTGTGGAGCCACCTACCATGTGGAACATGCCCCCCCGCAGACCGAGAACACCTGCGATCGCTGTGGCGGCGAGGTAGTCCAGCGCAGTGACGATACGCCGGAGACCGTTCGAGCACGGCTGAACACCTACCATGAGCAGACGGCACCGGTTTTGGACTTCTTCGAGGGACTGGAACTGGTCGAGCACGTGGATGCCACCGGCCCCATCGAGTCGGTCACCCAGCGGCTTCGCCTCGCCATCGGCTGATGATCGCCATTCGGGAACCCTGGGAGATTGCGCTCCTGCGCAACTCCGGCAAGCTCCTCGCCGAGGTGGTGGATCTCGTGCGGGAGCAGGTGGTGGTGGGAATCACCCCCCTGGATCTGGACCGGATCTGCGAGGAGGAGATTCGGAAGCGGGGTGCGACCCCTGCTTTCAAGGGCTACGACGTGGGGGGGGCGGTTTTCCCCAACACCGTTTGTTCGAGTCTCAACGATCAGGTGGTCCATGGCATCCCCACGGACGTGCCTTTGAAGGACGGTGACCTGGTGTCCCTGGACTTCGGACTGTCCTACGGGAACTACTTTGCCGACCGGGCGTTCACGGTGGTGCTGGGAGAGGTGACTCCCGAGGTATCCCGGCTACTTGACGTGACCGAGCAGAGCCTATATCAGGGCATCGCCTGTGCGGTGTCTGGTGCTCGGGTGGGCGATATCGGCCACAAGGTCCAGACATTGTGCGAGTCCCAGGGCTTCGGAGTTGTTCGCGACTACGTGGGTCATGGGATCGGCAGGAATCTCCACGAGGAACCAGCCGTTCCGAATTTCGGAAAAGCTGGGACCGGAGTTCTTCTCAAGCCGGGTATGTGCATCGCTATCGAACCCATGATCACGTTGGGGACCTGGGAAACCAAGACCCTCGACGATGGCTGGACGGTGGTGACCGCAGACAACAGCTTGGCGGCACACTTTGAACACACCGTACTCATCACTCCCAATGGACCGGAAATCCTCACCGCTTGGTGAGTCGAGGCAGATATGAAGGTCAGAACATCCGTAAAACGCATGTGCGAAAAGTGCCGCATCATCAAGCGGCGCGGCGTCGTGCGTGTCATCTGCGAAAACCCCAAGCACAAACAGCGCCAGCGCTAGGCGCCAGGAACCACACATGGCACGTATTGAAGGTGTTGATCTCCCGCGCATGAAGCGCGTCGACATTGCGCTCACGTATATCTACGGAATCGGCCGTACCTCCGCCCTGAAGATCGTCGCCAAGGCCGAGGTGGACGGTTCGATTCGGACCCAGGATCTTTCCGAGGTCGAGGTGGCCCGCCTGCGCGAGGTCATCCAGAACGACTTCAACGTGGAAGGCCAGCTCCGGAAGGAAGTGGCCATGAACATCAAGCGCCTCATTGACCTCAACACCTACCGGGGGATGCGCCACAAGCGCGGGCTTCCGGTTCGAGGACAGCGCACCCACACCAACGCTCGCACCCGCAAGGGTCCGCGCCGCGCCGCCACGAAGCGCAAGTAGAACCGAGGAATAGAGACAATGTCTGCACCCGTCAAGAAGCGCAGTGGCCGCAAGGTCAAGAAGAACATCCCGATCGGGGTGGCGCACATCCAGTCGACCTTCAACAACACCATCATCACGATCACCGATCCGGCCGGCAACACCATTGCCTGGTCAAGCGCGGGCGTGAAGGGATTCAAGGGCTCACGGAAGTCCACTCCCTTTGCTGCGCAGTTGGTGGCTGCCGACGTGGCCCGCAAGGCCATGGAGCATGGCGTGAAGAGCGTGGGCGTGTTCGTGAAGGGTCCCGGCTCCGGCCGCGAGTCCGCGTTGCGGGCCCTGTCCAGTTCGGGACTGCGCATCCACACCATCAAGGATGTGACCCCGATCCCCCACAACGGCTGTCGTCCGCCCAAGCGCCGGCGCGTCTAGAGTCTCAACGAATCAATCGATTTCCCCGGGGAGGAACGGAATTTCCGTTCCGGCTTGACCTGCCATTTATCCCCAACCCTCCCTCTCGGGTGTAGAGCCAGCGGCACCGGTCAGCCATTGGCAGAAACCCAAGGAGCTCTCATCATGCTGGAAGAAAACGTCTACGCCAACTGGCGAAACCTGATCAAGCCCACCCGATTGGAGCGCGACAACAAGTCGAGCGACACCTACGGGAAGTTCATTGCGCGGCCCCTCGAGCGTGGATTCGGCATCACCCTGGGCAACTCGTTGCGCCGGGTGCTCTTGTCTTCCCTGCAGGGTGCGGCGATCACCAGCGTCAAGATCGATGGAGTGCTCCACGAGTTCTCCAGCGTGGCCGGCGTCGTGGAAGACGTGACCGATGTGGTGCTCAACCTCAAGCAGGTGGTCGTGAAGACCAGCAGCATGGAGACCGTCACGGGCAGCATCGAGAAGACCGGCCAGGCTGGCAAGGCCACCGTGGTGACCGCGGGCGACCTGGACCTGACCGAGGGCGCTCAGGTGCTGAACCCCGACCACCCGATCTGCACCATCACCGACGGCGGGACCTTCTGCTGCCAGGTGACCGTGAAGATGGGCAAGGGCTACGTCGCCGCTGATGGAAACAAGGCCGAGGACATTGAGATTGGCGTGATTCCCGTGGATTCCATCCACACGCCCATCAAGAAGGTGAAGTACACGGTCACGAACGCCCGTGTGGGACAGCGGACCGACTACGACCGCCTGAGCCTCGAGCTGTGGACCAATGGTTCCGTGCTCCCCGAAGATGGCCTGGCATACGCCGCCAAGATTCTTCGCGAGCAGCTCCAGGTCTTCGTGCACTTCTCCGAGGAGGACGAGCCCGTGGACGTGGCTGCCGCGGATGGCGCCGAAGAGGTGAACGACAACCTGTTCAAGCGCGTGGACGAGCTTGAGCTGTCCGTGCGTTCCGCGAACTGCCTGCAGAACGCTGGCATTGAATACATCTACCAGTTGGTTGAGAAGAGCGAGGCAGAGATGCTGAAGACCAAGAACTTCGGTCGGAAGTCGCTCAACGAGATCAAGGACCTCCTGACGGAACTCGGCCTGAACCTGGGCATGAAGCTTCCGGCATCCTTCCCGCGCAATCGCTAAGGCGGAGGTACGTCATGCGACATCTCAAGTCAGGCCGTAAGCTCGGCCGCAACAGCAGCCACCGCAAGGCCATGTTCCGAAACATGGTCACCTCCCTGGTGATGGAGGAGCAGATCCGCACCACCGAGGCGAAGGCCAAGGAGCTGCGGTCCATCGCTGAGAAGGTCATTACCCTTGGCCGTCGGGTCCCCCCGTCCTCGTTGGAGGGTCTGGAGGGCCAGGCCCTGGCCGATGCCATGGCTGCACGGGTGCACGCCATTCGGCAGGCACGGAAGTGGGTCACTGATCGCAATGCCCTGGACCGAATCTTCAACGAGTACGCAGAGCGCTTCAAGGACCGCCCGGGCGGCTACCTCCGCCTCCTGAAGGTGGGACACCGCACCGGGGACAATGCCCCCTTGACCGTGGTGAGCCTGATTCCTGCCGATGAGCCCCTGACCTTCAAGGAGGTCACAAAGCCGGCGCCTGCTGTGGCACCGACGGCCCCTGGTACGGAAGCGGAGGTGACCCCCGAGGTGGAGGTTGCTGCCGTCGACCAGGAAGCCCCGGTCGAGGCCGCTGCCGCTGCTGAAGAGTAGGGTGTCGAGGGATCGGGTGGATGCCGCCAGGGAGCGGCTCGTCCGCTACATGGCCGAGCAGGGCAAGAAGAACACCCGGCAGCGGGATGTGATTGTGCAGGTGTTCCTGGAGGCGGGAGGACACCTGACCTTGCAGGAGCTGCAGGCCCTTGTGCGTGAGAAGGAGGGGGCTGTGGGGGTTGCCACGGTCTACCGGACCATGAAGATGCTGGCAGAAGCCGGAGTGGCAGTGGAGCGGAAATTTGGATCCGGCCAGGCCCGGTACGAACTGGCGGAGTTCGGTACCCACCACGACCACCTGATCTGCGTGAACTGCAACCACATCATCGAATTCGAAGACCCCGTCATCGAGGAGCGCCAGGACCAGATCGCCGAGCGCCACGGATTCATCGTCCAACGCCACCGCCACGAGATCTACGGCCTCTGCGCGAACTGCCAGTAGGCGCCATTTCAGAGTGACCTCAACGGGGAGGGATACGCCATCCCCTCGCAGAAAGCGTGGACCTGCCCGGCAGGAATCACTTGGAGTTGGCCGTCGACTTCCAGGTGCTCGAGTACTCCAGGCCCAGGCAGCGATGGCCCTCCGGGGGACCGCCACCCTGGGGGACAAAGGCGTGGGGGTGGGCGTCCTGCTCTGCCCGCTCGGGGCTCGCCTGCCGCTCGGCGATCACCTCGCGCAACGTCGCCAGTAGGCGCATGGCCTCGGTGCCCCCTCCACCCACCGCGCAATGGAGGCATCCGCCAGCTTCTGGAGCCGCGGCACGTAGTCCGTCAGCGCCGCCCGGTTGAACCCGGCCACGGCCAGCTTGCGGAGTGGGGTGTGCTCCGGAGCATCCATCATCTGGATGTTCCTGCCCCCGATGCGCGTCCAGTCTCCAGAGCAGCAGAGCCTCCCCGGGGGGAGGCTCTGAGGAGGTGGTGGTGCGCGGGAAGGGACTCGAACCCTTACAGCCTAGTGGCCACAAGGCCCTCAACCTTGCGCGTCTACCAAATTCCGCCACCCGCGCGCACGGCGGCCATGTATGGCCCCGCCTGGGCCATGTCAAGCAGCCGAAATCACTCGTTCCCATCCATCGGAACATCGTCTTCCTCGGGCACTCCGATGGACTCCGGAGCCAGGTCGCCCCCGGCTGGATCCAGGGTTTCTCCGTCTCCAAGGCTCTCTACCTCCAGGGTCGGAGCCGACTCCACAGCCGGCGCCTCGACTTCTGGCTCTGGGGCCTGGATTCCCAGGTCGATGTCCTCCAGTCCGCCCCCAAGCGTCCCCTCCTTGAAGGCGTCATCGGACAGGTGCTCCGGGGTCGACCTCAGCGCCAGCGTGATGGAGGTGAACATGAAGAGCACCGCCACGACCGTGGTGGCCCGGGAGAGCATGCTGCCGGCACCGCGGGGGCCGAACATGGAGGAGGAAGACCCCCCGCCGAATGCAGCACCCACGTCCGAGCCCTTGGAGGGCTGAAGCAGGATGATGAGAATGAGAACCAAGCACAGAGTCACGTGCAGGATCGTGATAAAAAGACCCATGGTGGCCTCCTATAGGGGCGACGCTTGCGCGATCGCCGTGAAAGATGCTGCATCGAGGGCTGCGCCTCCTACGAGAGCGCCATCGATGTCGGGTTGGCCCAGAAGCTCCGCTGCGTTGCCCGGCTTCACCGAGCCTCCGTACAGGATTCGCATCTGCTGTGCCACATAGTCCGGGTGGTTTTTTGCCAGCCAGTTGCGAATGCTGGCGTGGACATCCTGGGCCTGCTCGGGGGAGGCTGTGCGTCCGGTCCCGATGGCCCAGACCGGCTCATAGGCCAGAACCAGAGTGGCCACCTGGTCGGAATGCAGGCCCGCAAGACCCGCTGCCAGCTGCCCATGCACCACTGCATCCACCTGCCCCGCATCCCGCTCGTCCAGGGTCTCCCCCAGGCACAGAATCGGCACCAGGCCCGCTGCGAGAGCCGCCTGGACCTTCCGTCCCACCACCTCGTTTGTGTCCCCAAAGACGTGCCTGCGCTCGGAATGGCCCACCAGCACGTGTGTGCAGCCCGCCTGGCGCAGCATTTCGCCCGAAACAGCCCCTGTAAACGCCCCAGAAACCTCCGTGTGCAGGTCCTGGCCCGCCACGAGGGTGCCGGTGTGCTGCAGGCGCGAAACCACGCCCACAATGGAAACAAAGGGCGGTGCCACCAGGGTGTCCACCGCATCCACCTCGGACAAGGCGCTCTTCAGCTCCCTTGCGAGGGTGTCAGCGTCCTCCGGGCCCCGGTTCATCTTCCAGTTGCCCGCAATCAGCATGCGGCGACTCACGAGGCGCCTCGCCTGGCCAGTGCTTCCAGGCCGGGGAGGGGGCGTCCCTCAATGTGCTGGAGGGCTGCGCCTCCGCCGGTGGAGATGTGGGAGAACTTCTCGCTCAACCCCAGGCGCTTCACAGCCGCTGCGGAGTCACCCCCACCGATGACCGTGTAGGCATCTGCGCTGGCCACGGCCTCGGCCATGCCCCGGGTGCCTCCCGCAAAGGCGTCTCGCTCTGCCACGCCCATGGGGCCGTTCCAGAACACTGTGGCAGCACGGGCCACCACGTTGCCGAAGAGGTTCACCGTTTCCGGGCCGATATCAAAGGCTCGCATTCCCTCGGTCAGCTCCTTGGTGACCGTGGCCTCGCTGTCGAGGTCCGCGGCGGCCACGTGGTCCGTCGGCAGGAAGACCTTGACCCCCTTGCCCGCGCAGCGCTCCAACATGCGCTTGGCCAGCAGGAGCTTCTCCTCCTGGACCAGGGAATCTCCCACCTCGACGCCCTGGGCCTTCAGAAAGGTGTAGGCCATGGCACCACCGATCAGCAGGGCATCCACCCGGCTCATCAGGGATTCGATCACCCCGATCTTGTCCGAGACCTTTACCCCTCCGAGAATCCCCACGTAGGGGCGCTTCGGAGTGTCGTTGAGGTGTGCCAGGGCCTCCAGTTCCGACTGGATCAAGGGCCCCACCGCTGCATCCTCAAAGTGCTCCACCACGGCATCCACCGAGGCGTGGCTGCGGTGCAGCGTGCCAAAGGCATCGTTCACATAGACATCGCCCAGCTTGCCCAGCCTGGCCGCGAACTCGGAGCTGTTGTCTTCTTCCCCCCGGCGGAACCGGAGGTTCTCCACCACCAGCACGCCCCCCTCTCCCAGCTCCCGGGACAGGTACTCCACATCGTCCCCAGCCGGGTCGTGTGCAAACCACACTTCCGCATCCAGGACCTCAGCCAGGCGCATGGCGACGGGCTCCAGGCTCAGAGCCGGAACCTTCTGGCCCCGGGGCCGTCCCAGGTGCGAGCAGATCACCAGCCGCGCACCCTTCTCCAGCAGGGCCTGGATCGTGGGCAGGGCTGCGGTGATGCGGGTGTCATCGGCAATGGCCCCGTCCTGCAAAGGGACGTTCAGGTCCAGGCGCAGCAGGACCCGTTTGCCGGTCACGTCCAGGTCATCCAGGGTTCGATATGTCATCGGCGTTCCAATCCAAAGAGCAGGCGGGCCAGGTCCGCCAGGCGGTTTGAGAAACCCCACTCGTTGTCGTACCAGGACAGGACCTTGGCCGTGTGGGATCCCATCACCATGGTCAGCTGGGTGTCCACGATGGAGGAGTGGGGATTGCCCACGAGATCGCTGGAGACCAGCGGCGCCGTGGAGGCCTCAAGAATCCCCTTCATGGGGCCGTTGGCTGCAGCCGTAAACGCCGCATTGATCGCCTCGGCGGTGGTCTCCTTCTCCAGGTCCACCACGAGATCCACAAGGGAGACATTCGGGGTGGGCACGCGAATGGCCATGCCGTTGAGCTTTCCTGCCAGCTCGGGCAACACCATGCCCACGGCCTTGGCAGCCCCTGTGCTGGTGGGCACCATGTTCAGGGCCGCTGCCCGTGCCCGCCGGAAGTCCCCCTTGCGGTGGGGCGCATCCAGCAGGTTTTGATCCATGGTGTAGGCGTGAATGGTGGTCATCAGGCCCTGCACCACACCGAATTCGTCGTTCAGCACCTTGGCAAAGGGCGAGAGGCAGTTGGTGGTGCAGCTGGCGTTGGAAACGACGTGGTGCTGCTCCGCATCCAGGGTCTCGTCGTTGACCCCCACGCAGATGGTGGCGTCTGCCCCGCTGGCCGGTGCGGAGATGATGACCTTGTGGGCGCCGGCATCCAGGTGGGCCTGGGCCTTGTCGCGGGCGGTGAAGATGCCCGTGCACTCGAAGACCACGTCCACCTGGCGCTCCTGCCAAGGCAGGTTCGCGGGGTTGGGCTCTGCGCTGGTGGGCACAAAGGTCCCGCCGATGTCCAGCCCTCCGTCCACCGCGGTCACCGGCTGATCAAATCGCCCGTGCACCGAGTCGTTGGACAAGAGGTGCGCCAGGAGGGGATCCCCGGTCAGGTCGTTGATGTGGACGAATTCAATCTCGGGGTCATTCCAGGCGGCCCGAAGGGCACACCGTCCAATGCGGCCGAAACCGTTGATAGCGACGCGAACTGACACGGGCGCTCCTGCAGTGGGGGGAAGGCACCCGCTTCTAACCGCCTCCTACCGGAACAGCACCTTGTACTGGCCATTGTCCAGGATGCTCAGCTGGACTCGCTGCTCCTCACCGACCTTCCTGCCGGCACAATCGGTGGTCTCAATGCCCCAACTCATGGTGGCGGTGGTCTTGGAGGATGCAGCTTCCATGAGCCAGGTGCCCTGCTCGTTGCACTCCATGGCGTCCTCGCCAATGGCCACGGATCCCGCTGCATGCCAGCTGCCGTCGGGACGAAAGGTCATGGTGTTGTAGGTGAGCACGGCGCCGCCCAGTGCGTCGGACGGCTTGAAGTTGCGAAGCGTGAGGTCCAGCAGCTTTTCGGCGTAGGCCTGGGACATGGCGTCCTCAGGGATGTTGGACGGGATGGCGGCGATGGGCTCGCCTGCTGCCTCGGGGGGAGCCTCTTTGTTTCCACAAGCGGTCAGAGCGAGAAGGGCGATGGATGCGTACATGGGTTTCTCCAGGCACCTCCTGTATCCATGTCGCCAAAGCGCGCCACCGCACCATTCCCTCTGCCCTCTGGTACCTTGGCCCCATGAAGCTCCTGGTGACCCCTTGGGACGGGAGGGTGGAGGGCTGTGGCCCGGTTGGAGACCTGCGAGTCTGGGACCTGTCCCTTTCCGAGGCGCTCCCGGCCGCCATTCGCGGGGCTGGGTTGGAGGCGGTTCCCTCTGTTCCTGGCGAGGGTTGTCTCGTGGTCCCCGCAGGCAGCGCCGTGCTCCCCAAGGCCCTGGTGCTCCTGGCGAAGGCAGCAGCAACCGTCGAGGGAGACGCGCGATTTTGCTGGGGGGGTACCCTGGGAGCGGTACTGGGGGCTCTGCCGGGAGAGGCGCCGGCCTTTGGTTGCCTGGCTCCGGGCGGGGAACCGGATGCCGTGGCTCGGCTGGCAGCAGCACCGGTGGTGGAGGTCGTGCCCGAGGAGCGGGTGTTCCAAGCGGAGATCGGCGCCCAGTCCCAGGAGATTGCCCTGTCGGATCACCTCTTGCTACCGGTTCGGCACTGGTCCCACCTGCTTTGGGCCGCCCTTCTGGGCATTGGCCCACGCCTTTGGAGCCGCACCATGGAGACCCACGCCATCCGGAGCTCCCTTGGGCTTGCGTGGGCTGCGGTGCGCTCCGGTTCCATCGACCCCCTGCACCTTGCTTGTGCCTTGAACGCCAAGGAGAAGGGGGTGCGCATCCACCGATCCGCGGTGGTGGAGGGCTGCATCCTCGAGGAAGGCGTCCGGATCGGCGCGGGGGCCGTGGTCCGAGGTGCCATTCTCGGGCCGGGTGCCGTGGTGGAGGAGCAGGCCCTGTGCGAAGGGGCGGTCCTGGGCGCGGGGGCCGTAGTGCAGCGCCAGGCCATGGTGCGGTTTTCAGTCCTGGGCGCGGGTGCCATGGTGGGGGGCGTGGTTCAGCTGGCGGTGGTGTGCGACAACGCCCAGCTCAAGCGGGGGGCTTATTGCATGGACCAGGGCTTTACCGGGGAGGTGCGGGTTCCCGTGGGAGAGGGGTTTGCACAGGTGCCCTTTGGAATGATCGGGGTGTGCCTTGGGGCGGGCGCCCGGGTGGGAAGCGGGGTCTGGATCGCCCCGGGCCGCGTGGTGCCACCGGGAGCCGTTCTCGTTTCCCAAGACGTGGTTTCTCGCCCGGGGCTTTCCTGACATGCGCTGGGGGGATCCCGGCTTTTCCCAGATTCTGCTGGGCATGGGCTTTGGCCTGTGGACCTTGCTCTGGGGGGTGCTCATCGCAGCCGTGGGCCAGTGGGGGCGGGGCTGGCGCTTGGAGCCATCGACGTCGACGGGGGACCTTCCCTTGTTGTCGATCTGCATTCCGGCCCGGAACGAGGTGGGAAACATCGCGGCCTGCTTGCAGGCCGTCCTGGCGTCTGACCACGCCAACCTGGAGATCATCGTGGTGGACGATGGTTCTGAGGACGGCACGGGTGCAGCCGCCCAGGAGGCAGGGGGGAGCCACCCCCGGTTTCGACTGATCCAGGGCACCGCACCCCCCCCTGGATGGGCGGGAAAGCCCTGGGCCTGCCAGCGGGCCGCCGGAGAGGCTGCAGGGGACTTCCTGCTGTTCCTGGATGCGGATGTGCGGCTTTCTCCCTGGGCAGCCCGGGCGGCCATGGAGCAAGTGCAGAGCCGGTCCCTGGACCTGCTGTCCCTCTTTGGAAACTGGGACCTGCGGGGGTTCTGGGAGGTGGCGTTGGTCCCGGTGGTGGGCTGGTTCATTCGCGGGTCTGTGGACCTGGAAGCAGCCAACAAGACCGTGTCCCCGGTGGCCTTTGCCAACGGCCAGTTCATCCTGGTGCGTCGGTCTGCCTATGACTCTCTTGGAGGCCATGGCGCTGTGAAGTCCGAGGTGCTGGAGGATGTGCGCCTGGCCCGGGTCTTCAAGCAGCGGGCCTTGTCCTGTGGACTGCTCCATGCACCGGGGGCATTCTCCGTCCGGCTCTACGATTCCCTGGGGTCAATCATCGAGGGGTATTCCAAGAACCTATACGAGGGCATGGGGCGCCGACCAGCCGTGGCATTGAGCGCCATGGGGTTCATCTTCCTGGGCACGCTGTTTCCCTTTCTTGCCCTGATCGGGGTGTTGCTTTGTCGCTGGCTGCTGGGGTGGCAGCTTCTTGGACCGGGATGGATCCTCTGGCTGGTGGGCATCTGTCTGCTGGTGCCACTCTTTCGGTGGCGCCTGGAGCGGGAGGACGGGCGCTCCGGTTGGCACGCGTTGTCACACCCCCTGGGCAACCTCGTGTTCATCTGGATTCTGCTGCGTTCCATGGTTTCCATGGAAGCCCGATGGAAGGGCAGGACCTTTCTGGATGGACGGGCCGAGTAGACTTTGAGAGGCTGGGGCCGCCAAAAGGATCGACGCCGCCCCGAAGGGCGGCGTTGAAATGGAGCGGGAGACGGGATTTGAACCCGCGACAGCCACGTTGGCAACGTGGGGC
>CAZSZE010000072.1:15104-23054 GCA_964610645.1 uncultured Enterobacterales bacterium | reverse complement strand
CTCCCGGGTCCTGCTCTTCCAGGTTCCCCATGAGGGTGGCGTAGTAGTAGCCGGGGAAATCCTCGTTCGTGGTCTCCGTGAACGACATCGCGTTCGGCTCCGTGTAGGAGTCGTTGGTCTCCGTCTCGTAGGGCTCCAGGGTCTCGCCGGGGTTGTTCGGGTCGTCGTTGAAGACGTAGCAGGCAAACATGCCCGGGTAGTACGTTCCAGCGCCTTCTCCCTCGTCCACGTCCGTCACGCCGAGGTACCAGGTGCCGTTCTCCGGGAAACGATAGGCGATTGCGGCGTCGTAGAAGTACATGGTCTGCGGCTTGATGTCGCAGTCCTCGGTCTGGGCCACCGGGCTCATTGTCTCGTCGTAGAGCGTCATCTCCGGCGCGATGTTGTAGGAATCCGGGTACAAGCCGAACACACACCAACGGGCCTTCCCATCGTCGCTGTCAAAGGTCATCGGGTACAGGTCGATGTCGCCCTGGTAGTCCATCACGCCAGTGAAGGCCGTGCCGGCGTCGTCGAAAACGCCACCGTAGACCCCGGTTTCATCGGGCCAGGAGGCAACGTCTGCATCCGTGTCATTGGGCTCGTTCTCCGTGACACCAGCCAGGGAGCCGACGAGGCTGTACTCCATGTCGCTGCCACCTTCCGCAGCGTAGTCGTCGTCCAACCAGTCAGACCAGTCCAGGATCTCCACGTAGTAGGTGCCGTCGGTGGTCGGCTCGAAGAAGAGCGCTGAATCCGTCTCCCACATGCGAAACGGCATGTCGTCGTTGGTGGCCAGCGGCTCGGCACCGGTCTCGTCCCAGATGCGCAGCACCGTGTCCGCCAGCACTTCCTCGTAGAAGTAGTAGGACTGGGCCCAGAACAGGTAGGCTTGGCCAGCCGTGCCCTGGAAGGCGTAGAAGTCGCGGTCGCCGGCCGGGTTGATCAGGCCATCCTCAATGAAATAGCCATCGTCCACATCGAACTCGACGGCCATGGCGTCGTCGCGGGAGCCCCCCGCATCGACCAGGTCCACATCGGAGTCGGAATCGGAGTCGGAATCAGCATCCGTGTCCGCATCGGCCTCGCCGGTGTCGTCCTCGCCGCCCTTGCCCAAACAGCCGGTGAAAGGAAGGAAGAAAGCGGCCAAAAGGGCCAGAGAGAGAGTTTGGAATCGCATGTGTGCCTCCATGAAAAGCCCACCTATGTAGAGCGGTTTAGGCGGGTTCGCAACCTGTTGGATGTCAGGATCCGGTTGCGCCGGATCCTGGAAGCAGCCATCCTCCATCGGTGCCCAAGAAGCCTCCCACCTCCCGTCTTGCCCGCCTGGCCGCCCTGGGAAGCATGACCACGCGGGTCTCCGCGGAGTATCTGGGGGGACGAATCGCCGGCGTGCTCTCCGATTCCGAGACCCGAGAAAGCCGGCTCGCGTTGGCCCATATCCGAAATGCAGAAAAGGTCGTGGAAACCATGGGGCGCCTCAAGGGGGCCGCCATGAAGGTGGGGCAGGGGTTGGCGATTCTGGCGGAAGGGGCCGACCTTCCACCCGAGGTGGCGGGGATTCTGGCCCGCCTCAACGACAAGGCCCCAGCTGTGCCGTTTTCCCAGGTGAGAGACCGGGTGGTGGAGGAGATCGGTCCCCTGGAGGAAAACTTCCTCTCTTTCGACGAGACCCCACTTGGAAGCGCCTCCCTCGGGCAGGCCCACGGCGCCCAGCTCAAAGACGGCACCGACGTGGTGGTCAAGGTGCTCTACCGGAACATCGAGCAATCCGTGGGAAGCGACCTGGCAGCGCTGCGCTCCGTTCTTGCCGCCAGCCGCCTGCTGCAACGGGACAAGAACGAGCTCGACGCTATCTTTCAGGAAATCCGGGAGAGGCTCGAAGAGGAACTGGACTATGAGAAGGAGGCCCAGAATCTCCTGTTCTTCAAGGATGTCCTGGCGGACATGGAAGGAGTGGAGGTCCCCGCCCCCATCGCCGATTGCTCCACCAAGCGGGTGCTCACCATGGAGCGCCTGCACGGGGTCCCCCTGGACAGCTTTGAAGCAGAAAGTGACCCGGAGGCGAGACAGCGAGCCGGACAGACCCTGATGCGTGTCTTCTTCGAGATGTTGTACCGCCACCGTGCGCTACACTCGGACCCTCATCCCGGGAACTACCTCTTCCAGCCGGACGGCACCGTGGGCTTGCTGGACTTTGGCTGTGTCCGCCGGTTCGAAAAGGACTTTGTGGCCGAGTACGCCCGCATCGGCCGGGCCGCCGTGGAGGAGGATCGCCCCGGCGCCGTGGAGATGGCCCAGGGGCTGGGTGTTCTGGGCGGAAGCGACCCGGCCGCCGAAGATCTTTTCTGGGACTTCTGCAATGTCATCGCGCGTCCGTTTCGCGGGGGCCTCTACACCGCCGGCGCAAGTGGAGACGGCCTCCAAAGTGAGTTGAAGGCCCTTGCTCCCCGGTTTCTCCGCTTCCCGGAGGTTCGCTCCCCCCCGGAGTTGGTCTACATGCATCGAGCCCTGGGGGGCACCTATGCCATGCTGCGACGCCTCAAGACCGAGGCGGACTATGGTCAGTACCATCGCTTGTACGCAGCGCACGCCATTGGTGTCGCCGAAGGCCGTATCCAGGACGGGAGGCCGGTGAACCTTGAATTGGGTGCTTGAAGAACGGGTGCTGGTGACCGATGAGTCAGAGAACCGGATCTCTCTGCCCCTTGAGGCATGGGGTGCGGAAAAACCATGCTGAACTTGTTGTTGCTGAATCACGCGGTCTTTGCAGCCACCCTTTCGGTGGGTGGCACGGGTCCGTTTGCCACCATTTCGTTGGCCATCAGCGCAGCCATTCCGGGCGACACCATCGAGGTCAGTGCAGGGACCTACAACGAATCCCTTTCCCTGGCGGGCAAGGACCTGGACATTGTCGGCCTCTCCGGCTTGAACCAGACGTTCCTTGTGCCCCCCAGCGGCACCATCGGAGTCAACTGGAACCTGGGGGAGTCGGGCAGCATCCAGGGCTTCACAATCCAGCCGGACGGTGCCCGCGCCTTGATGATGACCAATGCCTCGGTGGCCGTTTCGGACCTCCTGATCGATGGAGGGGGAAGCCATGGCACCATTGATGGCGGTGCTGTCTACATCAGCGGGGGCAGTCCCACGTTCTCCAGTGTTGAGATCCGGGACTCCGGGGGAAGAAACGGCGGTGCCTTCTACCTGCTCAACCAGGCCAGCGTAGCAGCCTCCAACCTGCTGGTAGAGGACACCAGTGGCACCTTTGGCGGGGCCTTCTTTGTGTCCCGTTCCACCCTGACCCTCACCTCGACGACCCTGACCCGGAACCACGCTGACAGCTCCGGCGGCGCCCTCTACCTGGACGACTCGGACTTCACCTCGACGAACATGGAAATCAACTCCGCCACCGGGGACGACACCTGGGGGGTGGGCATCTTTGCCCGTGATCGCTCCTCCCTTTCCCTGTCCGGCGGCAGCATCCATGACTGCATCGCCTCCAACTTCAGCAGCGGGTACCACGGGGGGGGGCTGCGGGCGGAAGGAAACACGGTCGTCCTCCTGGATTCAGTGGAATTTCGAGACAACTCCGCCTTTGGGGGCGGTGGGGTCTCCCTGGCCGGTGACACTGCGGCCACCCTCGTGGATGTGGTCTTTGATGGCAATGTGGCCTTGTCCAACGGCGGAGGCCTGGGCCTCACCAGCAGCAGCTCGGCCACCTGCGATGGGTGCACATTCACGGACAACGGCGCCTCCGATGGCGGCGGGGTGAACATCCGGAGTGCATCCTCCTTCGTGGACACCCAGGGCGCCTGGTCCGGCAACACCTCCACCGGGGATGGCGGTGCCATCTATGTGAATGCAGGCGACCTCACGATCTCCGACAGTGCCTTCACGGGAAATGTTTCAAGCGGCGGCGGCGGAGCGATCTTCAGCTACACGCCCTCCGCAACCCTCACCATCACCGACACCACGTTCCAGGCGAACACCGCCGACTCCGATGACGGAGGGGCCATCGCCGCAGAGAGAAGCACGGACCTGACGATTCAATCCTGCACCTTTGACTCGAACATGGCCACTTTTGGCAGCGGGGGTGCCATCGCCTGGTCGAGCGGGTTCTTTGTCCAGGACCTCCAGGTGGATGCTTCGGATTTCGAGGCCAACGAGGCCGGTTCGGATGGGGGCGCGATCTACATGAACCGGGGGGACGAGGGAAGCTTTCAGGAGTTGGATTTCCTGCGAAACATCTCCGATGGCGACGGCGGAGCTGTCTTCTCCTACCGCACAAACCAGGTCACCTCGATTCGTTCCCGGTTTCACAAGAACCTGGCTGCGGCCGGGGCGGGGGGGGCCTGGTACGAGGAGAACACGGCCAGCGCTTCGGTCTTCACCAACAATCTCGTGGTGGAAAACCAGGCGGGAGACGGCGGGGGGTTGGCCATGTCCACCACCGCGGACTCCTACGTGGTGAACAACACCCTGGTGGGGAACGAGGCCTCCAACACCGGCGCCCACATGCAAGCGGTCGGCGGGACGGTTCGGTTCATCAACAACGTCTTTTCCCTGGGACTGGACGGCGGCGGAATCTACGGCGACGCCACGGCGGCTGCGGGCTCGGACATCTACTTCAACGATGCCTTCAGCAATTCCGGCGGCGACTACGTGGGGGCCTTCACGGACCAGACCGGGTTTTCTGGCAACATCGACACGGACCCGGACCTGAAAGACTACTCCCTGGATGGTGACGAGGGGAACGATGACCTGCACCTGAATCTGTCCTCTCCCTGCCTTGATGCAGGACACCCGGGCATTCTCGATGTGGATGCCACCGCCTCGGATATCGGCGCCTATGGAGGTCCGGAAGCCGATGTCCAGGACCTGGATGGGGATGGCTATTTTGACCACGTGGACTGCAACGATGCGGATCCGTCCATCTTTCCCACCGCGATCGAGGTGCCCTACGACGGCATTGACCAGGACTGTGACGAGTCCGATCTGCGGGACGTGGATGGGGACGGGTTTGAGGATGCCAGCGTCGGTGGCAGCGACTGTGATGACAACGATGCCTCCATTTTCCCGGGAGCCGTGGAGACCTGGTACGACGGCGTGGATGGAAACTGCGATGGCGCCTCGGACTTCGACTCAGACCAGGATGGCTATGACGCCTCCAACTTCGGGGGCACCGACTGCGACGACACGGATGCTGGCGTTTCCCCCATCGCAGTGGAGGTCTGGTACGACGGCGTTGACCAGGACTGCGTGGGCAACTCAGACTTTGACTCGGACCAGGACGGCTACGATTCAGCCACCTTTGGCGGACCGGACTGCAACGACACCAACGCCACGGTCTACACCGGCGCCACAGAGATTCCCTACGATGGATTCGACCAGGACTGTGATGGCCTCGACCTGACCGATGTGGACCTGGATGGCTTTGACTCCGTTGCGGTGATCGGGGGTATCGACTGCAACGATGCCGACCCCAATGCCTACCCGGGCGCCCTGGATCCCCCGTACAACGGGGTCGATGAAGACTGCGACGGGTGGAGCGACTATGACGCGGACTTTGATGGATTCGACTCGGCGACCCACGGGGGCACCGATTGCGATGACACGGAACCGACCGTGCACCCGGCTGCGCCGGAGACCTGGTACGACGGGTTGGACCAGGACTGCGATGGGGGGAATGACTACGATGCGGACCGGGATGGCTACACGGCGGAGGTGGCCGGGGGGAACGACTGCAACGACTTTGATCCTACGACCCACCCCGGGTCCTGGGAGACCTGGTACGACGGGATCGACCAGGATTGTCTGGGGGACAACGATTTTGATCGGGATGGGGACGGTTTTGAGGTCACGGACGAGTGTGACGATGCGCGGCCGGAAGCCTACCCGGGTGCCCCCGAACTTCGAAACGGCATGGACGATGACTGTGACGGGTGGGCGGAGAACGAGGACCGGGATGAAGACGGCCTCATGGACTGGTACGAGTGGCAGCTGAACACGGACTCCGAAAACGCGGACAGTGATGGGGACGGCGTGCAGGACGGCGCGGAGGTGCCGAGCCCGGAGAATCCATCCGATACGGACCTGGACAACGTGATCGACCCTCTGGATGACGACGATGACGGAGATGGAATTCCCACCATCGTGGAGGTCCTGGAGGATCTCAATGACGATGGCATTCCCGATGTGGATGTGGATGGGGACGGCACCCCGAACCACCTGGATCGGGACTCAGATGGGGATGGCTACAAAGATGCCGAGGAAGGCCAGGAGGACCGGGATCGGGACGGCATCGCGGACTACGTCGACTACACCGGGGACTATGGGGGGGGTGGATGTTCCGGGGGGATGGGGCTGGCAGGGTTGTTCATGCTGGGCACTGGACTTCTGCGGCGCAAGCGCATGCTCGCGCTGCTCCTTCTTTCGGGAACAGCGTTCGCCGGTGGCGTGGACAGCCATGGATTTCAACTGTTTGGGACCACTGGTGAGCTGATGCGCTACACGCGGTTGGCCTATCCGGACGGTGGAACCCGGGGGGATCTGGATGTGCTCCTGGTGGCGGATCACGCGGTTCGCCCCCTGGTAGAGGTTTTGGATGGCACCCGGGAACCCGTGGTGTACTCCTTGATGACCACAAACCTTGCGGTGTCGGGCTCTGTGGCCCCCTGGACCCGCGTGGAAGTGGTGATGCCGGTTCACCCGGTGGGTGTGGCCCGTGACGGGGGGTTTTTTGCCATGGGGGACATGCGCCTGGGCGCGGTCGTGCCCGCGATTCTCCCGCAAGGCCGGCGGCCAGGCGTGGGGTTGGCGCCCAGCATCTGGTTGCCGTCAGGTGCAGAGGGATTTTTTGTGGGAACCCCGGGCCTGTCGACCGGGGGCGTGATCACGGTGGCGCAGGAGCTCGATGAGCTTGGCTGGGTGGTCAATGTCGGGGGGCGGGTGGGACGCATGGAATCTGACCGCAACCTCAGGGCAGGCGGGGGCCCGCTGCTTGGAGTTGCGGGGCATTACAAGCTCACCGACGATGTGGCGGTGACCCTGGAGACCACGGTGCAGGGGGCCACCGGTTGGAGTTCCTGGCCGCTGGAATCCGTGGCGGGCGCCCGTTTTCGGTTGAAGGGTGGGGTGTGGGGCACCGCTGGCATTGGGACCGGGCTGAACGATGATGCCGGCACCGCTGCATTGCGGGTGGTGGCTGGGTTGGGGTGGAACAAGAGAATCGAGGAGCGGGAGGTGGCCTACGTGGGGTGGTTCATCGACCCGGATCGGGATCGAGATGGGGATGGATTCAAGGACCTGGAGGATGACTGTCCGGACCAGGCCGAGACGCTGGATGGATTCACAGACACCGATGGCTGTCCCGAGCTGGATGGAGATGGGGACGGCGTTCCGTTTGAGCGGGATCTCTGCCCCCAGGAGGCCATCTACCCGGAACAGGACCCGCGCTATTCCGATGGTTGCCCGAAGCTCGCGGAGCTGGCTGGCAACCGGATCACAGTGGTGGATCCCATCTTCTTCACGGAGAACAGCACGCGCCTGGTGGTGGATGCGGATTCCTCCCTGGAGGCGATCTACCTGGAGTTGGAAGCGCATTCGGAGGTGCAGCATCTCCTGGTGGAGGGCCACACCAACGACCATGGTTCCGCGAGGTACAACTACGGCCTGGGCCAGAGGCGCTCCGAGGCAGTCATGAAGTGGCTGATCGATCGGGGAATCGATCGCAACCGGCTGATCGCCAAGGGCTATGGCTACGATCTGCCCCTGTTGCCCCATGATCACCCGGATGCCGCGGAGATGAACCGCCGCGTCGTGTTTCTGGTGCTGCGCCCGGACAAGAAGAGCCAGGCCCCCCAGGCGCCCATTTACTCCTCGTTTGGCCCCGGGCAGCCAGCCACCGGAGCGGTCCGGGTCCTGGAATTCGAGGGAATGGACTCTCCACCGGAGAAGAACGCGCCTACGCCC
>CAZSZE010000072.1:0-15004 GCA_964610645.1 uncultured Enterobacterales bacterium | reverse complement strand
GGTCCTGGAATTCGAGGGAATGGACTCTCCACCGGAGAAGAACGCGCCTACGCCCAAAGAGGGCGAGCCCAAACCCGCCGCCTCGCCCGAACCCGAACCCGCGCCCACCACCGAGCCAGAACCCACGCTCGAACCCACGCCGGTGCCCGATTCCGCCACCGAGCCCGACCCCGAATCCGCAGCTGATCCCGAACCCACGCCCACACCTGGCCCCGAACCCAGCGCCGAATAACGCTCCCTGACCCCTTGGCCCTCACCGGACGGGGGTCGTCACGGATCAAACGACCGCCCAAGCACCCTCAAGACCGGGTCCCTTTCCCGTCCACCCAGCTGGCACGGTTCCCGCCCCGGTTGTGCAACCGCCGCAGCTGCCGCGTGGCTGCGCCATGCATCTCGTCCTGGCCTGCGCTGGCAGGGATGTCCTCCAAGCTGACCCCCACAACGGTCGCCGATAGGCCAATGATCTGGTCGTTGACGTCCATGCGGATCGCCTCGATCGCTGCGCGGGTCCGCTCCGCGACAATCGCACCGCCGGTGCGGTTTGTTTCTGGAAGCAGCACCGCAAATTCATCTCCGCCGATGCGGGCCAGGAAGTCCACGTCCCGCATGACCCTGTCCAGCGTGCGAGCCGTCCTCTGGAGGAACTTGTCGCAGGCCTCCTGGCCGAACCGGGCGTTGAGTTCGGTGAAAGAGTCCAGGTCCACCAACACCACTGAGAGCGGACGGTTGTACCGGCGCGCCCGGCCAAGTTCCTTGCGCAGGGCCGCCATGAAGCGACTCCGGTTGGGCAGTCCCGTGAGGGAATCGAACTCTCGAAGGGTGTGCAGCTCTACGCGCAGGCCCTGGACTTCGGCTTCCAATTGCTCGTTTTCCGCCAGGAGTTGGCTTGCGTAGACCAGGAGATCCTCGTGGGTCATGGTCTCCGGGTGGTTTCTGCCCGCTGCCCGCCGGATGCGCACATCCAAGGTGACCTGGGGCGGGATCTCCACCCCCAGCAGTTGGGCGGTGTGGACCGCCTCCAGGGCGACCTTTTCCACCAGACTGCCGGCCACCCGCTCGCCAACGGCAGCTTCCTGGACCAGGCGGCCCACGGCGGACTTCAGGGCCTCCTCCGTGTCCGGAACCGTCAAGACCTCGGCTGCCATGCACGCCCAGCGGGCGATGGAGCACAGGCGCCAACTGTCGATCTTCGCGATTTCTGCCGGGAGCTCCAGGTGGTGGGCCAGGGCCTCGGTCAGGGGCTTGGGCAGGTGCCAGGCCTTGGTGGCATCCAGGAAGGCCTGGACGTGGTTGGTTCGAAAGGCATCTTCCTCGGCTTCAATTCGTTCTGGTCCCGCCAGCCGACGAATCTGTTCAAACTTGTGGGCCTGGTCCGGGAAGGCCTCCATCAGGGAGACCCTGCCGAACTCGAGGCAGACGCCGAGACCCAGCGCTGCATCCACGTTGACCTCGCTGCTGTAGCGCTGGGCCAGAAGAGTGGCTGCAGCTCCGCGGTGCACGCAGTCTTCCCAGAGGTGTTTTCGCTGGAGGTCGTTGATTTTCGCCCCGGTCAGGCTTGCTTCCAGGGCGTAAATCAAGGCCAGGTGGCCCAGGGTGATGGTGCCCACCAGCAGGGAAGCCCGAATGGGATCCAGCAGCTCCCGGCCGGCGTTGCTGTTTCGATCCGCAGCAAAACGGAGCAAGACGGCTGCCAGGCCCGGCTCCTCGGCAAAGACCTTCTCCAGGTCCACACTCGGGGCTTCCTTGGTCCAGGCGGACTCGATCAGAGCGTTGATCAAGCGGGAAGGGGGCAGAAGCATAGAATCCGAACGGTAGGAGGGGCAGGGGCCCCATGGCGTCCGCCAAGTGTAGAACGGACGAGATTCGGCCTCAAGCCGCGAGGCGAGTGTCCGATGGTCGGACATCCAACGGAGATCTTGCCCGTGGCAGCACCGACCGTCGCTACGCCCATTCTGGAACGACTGAGAGGCAACACTGACAGCCTGTTCGCGCTGGCCTTGTTTTGCTTCCTGGGCATCATGATCATGCCATTGCCCCCCGCGGCGCTGGACATGTTGCTGGCTTTGTCGATTGCGCTCTCCCTGCTGGTGTTCCTGGTGACCCTGTACACGGGGAACCCGGTGGAATTTTCGGTCTTCCCCACGCTCCTGTTGATCACCACGGTGCTTCGGCTGTCCATCAACGTGGCTTCCACGCGCCTGATCCTGCTCAACGGGAGGGAGGGCACCCGGGCCGCCGGTCGGATCATCGAGGCCTTCGGGCATTTTGTCGTCGGCGGAAACTACGTGGTGGGACTGGTGGTGTTCATCATCCTGGTCATCATCAACTTCGTGGTCATCACGAAGGGTGCGGGGCGTGTGGCTGAGGTCGCTGCCAGGTTCACCCTGGATGCGCTGCCCGGAAAGCAGATGGCCATTGATGCGGAGTTGAACTCCGGCGCCATCAACGAGGTCCAGGCCCGCACCAGACGGAATGAGATTGCCGAGGAAGCCGATTTCTATGGCGCCATGGACGGTGCTTCCAAGTTCATTCGTGGAGACGCCATCGCCGGCATCTTGATCGTGTTGATCAACATTGTGGGCGGGATCATCGTGGGCGTGTTGCAGCTCGACATGAGCCTCGCGGATGCAACAAGGACCTTCACACTGCTCACCATCGGGGATGGACTGGTCGGGCAGATTCCCGCCCTGATCATCTCCTCGGCCGCCGGTATGCTCGTCACCCGCGTGGCCAAAGACGGCGAGCGCCTCGACAACCAGATCGGCAAACAGCTGCTGAGCAACCCGCGGGCCCTCGGCGTCCTGTCGGTCATCTTGTATGCCATGGTCATCGTGCCCGGCATTCGGGTGCCGTTTTCCATCATGGGCACCCTTGTGGCCTTTCTGGCGTGGCAGGTCTCGCGGATGCAGGCAATGCCGGAAGCTCCGTCTCCCGACGAGCCCAGCTCCCCCAATGCGATTCCTGCGCCGGAGGACCTGTTGAGTGTGGAGCCGTTGACCCTGGAGTTGGGCATCGACCTGGTCTACCTGGTCGACCAGCGAAAGGGGGGCGAGCTCCTGGAGCGCATCCAACGCATTCGGAACCAGTTTGCCCAGGACCTGGGTGTGGTGTTGCCGTCGGTTCACCTGCGAGACAACCTGCGTCTCGAGGGGAGCGACTACGTGTTGCTGCTGCGCGGAGAGGAGATCGGCCGCGGCACCGTGCACGCCCGCCAGCACCTGGCCATCGATCCAGGAGAGGCAACCAAGCCGCTCCAGGGCATCCACACGGTGGATCCCGTCTTTGGCCTGGACTCCTGGTGGATTCCCCACTCCGCAGTTCTGGGCGCCCGGGCAGCCGGCTACACGGTGGTCGACGTACCCACGGTGCTGGCCACCCATCTCACGGAGCTCATGCATGTGCATGCCCACGAGCTCTTCGACCTGGCGCAGCTCTCATCGATTCTCGACCGGGTGGCGGTCCAGAGCCCCAAGCTTGTGGAAGACCTGGTGCCGGAGCCCCTGTCCCGACAGGTGGTCCTGCAGGTCGTGCGAAATCTCATTCGAGAAGGTGTCTCGGCGCGGGACATGCAGACCATTCTGGAGGCCCTCTCGGACTACGCTGGGCGGACCCAGAACGCGAATGTACTGACCGAGTTTGTTCGCCAGCGCCTCGCACGCCACATCTCCCGTCGGGTCGCCGACATGGACCACGTGGTGCACTACATCGCCCTGGGCCCCGGTGCCGAGGATGCCATTACCTCCGGGCTGCAGAGCAGCGATGGAGGGGCTGTGAGCCTGGTCCTGGACCCGGAGGTAAGCCGCCAGTTGATCGTCAAGATGCGCGAGGAGAGCGAGGGCTACGCAGGAGACGGCCAGGTGGTCATCCTCTGTCCCCCCCTGGCCCGCGGACCCTTCCGTCGACTGATGGAAAAGGTCCTTCCGCGCCTGCCGATCATCTCTCCCGCAGAACTGCTGCCCACGGTCAAGCTGGATCGGGTGGCCGTTGTGGACATTCCTTTGCGCCGCTCGCCGAGCGGGGCGTGATTTCCCTCAAGAACCCGAGCCACGGACCGATTTCGTGACGGACTTTCAAAGTCGGCAACTCCAGGAGGCACACTGTGTTGCAGACAGCTAACAGCTATGCTCAAAACGCCTACGCCAACGGTGAACCCCGCGTTGAAGGGCTGAACCGTGAAGAGGTCACCCGCCACTACCAGCGGAAGATCCTCCTCATTGCCCGCCAGGTGGTCGACCGCCTTCCTCCCAGCGTCAACATGGAGTTTGAGGACCTCGTGTCCTATGGCGCCATCGGCCTGTTGGAAGCGTTTGACCGCTTTGACGAGGCAAGGGGCATTCAATTCTCCACCTTCGCCGAGTACCGGATTCGCGGCGCCATGTTGGATGCACTGCGGGGGGAAGACACCTTCACCCGCCGTCGTCGGCAGTTGGCTCGCCGCGTGGAATCCGCCACCGACACCCTGCGCAGGGAGTTGGGGCGAGACCCGATCCCCAGCGAGATCGCGGATTGCCTTGGCATTTCCATTGACGAGTACTGGAGCGCCCAGGACCGGGTGAAGCAGATCACCCACGTGTCCATTGACCACGTCAGCCAGGACGAAGACTCCGGACGCTCGTTGATCGAGCAGTTCGCCATCGACCCGGGGGATCATCCCGGACGCCAGATCGACGTGGCCGAGGTGAAGCGACTCCTGGAAGAGGCGGTCCTCGCCCTGCCGGATCAGCAGCGCCAGTGCGTGATGATGTACTACGGCAAGGAGCTCTCCCTCGCGGAGATCGCCCAGGTCTACGAGGTCACGCCCTCCCGTATTTCCCAGATTCTCAGCCAGGCCCGTGGCCGGCTGCGCAAGAAGCTGCTCCACAAGATGGACCGGCAGGACCTCAACCTGGAGATGGGCGCATGAGCGGTGATATCTACTCCTCCTTGTCCGGTGCCACCGCTGCCATGCAGCAGATGGAAGTTGTTTCGCAGAACATCGCGAACAGCAACACCGCTGGGTACAAGGAGATGCGCATGACCTTCCGCCTGGAAGGAGAAGGGGAGGGCCCTCTTGGTCAGAGCGCCGCGGCGGCCAATGCCCCCGTTGCCAATTTCCGGGATGGGGCTGTCGAGATTGATGGAAACCCCAACCACCTTGCATTGCAGGGAGAAGGGTTTTTTGTGGTGCAGGCCGGGGACAAGGAGATCCTTTCCCGGGTAGGCGCCTTTCGCCGTGATGATGAAGGGCGGCTCACCAACCCCCAGGGCTACCAGGTGATGGGTGAATCCGGCGCCATCGAGATTCCCGTGGAAGAGCAATTCCGCGTGGATGCCAGAGGCACCGTGGTCGGTTCCAAGTCTGGTGAGTTGGGACGTCTTCGGATTGTCCAATCCAACCAGGTACAGCCGCTCGGGGGAGGACTTTGGCAGTCCACCGGGGCGCTTCTCCCCGCCGATGCCCAGGTGATCCAAGGGGCGCTGGAGCGCTCCAACGTGGATCCCCTGAAGGCCATGGTCGAGTTGATCGAGGCCAGTCGCTACTTCGAGGCGTACCAGAACGCCATGCAGACGTCCGATGAAATGGACGCAAATCTCAACAAGGTAGGAGGGACAGGCTGATGCGTGCTCTTTTCTCAGCAGCGTCGGGCATGACCGCCCAGCAGACGCGAATCGACAACATCGCCAACAACCTGGCCAACGTAAACACGACGGGCTTCAAGAAGTCCCGTGCGGTGTTTCAGGACCTGTTCTACCAGGAGCTGATCGGCGGCGCCGACCAGACCCCCGACCGGGCTTCTGGCTCCGTCGCCCAGGTGGGTGCCGGTGTGCGGATGGCCGCCATTGAGCGGGACCACTCCCAGGGTGGCGTTGTCCAGACCGGCAATGCCTTGAATGTGGCCATTGAAGGCAACGGCTACCTGGTGGTGGAAACCGAATCCGGTGACCAGTTGTACACCCGGGATGGCAACTTCACCCAGGACTCCGATGGCAACCTCGTGACCCAGGGCGGCCTCTTGGTGGGGGGAAACATCAACATTCCCCAGAATGCCACCGCCATTCAGATCCTGCAGGACGGTACAGTCCAGGCGAGCCTAGAAGGAGACAGTGAGTACACGGTACTCGGGCAGTTCGAGCTTGCGGACTTCACCAACCGAACCGGCCTTCGGGCGGTGGGTGGAAACCTGTTTGCCGAGACCGCTGAATCCGGTGCTCCTGTTCCGATTGAGGTGGGTCTCGAAGCCAGCGTCATGCAGGGGTACGTCGAGACCTCCAACGTGGATGTCGCTGAGGAGCTGATCCAGATGATCATGGCCCAGCGTGCCTACGAGTTGAATTCCAAGGTGGTCCAGGCTGCAGACGAGGCTCTGCAGCAGGCGGCCAACCTCAAGCGATGATTGCCTCCGCCCTTCTCCTCCTCGCCACAGCGGCGGCCCTGCCCATCGAACGGGTGGAGGCCAGCCTGCAGGACTACGCTCTGCGCACCTGCAATGCGGTCGAGGTGGAGGTGGTCTACGCCGGCGTTTCCCGGGGGCTTCCCGGGGGACCCGACGTGGACCTGCAGTGGGAAGGAGATGCCTGCTCAACGCGCCCCACCGTACGCCTGGTGGCGGTGGAGCGGGGACAGCCGCTTGGCCGCTGGACGGTTCGACCGCATCTTCGGGTGTGGGTGGAAGCCCCGGTGGCTGCCGAGTTGTTCTTGCCGGGTGAGTTGGTGGAGGTCCTGCCTGGACATGTGCAGGTGGACAAGATCATTGGCCGTCCCGTGGCCAATGCGGGTCCCCACCGGGCGCGGATTCGAATCGAGGCTGGAGAGCCTGTCACCCATGCGGTGGTGGAGCCCGTTCCCGACGTGGCGTCGGGATCTCCTGTGGTTGTTCGCGTGCAGCGGGGGTCCCTTGTGGTGACCGCGCCTGGCACGCTCATGCATGACGCGCGGATTGGAGACGAGGTGCGCGTCACGAACGAAGCCACCCGCGTTGTTCTCAAGGGGCGGCTCTCCCGGCCCGACCTCGTAGACCTGCTGTAGGAATCCCCATGATTGCCCTTCTCCTTTTTTCGCTCAACGTTGCGGCGCAGGAAGTCGAAGTTCCCCCGGAAGGGGAGACCGAGGCCTCCACGCCAGCCCCTGCAGATGCACCTGCAGAGGCCCCCCCAGAGGCTGTGGCTTCCGCAGAACCTCCCGGTACATCGAGAGGGTCAGTTCGAATCGCAGGCCGCTCCCCCGGTTCCATCTGGGTGGAAACCGAAGCGCTTCAGCTGTTGGGATTGGAAGGAAACGCCCGCCAGGTCGGGGACTTGATCACGGTGGAAGTGACAGAACGGACCTCCACCGAGGTGGATTCCGAGACCAAGACCGGGCGATCCAGCAAGGTGGGCGCCGGCATTTCAGCGTTGTTTGGCATTGAGACCTCCCTGCTGGCTGCAAACCCCAACATGGGAGAGTCAATCTCCATGGATGTGACGGGTGAAAGGGACTTCGAGGGCCGGGGCTCTACGTCCCGCGGTTCCGCGGTCAAGGCCACCATCACCTGTGAGGTGGTGGAGGTGCTGGGGAGTGGAAATCTCCGCATCATGGGGGAAAAGCAGGTGCGCGTGAACCGGGAGATCCAGTACGTGGTGCTCAAGGGCGTCGTGCGTCCCCAGGACATCCAGATGGACAACATTGTCACGTCGGACCTGGTGGCCCGGGCCGAGATTGAGATTTCGGGCCGCGGTGTGGTTTCCGACCCCCAGGGGCCCGGCATTGGGACCCGAATTCTGGACCGCGCCTGGCCGTTTTAGTCGGTACTGTGCTTCTTTTTGAAAGCGCAGCCACGCCGACCTCTTTTCCTTAAAGTCCCACAGCGGGTGACCGATGGGGGGCTGGGAGGTGTGCCCGTGCACACGCGATTCTTGGTTCTTCTCCTCGCTGTCCTGCTGCCGAGCAGCACGGCTCTGGCCTCGAGCGCCCGGGTCAAGGACCTGGGCAGTTTCCACGGGGTTCGGAGCAATCCGATTTCTGGTGTGGGGCTCGTGGTCGGGCTCAACCGGTCGGGTGACTCCAAGCGAAACGAGGCTTCGGTTCGCTCCCTGGCCAATCGTCTGCGGGGAATGGGCATCAACCTGGATGTCAACGACATCTCGGCGCGAAACGTGGCTTTGGTCATGGTGTCCGCCCGAATCTCGGCCCAACACCGCACGGGCTCCGTCATCGATGTGAGTGTGGCATCGGCAGGCGACGCCACGTCCCTCGAAGGGGGACAGCTCCTTCCTACCTTGCTTGTGGGGCTTGACCGGGAGGTCTACGCCATCGCCCAGGGCCCCCTGGTGGTCGGTGGGTACCAGATTGGCAGTGAGGGCAACACCAGCCGCAAGAACACCCCCACGTCCGGAAGGGTGGTGGGGGGAGGCTCCATTGAGCGAGAGGTTCCCTCGTCCCGAGACTTCAACCAGCTGGAATCGGTGGACTTCGTCTTGCGAAACCCCGACTACACCACCGCGGTTCGCGTGGCCGACAGCCTGAACCAGGCGCTTGGATCCGAGCTGGCCTATGCGGTGGATTCCGCCACCATTGCCATGGGCATTCCCCAACCCATGCGCGGGCGCTTCGCGGAGTTTGCCGTCATCGTAGAGAAGGTGGAAGTGGAAGTGGACGTGGGGGCCCGGGTCGTCATCAACGAGCGCACCGGTACGGTGGTCATGGGCTCCGACGTGCGAATCGCCGCGGTGGCCGTGGCCCACGGTGGGTTGACCATCGAGGTGCAGCGGAAGGTGGGGGTCTCCCAGCCAGCGCCGCTTTCCGGTGGCCAGACCGCTGTGACCTCCGAAAGCCGCGTCAAGGCCGTGGAAGAAGAAGGACGTCTCCGGCTGCTGGAGGGCGCGACCATCGGCGAGATGGTGAAGGCGCTCAACGACATGGGCGTGAAACCCCGTGACCTCATCGTCATTCTCCAGGCGATCCATGCGGCGGGCGGCTTGCACGCTGAGGTCTTGACCCTGTGAGTGACGCTCTCAAGTTCCACATGGCGATGCCCACCGCGGACATGGCCCGGTTGGAGCGCCAACAGGCCACGGATCCCGTCGAGGCTGCGCAGAGATTCGAGGGCCTCATGATCCAGATGATGGTCAAGGAGATGCGCAAGACCCTCCCCGACAACGGGCTGTTTGGGAGCGACGACATCTCCATGTACGAAGACCTCTTTGACCAGGTCATCGCGGATCGCATCGCAGAGGGCCGCGGACTTGGACTGGCCGAGCAGATGCTCCAGGATTCCAAGGGGAATCTTGTCGGCTCGGGAGATGCCTCGGGCGCAGCGGACCTCCTGCCCGGCAGTCCGCGAATCTCCCTTCCCACAGTGGACCCGGGACGCCGCGTTCCCATGCCGGTTTTTGGAAAAATCACGTCCCTGTTCGGACAACGCCATGACCCCATTCACGGCCAACAAAGGCAGCACAACGGCATGGACATTGCCGCGCCGGAGGGTTCGCCGATTCAGTCGATTCGCCCTGGGGTGGTCACCTTTGCTGGAGACATGGGCACCTACGGAAAGGTGGTTGTGGTGGACCACGGCGAAGGCCTGGAGACGCGGTACGCGCACTGCTCCGAACTCCTGGTGGAAGAAGGCGAAAGCGTTCGCCCGGGCAACGTGATTGCCAAGGTGGGCAGCACGGGTCGGTCTACCGGGCCTCACCTCCACTTTGAAGCCCGCAAGGGCGATCAACCCCTGGATCCCCGAACCTTGTTCGGTTGGCAGGGTGAAAAAGACCTCAAGTAGCCCCAGGTCCCGTCCGAGGCGGGATGGAGAGGTACACAATGAAGATCTCAGGACTCGGCCCCCTTTCCGGCATTCAGCCGTCCGCGGCGGCTTCAAAGTCGTCCAAGGCGGAAGGCGCCAGCGGTAACCCTGCTGTGCAGGTGAAGATGTCTGGCGAGGCGAAGTGGATCTCCGAGTTGCGCGCCAGCGCCCAGAACCTGGACACGGTCCGCATGGACGTGGTGGAGGAGACCCGGGCACAACTGGCCAACGGGACGTTTGAATCGTCTGTGGACCTGGCCGGGCTCGTGGACAACCTGCTGGGAGAGCTGTGAGCCTCATGTGCTCCCGATTGACCCTGGTTCGACAGCTGCGCGAGGTGACGGGTGCCCAGATCGAGGCGGCCCGTACATTGCGCCACCAGGACCTGGATGCCTTGAATTCTCGCTATTCCGACCTGGTTTTCCAGCTTCGGGTGACAATGCAGAGCGAACTTCCCTCTGATCCCGAGCTTCTCGAGGAACTCAAGAGTGAAACGTTGGCCCTTGGAAAAGAGCAGGAGCGCCTGGCGCTGCTGGCGAATTCCGTGGTGGCCATTCTCGACCGGGTCCTCCCCGGCTCCAGCCAGTCGGCGGGAACCTACGGGCGGTCCGGGCACCTGATGGCGGGATGAGATGTCTCTTCTCAACGCCATCAATGCGTCCAAATCAGGACTGAGAGCAGCCAGTATTGCCATTGAGACCACGGCCCACAACGTGGCGAATGTGGCCACGGATGGCTTTCACAGGCGCTCAGTAGAGCGAAACGTTGCCGATAGCGTGACGCGGTCCGGTGTGTTCCTTGGCCAGGGCGTCAAGGTGCTTCGGGTGCGGCGAGCCACGGATGACCTCCTGGGCGTTCGCGTGGTGGAACAGAAGGGCATTGCCGGCAGCTCGGCTGCCGCAGCGGGCGCCTTGCAGCGCATTGAGACCTCCTTCAACGAGGCGGAAAGTACCGGTTTTGTGCAGGCCCTGGACGAGTTGTTCGACACCTTGGCCCGGGCAACCTCGGATCCGTCGGACTCTGGATTGAGAATGTCTGTGGTGCGAAAGGGCGAGAGCTTTGCGAAGATCGTCAACCGCACGGCGGATTCCCTGGCACAGAGTGATTCGGATCTCCAGTCCGACATCAAGGAGACCATTGAACTGGTCAATGACCTGGCAACCGAGCTGGCGGAAGTGAACAACTCCCTGGGGAGTTCCCGAGACAGCCTTGGGTCGGGGGACCTCCTGGACAAGCGGGACATCCTCGTCGGGAAGCTTGCTGAGCTGGTTGGGAGCACGGTCGACTACGAGTCCACCAACAGCACGGCCACCGTGTTTGTGGGGGGCCACGCCCTGGTGAGTGGCATCTCGTCACGTTCCCTGTTGGTCGGTACAGATGCTGCAGGAGAGCCCACTGTGGAGATGACGACGGACTCGGGCACGGTTTCGGTGACCGATCGCCTGGCCGGTCGCATGGGCGGCCTGGAGAAGGCTCGCACCCACATCACGAGCTACCTCGCCACAATGAACACCTTTGCCGGCGACCTGGCCGATTCCATGAACACCCAGCACCAGCTCGGGTTTGACCTGAACGGAGCTGCTGGCGGGGCGTTGTTTTCCTTTGTCGGGGGAAGTGAGGCACAATCCCTGTCCTTTGAATCGACGATTCTGGAGGACCCCAACCTGCTTGCGTTTTCGGGGTCTGCCACTGGCGGTGTTGCCAACGATGACAACCTGAAGGCGTTGCTCGATATCAAGAACCAGAATCTCTTCGACAGCGGAACGTCGACGGCCGGAGAGTTTGGCAGCAACCTCATCAGCGAGGTCGGAAACGACATCGCAAAGTACCAGGGAATGTCGTCCACACAGGGAGAACATCTCACGGACCTGGAAGGCATGATGGAGGCCCTCACGGGGGTCAGCCTGGACCAGGAGGCCACCAATCTCATTGAATTCCAGGCGGCCTACCAGGCGGCTGCCAAGGTCATTCGGGTGGCGGACAACCTGGTGCAATTCCTGCTTGAGACAATCGCATGAGCATTGTCCGCAGCACCAACGGATTTCTCTTTGACCTCGTTCGAGGGCATGCGAACAAGACAGGAACGCAGATTGCCAAGTTGGAAGAGCAGGCGTTTACTGGAAGGCGGGTCAACCGCCCGTCAGACGCCCCCACGGAAATGGTGCAGATCAACCGGATTCGCGAGGAGCTCGCCAACCAGAAGGTCTACACCGAGAATTCCAGCTGGGCCCGGAGTCTTCAGGGACTCACGGACCAGGTGTTGGGCGAGGTGAACAACCTGCTCCAGCGCACCACCGAGATCGCTGTGGGCATGTCCACCGAGCACTACAACGCACAGGACCGCCAGGCGGCTGCGGCAGAGGTGCGGGAACTTCGGGGGCACATGGTGATTCTGTCCAACACCGAGTTGGGGGGGCGGTACCTGTTCTCAGGCGATGCCGTGGACACGGAGCCCTTTGATACGGCGGGCAACTACCAGGGCTTGACGGACGTACCCGAGGCCCTCATCGGCGATGAAACCTGGGCGCAGGTGGGCTGGGACGGATCTGAGGTGTTCCAAGGTTCAATCGATGTCTTTCAGGTCCTGGATGACCTGGACACAGCGCTCACAGCCAACGATCCGGACCAGGTCTTTGCCTTGATTTCTGACATTCAGACCGCCAGCAAGCAGGCCATCGAGAGCCGGCAAGAGGTGGGCTGGCAGTATGCAAGAGCAGAAGATGGTGAAATCCTCGCCTCGAATCTTACGTCGGAGTTCGCAGGACACCTGGACGCCATGATCGGTGCCGACGAGGCGGCCGTGTACATGGCGCTTCAGGAGGCTCGCTACTCCTTCCAGTCTGCCATGCAGGTCGCAGCTGCTGGCATGAACCTGAGCTTGTTCAACCAGATGTAGAGCGGCGATTTTCTCCCAATGACGCGGGCCCGGTTGGCCCGCGTTCTGGTTTTTGCCCGTGGCTACGGGGCCAGCGATGGGAAGAGGAGAAAATCTCAGAAAAAAGGGCAGGGACCCCTCAACCTCTCCAGCAATTGATCCGAGAGGAAAAGCGTGACCGCCTTTAGGCACAACAAGTCGGTCAAGCCCCCCTGATAGAGAGAGGTGACCAAGATGGCACTAACAGTCAATACCAACATGGCATCTGTCCATGCCGTGACCCAATTGAACAAGACCACCAGGAATCTGCAGCGCTCGTTTGAGCGGGTGGCTTCCGGACTTCGCATCAACCAGGCCGCGGATGACGCTGCCGGTCTCGGCGTGGCCGAGAACCTGCAGACCGTCTATCGCTCAGCCCACCAGGCGATGCGCAACACAAACGATGGCATCAGCATCGTGCAAACCGCAGAAGGCGCCACCAACGAGGTGTCGAACATCCTGAAGCGCATGCGCGAGCTGGCGATCGAGTCGGCTTCCGAGACCCTCGGCAGCACCGAGCGGGCTTACATCCAGGACGAGTTCCTGCAGTTGTCCGCAGAGATAGACCGAATCGCCAATGTGACCGAGTTCAACGGCGTGCAGCTGGCAAACGGCAACAACACGCAGCTCTCGGTGCAGGTCGGTGTGAACAACACGGCCAATGACCGCATCCAGATCACACTCGGCGACCTTCGCGTCACCGTGCTGGGCGTGGACACCGGTACCATCAACCTCTCGACTGTTACTGGGGCCCGTGCGGCACTGGGAGCTTTCGACACTGCGCTCGACAGCGTGAACTCCAACCGTTCCAAGTTTGGTGCGGTGCAGAACCGGTTCATGGCGTCCCTGCGCAACATGGAAATCTACACCGAGAATCTCCAGGCAGCCGAATCGCGCATTCGCGACGCTGACTATGCTCTGGAGACCTCCGAGATGGCCAGGGACCAGATTCTGCAGCAGGCAGGTATCTCGGTTCTGTCCCAGGCCAAAGCGGTGCCCCAGGGCGTGCTCGCCCTGCTCGGATAACGCTTGACCTATCAGGGGCGGTAGGTGCCGCCCCGCCTGGCTCCGGCCAGGCGGGGCGGTTTCAATTTAAGCGAACGTAGAATCAGTACTAAATACAAAAAGTACTTAAATCTGTATGGCATGGTCCGAGCGGATGACTCGGCCACGTTCCGCTCTAATTAAGCGAAAAGATTATTATTTCTGCCGAAAGGGTGGTTCTCGAAAAAACACAGAATAATGTGCCTTCAGGGGTAATCAGATTCATGTGTTGTTCCGATCCTTGGGGCGAAGTCAAAGCTGGACAATACAGCAAACGACTTCACCGACATTGCCAAGGAGGAGATCGCGCATGTCACTCTACATCAATCACAATATCGCTTCTCTGGTTGCGCAACGACGAGTTGCCAACACCCAGAGAAGCCTTCAGGAGTCGTTCGAACGTGTTTCGTCCGGACTCCGTATCAACAAAGCCGCGGACGACGCCGCGGGTCTCGGCGTGGCTGAGAACCTGCAGGCCCAGTACCGCTCCTCGCGAGTTGCCATGCGCAACACCAACGATGGTATCAGCGTCGTGCAGACGGCTGAAGGTTCGACCAATGAGGTCGCCAACATCATTCAGCGGATGCGCGAGCTCGCGGTGCAGTCCAGTTCGGAAGTTCTGGCCACCACCGAGCGCGGTTACATTCAGGATGAGTTTTCCCAACTCACCCAGGAAGTTGAACGCATCGCCAACGTGACGGAGTTCAACGGCAAGAAGCTGACGAACAACAGCAACGCTTCCCTGGCAGTGCAGGTTGGAGTGAACAACTCGGCCAATGACCGGATCAGCATCACCCTCGGTGACCTGACCTCGTCTACGCTCGGGGTTCGGACAGCTGTAATGAGCCTGAACTCCGTAGCCAGTGCACGTGCGGCGATTACGTCGCTTGACTCCGCGCTGGATACTGTCAATGGCTATCGTTCTGACTTTGGTGCCATCCAGAATCGTCTGGGAAGCGCCCTGCAGAACATCGAGATCTACGCAGAGAACCTGGCATCTGCCGAAGCACAGATTCGGGATGCTGACTTTGCGTACGAGACGGCTGAGCTGTCCAAGCTGCAGATCATGCAGCAGGCAGGACTGTCGGTCCTCGCGCAAGCCAAGATGAGCACCCAGGGTGTCTTGAGCCTGCTCTAAGCAATCTCTCTTCAATTTGGTCGGTGACGCCGCCCCATCGGAACCTGGGTTCCGATGGGGCGGCCCTAATTGTAGCTGCAAGGACAGGAGGCCACCCTGGGAGCCGGGGTGGCCTCTCCTCGTTTTGAAGATCGAGGTCACCTGGCCGGCTGG
>CAZSZE010000071.1:0-23080 GCA_964610645.1 uncultured Enterobacterales bacterium | reverse complement strand
GTGTCGTCCGGGCCGTCCGTGTCGTCCGGGCCGCCTGTGTCTCCGGAGTCCCGCTCCTCGCAGTCTTCAGTCCATCCGGGTGCCCCGGGGAAGACGAGGGGATCCGTGTCATCACAGTCATCGTTCAGGTCGTACCCATCGCCATCCTGGTCGTAGTCGTTGATCCCGTCACAATTAGAGTCCACGCCGTCGTACCAGGTGTCTACAGCACCCGGGTAGATGTCTGAATTGCTGTCGTCGCAGTCATCTCCTCCGTAGTCCGCGGAGTCATGGCCATCGCCGTCTGCATCGTTGTCGCTTGTCAGGTTGCAGTCGTTGATGACGCCATCGTGGGGGGTATCGGGAGCGCCCGGGTACGTATCGGCATTCCCATCATCGCAGTCATCCCCGCCGTAGGATGCGGAGTCGAACCCGTCTCCATCTGCATCGAAGTCCGAGGCCCCATCGCAGTCGGAGTCAATTCCGTCGTACCAGGAGTCTGCCGCACTCGGGTTGATGTCGGAATTGCTGTCGTCGCAGTCGTCTCCTCCGTAGTCCGCGGAGTCATGGCCATCGCCGTCTGCATCGTTGTCGGAGGTCAGGTTGCAGTCGTTGATCACTCCGTCATGCGGGGTATCCGGAGCCCCGGGCCAGGTGTCCGGGTTGGCGTCGTCGCAGTCGTCGCCCCCGAAGCTTGCGGAGTCGTACCCGTCTTCGTCTGCATCGAAGTCCGAGGCGCCGTCGCAGTCTGAATCGACGCCGTCGTACCAGGTTTCTGCTGCACCTGGGTTGATGTCGGAGTTGCTGTCGTCGCAGTCCGTGCCTCCGTAGGCCGCGGAGTCATAGCCATCGGCGTCGGCGTCGTTGTCGGAGGTGAGGTTGCAGTCGTTGATCACTCCGTCATGGGGGCTGTCCGGGGCCCCTGGCCAGGTGTTCGCATCGGCATCGTCGCAGTCAGTGCCCCCGTAGGCATCACTTTCGTAGCCGTCGCCGTCTGCGTCGTAGTCCGAAGCACCGTCGCAGTCTGAATCGATTCCGTCGTACCAGATTTCTGCTGCACCCGGGTTGATGTCGGAGTTGCTGTCGTCGCAGTCCGTGCCTCCGTAGGCCGTGGAGTCATAGCCATCGCTGTCGGCGTCGTGGTCGGAGATAAGATTGCAGTCGTTGATCACTCCGTCATAGGGGATGTCCGGTGCCCCTGGCCAGGTGTTTGCATCGGCGTCGTCGCAGTCGTCGCCCCCGAAGCTTGCAGAGTCGAATCCGTCCTCGTCTGCGTCGTAGTCCGAAGCTCCATCGCAGTCTGAATCGATTCCGTCGTACCAGGTCTCCAGGGCGCCTGTATTGACGTCCTCGTCGGTGTCGTCGCAGTCGTCCCCACCGTGGGCGTCACTGTCATAGCCGTCATTGTCTACGTCGTAGTCCGAAGCACCGTCGCAGTCTGAATCGATTCCGTCGTACCAGGTCTCGGTCGCTCCCGGATACACGCTGCTGTCTGTGTCGTCACAGTCTGTGGCGTCGTCGACCGTGCCGCTTGGGGCGTTGCAGGCGACCTGGCTGCTTCCAGAATCACCAAAGCCATCGCCGTCCGAGTCGGTGTACCAGGTGCTGGCGTCGGTTGCGTCTGGTTCGTCAACGGTTCCGTCGCAGTCGTTGTCGTGGCTGTCGCAGACTTCTGTGCCACCGGGGTAGGACGTCGAGCTTCCGTCATCGCAGTCCGTGTTGTCCGCCACCCAGCCGTTCGGGGCGGAGCAGGCGTCGGTGGTGTAGTTGGCATTGCCGTACCCGTCGCCATCGGCGTCCGCGTACCACGTGCTCGTGTCGATGGCGGTGTTCTCGTCGATGGTGCCGTCACAGTCATTGTCTGCGCCATCACAGGTCTCATCGGCATCGGGGTTTGTGGTGGCTACTGTGTCGTCACAGTCGGTGGCGTCGTCTACAAAACCGGAGGCGGGCTCGCAGGAAACGGAGCTACTGTTGGCATCGCCGAAACCATCTCCGTCGGTGTCTGCGTAGTAGGTGGTGGCATCCACAGCGTCGGATTCATCCGTTGTGCCGTCACAGTCGTTGTCTGCGCCGTCACAGGTCTCTGTGGCTCCCGGGTAGGAGCTGGCATCCAGGTCCTGGCAGTCGGTGTCGTCGCTTACGTAGCCATTGGGCTGGCTGCAGGCCTGGGTGGTGTAGGTGGAGTTTCCGTATCCGTCGCCGTCGTGATCAATGTTCCAAGTCAGTGCGTCTGCAGCATCGTCCTCGTCCACGGTGCCGTCGCAGTCGTTGTCGATGCTGTCGCAGTATTCCGTGGCGCCTGGATTGGCGTTGGCGGCGCCGTCGTTGCAGTCCGTGTCGTCGGAAACGTATCCAGTGGGTGCGGTGCACCCGGGGGCGGTGTTGGCGGAGTCTCCGTAGCCATCGCTGTCGGTGTCGGCGTACCAGGTCAGAGCGTCCGTTGCGTCGGGTTCGTCAGTGGTTCCATCGCAGTCGTTGTCGATGCTGTCGCAGACCTCCGTGGCGCCGGGAAAGACGGAGGCGTCAGTGTCATCACAGTCGCCGTCGGCGGGTGTGAAGCCGTCTTCGTCGAAGTCCAGGCACGGGATGTCTCCGCCGCTGGAAACCGTCAGCCCGAAGGGGGAGGTGACGAAGTCCGCGTCGCCGTACAGGGTGCCGGTGTGGCCATTGCCAGTCACGTCGGCGGTGCTCGGGTAGCCGGGGGCCTCGTCCAAGGGGTAGGCGGCGTAGAGGTCCGGCTCGGCCCCGGTGAGGGCGTAATTCTGGGTGCACTGGAGCTCCGAGGCGGTGAACGCCCGGCTCCACAGCCGCAACTCGTCCTGCATACCGTCCATTCGGTCGGAGGTGAAGGAGCTTCCGTTGTCCGAGTCAGCGCCCATGCCCCAAACCGCCAGGCTTCCGAAGATCGGCGCGGTCATGGTGCTGCTGTCTTCAAGAGTTCCGTTGACGTAGAGCTCGAAATCGGCTCCGTCTACGACGACCGCCACGTGGTAGGGCGTGTCGATGCTGACGCTATAGGGGGTGCAAAGGGCTACGCCGTCGGCGCAGGAGTCCCCTTCGATCACCGAGTCGTCGTTGGCTTCAATCTGCCACTGGTTGCGGACGTATCCCAGGTAGAAGGCGTTCCGAGAAGTCATCGGGTTGACTGCTTCGAACAGCGTGTTGAAGCTGTTGATCTCGTCGAATTGGACCCAGACTTCGGCGGTGAAGCTGGAGCCTGCATTCAGGGTGCCAAGCACGACCTGGTCCGGATTGTTGTTGTCATATCCATCAAATGAGATGGCGTTCCCGTTGGCAAGGGCCGAGGAGATCAGGAGGATCAACGGGGTCATTTGTACTCTCCTAGGGGACATCCATTGTTGTCTTTGGGACCTGGGGTGCGCATGCACTGATCCACGGAATCCGGCACCCGGTCTTCATCCCAGTCGGGACAGCCGCCGGACAAGGGGGGGCCGTATTCATTCGGGCACTTGTCACTCACGTCCAGCACCAGGTCTCCATCGTTGTCGTACTCGGGGCAGCCATCTTCATCGTCGACTCCGTCCAGGTCCTCCTTCTTATTGGGACAGCCATCGCGGCGATCCAAGACGCCGTCTTCATCATTGTCCAACTCCGGGCAGCCGTCCTCGTCCCGATAGCCGTCGATGTCTTCTGGTTCGTCCAGGCACAGATCCCATTCGTCGATGACCCCATCCGCATCCCGGTCCGGGGGGGTGCCGGTGTCTCGCCAGCCCAGGACCAGGGCGGTGCGCCAGGCGGGGGCCCCGATGCCTGCCACGATTCCGGTGCCGCCGGCCAGGGAGGCCACGAGCCCCGAACCATCGCCAAAGGTGAGAAACGCATGCACATCGGTGGGATTCTTGTTGAACGAGGGGTTTCCTCCGGCCAACCCAATCCGGCTCACCAGTTCGGCGCCCAGAGCGAGGCTGTCCCCCATGGGCAGGTCGATGCCAAATCCGCCCAACAGGTCCTGGCCCAGGTCCACGCCGCCGAGGCAGTCACCGTTTGTGTCTTCAACGCAGGTGGAGGCCCCCAGGTCGGCCCCGAGTTGGGCGTGCCACAGGAGGGGATCGGCATCTCCCGAAATCACGGCAGCGAGCCCACCGGAGAATCCATCACTCACGTAGAGGGATGCATCTCCTGTGGGAAGGACCAGGTGCGGTTGAAGGGCGAACCCGACGGGGCCGCCCAGGGAGGTCAGGACCAGGGCGGAAGCCCGCACATCGCCCATGCCGTTTTGCGCCTGTTCTTCCACCTCGACGCTGGGGTAGTACGGCACCTGCAAGTCGACTCGCATGTTCCAGGGGGTGGTGTAGCCGGCCAGCAGCCGCGCGGAGGTCTGCCGTCCCACGAGGTTGATTTCGGAACCATCAAGGCGTTCGAGGACCAGCGGACGATCCGCAACAACGGCCCCCAGTCCCGCGTAGAAAGCGCCGGGCTCTCCCAACTCCGCGCTGGGGATCTGCAGCCCGCCCGCAGCGTCCAGGAGGCTGCCGGAAAAGTCGAACCCGTCCACGTCCTGTGCTTGCACAGGAAAGGAAAGCCCCAGGAGGGTCAAAGGAAGAACCCGCATGCCACGCTCCACGCCTTAGGGGGATGTTCCTTCAGCAGGTGCGAAAATTCAAGCCAATCCGGCTTGGGGGCGGCCGATCAACCCCGCATGGTCTCCATGAGCCCCAGGCGAGTGGCTCGGACCAGGCGGTCCAGATCCTCCTCCTCCATGGCCAGCGCGGGCATGAGCACCAACACATCCCCGAGGGGGCGGATGATCACGCCATGTCGCCGGATGGCCTGGCAGATTTGTTGGCCCATTCGCAACTCTGGCGGGTGGGGCGCCCCATCCGGTTGCCGGATTTCAATGCCCACCATCAGCCCTTTCTGGCGCACCTGGTGGACCCACGGAAGCTCTGCAAGGCCTGCAAGTCGGTTGGCGAGGAATGCGGAACGGGCGGGCATCCGCTCCAGGGTGTCCTCCGCATCGAAGACGTCCAGGCACGCCAGTGCTGCTGCGCAGGCGGTGGGGTTGGCTGCGTAGGTGTGTCCGTGGAAGAAAGTGTGCTCGGGCTTGCCCACAAAGGCCTCGAACACCTGCTCTGATGCAAGAGTGGCGGAAAGGGGCAAAGTACCGTTTGTGAGCCCCTTTCCCAGGCAGAGCAGGTCCGGCTGAACTTTTAGTTGTTCGGCAGCAAACAGGGTGCCCGTTCTGCCGAATCCCGTGGCGACCTCGTCCAGAATGATGAGGGCTCCTGCATCGCGGGCGGCTTGGAGTACTGGATTCAGGTAGGCAGGCGAGTGCATCCGCATGCCGGCGGCCCCCTGGACGAGAGGCTCGACGATCAAGGCGGCCAGGGACTCTCCTTGCGCCTTGATGGCCTCGACTGCTGCTTCTGCAAGTGCCTCTTCCCTTTCCCGGAAGGTGGGCGCATCCAACTGCAGCGTGTGGAACAACAGGGGCTCGTAGACACGGTGGAAGAGGTCAATGCCCCCGACGCTCACCGCTCCGAGGGTGTCCCCATGGTAGGCCTCCCGCAGACTTGCGAACCGGGTCCGCTCGGCGTTTCCCCACTGCTGCTGGGCCTGAAAGGCCATCTTGAGGGCGACCTCCACCGCAGAGGAACCAGAGTTCGAAAAGAAGGCCCGCGTGAGCCGCGACGGGCTTCGCTCCACCAGGGCGGCCGCCAGGCGAATGCCGGGCTCGTGGGAGAGCCCCAGGAAGGTACTGTGGGCCACACAAGCCAGTTGTTTTCGAATGGCAGCATCCACCCTGTGGTGGCCATGGCCATGCACGCCGACCCACAACGAAGAAACGCCGTCCAGGTACGTGTCCCCCCGCACATCTACCAGCTCGCAACCCGAGGCGGAGGCGATGATCAGTGGCTCGCTCTTGGACCACAACGCGTGCTGGGTGAAGGGATGCCAGAGGTGCTGGTGATCCAGTGCTGCCAGCTCGCTGGGGGTCAAGATTTCCTCGGTTCCAGGAAGTCCCCTGCTACAAGCCAGGCAATGATCTCGTCGGCGGCTTCTTCTGCGTTCTGGTTGGTCAGCAGAATCTCAGGGGACTCGGGCCGCTCGTAGGGGCTGTCGATGCCCGTGAAGTTCTTGATTTCCCCGGCCCGGGCCTTCTTGTAGAGGCCCTTTGCATCCCGGGCCTCGGCAACCTCCAGCGGGGTGTCCACGAAGATCTCCACGAACTCGCCGTCCCCCATCAGGCTGCGGGCCATCTCCCGTTCCGAGCGGAAGGGGGAGATGAAGGAAGCCAGCGTGATCAGTCCCGCCTCCACCATGAGCTTGGAGATCTCAGCCACCCGGCGAATGTTCTCCACGCGGTCGGCGGCCGTGAAGCCCAGGTCCCGGTTGATGCCATGGCGGATGTTGTCCCCGTCCAGGGTGATGGTGTGGCGCCCTCGCTCGTGAAGCTTCCGCTCCAGGATGTTTGAAATCGTGGATTTCCCAGAACCCGAGAGGCCGGTGAACCAGAGCACCACGGGCTTCTGCCCCTTGGCCTGGGAGCGGGCCTCCTTGTTGATGTCCATGGTCTGCCAATGGATGTTGGAGGCACGACGCAGAGCGAAGTCCAACAGGCCCATGCCCACCGTGTTGTTGGTCATTCGATCGATCATGACGAAGCCGCCCATGGTGCGGTTCTCGCTGTAGGCATCGAAGGGAATGTCCTGGTCCAGGGACAGGTTGCAGACGCCGATCTCGTTGAGGGCCAGGGTGCGGGCCGGCTCCAGATCCAGGGTGTTGACGTTGATCCGGTGCTTGGGCCTGGCCGGAGTCACGGTGACCTGCTGCGCACCAATTTTCATGATGTAGGGTCGTCCCGGGAGCATGGGGTCGTCGGCCATCCAGAGAATGCGGGCCTGGAACTGGTCCGCCACGCCACAAGGGCTGTCTGCAGCAACCAGCACGTCCCCCCGGGATGCGTCGATTTCGTCTTCCAGGGTCAAGGTGACGGACTGGCCGGCGATGGCCTGCTCCAGGTCGCCATCGAAGGTAACAATCCGCGCGACTCGGCTCTCCTTGCCGGAAGGAAGCGACTTCACCCGGTCCCCTGGTTGCACCGCCCCTCCCGCAATCTGACCGGAGAATCCACGGAATTCGTGGGTCGGTCGGTTCACCCACTGCACGGGCATGCGGAATGGAAGCGCATCCAGCTCCTCCTTGACCCGGACGCTCTCCAGGGCCTCCATCAGGGTCGGGCCTTTGTACCAGGGGGTGTTCTTCCCGGGCTCGGTGATGTTCTCTCCCTTCAGGGCGGACAGGGGGACCGCCTGGATGTGGTCCAACTCCAGGGCCTCATCCGCAAACCGGCGGTAGTCCTTCTCGATCTCGTCGAACGTTTCCTGGGAGTAGTCGACCAGGTCCATCTTGTTGATGGCCAGGAGGACTTTCTTGACCCCGATCATGGAGACGATGAAGCTGTGCCTCCGGGTCTGGGTGAGCACCCCCTTCCTGGCATCGATCAGCACAATGGCCATGTCGGCTGTGGAAGCCCCCGTGGCCATGTTGCGGGTGTACTGTTCGTGCCCCGGCGTGTCCGCGACAATGAACTTGCGCGTGTCCGTTGAGAAGAAGCGGTAGGCCACATCGATGGTGATTCCCTGCTCCCGTTCCGCGGCAAGTCCATCCACCAGCAAGGCCAGGTCGATTTCCTCTCCCTGGGTGCCGGACCGCTTTGAGTCCACTTCCAGACTCGCCAACTGGTCTTCAAAGAGCAGCTTGGACTCAAAAAGCAGGCGGCCGATCAGTGTGGACTTGCCATCGTCCACCGAACCGCAGGTGATGAAACGAAGGAGGCCCTTGTTCTCCTGCGCCTTGAGGTAGGCGTGGATGTCCTCGGCGATCAGGTCTGAGGAGTGAGCCATTTTAGAAGTAGCCCTCCTGCTTTTTCTTCTCCATGGAGGCGCTGGAGTCGAAATCGATCACGCGGCCCTGGCGCTCGGAGGTCTTTGTCAGGAGCATCTCCTGAATGATCAGCGGCAGGGTGTCCGCCTCTGACTCCACGGCACCGGTCAGGGGATAGCAACCCAGGGTCCGAAACCGGACCTTCTTCATCATGGGCTCTTCGCCTTCTTTCAAAGGCAGGCGGTCGTCGTCCACCAGGATGAGTACGCCATCCCTCTCCACGACGGGTCGAACCGCTGCCAGGTACAGGGGCACGATGGGAATGTTCTCGATGTGGATGTACTGCCAGACATCCAGTTCGGTCCAATTGGACAGGGGAAAGACCCGGATGGACTCCCCGAGGTGTTTTCTGGCGTTGTAGACGTTCCAGAGCTCCGGTCGTTGGTTCTTGGGATCCCAGCGGTGCTGATCGGTTCGGAAGGAGAAAATGCGCTCCTTGGCACGAGACTTTTCCTCGTCCCTGCGGGCGCCCCCAAAGGCAGCATCGAATCCGTGCTTGTCCAGAGCCTGCTTCAAGGCAACGGTCTTCATGATGTCTGTGTGTACCGCCGAGCCGTGGCTGAAGGGGCCAACCCCCATTTCCACGCCTTCCTCGTTGGTGTGCACAAGCAATTCGAGCCCAAGCTTCTCCGCCATCTTGTCCCGAAACGTGATCATCTCGCCGAACTTCCAGGTGGTGTCCACGTGCATGATCGGGAACGGCGGCTTGGACGGGTGAAACGCCTTCATGGCCAGGTGCAGCATGACGGCGCTGTCCTTGCCCACGGAGTAGAGCATCACCGGGTTCTCGGCCTCGGCAGCCACCTCGCGCATGATGTGGATGCTTTCAGACTCCAGCCTGCGGAGGTGGGTAAACCCCTCGCGGGTCTTGGCGGTGTCCACCGATTTTGCCTGGTCTGACATGGCTGCCTGACCTCTTGTTCTTCGAAGGGAAGGGGGTCCGTGGACCTATTGGAATCGTTCGAGGCCGGCAAGGGTCCGATCGATCTGGTCGTCGGTGTGTTCAGAGGAAAGTGAAAAGCGCAGCCGCTCGCTGCCCGGCGCTACGGTGGGTGCGCGGATGCCCGGTACGTAGATTCCCTCTCTCTCCAGTTGGGCCGCCATCTCCATGGTGCGCTCCCGGGTCAGGACCGGCACGATGTGGTGCTGGCCGCAGGTCTCCAGTCCCAACTGGAGCAGCCCTGTGCGAAACCGCCGCACGCGATCTGCCAGGCGCTCGCGGCGTTCGTTGTCGGCAGCCTTGAAGCCGGCGTGGGCTGCGCGGGTTGCTGGCTCCGCGAGGGCGGTGGTGTAGACAAAACTCCGGGCGCTGGAGATCATCAGCTTCTTGAGGACGGCAGGTCCAACCACAAAGGCACCCGCTGCTCCGTAGGCTTTGCCAAAAGTTCCGACGAGGACCTCCGGGCGGACTCCCTGTTCGGCTGCAACGCCGCGCCCACCGGGGCCGATGGCTCCCACGGCATGGGCTTCATCCACGACCAACCATGCGCCACCGTCGTGGGCTCCGAAATCTGGCGTGTCTCCGTCCATGGAAAAGAGCCCTTCCACCACGACCCCGTCCAGGTCTGGCCCGGCAGGCAGGGATTGGTCGTGGGGAAGAATGTGGCGCGTTGCCTTGGACAGGCGAAACCCATCGATGATCGAGGCATGGTTCAGCGCGTCTGATCCCACGTGCTGGCCTTCCTGGAACAAGGTGGTCAGCACCGCCAGGTTGGCCTGGTAGCCGGAGGAGAAGACCAGAGCGGGTTGCCCGAACCAGTCCTCCAGGCTCTCCTCCAGCTTTCGATGGGCTGGGCGGGTGCCGGACTGGAGACGAGAGCTGCCACACCCGGCTCCCTGCCAGGCATCCCGTACCGCGGGGTCCCAGGCGAGGCCGAGGTAGTCATTGGAGGAGAAGACATCGACCTCTTGGCTGTCCAACAGCGCCCGGGTGGGGGCGAGGGGAACCAGGGGCCGAAGGACCCGTTCGAGACCCATCTCTCGAATCGCTTCCATGCGCGAGACGAGCTGCGACTCCATCGTTTCGGGGTCCAGCCTTGTCAGGAGGCTGTGGGCGCCAAGGGGAGATCCACGGTGAACGTGGTGCCCTCATTGGGCTCGGAGTCGCAGCGAATGGTGCCCTGGTGGTGCTCCACGATGTCTCGGCTGATGGCCAGCCCCAGTCCGGTACCGGCCTGCTCTGGCTTCGTGGTGAAGAAGGGTTCGAAAATCCGGCTGCGGATCTCGGCGGGAATGCCGGGCCCGGAATCCTGCACCAGCACCAGGACCCGGTCGCCTTCCAGCTGGCAGCGAAAGCTCACCCAGGGGTCTGGAATCGGCTCCAGGTGGACCGCCTGGGCAGCGTTCACCAAGAGGTTCAGGAACACCTGGGACAGGCGGCGGGCGTTGCCCAGAATGTGAACCGTGGACGCGGTCTCCGCGCGCCATTCCACCTCGTGTCCCATGGAGAGCCGAGCGAGTCGGAGGCTGGCCGTCAGAACATCGGACAGGTCAATCCGGGAGTGCTCTCCCGGGTCTGTGCGAGACAGCACCCGTAGATCCTGGGCGATGTCCCGAATTCGATGGGCACCGTCTTCTGCATCCACCAGTGCCTGGACCAGGTCCTCCAGGGCTTCCTTTGCGGGCGTGCCGGCCCACTGCTCCAACTTGCTCCCCAGGGGAGACTGCTCGATCTGATCCACGGCGGGCCGAAGCAGATCCAGTCCCTCCCGGACATGCACGAGGTTGGCCAGCAGGTAGGACGTGGGGTTGTTGATCTCGTGCACCACACCGGCGGCCATCTGCCCGATAGCGGCCAGGCGTTCGCTGTGAATCAGGCGGGTCTGGGTTTCCTCCAGCTTGACGATTCGGCCGCGGAGTTCCCGGACAAGCCTGGCGTTTTCCAGGGCCAGGACCGCTTGGGAGGCCAGGATGGCTGCTGTGTCGAGGTCTCCGGGGTGAAAGGGACGGGTCTCGCTGGCCCGGTTGAGGTTCAAGACCCCGACCAGGCGGTTCCCGGACCACAGGGGATAGACGATGGAGGATTGGACCCCCTCGGACTGGGTCTCCCCGGGAAAGCGGGGGTCGTTGTCCAGGCGCCCGGAGAGCAGCGCGGGGGTGCGTTCCTTGGCGATGCGTCTTGCCACGGTGCCCGCCGCCTGCCCAATGGTGTTGGGGCGGGAGGAGAGGGTGTGGGAGTAGGCGATGACCAGGTTCCCATCTTTCTCTGGCAACATCAGGGAGGCATCGTCTGACCGCATCACCGCCATGGCCACCTCGACCACGACCTGGGGCAGGGACTCGGGATCGTGGTTTTGGAAGATGGCCTGGCTTGACTGGAACAGGTTGCTGGAAAGAAGGAGGGAGCGGTGTTCCAGGGCCCGGTCCACCAGGGTGAGCAGGGTGGCATCTGGCAGGGGGACGCTGATGAAGTCGAAAGCCCCGGCGCGAACGGCGCGGACAGCTTCCTCCACGGATCCGGTGTCCGTCAGGAGAATGACCTCTGTGTTGGGGGCCAGGTCCTTGATGTGTCCGATGAGGGTGACCCCATCGTCTTCTCCCAGCTCCCTGTCGCTGATCACCAGATCAAAGCTGGCCTCGGTCAACTGAACCAGAGCTTCCCGCATGCTGGCGGCGGAGCTGGTGGTGTGGCCGGCCCCCTTCAGGGAATCGGCGAAGGCCTCCATGTTTGGGCCCACACTGACCAGGAGGATGCGTCCGTCTGACAAAGCTCCCCGCTAAAGCGGGACCTCCCTTTCTTCCGCAACCACTGTGCGCTTGGTCGCCACCCGGTTCTCCAGCTCCTTTGCAACTTCCTGGTGGAACAGCGCGACTTCTTCTGGACTCGAAAACGGCATGGGGCTGACAAAGAACTCCAGGGTCTGGCTTCCCTTGCACTTCTCGGCGATGGGGAAGACCCAGGTGAAGGAGGCGGCTTCCGCAGCAGCAGTCTTTATGGTGTGGGGAAAGCGCTCGCCCCTCTCCGCAAGGCTGCCGTTGTGGGCACAGAGCCGAATCTTGCCGTTCTTGCACTGGGCGGTCTCCACTGCCACGAGGCCGTAGTGGAGTCGCCCGTCGTCCCACAACAACTCCGAATAGCGCAGGGCCGGAACCCTGGCGGCCTCCTCCAGCGCTCCCAGGCTCTCCAACGTGGTTCGGGCCTGCTCCAACGGCGCCCCGTCCAGGGTGGGGACCAGGCTGACGAGGGCTTCCACGGCGGTCGCGGTGGCCTTCATGTCCTGGCCAGTGGTGGACCCGACCTGGGCGGCATCGGCAAATGCGCTCACCACATAGGTCAACTCCTCCGGGTCCTCCAGATCTCCGGCCAACTCCAGGAGCCGCATGATGGACTCGTCCCCGAGGTTGCTGGCATAGACCTCCAACACGCTGAAGAACCGGGCCCGGTTGCTGGTTGGCTCGTCGATTTCCTTGCGGAGAATCTCCTGGATTCCCTCGCTGCGGCAGGTCTTCAGAGAGCGGTACCAGCGCTCGTCCCAGAAAGCCCGTCCCAACTCCGCGTGGGTGGCCACAAGGAAGGCTGCCACCTGCTCGCTGTCCATGCAGGCCTTGCCGATGGCCTTGATGGTGGCGGATCGCTCATCGGATCGCAGGGAGGCGACCCAGGCGTGGACGATGTCTCCCTGGCCCATTTCCACGGCGGCCCGAATGGCACCGTCGGCCTCGGGTCCGGGAAGCATGCGGCCAAACACCCCCTGGGTCAGACCCTTCGCGATCTTGGGGTTGCACTCTGCGAGCTCGGCGAACCGGGTGGCGACCCGGGTGGGGCTTGCCTCTCGAACCTCCGTGCGAAGACGGGCCACATCACAGTCCTGGGCCATCGCCGGCTGGAACAAACCGAGAATCAGGGCAAGGAGTTTCATGGACCTACCTGAAGAAGGGGTAGTTGGGGGTACCATCGCTGGGCGGTGGATTCAAGGCGCAGGGCGCTGGTCGGGCCTGGGGAGCGGGAACAAGAACGGGTTATCAGGTGCACCTTCAAGGGAGATCTCATGCCTGCCCCCATTCGAGTTGCTGTGACCGGTGCTGCCGGAAACATTGGATACGCACTCCTGTTTCGCCTTGGTTCGGGCAGTTGCTATGGCGCCGACCAACCCATCATTCTCCAGCTGCTGGAGATTCCACCTGCCATGGGCGCGTTGGAAGGGGTGGTCATGGAGCTCAACGATGCGGCCTTTCCACTGGTGCACGGAATCGAGATTTCCGATGATCCCAAGGCAGCCTTCCAAGGAGCGAACCAGGCCTTTCTGGTGGGATCTCGTCCCCGGGGTCCCGGCATGGAACGGGCAGACCTGATTCGGGCCAACGGACCGATCTTCGTGGGCCAGGGGGAGGCTCTCAACGCTTCTGCTGCCGATGACATTCGTGTGATCGTGGTGGGCAACCCCTGCAACACCAATGCGCTCATTGCGATGCACTCGGCCAAGGACATTCCCAACGAGCGGTTCACAGCCATGACCCGCCTGGACGAAAACCGCGCCCGGAGCCAGCTGGCCACCCGCGCGGGAGTGACCGCGGACCGGGTCTCGAACATGGTGGTGTGGGGCAACCACTCCAGCACCATGTTCCCGGACTACCACAACGCGCAGATCGACGGACGGCCCGCCACAGACGTCATCGATGACACCGCCTGGTTTGGGGATCACTTCCTCCCCACGGTGGCCAAGCGGGGTTCGGCGATCATTGCAGCCCGGGGCGCCTCGTCTGCAGCCTCCGCGGCTTCTGCTGCGGTGGATCACATGTCCACTCTCTGGAGCGGCACCGGAGAGGAGCCGCGTTCCATGGCCGTGGTTTCCGATGGATCCTATGGCGTCCCCAGCGGGCTTCTGTACTCCTTTCCCTGCCACGCGAAGGGGGGAGACTGGGAGATTGTGCAGGGCGTGGAGCATTCCGAGGATTCCGCCCAGCGGATCGCAGCTTCTGCTGACGAGCTGGCCTCGGAGCGGGCGGCGGTGTCCGACCTTCTGGGGTGAGGATCGCTTGCGCCTGAGCACTTGGGGCCCTCTTGCCCCAATGCGACGAAGAAGGGTTGGGGCGTATTTGTCGCACTTCGTCGGGCATTGCGCCTGTTCGCTTAAGGTCCGGGTCGTTGTCTGGCGCAACTCTTGCTGTATACATAGTGGGCTCTTTTCCCATACACTGTGGGTCTGACGTGATGACTGGCACCCCCAATAGACTGCTTCTTGCTGCTGGAGCGCTGCTCCTTGCGGTTGGTTGCAGCGAAAACTCGCTTCATTCGGTGAAGGAGAACCTTGATCCGCTCGGGCCAGCCATCGAGGTCGACCCTGCACAGCTGGTCTTTGGTCGCCTTGTGAAAGAGGAGGTGGAGGTCAACACCTTCACCATTCACAGCGTGGGCGATGAGATCCTGGAGGTGGACGGCATCTGGATCGCGGATGGCGGGGGGGCTTTCGTGATTGCCGACACCACAACGTGGTCCCTGGCGCCGGGAGAGACTGCGGACATCGACGTCAGCTTTACCCCCATGGCCGCGAACGAAAACAGTGCCCAGGCCATTGTCTCTTCCAATGACAACCTGGTCCCGGAAATTGAGGTCGACCTGGTGGGATACGGCTCGGTGCCGGAGCTGTCCATCAACCCGGATCCCTATGACTTCGGCAACACCTACGTGGGCTGCCCCCACGACGGGGACATGGCGCTGACGAATGTGGGGACGGCGCCGCTTCAACTCTTCGAGATTGGCCATGCCGCCACAGACTTCACCCTGACCCATGACTTGACGCTGCCGCACGTCATGCCACCGGGCGAGTCGGCCATGGTGCACATGGAGTTCAATCCGTCCCTGGAAGGCGCCTATACGGGCACCCTGGCTGTGGTCTCCAATGAGCCCCTGGGTACCCGAAACGCCACCCAGACCGGTGAGGGGAAATACGCCGCTGAACTCTCGGATCACTGGGAATTGCTGGAGGATCCCCCCTCGGACATCATGTTCCTGATCGACCAGTCCTGCTCGATGTACGACGACCAGGCGCGGTTGGCCAACAACTTCAGCGCCTTCATCAGCACCCTCGATACCTACACCCAGAACTGGCACATCATGGTCGTGAACAACGACGACGGGTGCAACAATTCGGGCATCCTCACGTCGACCACGGGGGGTTACCAGAATTCGTTTACAAACGCGGTCTATGCGGGCGGGGGACAATACACCGAGTCCCTGCTGACCCCCGCCTCCAGGGCCGTGGAGAACACGGACTCCGGAGAGTGCAACCAGGGCTTCATGCGTCCAAACGCCATGGTGCACATCATCATGGTCAGCGATGAACCGGAGCAGAGCCCGGGTTCCTGGGACACGTACGTCAACCAGGTCATCGCCAAGAAGGGAAACGCCTCCCTGGTGCGAATGTCTGCGATCGCGGGTGACTATCCAAACGGCTGTGGAAGCAACTCGGCCGGGTATGGCTACTACGAGGCCGTCAACTACACGGGGGGGGTCTACCTCTCCATCTGCGCCACTTCCTGGACGCAGTACATGGCCACCCTGGCCCATGCATCCATCAACCAGGACACGTTCATCTTGAGTGCGGCGGCTGTGGAATCCACGGTTCAGGTGTACCGGAACGGCATTCAAGAGACCGCTACCTGGCACTACGATGCTTCCCTGGAAGCGGTGGTGTTTGATTCCAATGTTCCGGAAGGCGGGGACGAGATCGACATCGACTACGCGGTGCTTGCTACCTGCGATTGATAGGCCCGGCACGCTGTGACTCTTGACCGTGCCCGGCACGCTTATTGCTATAGAGCCCCTTTGTTGCTGCTTCTTTCGCGGCGATAGTGCTCGGAGGCTCCATGCGTCAACTTCTCTTTGCGGCTCCCCTTCTGTTGGTCGGCTGTACTGAAAACAGCTTTTCCAAGACCACCGATGGCATGGGAGACGGTGGAGCAGCCATTGAGGTTTCTCCTCCCGAGTTGGAGTTTGGGCTCCTCTCCCAGGGAGAGGCGGAAGTTGGTGTGTTTACGATCCACAGCGTGGGAACCGGGGATCTGCTGGTGGAGAACGTAATGATTGATGGAGGTGTGGGGGCCTTCACCCTGGTGGAGACCGATTTCGGCTTCATGTTGCCCCCCGGGTCCTCCCAGGAGGTCGAGGTGGTCTTCTCCCCGATGGCGGCCGATCGAAACGATGCCGATGCGGTGGTGTTTTCCAACGATGCGGAACTGCCAGAGGAAGCCGTGACGCTCCTTGGGTACGGCGCGGTTCCGGAGCTCTCCATCAGCCCGGATCCCTATGACTTCGGCGAAGCCTATGCAGGGTGCATCCACGAAGGAGACATGGAGTTCTCCAACGTGGGGACGGACAACCTTGAAATCCAGTCCGTGGAGCAGACCGGAGATGCGTTCATCTTGACCCATGGCATGGCCCTCCCGTTGACCCTGGCGCCTGGCGAATCGGTTGTTGTGGGAATGGACTTCGAGCCGAGTTCAGATGACTCCTTTCAGGGCAGCCTGGCCGTGATTTCCAATGAGCCCCTGGTCCAACGGAGAGCCATCCAGACGGGTTCTGGCAAGTATGCAGGTGAAATGACCGACGAGTGGGAGCTGGTGGAGAACCCGCCCTCGGACATCATTTTCCTGGTGGACCGCTCCTGCTCCATGAGCAATGACGCAAGCCGTCTCGCCACCAACTTCTCCCAGTTCATCACGAACCTGAACAGCTACACCACGAACTGGCGCGTGATGGTTGTGACCCAGGACTCCGGTTGCAACCATTCGGGCATCCTGACGTCGAGCAGCCCAAACTATGTCCAGCGTTTCACTGATGCGGTGAACCCCTACTCCTGGCACAACCTCTCCTCGCCGGACTCCTATACCGAGGCCTTGCTCACCCCGGCTGCGGCAGCGGTGGAACAGACGGATCCTGGAGAGTGCAACGACGGCTTCATGCGGCCTGGCGCCATGCTGCACATCGTGATGGTCAGCGATGAACCGGAGCAGAGCCCGCAGTCCTGGGACACCTACGTCAACCAGGTCGTCGCCAAGAAGGGCACCGCCTCCCTGACCCGCCTTTCGGCGATTGCCGGGGACTACCCAAATGGGTGCTCCTCTGCGGATGCAGGGACCGGGTACTACGAGGCCGCCAACTTCACCGGGGGGGCGTTTCTCTCGATCTGCTCCACGGGTTGGAACGGGTACATGCAGGCCCTGGCCGAGGTTTCAACTTCCCAGGGGACGTTTGGGCTCTCCGGGACCGCCGTGGAGGGCACCATTGTCGTGAAGGTCAATGGCAGCACCGTGCAGGCGGATCGCTGGACCTATGAGCCCGCGTCAAACGCTGTGGTCTTCAACTGGGGCATTCCCGAGGGCGGGGACACCATTGAAATCACCTACGGGGCCATGGCGAACTGCGACTAAAGCAACACTGCTTTGAACGCGGCAAGGGTGGCGTCGATGCCTGCATCGTCCACGTCCAGGTGGGTGACCAGGCGCATCGTGGTGGGGCCCACAGCAATCGCTTGAATTCCCCGCTCGGCCAGGGCCGATTCTGCCGCGGGGGCATTGGGAAGTTCCGTGTAGATCATGTTGGTTTCGGGGCGCTGGGGCTTGGCACCCAGCTCGCTTAGCCCCTCGTAGAGGCGCATGGCCCGGGCGTGGTCATCGGCCAGTCGAGCCACGTGGTGCTCCAGGGCGTGGATGCCCGCTGCTGCAAGAAACCCAGCCTGGCGCATGCCTCCGCCGAGCATTTTGCGCATTCGTCTTGCGTAGGAGATGAAGTCCGCCGGGCCGCAGAGCAGGGAGCCGACCGGGGCGCCGAGGCCCTTGGACAGGCAGAACGAGACCGAGTCAAAGCCGCGGGCGATGCGGTCCAGGGGCTGCTGGCTTGCGACGGATGCGTTGAAGACCCGGGCCCCGTCCAGGTGGGTCTTCAGGCCTCGCTCCTGGGCGAGAGAGGTGAGCGCATCCAGCCGCTCCAGGGGAATGATCGTGCCTCCACCCCGGTTCGACGTGTTCTCGATGGAGAGCAGGGTGGCCGGGGCAAAGTGATCGTCGGGAGGGCGGATGCAAGCCGCCACGGCTTCCACATCCAGAATGCCCCGCTGGCCCTCGATGGGCCGCACTTGCACCCCGGAAATGGCGGCATGGGCGGCTGTCTCGTAGTGGTACGGGTGGGCGCCCGCCTCCATGAGCACCTCGTCTCCGGGCTGGGTCCAGCCGCGAATGGCCAGCTGGTTGGCCATGGTGCCCGAGGGGGTGAACAGGGCGGCTTCCTTGCCGGAGCGCTCTGCGGAGAGGCGCTCCAGCCGGTTGACGGTCGGGTCGTCGCCAAAGACGTCGTCGCCCACATCGGCGGTCATCATGGCGTGCAACATCTCGGGGGTCGGACGGGTCACGGTGTCCGAGCGCAGGTCGACTGCCGTGCTTGGCTTCTCTGTCATGGGAGGCCTTTGTGTCATGTGCGAGGCTCCAGCAAGGAAGGCACGTAGCCCCGAGGGGGGGCGATGCCTGCCAGAGCGAGAAGGGTCGATCCGATGTGGGCCAGGCTGGCCTGTTCGGGATGGGTGAGCTGCCACTGCTGTCGCGGGTCCACGACGGCAAAGGGAATCGGATTCAAGCTGTGGGCGGTGCGGGAAACACGGCCCCCGTGGGGATCCTGTTTGTAGTCCCCCGTGGACGGGTCCAGCTCGTACATCTGCTCGGCGTTTCCGTGGTCTGCGGTCACCAGCAAGACGCCGCCCACCGAGAGCACAGCGGCCTCGAGATCCGCCAGGCAGCCGTCCAGCACTTCCATGGCGACGGCGGTTGCGTTGAAGTCCCCGGTGTGGCCCACCATGTCGCCATTGGCCAGGTTCAGGCGGATGTGGTCGAAGGCACCGGAGACAATGGCCTGGCATGCTCCCCCGGTAATGGCCCGGGCTTGCATGGCGGGTGACCGGTTGAAGGGACCCTTGTCTGAGGGGATCTCCTGGTAGGTCTCCAGGTCTTCATCCAGGTAGCCCGACCTGTTTCCATTGAAGAAATAGGTCACGTGGCCGAACTTCTGGGTTTCGGCGACGGCGAAGATCCGCTGGCGGGCCGCCACCAGGTGTTGTCCCACGGTGTTGTCGATGGCGGGGGGAGCCACAAGAAACCGTGTCGGCAGCAGCAGGTCGCCGTCGTACTGCATCATGCCGGCGAAGCGTGTTTGGGGGGCTGCGCCCCGATCAAAGGGAACCTGTCCCCCCTCGAATGCCCGGGTGAGTTCCAGGGCACGATCCCCGCGGAAGTTGAAAAGCAGGACGGCGTCGCCATCGGAGATTCGGCCGATGGGGGTGCCGGCATCGTCCACCACCACAAAGGCAGGGAGCCACTGATCCGTGCACTGTGGATCGGCGTCGTAGAACGTGCGAATGGCAAGGGAAGCGCTGGAAAAAGGCTGGCCCTTTCCATGCACATGGCAATTCCAGCCGCGCTCCACCATGTCCCACTCGGCCTCGTAGCGATCCATTGTGATGTGCATGCGGCCGCCACCGGAGGCGATTGCATAGTCCCGGTCGACGGAAGAGAGATCCTTGAGGAGGCGCTCCAGAGGTTCCACGTACTCCAGGGCGGTTCGCTCTCCCACGTCTCGGCCGTCGGTCAGCAGGTGCAGGCGCACCCGTTTCACGCCCCCCTTGGCGGCCTGGCGCAGGAGGCTGTGTACATGGCGCACATGGGAATGAACGTTGCCGTCGGAGAGAAGTCCGATGAGATGCAGGGTGCCTGCGGAGACGAGCCAGGGCCAGGTCTCTCCCGCAAACGCGGTGCCGTCTCCCAGGGCATCGTCCACCAGGGATGCGCCCTGGGCAAAGGTGCGGCCCGCGCCAATGGCGTTGTGGCCCACCTCTGAGTTGCCCATATCGGAATTGCTCGGGAGACCCACGGCCTTTCCATGGGCCGCGAGAGAGCAGTGCAGGGGACCCTGGGTCAGGCGGTCAAAGACAGGGGTGTTTGCAGCCCAGACAGCGTTGCCGTCGTCTGGGCGCCCCAGGCCGACCCCGTCCAGTATGCACAGGACAACCGGCTGCATTACCGAGCGGTTGCTTGGGCGCGAAGCTCCGCGAGCATGGTCACGATGCCTCCGGTCTGGAACGATCGCACCACAAATCCCGGCACCCATCCCCCCGGATCGTAGAGGAGGTCGTAGTTCACCTTCACTCCACCCCGGGGGAGGGCCACCACAGTCCAGGCGCCTTCATCCACAGGGCAGCTGACGTTGCCCTCGTCCCACTTGCTGTGCTGGTGGGCCGAGTTCTTCCAGGCGTAGCGGTAGCCCTTGTCCACGGTTTCCCGCCACATGTCCAGGGTCACCTCCCGGTCGGAGATGCCGGCGGCCACGTGCCGCTGGTGCACCCGGGAGATCTCTCCCTTGGTTTCCAGGAGCTGTGCCTGGGCTACGGCGCCGAAGTAGTTCTGGTGGTTGGCCCACTTGTGGAGGAGGGTGTCCAGGGTCACCACCGTGAGCTCGGGCCACTCGCACTCCACGTGGATGGCTTCCACACCATTGCTGTTGGCGGGAAGCGCGTAAAATGTGCAGTCGTTTTCTGCGGCCGTTTGCCGGGCGCCGGCAGGAACGGCTGCAAGCGCCGCAGTGGCGAGGATGGTGGTGAGCATGGTTGCCTCCAATGGAAACCTCTAACCCCCGGGGGGCCACCCGGGGTCCCCAAACAGGCGCCCTGAGTGAATCAGGCCGGGCTTCCGCGTTATAGAAGCCCTCCGCCCGGAGTCCTTGATGAGCGCACCAGCTCCCAATGCCACCCCTGCCCCCACCCCGGAGGAGCTCAAGCTCTGCTACCGGGCCGCTTGCGGATCCCGCGTTCTGGAGGAGCACATTGTGCGCCTCGCCAGCCGGGGTGAGGTGAAGTTCGCCATCTGGGGTCCCGGGGAAGAGGTCCACGGAAGTGCCACAGCGCTGGCGCTGTCCAGGGTCGTGGACGATGTGTCCCGGTTCGGCATTGTTCCGCACTACCGTTCCGGCTCGTTGATTGGGACCTGGGCTGCCCTGAACGGGTACGAGGGCTTCTCCCTGGACGTGCTCCGGCAGCAGTTTTCCAAGGACACGGATGGCATGAGCCGGGGCCGCCAGATGGTCAACCACCTGGACATTCCCGACCTGGGGGTCCTGCCGGTGCAGAGCCCTGTCGGAATGCAGCTGGGCAAGGCTGCTGGCTATGCACTGGGCTTCAAGGTGCAGGGCATCACCGATGCACTGACCGTGGGCATTGTGGGGGATGGCACGACGGCCGAAGGGGACATGCACGACACCATGAACGCGGTGAGCGTGTGGAGTCTGCCGATGATTGTCATGGTCACCGACAATGACGTTGCCATCTCCACGCTGCCGGAAGAAGGCCGCGGAATCAAGGATTTCAAGGCCTACGCCTCGGGCTTTGGGGTTCGCCACTTCACCTGTGACGGCCGCGACTTCTGGGACTGCTACCGGGTGACGCTTGCCTGTGCCTCGTACGTGAAGGAGGAGCAGAAGCCGGCCCTGATGCATGTGCACTCTCTGCCGCGCTTCAACGGGCACTCCTCGGCGGCAGACATGACCTTCGATCTCTCGCAGGAGGACCCGTTGGTGTCTCTGGGCCTGGCGTTGGTGGACCAGGGCGTGTTGAAGGAAGAGGACATCCTGCGGCGGGTTTCAGGCGAGGGGCGGGACTTTTTCTCCCACCACGATCTTGGCAACGTGGCGGGCCAGCAGGACGAGCAGATTCGCGCGGAGCTGGAGTCTGTAAAGGCCGAACCCGAGCCGCCTCCCGAGTCTGTGCTCGAGTTCATTCGGCCTCCATTCCCCGAGGTAGAGGAATCGTTGCCGGGAGAGGGAACCACCAACATCTCTTTTGCGGGGGCAATTCGTTCAGCGCTGGACCATCTCATTACGGACCGCATGGGGTTGATCACCGGGCAGGATGTGGGACGCCTGGGCGGGGTCATGACTGCAACCGCCGGTCTGAAGAACAAGCACCCGGATCGTGTGATCGATGCTCCGCTGAATGAGCCCATGATCGTGGGCACGTCCATGGGGGTGGGACTGCACAAGAACGTCCACGCCCTGCCGGAGATCCAGTTTGGAGACTATTCGCTGAACGCCTTCCACTGGCTGGTGCACATGGGGAACCTCTACTGGTGCTCCAACGGCCAGACATCCACGCGGGTTGTGCTTCGCATGCCCGTGGATCCCTTCGGGGGCGGTGCGGTGTACCACTCCATGTCGGAGGACGGCTATTTCGCGCCCATTCCAGGGCTGGTTCTGCTGATGCCGTCCACGTCCTTTGATGTCTACGGCCTGCTCCTGACGGCGGGCGAATACGACGGCCCCGTGGTGATGTTGGAGCCCAAGTGGATGTACCGCCAGTCCCTTGGGCCGGCGTTCCCTGGTGAGCCGACGGATGCAAAGAAGGTGGCTGCCCTCAAGAAGGACATCATGCGTGGGGAGATTCCGGAGCTTCCCCGGGACATTCGCGTGCCGTTTGGCAAGGGGATCATTCGCCGGGAGGGGTCCGATGTCACCATCGTGTCCTGGGGCCGCGCTGTTTGGAGCAGTCTGGATGCAGCTTCCAAGCTGGAGGAGCAGGGCATCTCCGCGGAGGTGATCGACTTGCGATGCCTTGTGCCGCCGGATCTGGACCTGGTCTACGAAAGCGTGGAGCGCACGGGCCGCTTGTTGGTGGCAGCGGAGGACCGGAGCTTCGCGGGATTTGTTCGCACGATCCAGGGCCACGTGGTGGAGCGCTTCCCGGGCATGCCCACGCGTGCGCTTGGCCAGAAGAATGTGCCCGGCATTGCCCAGAACCTGAACCTTGAGCATTGGACTGTGCTCAAGGAAGAGGACATCACCCAGGCAGCGATGGAGTTGACCGAGGTGGAGGTGGCGGGATCAGGAAAGTCCGGGTGGAACTGGATTCCGCCTCGGTTCTTTGTTTCCTGATCAGTTGAGCTCGGGAGTTCCGACGCCCTCTGACCGTACGAGGCGAGTAGAGAGTCGCAAGTCGCCCTCCAAGTCGCCCTCCAGGCGCGACACCCTGGGGGGGGATGCGGTATCTCCCCCCGTTTTTGTCGCAAGCCAGGGCGATGGGGCCGCCAGTTGCGACAAGAAGAGGGGGGTATAGAATGACCCTCCCCGAAACTGTCGCAAGTCGCCCTCCAGGTGCGACACCCTGGGGGGGGATGCGGTATCTCCCCCCGTTGTTGTCGCAAACCAGGGCGATGGGGCCGC
>CAZSZE010000070.1:22285-23415 GCA_964610645.1 uncultured Enterobacterales bacterium | reverse complement strand
GACGACACCGACGACACCGACGACACCGACGGTGATCGGGACGGAGACGGCGTGCGGGCGGAGGACGGCGACTGCAACGACAGCGATGCCAGCGTCTACCCCGGTGCGCCGGAGGTCTGTGATGGCGTCGACAACGACTGCAACAACGTCATCGACGATGTGCCGGAAGCGGAACTTCCCGTGTGGTACCTGGACTTTGATGGGGATGGATACGGCGGAGCCGACCACCCCCTCTCCGCCTGCGAGGCCCCCAACGGGTACGTCTCAAGTTCCAATGACTGCGACGATGCGGTGGCAACCGTCTACCCGGGTGCAGAAGAGATCTGCGATACCCTGGACAACGACTGCGACGGGGATGTGGACGAGGGGGCCACCACCCTGGGGACCTGGTACGAGGACTGGGACTCCGATGGGTTTGGCGACCCCAACGTCTCCCAACAGAGCTGCGAGCAGCCAGCCGGCTACGTGTCAAACAGCCACGATTGCAACGATGTGAATGGCGACATTCACCCGGGGGCTACCGAGTCCTGCAACTCCATTGACGATGACTGCGATGGGGACATCGACGAGTCTCCCGTTGCCGATGGCACCACCTGGTACGAGGACTGGGACTCCGATGGCTACGGCGACCCCAACGTGTCCGTGGAGGCCTGCACACAACCCAGCGGCTACGTCGCCAACGATGATGACTGCAACGATGTCAATGCTTCCGTCACCACGGCCACCACCTGGTACGAGGACTGGGACTCCGATGGATATGGCGACCCGAACGTGTCCGTGGAAGCTTGCTCCCAGCCCAGCGGCTACGTCGCCAACGCGGACGACTGCAACGACGTCAACGCCTCGGTCACCACGAACTGTTTCGGCACCCCGGAGACCTTGAGCGACTGGGTCAGTGACTTCGGAGAGGTGTCCGCGGTGGGAGTGGACTCGATGGGGCAGGTCCATGTCGTCTACTATGACGCCATTTGGGAGGGCATTCGTTACAACGTCCGGGATTATTCGGGAACCTGGGACAGCGCTTCTGACCTGGTCTGGCACTCCGGTGAACCGGCTGGCATGCATCTGGATGCCGTCATGGACGGCCTGGATCGATTCCAGGTGGCGTACTCGTATGGAGAGGATGGAAG